>NZ_JACHYY010000001.1:0-998366 GCF_014193155.1 Rhizobium sp. BK098 | reverse complement strand
TCCCCAATCCTGACGTTCGACCAGCATCCCGAGAGGCGACGAGTGTCGCATCTCTAACTGGCCTATGTGTCGCATCTCTAAAATGCCGCTACACATACTTATCAGATAAGATAGATTATGGAACTAAAGCTGATATCAATACCACAATGAGTTCGACATTTTTCGATTTTATTCCAGATGGTTGGCCAGATTTTCGAGAGTCGATTTCAGTCCCTCGTCATGATCTTCTCTGCTGATGCCGTAAGGCACGTTCTCGCAAACTACGGTGACCCTTGTGCCGGTCTGAACTTCTGTCAAGGACCAGCTTATGGTCATCGTCCCGCCGAATGCGGCGTCCTCGGATTCGAAATCCACCGCCTGAACGATGCGTTCATACGCCACGATCTCGATGAACTGACCAGAGATAATGTCGGTATGCTCGGAGGATTTTCCAGATGTCGAATGATCCGGTGCATCATAGAATAGCACCATTCGATAACTGCCGCCTTTATGCGGTTCGAAGACCTGGATGCGGCACGTCATGCCTTTCGGCGGAAGCCATGAGGCCAGTGCTTCGGGATCGAGGAAAGCTCTGAAGATCGCGTGTGGCGTCGCACGAATTATCCGGGAAGCCGTATCGGTCCTTTTGCCGTCCGAAGCCTCGCCCATCGGATCCTCCCTGTGGCACCACCGCCCGGCTGCATTCGTTATTCTTAGAGCATTTCCGCTTTTCTTCGAATCGCGAAAGCGCTCTATCTTCTTGTTTTTACGCAGTTCCAGACGCAAAACCGCTTCGCACTTTTGCTGGAACTGCTCTAGTTCGCTTTGATGCGGATCACCCTAGCCGCAATCTTCTCGGTCAGCGTCGTTGGGTTGCAGGAGAAAATGCTGTCCGGACGCCCGGCCGCGCACCAGGCCTGATCATAAGCCAAAAGGCTCTCGTCCATAAAGACAGGCAGATCGACCAAATGGCCGATGGGTGCGACGCCGCCGATGGCAAAGCCGGTTTCGTCGCGAACGCGATCGATATCCGCGCGCTTCAGCCGAACGCCATAAGCCATTGCAATATAAGCGGTGTCGGCATTATGGGCGCCAGAAACAAGAAGCAGCGTCAGTGCCTGCGTATCGGCATTGACGAAGACCAGAGATTTCACGATCTGGCCGACGGCGCATCCTACGGCCTTGGCAGCTTCTTCGGCGGTCCGCGTCGATTGCTCCATGCGCTTGATCGAGATGTCGAGCCCCAGCGCGCGCGCTGCAAGTTCGACGCGCTCCAGGCTGGAAAGCTTCCTGATATCTTCGCTCATAGCTCATCATCCTCCACGTCGAGTTCGATCTGCATCTGATCGTAGGCCGGCTCGACATGATCGGGCGTTTCAGCCAGTACGGTTTCATAATCGAGCGGCGTATGCATGTGGGTCAAGATGGCGTGTTTCGGCGCCAAGCGTTCGATCCATTCGAGCGATTGCTCCAACGACAGATGGCTTGGATGCGGCCGATACTGCAACGCGTCGATGATCAGAATGTCGAGGTTCTGAACTCTTTCTATCGATTCCGGCGGGAAGTCGCTGATATCGCTGCAATAAGCGAGTTTGCCGATACGGAAGCCCAACGAATGGATATCGCCATGTACCTGCTTGTGCGGCCAGAAGCGAATCGGACCGCCTGCCCCATCGATCACGAAACTTTTCTCGAGATTTTCGATCAGCACAGGCCGCACGATCGGTGGATAGCTGCTGCCGGCAGGCGTTTCCAGGCAGTAGCGAAAGCCTTCGCGAATGCGGTCCATCGTCGGCGGATCGGCATAGATCGGGATGCGCTCGTTCGAGATATGGAAATAGCCGCGCAGATCATCGATGCCGTGAATATGGTCGGCATGGGCATGGGTATAGAGAACTGCGTCGATGAAGCTGACGCCGGCATGGATCATCTGTTCGCGAAAATCCGGACCGGTATCGATGACGACGGTGGTAATGCCGCCATCGGGTGCGATCTGCTCGATGAGAAAGGCAGCGCGCGTGCGGCGGTTTTTTGCGTTTTTCGGATCGCAGGCCCCCCAATCGCCGGTAATACGCGGAACACCCGGCGACGATGAACAGCCCAAAATGGTGAAGCGTCGCCGGTATGTCACGACGTCAGACCCTCGTCATTTTGGAGAAGCAGCGGAAGGCGTTTTCGGTCGTGATGTCGGCGATCTCGTCCATGCTGACACCGATCGTATCGGCCAGCACTTCGGCAGTGTTGATGACATAGGATGGCTCATTGCGTTTTCCCCGCCAGCGCTTCGGCGCGAGATATGGCGCATCCGTTTCGACCAGCAGACGATCGTGTGGGACAGTCTTGGCGATCTCGCGCAGCTCTTCCGATTTCGGAAAGGTCAGGATGCCGGAAAAGGAAATATAGCCGCCGAGCTCGACGCCAGTCTGCGCAAGGGCAGGGCCGGCGGAGAAGCAGTGGAGGATAAAGGGGAAAGCCCCCTTCCCTGTTTCCTCCGTCAGGATCGCGGCCATGTCCTCGTCGGCGCTGCGGCTGTGGATGACGAGCGGCAGCTGCGTTTCGCGCGCAGCAGCGATATGGCGCAGGAAGCCGGTCTTCTGGTCTTCCGGTTTGACGGTGTCGTAGAAGTAATCGAGACCGGCTTCACCGATCGCGACGATCTTCTCATGCTGGTTTGCCAACCGCACGAGATCTTCCGTATGGATATCAAGCTCCTGATCGGCGCTGTTCGGATGAGTGCCGACCGAGCAGAAAACTGACGGATAACGCTCGGTAAGAGCAAGCAATCCGTCGAGCTTCCTGACCTTTGTCGAAATGGTGACCATCTGCTTGACGCCCATCTCGTGAGCGCGAGCGACGATCGCGTCGCGCTCCTCTTCGAAGTCGGCAAAATCCAGATGGCAGTGCGTGTCGATCAGCATGGAAAACCTTATTCGGCAGTCGGCGCGACATAGCGCGGGAAGACCGGCTTTGGTGCCTCCAGCGGCGTTCCGGCAACGAGGCGGCCGGCCTCGCCGAGGGCTGCGAAATCGCGCTTGTCGGCTGGGATGGCGATGAGATCCAAGAGCTTACCCGAGGATTCCGGCATGAAGGGCTGCAGGAGAATGCCGATCTGACGCACGACATCGGCCGTGACATACAGCACGGTTGCCATGCGCGCCGGATCGGTCTTCTTCAGCGCCCAGGGCTCCTGGCTCGCGAAATAGCGGTCGGTTTCGGAAACCACCGCGATGATGGAAGCGAGAGCGCGATGGATCAGCTGCTTGCCCATGTCTTCGCGGGTCGAGGCAAGCAACGCGTCGGCCTGAGCCAAAAGCGCCTTGTCTTCATCCGTCAGCGGACCGCATTCAGGAATCTGTCCGTCGCAGTTCTTCACGATCATCGACAGCGAGCGGCTGGCGAGATTGCCAATGCCATTGGCGAGGTCGGAATTGATGCGCGTGCCGATCGCTTCTTCGCTGTAGCTGCCGTCCTGGCCGAAGGAGACTTCGCGCAGAAAGAAGTAGCGCACCTGGTCGAGGCCGAAATGGTTCACCAGATTGACCGGATCGACGACGTTACCGAGCGACTTCGACATCTTCTCGCCCTTGTTGAGCAGGAAGCCGTGGGCATAGACACGCTTCGGCAGCGGCAGCTTCGCTGATATCAGAAAGGCTGGCCAGTAGACGGCGTGGAAGCGAATGATGTCCTTGCCGATGATATGAAGATCGGCAGGCCAGTATTTCGCCCTCGGATTGTTCCTATCCTCGATGTAGCCGGTCGCCGTGATATAGTTCGTCAGAGCGTCGACCCAGACATACATGACGTGCGAGGGATCGTTGGGCACCTTGATACCCCAATCGAAAGTCGTGCGGGAAATCGATAGATCCTTCAGGCCGGACTTGACGAAGGAAATGACTTCGTTGCGGCGTTCGGCCGGACCGATGAAATCCGGGTTCTCTTCGTAAAGCTTCAGCAGCCGGTCCTGGTATTCGGAGAGCTTGAAGAAGTAGCTTGCCTCCTCCACCCACTCGACCGGCGTGCCTTGCGGCCCGTAGCGCACGCCATCGGCGCGCAGCTCGGTTTCGTTTTCCTGGTAATAGGCTTCGTCACGCACGGAATACCAGCCGGCATAGGAATCCTTGTAGATGTCGCCGGCATCGGCCATCAGGTTCCAGATGTTCTGCGAGGTCTCGTGGTGGCGCGGCTGCGTCGTGCGGATGAAATCGTCATTCGACGCGTTCAGCAACTTGCCCATCGCCTGGAATTCATCGGAATTGCGATTGGCGAGCTGCTGCGGTTCCATGCCTTCGGCCCGCGCCGTCTGCTGCATCTTCTGGCCATGCTCGTCCGTACCCGTCAGAAAGAAGACATCGCGGCCATCGAGGCGCTGGAAACGTGCCAGCGCATCAGTGGCGATCAACTCATAGGCATGGCCGATATGCGGCTTGCCGTTGGGATAGGCGATCGCGGTGGTGATGTAGAACGGAGTTTTTTCGGTCATGTGAGGCAGTGGCCCGCTTTTACTGTTACGTCGCTGTTATTCTTGCTCCGCTCGCTTTAGCGCATGTTTGCCATGAGCGAAACACCAAGTTTCGCGCGCAGCATTCGGAACTTCAGGTTGGCGCTTTGCTTGACTCGACTCCCCCTCGCCTTTACCCCTTCGGGAGAGTGGAACGCAGGACAGACGTAGCCGTGGATTTCATCGTTTTATGTATTGGTCTGCCAAACGGCTTCAAGAGGCCGTGAATTTGAGTTTGATCGATTCCTTTCAGCCGCTTTATTCCTTTTCCGGCTTTTTCGTTGGCATGCTTGTGGGCATTACAGGGGTCGGCGGCGGCTCGCTGATGACCCCCCTGCTCGTACTTCTCTTCGGTGTCCATCCGGCAACGGCCGTTGGCACGGATCTGCTCTATGCCGCAATCACCAAGACCGCAGGAACGGCCGTGCACGGCATGCACGGACGCGTCAATTGGAAGGTTGTGAGCCTTTTGGCGTCAGGCAGCGTTCCGGCGGCGCTCGCCATGCTCTGGATCATGGCCGGCGTCAATCGCGAGAGCCCCGCCGTTGCTCATTCCATCACCCTGTCATTGGGCTGTCTTTTGCTTTTGACGGCGCTGATGCTGATTTTCCGTGGCCAGATCCTCAAGGCCATCCGCAAATGGCGCGGCGAACGCGGAACGATATCGCCGCGCAACATTGCTCTGCTCACAGTCATCCTCGGCCTTATGCTCGGTATTCTCGTCACGATGACCTCGGTCGGCGCCGGCGCGCTCGGTGTCACCGTCCTGCTGGTGCTCTATCCGCAGACGGATGTCCGCGAAATCGTCGGCTCCGACATCGTCCATGCCGTGCCGCTGACTTTGATCGGCGGCATGGGCTATTGGTTCATCGGCGAGATCAACTGGACGATGCTGTTCGCCCTGTTGGTGGGGTCGATTCCAGGTATCGTCGCCGGTAGTCTGCTCGCGCCGCGCCTGCATGAGCGGTCCGTGCGCATCATTCTTGCCGTGACGCTCGCGATCGTTGCCTGGAAGCTGATCTTACCCTAGGTCGCCCTGAACATAATGCCGGATTGACAGCCGGTACGATCATGCAGCCGCCTTGGAAGGGTTGCCGTAGCCAAAGGCGATTGATCAATTTATAAGAGGTAATGAACCTGATTTCGCCAAAAAATGGATGATCAAGGCCTTTCCCTGGATCGGATGCGGACGTTCGTCCGGGTTGTAGAACGTGGTAGTTTGTCGGCTGCTGCGCGAGAGCTTGGCCTTGGTCAATCGACGGTAACCCGCCATATCAATGAGTTGGAGGCGGCCGTGGGGGTCCCTCTTCTCGGCAGAACCACACGCCGCGTCACGCTCACCGAGGAAGGGAGCCGCTACTATGCAAACTGCCTGCAGATTCTGCGGCTTGTCGAGCAGGCCACCGAAGAAGCAAGAAATGCGCGGCGGTCGCCGGCAGGTGCCGTTCGTCTGTCCTGCACTGCTGCTCTCGGCGTCATGCACGTCACGCGGATGATTTTCGATTTTCAAGATCGATATCCGGAGATCAGGATAGATCTTAATCTTACGGATGAGCGCATCGATCTCGCTCGTGAGGGGATTGATATCGCTTTGCGTCTGGGGCCGATTGCCGATGACGCCATGAAGCTCGTTTCCATCGGAAAAAGCCATCGAAGGCTCGTGGGTTCGCCCGATTATTTTCGCCGCAAAGGGCGGCCCACACGTCCCGCCGACCTCGCGCAGCACGATAGCGTGGTAATGTCCAACATTGCCGGAAGCGATCAGCTTATTCTGTTTGATCCGGATGGGATGCGTCTGGTGGTTCCGGTGAGCGGAATGCTGCGGGTCGATCACGGCCTCGCTGCTCGCGCTGCTCTGGCGGCCGGCCGCGGCATCGGTCCCGCTCACCTCTGGCTGGTTCAGGATCTGCTCGATGCCGGTACGCTCAAAGTCCTGTTTGACGAGTACGACCTTGAGGCGGTTCCCATCAGCCTGCTCGTCGTGCCCGAACGAGCAGGCGTCGCTCGCGTGCGGTTATTGGTCGATTTTCTCGTCACCGAGTTAAAGAAGCTGCCGGGCATCGCTGTGAACTGAGAGACAGGCAATCGGCCTCAAAGTCCGAACGCTCGCTTTTCACCGCGCCAGCCGGTGGTTCGCAAAAATTGCTCCCAGCTCAATGTGTCCGGATCCAAGCGGCGACTCCAGCCGAGATCATGTTCTCCACTGAAATAGCCATATTCGACGGCATATTCGACCATCCCCAAAATTTCGCGGACGAGCAGCTCGTTGGCGGCGAATTCCGGAAAATACTGCAGGAGGCCGTCCCTGGAAAAGGCGTTCCGATATTCGGCTTTCAGGCCCGTTACGCGCCGGAAGGTATCGACCATTTCACGCGGTGAAATGATATCGCCCACGATCGGAAGCGTCTTTCCGTTGTAGCGTTCAGGGTGGGAGAAGATCTCCAGGACGACAGGACCGTTGGCCGTCAACGGATCGACGAAAGGTGCGGCGACGTCTTCCGGCAGATAGATCGGCAATAGGAGCGTGTCGCCATCATACCGAGGAACATAATATTCGAGCAGGTTGGTGTAGAAGAACGCGAGCATGACGAAGGAGTGCGAGACCGGAAGTCCGCGTATATAATCGGCAACCTTTGCCTTGTCGGTGAAGTGTGGCGCATATTTCGTCCGGCCTGAGATCTTTTCGACATTCTCCAGCGTGCTGAAGACCACATGGCCGACCCCGGCCTCCACGGCAGCATCGGCCAATTGCCGGCCAAGCGGCGCCTCACTCGTGTCTGGCGGCGCGATAGGAGGCGTCATCAGGAAGGCGCCGGCAGCGCCCTCGAAGGCACCCACGAGTTCCTTTGTCCGGCCGAGTTCGAGCGGCACCGTCACGATTTCCGCCCCTAACGCCTGCAGCGCGCGCGCTGAGGGTGAATCCTTGCTCCGAGTAAGCGCACGGACGCGGAAGCGTTGACTTTGAAGCAGCGTCGTCGCCACGCTTCGCCCTTGCTTGCTCGTCGCACCGACAATCGCGATCAACGGTTTGTCATGTAGTGTCACGGTTAGTCTCCAATCCAATTCCACAGCCGAAAAGCTGCGGCACCTTCAAATGAGACCGATCACTTCAGCTGGGATACGGTCTGACCATGAAGGTAGGGGGCCGCATCGCGCTGCACTACACGCTGGTAATGGATTACATCATGCCGTTTTTTGGATATATCGCTGTGATGATCCGCATGCATCTCTCGCCGCAAAACTAAGGAATGCAGCGAGTTTTCATTCCCGGAAATCGCATAGGGAAGCTAGGCTGAAAGCTGCTGTTTGAGCTCGCCGAGGATGGTAATCAGCGTCTGCTTACGATCGAGATTATAGGCCTGCGACACGTTCAGCCGCTCTGTGGTCTCGGAATGCAGCCGTGCCAGCCTTTCGGCCGTCGAAATCGAGCCGTCAAGCGCGGCGGCGCGGGCTCGCTCGATGATATCGTCGCCGATATGCGACAGGAAGAAGCCGAAGATCGTGTCGCTGTCCTTGCCGGAAAGCGCGTCAGCGAGTCGATGCATTGCCTTGCGTGCCGCAGGTCCGTCTGCCGAAAGCACCTGGCGGTAAGCTTCGATGATCTCGCCGCCACCATAGTTCAGGAGCTTGAGCGCCTCGCTGACGCTGCCTTTGGCTGCTGAAAGCACGTCGTTCCCCTGCCCTGGCGGCACGCCAAGATTTTCGAGCGCCCAGCGCAGAGGCTCGTTTTCGAGCGGCGCGAGCTTCAGAGGCAGACAGCGCGAGCGTATCGTCGGCAAAAGCCGGCCTGGCGCATGCGACAGCACCAGGAACAAAGCGCGCTTCGGCGGCTCCTCGAGGATTTTCAGGATGGCGTTGGCCGCGCTTCGGTTGAGATCGTCGGCGGGATCGATGATGACGATGCGCCAGTTGCCCGTGCCTGATGTCTGCGAGAAGAATTTTCCGGCGCGGCGCACTTCGTCGACGGTGATCGCGGATTTCATCTTGCCGGTCTTGTCGTCGACCGGCCGGCTCAAATGCAGCAGATTATGCGATGCTCCGCCGGAAATCTGCCGGCTGACGACGGATGCCGGGTCGGGATCGCCGATCGTCTTAGGCGCAGATGCCGGATCGGGATGGGAGAGGACGTGATTGGCGAAACGGAAGGCAAGGGTCGCCTTACCGATGCCTTCGGGGCCTTCGATCAGCATGGCATGATGCCCCTTGCCGGAGCGATAGGATTGGGCGAGGAAGGCTTCGGCTTCTTGATGGCCGAACAGCTTCGTATTGTCCTGCGGAGGAATGGCGCCGTCGAGGACACCCGGTCGCTCGTCGCTCATTGCGCGGCTTCCGATCTGGCGACGATATTGGCAGCGCCGAGCCTCTTGTCGACGATCCCGGCAATTTCGGCGGCGATCTCATCTTCCGGCTTCAGGGCGTCGATGACGTGGCAACGCTCGGGCTCGCGGGCGGCGATATCGAGGAACGCCTCGCGGCGCTTCTCGTGGGTCTGCATCTCTTCCTTTTCGAAGCGATCGGGTGCGGTTACGGCGGAGGCGCGCTTGCGTGCGCGCTCCAGACCGACTTCGGCGGGAATGTCGAGAATCAGCGTGCAATGCGGAATGACGCCGTTGACGGCAACCCTCTGCAGAGCCTCGATATAGTCAGGCTCGAGATTGCCCGTCACACCCTGATAGACGCGCGAGGAATCCATGAACCGATCGCAAAGGACGATGGTGCCGCGCGAAAGTGCCGGACGAATGACGTCCTCGACATGATCGTTGCGGGCAGCAGCGAAGAGGATCGCCTCCATGCGCGTGCCGAAGGTTTCCGCAGCACCTGAAAGCAGGACGTGCCGTACCGCTTCCGCTCCTGGCGAGCCCCCGGGTTCACGCGTTACCAGAACCTCGTGACCACGCTCGCGCAACCGCTCAGCCAGCCGGCGAATCTGGGTGGATTTGCCAGCCCCCTCGCCGCCTTCAAAGCTTACGAATAATCCGTCTGCATCAGCCAATGATCATGTCCTGCACTTTTCGCGTGCCATTCGTGCGGCGTGCGATACGCATCCTGTTTAACCCAAGACATGTTCAGGTGGAACCGTGCATGTCCCGGTCTCCGCCACTCTATATGGGGTGTGAACAGAGATTTCGCGAGCCTTACAACCCACTCACGTCGGCAAAGGCTTGTCCCACAGCCAGGAGAACAGCAGCGATTCCGTCAGTTCCATGAAGGCATCGAAAGCGCGGCGACCCAATGTGCCCCGCTCGACCGATTCCTTCGTATAGAGTGGCAGCTCCCGCACCAAACGCGCGCCCAGGAACACGCGAAGGGTGCCGGCTTCGTAACCCGCAGCCACCGGTGCCGTCAAAGGCCAGCGATAGACGATGCGCGCCGAAAGCCGATCCGGCGTCTCAATCGGAACATAGACGTCGACGGGTATTTTCGCCTGCAGGCCGACGGTAGAAGCAGCGCCGCCATAGACGCTGGCGTCGCCGATCACTTCGCCATCGGCGAAGATACGCTGGCTCTTGAAATTGCTGAGGCCCCATTCGAGGACACGGCGCGTCTCCTCGATGCGTTCCTTGTCGCTCTTCAACCCTCCGAGTGCCAGGAACAGCCGGCGGCCATCGCGCTGAATGGACGCTACGATCGAAAAGCCTTCCCCTTCCGCAAAGCCAAGCCCCAGACCATCCACGCCGATATTGAGCAGAAGCATCGGGTTCTTGTTGCGCTGATAGATCTTGTTCCAGGTAAAGTCGGCCTGCCCGAAATATTTGTAGAGATCCGGGTGCTTCTCCTGCAGGTCCTGCGCCAGCATGACCATCTCTCGCGCGGAAACCTTGCCGCCGGCATTGGGATCGTCGGCATCCGGCAGGCCGGTGGAATTGGTGAAGGTGGACCGGGACATCCCGATCTCTCTTGCGCGCGCCGTCATGCGACGGGCGAATTCGCGTTCGCTGACAGACATGCCTTCCGCCAGAACGATACAGGCGTCGTTTGCCTGCTGTACGGCAATACCCTGGATCAGATCGCCGACGCGGATGCGCGATTTCAGAGCTGCGAACATTGTCGATGCGCGTGAGGGAGCGCCGCCCGTCCGCCAGGCATTCTCCGAGACGGGATATTCGGTATCGAGATTGATCTCCCCTCGCCCGATCGCATCGAAAACGACATCCAGTGTCATCAGTTTCGCAAGCGACGCAGGCGAAATCAGCTGATCCTCGTTTTTGGCAAGCAGGATAGTACCGGTCGACGCCTCGATCATGAATGCCTGCGCGGCTTTCGTGTCGAAAGCACCTGGCGCGGCCTGCTGCGCGAAGGCCGTGACATTCGCGAACCCGAGGAGAAGAAGGAACAAAAGAATCAAGCGCTTTGGCATATCGTCCCCTTCATCCGACCACCGGCACGATTATTTTAGTGACGGGTTAAGATTCAGGCAATGACGCCGATCAATCGACCTGCGTCGCACCCTGATGCTGGCGGCGATAGGACGAGAGAATCGATTCCTGCGTGAGGCCGTCGTTACGAACCATGACCGCATCGAAAGCGAGGTCGACATAAACTGTTTTGACCGGCGCATTCTGATAGGCGGCGACAGCCGAACCGATCGATTGATCGTCAAGGCTTGCCAGTCGAGGCGTGAAATCAGGTCGTTCACGGGGAATCGGCCCGATTTGCGGCAGAACGATCATGACCGGCTCGGCGCCATCGGCGGCAGGCATTGCGCCTCCGTTCCAGGTCATCGGCGGCAGATTGTTGCGCTTGTCGCCATTGTAGGCAGGCTTCGGCGCATCAGCGAAGGCTGTTGCCGAATAGGGCGCCTGGCGTGGGACGGGTGCGATCGCCGGCGCGGCATCAAAGCTGCGCACCTGGCGGCTGGGGCGCGTCGGTGTTGGGGTATACGAATCCGGCAGCTGATCAGCAGTCATCCGACCGGCAGAGGCCACCATAACGCCTGTTGCGATCTGGCCACCCGGGTTGATGCCAGGCAGACGCGAACCCTTCGGGATGTAGGAGGCCATCAGATAAGGCTCGTCGTGACCGTCCATGCGGGCGCGGCCGACATATTGCACGCGCACGTCGCCGGTGCCGCTGTGCTGAAGGTCGAGCAGCTGTGCCGTCTTGTTCGAAAGGTCGATGATGCGGCCGGGATGGTATGGGCCACGATCGTTGACGCGAACGATGATGGAGGAGCCGGTCTCGACGTTGGTGACGCGGGCATAGCTCGGCAGCGGGAAAGTCGGATGGGCGGCGGTCAGCGACTGCTGGTCGTAGACTTCGCCATTGGCGGTTAGGCGGCCGTGAAAGGCCGAACCGTACCAGGAGGCGACGCCGACCTTGTTATAGCCGAAATCTTCCTTGGGGTAATACCACTTGCCCTTCACCTGATAGGGATTGCCAACCATGAAGCGGCCGCCGCCCTTCGGCACCGGACCGTTATTGACGACGCGTGGGCTCGCCTTCACGCCATATTCCTTCTCGGAGAAATATTCCTTGCCGTGCTGGCGCTTGCTGGGCGCTTTCTGCGTCGTTCCGCAGGCCGTGATGGTTGCGCACATCAGTGAGAGAGCAAACCAACGCATGGCCGTTGTGTATGTCACCGCCCGATTTTCGAATGTCATCTGTCCCAAGCCGCTACTCATTACTTTGACGGAGGTCTGCTACCGGTAGTCCCTCGTTCCGGTATCCTGCTACGCTCCAATCACCTAACGGTGCTTTAATCATGATTGCAGTTTGTCCATTTTGCGATGCAAATTGAGCGCACCGAAGAAATTCCGAAGATCATGGTTAATGCCCAGTAAAGCGCTGCCAGCTTCAAGTAGTCTCAATCAAAATCGTTTCGCACCGGTAATGGACTGCTTTCTGATCGCCACCCGCCTGTCCGGATTGCAACAGATGCACTCGGTTTGTGATTGCGTTGGGATCTTGATGGGCAGATTTGGAGCAGTTCTTTTCAGTGCTTGTATCAAGTCGCATCAGTAGTTCGCCGCGATAGATGCCGCCGACTCTACCGCCCCGATAACGTGCTTCAGCTTGTCCGGGTTGCGGGTGCAATAAATGGCAACGACTTTTTCCCGCTCGATCTGCAGCGCGGTGGTCTGCACGATGTTTCCGCCCTCTATCGTCACGAAGCCTGGCAAGCCGTCGATGATCGCATAGCGGATCAGTTGCGAGGGCTGTGCCCTGAAGATTTGGGCCAGCTGCTCATGAAGCCGTAGGGTGGCAGGAAGCCCGATGTGTGGTCGCTGCGATGTCGGCACCTTGCCGCCGCCGTCGGCATAGACAATGACATCCTCTGAAAGCAAGGCCTGAAGAGAGGCCATGTCACCCGTTCTCGACGCAGTGAAGAAGGCCGTGGCAAGCTTGAGCCCCTCTTCTTTGCCAATGGCGAAGCGCGGCCGGGCCTCGGTGACATGCGCCCGCGCCCGGCTTGCAAGCTTGCGACAGGCGGCCGCCTCACGACCAATTGCCGAGGAGATCTCATCGAAATTCATGCCGAACACGTCATGCAGAAGAAAGGCGGCTCGCTCCAAAGGCGAAAGACGCTCCAGCGCCAGCATCAGCGGCATGGTTATATCGTCAGCGGCATCGGCGTCCTCCGGATCGAAGATCGGCTCCGGCAACCAGGAACCCACATAGGATTCTCGGCGGCGGCGGGCCGATTTCAACTCGTTCAGGCAAAGCCGGGTGACGATAGTCCGCAGGAACGCCGCCGGTTCGCGGACCGAGGCGCGATCGGTTGCCAGCCAGCGCAGCCAGCTATCCTGCACGATATCCTCGGCATCCGCGATCGATCCGAGCATTCTATAGGCAAGCCTGACAAGGCGTGGACGCAGCTCGGAGAAGATCGGGTCGGATGGCGTCTCATTCATTGGCCGCAAACTCGCGTGCGAATGGATTGGCCTCGCGGCCACGGGCGAACTGCAGCGCCGTCAGCGCCACCCGCCGGCCGAGATGGCGAGCGGTCGCGAGATCGGATGCCGGCGGGGCGGTCTCAGGGCCTTCATCCGTGTTCGCCTGCGCCGCCGCGCCGAGCCAGAAACCGAGACGGTTCATATCTTCTTCCGAGCCGGTCGAAGAGCAATTGGCCGGCGGCAGATCGAGACCGACCCAATGCATTCCATGCTGGACTGCGAAGATTACCATCTGCATCAGCGTCGAAAGCTTGTCACCGGACTGTGACCCCGAGGTGGTGAAACCAGCCGCGATCTTGTCCCTCCACAAATAACCCCTCGCAAGAACGGTCTTCGACGTCGCCTCCTGAAATGCTTTGAATGGTGCAGAAACTGCGCCCATATAGGTCGGCGAGCCAAAGATGATCGCATGCGCCGCATTGAGATCATCCCAATGGTGCTCCACCCTATCTACAGTTACGACTATCGCCTCCGCGCCATCAATCTCTTCGACCCCTGCCCTGACGGCCTCGGCTTGCCGGCCGGTATGTCCGTAGCCGCTATGATACACGATTGCGATGCCCTGCCGGATCATTGTCATCTCCTTCGAATCTAGCGTTGCGAAGGACATGACAAGGCATGGGCGCGGATTGTGACATGCCTGGATTTTACGAGAACGTAAAAATTGGAAAAGCCCTTTGGCGGAAGAGGTGGGATTCGAACCCACGGTACGGTTTCCCGCACGCCGGTTTTCAAGACCGGTTCCTTAAACCACTCGGACACTCTTCCAAGCAACTGAAAAGGCCTGAAAAATCTAAGCAGTGCTGATTTTTCGAAACCGGGTGTGGCTACCGGTTTTTCTGCCCAATCACTCGACGGCTGGCTTTTTAGCAGCTTTGGTCGCCGCGTCAACTTGTTCCGCCTAGCTCCATCGCATTCTCGAGGTCGGCTGGAATGGCAATTGAGGAATGTCGGTCGGTTCAGGTGGCGCCGTGGGGAATTCATGTCGTCAGCGCGCTAAAAATAAGGTGGCCCTGCCGCTGGAAAAGGGCCGGGCCACCCCGCCAGGTCAGGGGTCAAATCTGACTGAAGCAGGCTATTAATAAGTTATGCTTAGCTTTTGTCAATTATCAGTACGCCGGACCAAGCACTTGATGCTCGGCGCCGTGTTGATGGCTTCGGCTATCGGAGATAGTCTCCCTTGATGACTTCTGACGATCATTCCCTCGCTGTCGGTATTAAACCCCTCTCCGGCCCTGTCCTCACCACGTTTTTCAGCCGAGATGCCGTCGTGGTCGCGTCCGATCTGATTGGCATGCGTTTCATGGTTGCGGGGATAGGCGGTCGTATCGTCGAGACGGAAGCCTATAGGCCCGATGACGAGGCGTCCCATGCATATCGCGGGCCGACACCGCGCAATGCGGCCATGTTCGGACCGGCCGGCCATGTCTATGTCTACCGCTCCTACGGCATTCACTGGTGTTTGAATTTCGTTTGCACTAAAGGGAGCGCCGTGCTCATCCGGGCGATCGAGCCGGAAAACGGCATCGAAGACATGATCCGGCGGCGGGGATTGGCCGACATCGTCTCGCTTTGCAACGGGCCGGGAAAGCTTTCGCAGGCGCTTGCTATCGATATAAGCCTCGACGGTCGCTCGCTGGATGCGGCACCATTTTCGTTGTCTCGGGCGGAACCGGTGCCGATCGTCTCAGGCAAGCGCATCGGCATCACGAAGAATATCGATCCGCTCTGGCGCTTCGGTGCTGCTGGCTCGCGCTTCGTCAGCCGCCGTTTCCCGTAATCATGTTAAAAAAGACCGCCGGGGTGGTGCCCGGCGGCCGTCTGGCCACGCAGTGAAACTGGAAAGACTGCGTGGCAAGCATTTCCGCTCTCCATCGAATCGCGAAACGCTTGTCCTATGATTTCTCAACGCATTCCGGACGGAAAACCGCTTCGCACTTTTCCTGGAAATGCTCTATTCCATCGCGACGCTATGGTCGACCGCCGGCGGCGCCTTCGGTTTGCGCAAAAGCATCAGCAACGGCATGGCAAAGATCGACATAAGCATCAGGAGCTTGAAGTCATCCATGTAGGCAATGATTGTCGCTTGCGTCGTGATCATGCCATCGAGCGTCGCCCGGCCGACTGCCGTCATCGGGCTCACCCCTTGCGCAGCCGTCTCCCCAAAATACCGGTTAAACGGTGTAACATAGGCGGCGATGTTGGCATGGTTGACCTGTGTGTTCTCGGTAATCAGCATCGAGACGACCGAGATTCCAACGCTGGAGCCGATGTTGCGCGAGAGATTGTAGAGGCCCGTCCCCTCGCCGCGCATCTGCGCCGGCAGCGTCGCAAAGGCGATCGTGGTCAGGGGCACGAAGAGGAAGCCGAGGCCGGCACCCTGAACGAAGCCGACCGATATCAGCGTCCATTGTGAAACATCCGGCGTCCAGCCCGTCATGTCGTACATGGCCCAGGCCGTCAGCGCGAGGCCGATGAACAATAGCCAGCGCGTGTCGACCCTGCCGATCAGGCGCCCCACGAGGAACATGCAGAACATGGTGCCGAGGCCGCGCGGTCCCATGACGATGCCGGCAGTGACGACCGGATAGCCCATCAATGTCTGCAGATAGGGCGTCATCAGCGCCAGCGATGCCAGATAGGTCACGCCGACGATGAAGATGAACAGGATGCTGACGGCAAAGTTTTGGTCCATGAAAAGCCGCGGATTGACGAAGCTTCGCTCGGCCGTGAACATGTGCACGAGGAAGAGATAGAAGGCGCTGACGCAGACGAGTGCCTCGATGATGATCTCGCTCGAGTAAAACCAGTCGAGCTGCTCGCCGCGATCGAGGAAAAGCTGCAGGCCGGCAATCGCGATAGAGAGCATGCCGAAGCCGAACCAATCGAGCTTGGCGAGTGCATCGAGCTTGGTTTCCGTTACGTAGACGACGATGCCGAAGAAGGCGAGCGCGCCGATCGGTACGTTGATATAGAATACCCAGCGCCAGCTGATATTGTCGGTCAACCAGCCGCCGATGACTGGACCTAGTACCGGCCCGACCATGACCGAGACGCCGAACAACGCCATGGCGCGGCCGCGCTCCTCGACATTGTAGATATCGAGAAGAATCCCTTGCGACAGCGGTACGAGCGAGGCGCCGAACAGGCCCTGCAACAGGCGAAAACCAACGATCTGGATCAGCGATTCAGACAGGCCGCACAAAACGGAGGCGACGACGAAGCCGGCGATAGCGACCAGCAAGACCCGCTTGCGACCGAATTTTGCCGAAAGGAAGCCGGAGGGCGGTGTCATGATCGCCGCTGCGACGATATAGGACGTCAGGACCCAGTTGATCTGGTCGGCGCTGGCCGAAACGTCGCCCTGGATATGCGGCAGGGCGACGTTGGCGATGGTGGTGTCCAACGCCTGCATGATGACAGACAGGATGACGCAGGCGGTGATCGCACCGCGATTGGCGACTGGCGCCGACGACGAGGCGGTGGTGGCGTTACTCATGATCCTGACCGCGTGAGCGGCCCAGCAGGTTGGTGATGAAATCAGGCAAGCCGCGGGCGTGGCCCGTGTCGACATCGGCGACGACGCTCATTCCGACGCGCAACGGAGGCTTGCCCGCCGTGTCGTCGATATTGATGATCATCGGTATGCGCTGCACGACCTTCACCCAGTTGCCGGTCGTGTTCTGCGCCGGCAGAAGCGAGAAGCTGGAACCGGATGCCGGCGCAATACTGGCGACCGTACCCTTCCACGTCACACCCGGATAAGCATCGACGGAGATATCGACCTTCTGGCCGGGGCGGACATAGGTGAGTTCGGTTTCCTTCGGGCTGGCGTTGATCCATAGATGCGTGGTGGAAACCAGCGAAAAACCAGGCTGGGACGCGGTTAGATAAGCGCCGACCTGCAGGGAGGGAACATTGGCGGTCACTCCGTCAAAGGGGGCCCTCACCATGGTATCGTCAAGTTCGCGCTGCGCATTGTCGACTGCGGCCTTGGCCTGCAGATAAAGCGGGTTCTGTTCCGCAGGCAGATCGGCAGCGCCTTCACCGCCCAACTGTGCAAGGGTCGCGGCGGCCGTGGCCTTTGCGACCAATACCTTCTGCTGTGCCGCTTCGAGATTGTGTCTGGCTTGATCGAGAGCTGCCTTTGAAGCGACCGAATTGGTGATCAGGTTCTGCTGGCGGTCGAGTTCCGTCTGATAATACGGAATATCGGCCTGCGCCTGGGCGATTTCCGCCAGGGATTGCTTGTAGCTCGCCTGCAGGTTCAGGATCTGGTTCCTGGCATTGCCGAGCTGCGCCTTCGCGCCGTCCAGTGCGATCCGGAACGAATCGGGCTTCAGGCGGAAGAGCACCTGCCCTTTCTTCACCACTTCGTTTTCATGCACGTCGACCGATATCACCGTGCCGGAAACGTCGGTGGAAACACCAACCATATCGGCCTGGATATAGGCATTGTCCGTGGACATGATCTGCCCGCCGGTGACGTAGTAATAGCCGCCGATGACGAGCGCGACAGGCAGCAGTGCAAACAGCACTGGTCGCGTCAGCTTGCGGCGCTTGCGAGGCATTTCTGGGGGCGAAACCGGCGCCGCCGCTGCAGCCGCAGCTGGCTGTGGTGCGGGATTGGAGGACGGGGCCTCGGCTACCGGGGCCCCAGTCTGTTCAGCGGAATTTGCGTTCGCGGGTATGCGGATTGAGGAAGAAGCTTCAGCCATGTTGTAACTCTTTGTCGACTGCCTTTGAACGGCAGGCGCTAATCAGGTTCGATTTCATAAGGATAAGCAATTCGTAGAGGCGCTCTTGATCCTCCTGTGAGGCTCCTTCGAGCGCTTCCCTGCGTGTCAGGTCGCCCATACCGCGCATCGTGTCCATCAATGGTCGGGCTTCGTCGCGCATGTAGAGCAGCCAGCTTCTTCGATCGTTTGGATGCTGCCGACGCTCCACCAGACCGCGTTCGCTGAGCTTATCGAGGATGCGAACCAAGGTAATCGGCTCGATTTCCAGCATTTCGGCCAGGCCAGCCTGGTGAATGCCCTCGTTGTTTGCGAGGTAGGCGAGCGTCTGCCATTGCGAACGCGTCAGGCCCAGATCTTTTGCGCGCTGCTCGAATCGCTTCCGAAGAAGCCGGGCAACGTCATGGAGAAGAAAGCCGAGAGTAGGTGTCGAACTCATCTATAAGAAGCCTGCTATTCATAAGCAACCTTATAATGATTGCTACGTATAGTAAGCGCGCATGCGATACAAGGGTTATGTGATCAACAAATGGCGATGGCACAAGATGTCGCAGCCGTCGGTGGCGCTTTGGGCCAGGTAAGAGCGAAGCGCCAATAAAGGCCTTTAACGCTCAATCAAAAAGGCGCAGCTCACTCGGCTGCGCCTTCTGCAGTTTTGCAAATGGAGAGAGCAGCCTGGCTAGCGGCGATTCAGCAGGCCGATGAGATAGCCGAGCCCGGCTGCCGCGACGACCATGAAAATCGGCTCCTCGCGAACGCGCTCGCGCAGTTGCTCAGTAAGTTCCTGGGCTTCTTCCGTGACGACAGACTTGGCTCCCTGCCCGACGGCTGCCACGCTCTGCGAAAGCTTTGCCAAATCTTCCCGCAATGCTGCGACCTGGGCGGCAAGATCTTCCATTGCCGTTTCCGTCTGCGCCCGCGCCGAAGATGAGGGAGTGGAAGCTGATTTCGTGTCTGCCATCATGTGCTCCTCATGTTTTCTCGTTGCTAAAACGCCGCTGCCTATCAAAGGTTCCGGCATAGCTGCGCCTCATCGGGCGATTTCCCCACTGGCTCTTCAATTCCGGTTCGGATTGTTCTAAGGAACTCCGATTGTTTCGCCGTGTGCGAAGACTTGATGATGACGAGGTTTGCTTTCCGATGTTCGACGTGCTGAGAAAAATCGCCCAAACCTGGCTTGCCAAGGGCCTGTTGCTTCTTCTTGCGGCAGCCTTTGGTGTATGGGGCGTCGAGCGGTCCCTCATCACCGGCGGCAGCAGCAATACGGTTGTCACGGTTGGCGATCAGCATATCGATACCAATGAATTCCGTCTCGCCTATCGTCGACAGATGCAGGCGATCAGCCAGCAGTTGCGCATGCAAATCACGCCGGAACAGGCGCGCGCCTTCGGTATCGGGCAGCAGACGGTATCACAGCTGGTCGCCGGCGCTTCCCTCGATCAACTTGCCGCCGATATGGGTCTCGGTCTTTCGCAGGATCGGCTGGCCAAGCTGATCGGCGACGATCCTGCTTTCAAGGCGACGAATGGCGCTTTCGACCGCCAGAAATTCGACCTGCTGCTGCGCAACAGCAACATATCGCCCGATGATTACATCAAGGAGCGCAGCAAGGTCGCGATCCGTGGCCAGATTGTCGAGGCCGTATCAAACGGTTTTACCGCACCGACAGTCCTTGTCGACGCCGTCAAGCAATATCACAACGAGACCCGCAGCATCGATTACCTGTTGCTGACCAACGCCAACATCGATCCCGTCAAGGCCCCTGCCGACGATGTCCTGCAGAAGTGGTTCGATGGCGTGAAATCGAAATATCGTGCGCCCGAATATCGCAAGTTCGCCTTTGTGAAATTGCAGGCTGAGGATATCGCCGACACCGCGAGTGTTACGGATGACGAAGTGCGTGCGCAGTTCGATAAGCGCAAGGACAGCTTCACCACGCCCGCAACCCGCACGATCGAGCAGCTGACCTTCGCCAACAAGGATCTCGCCAATGCTGCAGCCGATGCGCTGAAGACGGGGACCACCTTCGATCAGCTCGTGTCCGACCAGGGCAAGAAGCCTTCCGACGTGCTGCTCGGCACCTTCACCAAGGATCAGGTTCCGGATAAGACCGTTGCCGAAGCAGCCTTCGCCGTTTCCAAGGAAGGCGGCACCACTCCCGTTGTCGAAGGTTCGTTCGGTCCGGTGATCCTGCGCGTGACCAATGTGAAGAACGAAACGGCGAAGAATTTCGACGACGTCAAGGAAGATATTCGCAAGCAGATTGCGCTCAGCAACGCCGCAAACGAGATCACCAGCGTCCACGACAAGTTCGAAGACCTGCGCGGCTCCGGCGCATCGCTGCAGGATGCGGCATCGCAGCTTAAGCTTAAACTCGTCACCGTCGATTCGATCGATCAGACTGGCCTTGATCAGAATGGCAACGAGATAAAGGATCTTCCGGCCCGCCAGCAGCTGCTTTCGGAAGTCTTCAAGGCCGATCAGGGCGGCAACCCCGCTCCTCTGACGGTCGGCAATGACGGCTATATCTGGTACGATGTGACGAACATCACGCCCGATCACGATCGTCCGCTTGCGGAAGTGCGCGAAAAGGCCGTTGCCGACTGGACTGCCGAACAGCAGAAGATTGCGCTCGCTGCCAAGGCGGTCGAGCTGAAGCAGGAAGCGCAGAAGGGCAAGTCGCTTGCCGATATCGCCGCGCCGCTTGGTATCGCTGTTGAAAGCAAGAGCGGCATCACCCGCTCGACGGACGATCCGGTTTTGGGTCGCGGCGGTATCGCTGCAGCTTTCTCCGGTCCCGTCGATACGGCCGGAAGCGCCATCGGCGCCGATGACACCACGCAGATCCTGCTCAAGGTCACCGATGTCAACGACAATCCGACGACCGATGCGCTGAGCAACGACGATCAGCAGGTTGCCCAGATTGCCAACGCCGCCGGCGACGACATTCTCGATCAGATGGTCAGCCAGCTGCAGGGCAAATATACCGTCACGGTCAACCAGAGCCTCGCCGAACAGGCGATGTCCCGCTAGACCCGGTCGGGAGGATGGATAGTCGATGAGCGAATTGAAGCCTTTTCTCGCCAAGGTCGCCAATCGCGAGGCATTGACGCGGGATGAAGCCCGGCAGGCATTCGAAATACTGATGTCGGGTGAGGCCACGCCGTCTCAGATCGGCGCATTCCTGATGGCTCTGCGGGTGCGCGGCGAAACCGTCGACGAAATCGTCGGCGCCGTGACCACGATGCGTGCCAAGATGCTGCCGGTGAAAGCCCCGGCCGATGCCATCGATATCGTTGGAACAGGCGGCGACGGTGTCGGAACCTATAATATCTCGACGCTGGCCGCGTTCATCGTCGCCGGCGCCGGCGTACCGGTCGCCAAGCACGGCAACCGCGCCCAGAGCTCCAAGGCCGGCACCGCCGACACGCAATCCGTATTGGGCATCAAGCTCGATATCGGACCGGAGACGATCGCCCGCTGCATTCGGGAAGCCGGCATCGGCTTCATGTTCGCGCAGCTGCATCATTCCTCCATGCGCCATGTCGGTCCCTCGCGCGTCGAACTCGGCACGCGGACGATCTTCAATCTGCTTGGGCCTTTGTCCAACCCTGCTGGCGCCCGTCGCCAGCTGCTGGGCGTCTTCGCGCCGCAATGGGTGCTGCCGTTGGCCGAGGTGCTGAAGGATCTCGATGCGGAAAGCGTCTGGGTCGTGCACGGCGACGGTCTGGACGAAATCACCACGACCGGCAAGACCTCCGTCGCAGCACTTGAGAATGGCAAGATCCGCACTTTTGAGCTAACACCGGCCGACTTCGGCCTGCAGCATGCCGACCTTGCCGATCTCAAGGGTGGCGATGGCGTTGCCAATGCTGCAGCCCTTCGTGCCGTGCTCGCAGGCGAAAAGAACGCCTATCGCGACATCGCGCTTGCCAATGCGGCGGCCTCGCTAGTCATTGCCGGCAAGGCGGAAAGGCTGCATGATGGCATGAAGCTCGCGGCCCATTCGCTCGATAGCGGCGCCACCGCCGTTGCGTTGGAAAAGCTTATCGCCGTTTCCAACGAGGAAGAACAGGACTAGGACGTCATGACCGATATCCTTCAAAAGATCGAGGCCTACAAGCGCGAGGAAATCGCCGCTGCCAAGGCCAGGCTTTCCCTTGCCGACCTGAAGGCGATGCAGGCCGGACAGTCCGCGCCGCGCGGTTTCCATAAGGCGCTGCTCGCCAAAAAGGATGCCGGCGCTTTCGGCCTGATTGCCGAGATCAAGAAGGCGAGCCCTTCAAAGGGGCTCATCCGCCCCGATTTTGACCCGCCTGCCCTCGCCAAGGCCTATGAAGCCGGCGGTGCCGCCTGCCTTTCGGTGTTGACCGATACGCCGAGCTTCCAGGGCGCTCCGGAATTCCTGACGGCTGCCCGCGCGGCCTGCTCGCTGCCGGCGCTGCGCAAGGACTTCATGTTCGACACCTATCAGGTACAGGAAGCTCGTGCCTGGGGTGCCGATTGCATCCTCCTCATCATGGCTTCGCTTTCGGATGATGATGCCGAGCGTCTTCAGGACGAGGCATTCAGCCTCGGCATGGACGTGCTGGTCGAGGTGCACGACGCCGAAGAGATGGAGCGTGCGCTAAAACTCTCCTCCCCGCTGATCGGCATCAACAACCGTAATCTGCGCACTTTCGAAGTCAGCTTGACGGTTAGCGAGAACCTGGCACCCGTGGTGCCGGAGGATCGGCTGCTGGTCGGCGAAAGCGGCGTCTTTACCCATGCCGACTGCAAGCGCCTCGAGGCCGTCGGCATCAGCACCTTCCTCGTCGGCGAAAGCCTCATGCGTAAGGACGATGTGACGGCGGCAACGAAACTGCTGCTGAACGGCGAAACCGGCATTCTGGCGGCTGAGTGAAATGAGCACCGAGAAGGCCGGTCTTACTCATATCGACGCTTCGGGCGAAGCTTCTATGGTCGATGTTGGCGACAAGGCCGAGACGGCACGCAGCGCCACCGCGACCGGCTACGTCAGGATGAAGCCGGAGACCCTGATGCTGATCCGCGAGGGCAACGCCAAGAAGGGTGATGTCATCGGCACGGCGCGGCTTGCCGGCATCATGGCAGCGAAGCAGACCAGCAATCTCATTCCGCTCTGCCATCCCCTCATGTTGACGAAGGTTGCCGTCGACATCGTAGAGGATGCCGCCCTGCCCGGCCTGCGTGTCACCGCGACGGCAAAACTGACCGGCCGCACCGGCGTCGAGATGGAAGCACTGACGGCGGTTTCCGTCGCCTGCCTGACGATCTACGACATGGCCAAGGCCGCCGACCGCAGCATGGAAATCGGCGGTATCGTTCTATTGGAGAAATCCGGCGGCAAATCGGGGGATTTCCGCCATCCGGGGGCCTGACACATGAGCCTATTGCCCGTTGCCGAAGCGCAGGCGCGCCTATTGGACAGTGCAGCGCCGATCCATCGTGTTGAAAGCGTTCCACTCGATATGGCCGAAGGTCGGGTTCTGGCTAAAGATCTGACGGCCCGCCTGACACAGCCGCCTTTCGACGCTTCGGCGATGGATGGTTACGCGCTGCGCTTCGAGGATGCGGCAATGCCGGGTTCGGAGTTGCAGGTCATCGGTGCCTCTGCCGCTGGCCACGCCTTCGACGGTAGCGTCGGCAAAGGCGAAGCGGTTCGCATCTTCACCGGTGCTCCCGTTCCCACGGGCGCCGATTCGGTTCTCCTGCAGGAAGACGCCGTACGGCTGGATGGCGATCGCATCAAAACCAGCTACCCCTTGCGCAAAGGGCAGCACATACGCCCGCGCGGACAGGATTTCCTGGAAGGCGAAGCCGTGCTTTCCACCGGCACGGTTATGGATTTTTCGCGCCTTACGGTCGCCGCGGCCATGAATCATCCGGCATTGGATGTCTATCGCCGGCCGCTTGTGGCGATTCTCGCAACCGGCGACGAACTCGTCGCGCCGGGCAATGAACCAGGGCCATCGCAAATCATTGCCTCGAACACCTTCGGCATTGCTGCACTCGCGCGCAATGCCGGCGCGCATGTGCTCGATCTCGGCATCGTCGCCGACGACACCGACGAGATCACCGCCGCTATCGGTCGGGCGCAAGTGGCCAAGGCCGACATCATCGTCACGCTCGGCGGCGCCTCTGTCGGTGATCACGATCTGGTACAGGCAACGATGATATCAGCCGGCATGAAGCTGGATTTCTGGCGCATCGCCATGCGCCCTGGCAAGCCGCTGATGGTCGGCAGCCTCGGCGACATGCATGTCCTCGGCCTTCCCGGCAATCCCGTTTCCAGCCTTGTCTGTGGCCTGCTCTTTCTCGAGCCGTTGATAAGAAAGCTCGCATCTCTGCCCGTGATAAAGCGTGAAGGTATTGCGCGCGCCGCCGTGCCCTTTGCCGCCAACGATCAGCGACAGGACTATGTCCGCGCGACGCTGACGAAAGCCGCCGATGGCGGCTGGCTCGCCGAGCCCTTCTCGAAGCAGGATTCGTCTATGATGAAGGTCTTTTCGCGCGCCGACTGCCTGGTCGTCCGCCCGCCGCATGCGCCGCAGCTTGATATAGGCTCACCCACTCCAGTCATGGTCTTGCGACCTGATCTGCTGGGCTGAAGTTACCCTGGGGAAAGTGCTCAGCGCGGCTTTCCTGCTGGAAGCATTAAGACAATAGAAGCGGGCAAGAAAAAGCCGGGAGGTTTGACCCACCCGGCTCGCAATCATCAGATCGATAGGCCAATCAATTACTTTACCGGCTTCTCATGGTGGCCGCCGAAGCCGGCGCGCATGGCGGAGAGAACCTTGTTGGCGTAATCGTCATTGCCACGCGAAGCAAAACGGCCGTAAAGCGCAGCGCTCAGCACCGGCGTCGGAACGCCTTCGTCGATCGCAGCCGAGATCGTCCAGCGGCCTTCGCCCGAATCGGACACGCGGCCGGCATATTGCGAAAGGGCTGCGTCGCCATGCAGCGCGTCGGCCGTGAGGTCGAGCAGCCACGAGGTGATCACGCTGCCGCGGCGCCAGACTTCGGAGATTTCGGCGATATCGAGATCATACTGATAATACTGCGGATGCGAGAGCGGCGCGGTTTCAGCGTCCTTCTCGGCGTCCTGCTTGCCGATATTGGCATGGCGCAGAACGTTGAAGCCTTCGGCATAGGCGGCCATCAGGCCATATTCGATGCCGTTATGGACCATCTTAACGAAGTGGCCGGCGCCGGACGGGCCGCAATGCAGATAGCCCTGCTCTGCCGTGCTCTTCTTGGCGGCTTCTTCGGACCGCATAGCCGACGGAGCGACGTCACCGACGCCCGGCGCGAGCGTCGCGAAGATCGGTGACAGATGCTGGACGGTTTCCTTCTCGCCGCCGATCATCAGGCAGTAACCGCGCTCCAGACCGAAAACACCGCCGCTGGTGCCGACGTCGACATAGTGGATGCCCTTCGGCTTCAGCTCTTCGGCACGGCGGATATCGTCGTGATAGTAGGAATTGCCGCCATCGATGACGATGTCGCCCTCTTCCAGCAGCGGGACGATCGCCGCCAGTTCCTGATCGACGATTGCCGCCGGCAACATCAGCCAGACGACCCGTGGCTTTGCAAGTTTTGATACGAAATCCGCAAGAGACTTGCTGCCGGTGGCGCCGAGCTGTTCAAGCCCGGCGATGCTTTCCGGGCGCGCATCGAAAACAACGGCGCTGTGACCGCCTCGCATCAGGCGCTGCACCATGTTGTTGCCCATACGGCCAAGGCCAATCATTCCGATTTGCATGTTTCAGTCTCCTAGGACGGTTTCAATCGTTTGAATACTGCATAGAGATATTTCGCAATATTTTCCAATGAACAAATGACGGGAGAGCTATGCAGGAGC
The DNA here is from genome assembly GCF_014193155.1 of Rhizobium sp. BK098. Lineage (NCBI taxonomy): Bacteria > Pseudomonadati > Pseudomonadota > Alphaproteobacteria > Hyphomicrobiales > Rhizobiaceae > Rhizobium > Rhizobium sp. BK098. The sequence continues at coordinate 972,377 of NZ_JACHYY010000001.1, read as the reverse complement.
CATGGAGCGGAGAAAAATACGCGCGTTCACGCATCCGTGATGTCGCATGCCGAAGCCTCCCGCTTTTCTCCATGATCGCGCTTTGCCGGCTTGGAGGAAAGCTGTATTTTACTTCCCGTTCGCATTGATAGATTTAGCATCGATCTCGAATTCCTTGCACAATTCTCTTTCAGGTGGGCCTCATATAGGGCGAAAAAGGGGGCATATGACTGCGTCTTTGAAACTGCCGCTGGTGCCAGCTTCGTTTTTCGGTATGGTTCTTGGCCTTTCTGGTCTCGCCAATGCGTGGCGCGTGGGTGCTCGCATCTGGCGCCTGCCGGCCCTTATCGGTGAAGTGCTGACCTTTATTGCGCTAGCCGTCTGGCTGCTGCTGATCGTGCTCTATGCGTTGAAGTGGATGATGGCGCGCGAGGAGGCCTTCAAGGAAGCGGCGCACCCAGTTCAGTGCTGCTTCATCGGCCTCATCGGCGTAGCAACCATGCTGGTGGCCGGTGGCCTGCTGCCCTATTCGCGCATCGGCGCCGAAACCATATTCCTGATCGGCGCCGTCTACACGCTGGCATTCTCCGTTTGGCGCACGGGAGGGCTCTGGCAGGGCGAACGCGATATTGCGACGACTACTGCCGTGCTCTACCTGCCAAGCGTCGCCGGCAGTTTCGTGACCGCCATCGTCGGCGCCGCGCTCGGCTTTCCGCAATGGGCGCAGCTTTTCTTCGGCGCCGGCTTCTTCGCCTGGCTTGCCATCGAATCCGCCCTGCTGCATCGCCTGCTGACCGGACCGGCGTTGGCTGCGCCGCTGCGGCCGACCCTTGGAATTCAGCTGGCTCCCCCGGCCGTCGGTGCGCTAGCTTATATCGGCGTCACACAAGGCCCTCCCGATATGCTCGTCCATGCAATGATCGGCTATGGCTTGCTGCAGGCTCTGATCATGTTGCGCCTCCTGCCCTGGATCATGAAGGAAGGCTTCAGCCCAACCTATTGGGCCTTCACCTTCGGTGCAACAGCACTGGCGACTGCACCGATGCGCCTTGTCGAACGCGGCGATGTCGGCGCAGTCACGCAACTTGCCCCCATTCTCTTCGCCGCCGCCAATATCGTCGTGGGTTTGATCGCGCTGGCGACGATCTGGCTGATTGCCAACCGCAAACTCGTCATCGGCTGGGTCGCGCTTGCCGACCGCGACGCTGGCACCGTTGGCCAGCGGTAGTAGAGCTCAATCTCACTTTTGGAGGGTGATGTGCTTGATCATGTGACGATCGGGGTTCGCGATCTCGAGCGATCGAAGATCTTTTATGACACGATACTGCGCTCTATCGGCATAGAGCGTCTTTATGCTGAAGGCGAAAGATTTGCGGGTTACGGCATTGGAAAGAAGGCTTTCTTCTGGATCGGTCAGCGTGATGCACCGCAGACAAGTGCACATATAGCCTTCACTGCCGAAAGCAGGAAAATCGTCGACGAATTTCACCGGGCGGCGCTTGCAGCCCGCGGCATCGACAACGGCCCTCCCGGGCTTCGTCCTCACTATCACGCGAACTACTATGGCGCTTTCGTTCTCGATCCGGACGGCCACAACATCGAAGCGGTTTGTCACTTGCCGGTGACTTGAGTGGCGGGCGCTGCATTTCCTGTGAAATCGCGGTACGGGTGGCCGTACATAGCGCATACGCCAAACCGGCGCGAAGGCAATGCGGCTATCGAAACGATAAAAAATGGTCTGATTATGTGCCGTTCAAGAACGCAAGACTTGTTGGTCGTTAGCGATATCCATGGCTTTCCGGAAACTTTTGTCGAACTATTGGATGCCGGAGGCTTTAGGCACCGCGGTTTACAGCTTGCCAGCCTCAGCGGGCGCCCTGACCTAAGTGGAGACAATCTTCACGACCACCTTTTCAATAAAGGTGGTTTGCAACAAGCGTTTCGAGGACTTCTCGAACTTGATGGACGCATGTGCGTCGGCATTGGCTTCAGCGCAGGTGGAACTGCTCTATGGAATGCGGTCAAGGAGGGGCTGGAGCTCAAGGCTTTGATCTGCGTATCATCAACGAGACTGCGCTTGGAAACCTCCCCTTTGAATATACCGACTATGGTACTCTGGGGAGAGGCCGACCCATATCGGCCAACCGAAAGTTGGAACAACACTCTTCCGAGTTATTGGAAAGCCTACGCAGGAAAGCAGCACGATTTTTATCGGATTGACGCCGTTACGGCGAACTCTCCTTTGCGCACGGATATTGCAGCCTTCATCGAAAGCCTCTTTCCATAGCGCGTATCTGTGCTCCTTTGGGGACATATAGCCTTCACCGCAGCCAGCGGCCAAATTACTCTACCGGCGGGCCGACATAGCGCGCACGCGGGCGAATGAGCCTGCCGCTGGTGGCCTGCTCCATGGCATGCGCAAGCCAGCCGACCGTCCGTGCCAGCGCGAAAATGATCAGCGGTGCATCCTCCCGGAGATGATAGGCGTGAGTCATCGCCGTCAGTGCGAAGTCAATATTGACGCGCTCACCGACCAATTGCTCGCTGACATCGCGAACCCTGGCGAAGAGCGGAGGCAGTGTGAAGCAGCCAAGCAGCGCCTCGCCACGAATATCGACGTCAGGATAAAGCTGATGGCCGAAAGCAGGCAATGGCCGTCCTTCCGCCAGATAGCTGCGCACCGCTTCGTCCACTCCCGTCGTGGCCGCCCGCGCGATCAGCGTGCGCGCGCTCTGCCACGCGCCGCCATGCAGCGGACCGGTCAGCGTCGAAAGGCCGGATAGAGTGGCAGCAGATAATGTCGCGCCTGCGGATGCCGTGATCCGCGCAGTGAAGGTCGACGCATTCAGCTCATGATCTGCGAGCAAGACGAAGCTGCGGCGGATCACATCCTCGGCATCCGGACGGTTCCAGGCGGTGGCGAGACGTCGATGCAGCGGCTGATCCCATGGGCCGGGAGCCAATGCTTCGGCCACCGTACCGAATACGCTTTCAGCTTCGTTTTGGAGGGCCGGAAGTGAACGTCCGAGCGACGGTAGGTCGCGTGTTATGCGCTCGGCAAGCATGGAGAAAGCGCTATCCAATGAGGGCGGCTTCCGCCGCGCCTCGCTTGGCTCGAATCGCAACGGCCGCTTCATGTCCCAAAGCAGCAGCGCGATATCTTCGAGGCTTGCGCTTTCGGCAAGCATCGCCACGTCCCTGCCACGATAGAAAAGCCTGCCGTTCGAAACCGTCGACAGCGCCGATGGCAATACCGGATCGCCCCATTGAATAGCTTCGGCGGCCACCGCCTCGGTCTTGCGCCTTCCGGCATGGCGGGCGGCCAATCGCTTGACGTCATCGGCGAAATAAAGGCTGCGCCGCGTATCTGCGGGATCGGCTTTCGCACGAATGCGCCCGCGGCTGACATTGGCGTAGAGCGTCTGTGATTTCGTTCCCAGCAGGTTCAGCGCCTGCTCCGCCGTCAGCCAGCTCATCGGTCCTCATATTGATCAATTGTATCAAGATTGACGTCAATAGAAATAGATCCGATCTAATCGGATAGTCAAAGGAGAACCGTAATGAAAAGTGGTCTTGAAGATGTCATTGCCGCAGAAACCAAGCTGTCCGACGTCGACGGCGCTGCCGGTCGCCTGATCATCCGCGGCGTGTCGCTCGATGATCTGGTGGCGACCAGCCGCTTCGAGGATGTTGCTGCGCTGCTGCTCGATGGCCTGTTTGACGAACATATCGATGCAGCTTCCATCCGAACTCAACTCGGCGCGGCTCGCGTTGCGCTTTTCCCGCATGTTGAGGCTGCCGATGCCGCTCTGCTCGCACTGCCGCCGGTGGACGCCGTGCGCGCCTTGCTGGCGCGCGTTGCCGACGGCGAAGGTTTTGCAACGGCGATCCGCCTGATGGCGGCCCCGGCCGTTTTCCTGCCGGCCATCTTGCGATTGCAGAAGGGGCAAGCACCGATCAAGCCGGATGCATCCTTGTCCCAATCCGATGATATCCTGCGCATGCTGACGGGCCGGTTACCAACCGCCGAGCAAACGGCGGGACTCGATGCCTATCTGGTGACGATTTCCGATCACGGCTTGAATGCGTCGACCTTCGCCTCCCGCGTCATCGCCTCGACCCATGCCGGTCTGACCTCCTCCGTGCTTGCAGCAATCAGCGCCCTCAAGGGACCGCTGCACGGCGGCGCCCCCGGCCCGGTTCTCGATATGTTTGATGGTGTCGGAAAGCCCGAAAATGCACGTGCATGGTTGTCTGACGCGCTTGATCGTGGCGAGCGGCTGATGGGCTTCGGCCATCGCATCTATCGCGTGCGTGACCCGCGCGCCGATGCCCTGAAGACAGCGTTGAAACCGATCTTTGCTAGCGGCCAGGCAGATGCTGGACGTATCGCCCTGGCGGAAGCGATCGAGACGGCAGCACTGGCGCTGTTGAAAGAGCGCAAACCGGATCGGCCCTTGGACGTCAATGTTGAATATTACACTGCCCTGCTGCTCGATGCCCTCGGCTTCCCCCGCAGCTCCTTCACCGGCGTCTTCGCGATCGGCCGCGCGGTCGGCTGGATCGCCCATGCCCGCGAGCAGACACTTGACGGACGTCTGATCCGTCCGCAGTCCCGCTATGTCGGTCCGCTGCCGAAGGCGGCATAGGCCGGTCCATCGGGATGCGGCACTCAGGCGGCCGCGGATTGGCGCGGCCGCGTCATGCCCTCGCGGATATGGCGGGCAAGCTCCAGCGCCTGCGGCGTCGCGCCACTTTTCGGCAAATGCAAGTTGATCGAAAAAACCGGCAATTCGGGCAGACCCTGCTCGACGGTGAGAATATCGAGATCAGCCGGAACGGTCGAAGCGAGCCAGGCGGTGACGGCCAGGTCTGTACGCACGGTCGCCGTGGTCGCCTCGATATTGCCGTTCTCAAAGACCGTCCGCCAGCGCAGACCATCCTTGCTGAGCGCCGCAAAGACGGATGATCGGAAGGCACAGGTATCGGCGACCATCGAGATCGGCAGCGGCACCTTGCGATGGGCATTGCCGGCCTTCGCTCCGACCCAGACGAGCCGCTCCACAGCAAGGCATTCCCCCTGCGACGTGCCGTATGGTTCCTCAGCCACGCAGAGGTCGATGGCTCCCTTCCCCAGCTCTTCCAGCAGTTCCGGTGATGATGCGCAAACCAGCGAAATCTCCACCTGCGGATGGCGCTCGGCATAGGATTTCAGCACAGGCGCCAGCGTTGCTCCGACAAGATCATAGGGAACGCCGAGTCGGACGCCGCCGCGAACCGTGCTTTCCGTCATGTCGTCCCAGATCTCGTCATTCAACGTCAATAGGCGACGGGCATTACCGCGCAGCCGTTCGCCCGCTTCTGTCAACCGCAATCCACGCCTATCACGCTCGAACAGGGCGCAGCCGAGCATGTCCTCCAGTCGCTTGATCTGCTGGCTGACGGCGCCTTGCGTCATATGCAGCATATTAGCTGCAATCGTCATGCTCCCCTGGTCGGCAACCGTGGCGAAGGTTCTGATGAGGGCAATATCAAAGTTTCGGATCATGCAGGCATTATAATTGCTAATGCATCGATCCTTCAATATTCGATTTCATGATGCTGGAGCGGCGCCTATGCCTTTTTCAATTAGAGAAAGGCTGGATATGACGATCGAACCCTTGCTGCCGCTGATATTCTTCGCATTGGTTTCCACCATAACGCCGGGCGGTGCGACCACGCTCGCGACTGCGTCCGGCGCGCATTTCGGTTTCCGCCGCTCGATACCTGTCATGGGCGGCTTTGCCTTCGGCCTGGGCTCCATGGCCGGTGCGGCGGCGGCTGGGCTGGGTGGCGTTTTGATGGCCTTGCCAATGTTGCAAATCGCCATGAAGACGCTGGGCTCCCTCTATTTGCTCTGGCTCGCTATTCGAATCGGCAGAAGCGGCCAGCCGCGCGAGGCCGGGCAGATGGTGAGGCCGACAGGCTTCCTTGCCGGCGTCTGGATGCTCTGGCACAATCCCAAGGGCTGGGCGATGACGATGGGCGCCGCCGCCGCCTTTGCCGCGCTGGCGGATAGTCCGGCCAGACTTGCATGCCTACTTGGCGTGACCTTCTGCCTTATCGCCGCTTTCTCTTTGGCGGTTTGGTGCGCTCTGGGGCTAATGCTCGGACACCTCTTGAAAACGGCCTGGCAATGGCGAGCACTCAACATTTCTCTCGCTTGTCTCCTCGTGATTTCAATCGCTCCCATGTGGTACGCATAAGATTCGACGCGCTGGGATCTCTCGGGTCACGGCCGATCGCGCCAAAGCCATATGGTCAAAGAACCGGCTCGGCCACGCAGGCTTGTTTCGATCGGGCCGTTAAGGTGCCCCTCTTTGAAGGGAGTGCTGTCGCGACCCGCCGCAAGCAAGAGGTCGGCGCTGATGGCAGCCTCCGCATGGTGACCTGCGGCAACCTCCATCAAGCGACTGGCAACGTTGACCGTATCACCCGTCGCAGTGATCTGTTGACGATCGCCGCCGCCGAGCCTGGAGGCGACGATGGTGCCGAAATGAGCGCCGATTTTGAAACCGATTCGCGAGGTTATTCCCTGCGGCAATGCCGAGAGCCAATCTCTCATCCGGTGAGCCAGGCGAATGCAACAATGCGCTGCATTGGCAGGATCGGCAGGCTTTGGATGCGGCAGGCCGAAAAGGATCATGGCGCCGTCACCCATGAAGCTGGTAATGGCACCGCCGGATGCACTCACTTCTTCGTCGACGAGATTGTAGAAGCCGTTCAGCAGTTCACGCACGGCGGTCGGGCCGATCGATTCGCTAAGACCGGTGAAGCCATTGATATCGATGAAGACGACGGCCGCCTCCTGGTGTACCGGCTCTGCGAGAAGGCCGGGATCGCGCGCAAGATGCTCGGCCAGACCAGGCGCCTGGATGCGCTGCAACAGCTGGCTTTGTTCGGCGAAGCGGGTGGCGCGTCTGCGGTCGAGCCAAAGCTGGATCGCGCCAAACAGCAGCGCCGGCGGGACAGTTGCCGCAATCGGAAGGGCGGCGCTTAGCCAAATTCCATGCTTGAAGGCGCTGACGTTGATGGCAAACCAAAGCAGGACGACGCCCAGCACCATGATCAGACCTAGGGTGCTGCGTCGCCATGAAAGAAGGCTGACAACGGCAATCGGCAGCCCGACGGCGAAATAAAGGTCGATGAAACGAACGTTGCGGTCGCGTACCAGGCCATCTCCTGAGATCAGATGCGTAATGGAAGTGGAGATCACCTCGACACCGGGCAGAACGGGATCGAACGGCGTCGGAAAGACATCTCCTCCCCCTGTAACGGTCGCGCCGATAACGACGACATGGTCCCTGATCGCGGCTTCCGGCAACTGGCCGCTCAGCGCCGCGCTGGCGCTGACGGTGCGGATTGTTCCACGCGGACCGTAGAACGAGAGCGGCATGAGATAGCCGGTGTCGGTATGGATGGAACGGTCGCCGATCTTGATATGGTCGGAAAGAACAGTCGTCTGCTCGCCGCTTGCGGCGGAAACGACGCGTAGCGAAAAGGATGGCTCGATCCGTTCGCCGCTGCGAAACAGCATCGGAACGAAACGCGGCGTGCCCGCCTTGTCGGTCTGCAGATTGACGATGCCATAGCTTGCGGCATCGGCGAACCGCTGCTGCGGTTCGAGGAATTGCAGCGCGCTGGGCACGCGGGCGAGAGGCTCGTTGCTGTTGTCGACAACGCGCTGGCGGCTTTCGGGAAAGATGCCGGCTGCGGCCAGCACGACCTTGGTCCGCTTGAGTGATTGCTCCAACGCCGCATCGCCGGCTTCGTCACCGGGATCGACCAGAAGCACGTCGAGGGCGATGGCTCCAGGTCCCAGGGCGGAGATGGCGTCGACGATCCTGGCAAGCGTGGCGCGCGGCAAGGGATAGCGCCCCGCCACTCGCGAGGTCTCATCGTCGATGGCGACGATCGTGACGAGATCGGGCGGTTGGCTGTGGCCGCCGAGCGTATTGCGGAGATTTGTAAGTGTTGCTTCCGCGCCGTCGATGAAGGGAATGTCACCGCGCAGGTGCGCAATGCCAAGACCCAGGCTCCAGGCGACAGTCAAGAGAAGCGCAATCAACGTTTGCAGCGATGGTCTGCGCATGGCGTCGGGATCTCACTGGCCGAGGCGTGCCATCAAGGCGTTTATGCGCGGCTGTCCCCACGGATTGACACGCAAGGCAGAGCGAGTGCGATCCACATCGACACCTTGCCCTTGCCCGAGCGTCACCCCTTGCCCGGTCGATACCTTGTTAACCGCAACACGGCCGCGCAACACGAGCACGGATGTCTTGCCACGTTGCGCGTCTACAGCCCATCGCGTGCCGCGGACGGCAGCGATCGCCTGCGGCGTTACCACTTCGAACCCACCCTGAACACGGCTACTATCCACATCGACCAAGGCCGCCTTGCTGTCGAGCACGATAGCGTCCACCCGGCCATCCCGATTTCGGTCAGCAAGGTGGAAATTCGCGCCGCGCTCGACGGTGATGCTAAGCCCAGGCTGGCAATTCAAAGTCCGGCGTTCGGTGCTGACGGTCGGCTGCAGCGGGCAATTCGAGACAATTTGCGCAAAAGCTGTGCCGGCGCCGATGACGAACAGGATGCCTGCCGTCAGTCCTAGGCCGCGAATACTGCTTGCATGGATCATGGTGGTGGCCCCTCATCGCATATAACTGGAGCCGCGGACGACGATGTCCAGTCAAAACATGCTCGATCCCCGGGCGCAATGATGCGTCATGAGCGATTGATCTGCAAGTTGTCGTAGCCTCCGGCTTTATAGAGCACCGTCGAAACCAGCCAGCTCAAAAGGAAAATGCCGACGACGGCGAAGCCGAAGTTGGCAAGATTGTCGTTGAGTTCGCCCACGAAGCTCCAGAAACCTCCTTCGAGGCCGAGTTTGTCGGCGATGAGCCCCAAAGCCTCGATGCCGCCGATGAAGACGGCGACGACGACCGACGCCGCGGTAATGGTTAGATTATACCAAAGCTTGCGCACCGGCTTGACGAAGGCCCAGCCATAGGCGCCCGTCATCAGCGTGCTGTCGAGAGTATCCATCAACGACATGCCGGCGGTAAATAGCGCCGGAAAGACGAGTATGGTCCAGAAGGACATGCCCTGCGCGGCTTGAGCGGCGGAAATGCCGAGAAGCCCGATCTCTGTTGCGGTATCGAAGCCGAGGCCGAAAAGGAAGCCGATCGGATACATATGCCAGGAGCGAGTTACGACCTTGAACATGGGCCGGAAGATGCGCGCCAGCAAGCCGCCGCCGGCAAGCAGCGTGTCGAGATCTTCCTCTGCGATCCGCTCGCCCCTCTGCGCTCGTCTGAAGGCCGACCAGACGCCCTTCAGGACGAGGAGATTGGCCATACCGATCAGCAGCAGAAAAACAGCCGAAACCGTCGTACCGATGACGCCGCCGATATCGTGGAAGGAATCGAGCTGGCTCTGCATGGCAGCTGCCGTTGCGGCAATCAGGATGGAGGCGATCACCACGATGGAGGAATGACCGAGCGAGAAGAAAAAGCCGACCGCATAGGGCTGCTTCTTTTCCTGAATGAGCTTGCGTACGACATTGTCGATGGCGGCGATGTGATCGGCATCGAAAGCGTGGCGTAGTCCGAACATATAGGCAAGAAGCGCAATGCCAAGCAAAGACGGGCGGTCTGCAAAAGCGACCCAGGCCCAAGCCCACGCGGCAATATTGAAAGCGACCAACAGAGTGAAGGTGACGGCAATCTTGGCCCTCGGCCGCTCGACGCCATCGTCAAATGGATTAAGGATCATACTTTTGTTCCCATTATGCTTACTCGCATAGTGTCACGGAAACGAAAGCGACGCGACAGTCAAATGACGTAGATGCCGAAGTTTTTCGCAGTGTCGTAAAAATGGGCAGACCCTGCATACGCCAGCTCTGCCCTCGCGCTCAGCCCTTCTCGAACGGATAACCCTCATCGGCCCAGCCGGTCATGCCGCCGATCATGACCTTCACGCGCTTGCCGAGCGTGCCCAGGCGCCAAGCCGCCTTGTCGGTGCCATTGCAATGCGGCCCGGCGCAATAGACGACGAACAGGGTATCGTCAGGCCATTCCGCCATCTTCCTTGCGGTCATCTTGCCATGCGGCAGGTTGATCGCAGCCGGGATATGCTTCTCTTGGTACATTGCAGGACCGCGGACATCGAGCAGAACGAAATCGACATTGCCTGATGTCATGGACTGGTAGACGTCGGAGCAATCGGTTTCGAAGCCAAGCCTCTTGGCATAGTGCTCGGCGACGAGACTGGGATCTGCGGTGGGGATTTCACTGACTAGCGACATGGAACGCTCCTTCTTTGTTTCGGTGCATTCATGCCTGAGCGATCCCGTGGTTGAAATTGGCCGAAATGCCATATAACGTCAATATCATGTCAAACTCAGATAACCCCAATCTTCACGGCCCACATGTCGTCACCCTCGTCTATGACGGGCTCTGCACCTTCGAATTTGGTGTCGCCTACGAAATTTTCGGCCTGCCGCGACCGGAGATGGGTGAGGATTGGTATCGCTTTTCCGCCTGCGCGATCGAGGAAGGCCTACTGCGCGCCGCGGGTGGGCTGACGGTGCAGGTCGATCATGGCCTCGAGGTCCTTGCCGATGCTGACCTGATCGTCGTGCCCGGTTGGCGTGGTATAGGCACGGCAGTCCCTGCCCCGCTGGTTGCCCAGCTCCAGGCGGCGAGCCGCCGCGGCGTCCGCATCATGTCTCTCTGCTCTGGTGTCGCGGTCCTCGCCGCCGCAGGATTGCTGGCGGGCCGCAAGGCAACCACGCATTGGCGCTATGTCGAGTCTATCGCGGCGCGCTATCCGGATATATCCGTGGATGCCGATGTTCTCTATGTCGATGAGGATAAGGTGCTCACGGCCGCCGGCAGTGCCGCTGCGATCGATCTCTGCCTGCATGTCGTGCGTCGGGACTTCGGACCTGACGCCGCCAATAGCGTCGCCCGCCGTCTCGTGGTGCCCCCGCATCGCGAGGGCGGCCAGGCTCAATATATCGAGACGCCGGTTTTAAGGCAGCGCGAGGGCGCGCGTTTAGGCCCCCTGCTAGAATGGATGCGAGAGCGTCTGCAGGAAGATCAGCCCATTGTGACGCTTGCAGCGCGGGCCGGCATGAGCGTGCGGACTTTTCAGCGCCGTTTCGAGGCGACCACCGGCATGGCGCCGGGCGAATGGCTGCTCAGCGAGCGGCTGCGGCGTGCCCGCGATCTCCTGGAGAAACAGACGGCTACTTCGCTTGACGATGTGGCGGTGGCAAGTGGATTTGGATCGCTCGCCACCATGCGCCATCATTTTCGGGAGAGGCTTGCGGTAAGCCCAAGCGACTACCGCAAGCGATTTGCAGTCCTCAAAGCAGTTCCAGGAAAAGTGCGTAGCGGTTTTCCGTCCGGAACTGCGTAAAAGCAAAGATGTAGAGCGCTTCGGTGAAGCGCTCTATACCAGCCGGCTCTGTTCCGTCGCCGCTTCGATGAAGCTGGAGAACAGCGGATGCGGTTCCAGCGGACGGGATTTCAGTTCCGGATGGTACTGGACGCCGATAAACCACGGATGATCCGCATATTCGATCGTCTCAGGCAGCACGCCATCCGGTGACATGCCGGAGAAGGTCAGGCCGCAATCTTCCAGCTTATCCTTGTAGTCGATGTTGACTTCATAGCGGTGGCGATGGCGCTCCGAAATATCGGTGGAGCCGTAGATTTCCGAAATCTTCGTGCCCTTCTTCAGGGCCGCCTTATAGGCACCGAGACGCATGGTGCCGCCGAGATCGCCCGATGCGGTGCGCTTCTGCAGTTCGTTGCCCTTCAGCCATTCGGTCATCAGGCCGACGACCGGTTCCTTTGTGGGCCCGAATTCGGTCGACGAAGCATGTTCGACACCGGCCAGATTGCGGGCCGCCTCGATGACGGCCATCTGCATGCCGAAGCAGATGCCGAAATACGGTACCTTGCGTTCGCGCGCGAAACGGGCAGCCAGGATCTTCCCTTCGGAACCGCGCTCGCCGAAACCGCCAGGCACGAGAATGCCGTGCACCTTCTCGAGATAAGGTGCTGGATCTTCCTTTTCGAAGACCTCGGACTCGATCCATTCCAGCTTGACCTTGACCCGGTTGGCAATGCCGCCGTGATGCAGCGCTTCGATCAGCGACTTATAGGCATCCTTGAGACCGGTATATTTGCCGACGATGGCGATGGTCACCTCGCCTTCCGGCGTGCGGATGCGATTGCAGACCTCTTCCCACTGTTCCAGACGCGGCTTCGGAGCCGGCTCGATGCCGAAGGCGGCTAGCACCTCGTTATCGAGGCCTTCCCTGTGGTAAGCCATCGGCACGTCATAGATGTTCGCAACATCGAGCGCTTGAATGACGGCAGATTCCCGCACGTTGCAGAACAGCGAGAGTTTGCGGCGTTCGGCTTCGGGGATTTCCCGGTCGGCACGCACGAGCAAGATATCGGGATGGATGCCGAGGGCCTGCAGTTCTTTGACGGAATGCTGCGTCGGCTTGGTCTTCAATTCGCCGGCGGCCGGAATATAGGGCATCAGCGTCAGATGAACGTAGACAGCCGTGCCGCGTGGCAGGTCGTTGCCGAGTTGGCGGATCGCTTCCATGAAAGGCATGGCTTCGATATCGCCGACCGTACCGCCGATCTCGCAGATGACGAAATCATACTCGTCATTGCCTTCGGTGACGAAATCCTTGATCTCGTTGGTAACGTGCGGAATAACCTGAACGGTCGCGCCGAGATAGTCGCCACGGCGTTCCTTGTCGATGATGTTCTTATAGATGCGACCGGTGGTGATGTTATCGGTCTTGGTGGCCGAGCGGCCAGTGAAGCGCTCGTAGTGGCCGAGATCGAGGTCGGTTTCCGCTCCGTCGTCGGTGACGAAGACCTCGCCGTGCTGGGTCGGGCTCATGGTGCCCGGATCCACGTTCAGATAGGGGTCGAGTTTGCGCAGGCGGACTCGATAACCACGAGCCTGCAACAACGCTCCGAGAGCCGCAGCCGCAATTCCTTTTCCGAGGGAAGAAACCACGCCGCCAGTGATGAATACATATCGCGCCATGGGAGTCACCGGATACCTTTTCACAAATGATTCCGCTAGCCCTAAAATTCGTTTCCGGAATTTTGGCTACAGAACGCGGAATATGGACAAAACAAAACCGGCAGATCCGAGGACCTGCCGGGGATGATCTTTGGCGACCGGAATTACTTGCCGGTCGGGACGCCGCCGTTGTCGGCTGGCGCGGGAGTGGTCGTCGCCGGCGCGGTCTGTTGACCGGTCGCGGCCGGAGCCTGCTGTGCAGGTGCTGCCTGATTCGTCGCGGCCGGCGGGGTCGCCTGCGATTGCGGAGCAACGGCCCCACTGTTCGGCACGCCGCTGTTGTCGGCCGGCTTCGGCTGGGTGGTTGCCGGAGCAGCACCCTTCTGGCCACCAAGCGAATCGAGGATACCGTTGCCCTGACCCGCCGTGCTCGGAATACGATTGAGAACGTCGGTCGGACGCGCCTCGAAGCGGGATAGCACGTTCATGCCGAGCGCAAGTGCGAAGAACAGCGCCGCAAGAATGGCCGTGGTGCGCGTCAGCGCATTGGCCGTACCGCGCGCAGACATGAAGCCCGATCCGCCGCCGATGCCAAGGCCGCCACCTTCGGAGCGCTGAATCAGCACCACGCCGATAAGGGCGACGACGATCATGAGATAGATGACAAGCAGTACGGTTTGCATAGATCCAGTCCTGCCCGGTGCGGGCATCAAAAATAAAAGCTCGCGGCTCTTTACATGAGGCTCTCGCCTATTCCAAGCCCTTTTAAGGCCGGAACTCCGGGCAAGTTGTTGCTTCAGGCGAACTGCCGTTCGAATGCGGCATAAATGGCAAGGAAGTCGGCGGCTTTCAAGCTTTGTCCGCCGACAAGCACGCCGTTGACATGCGGAATGTCGAGAAGACTGCGCGCATTCGCACCGCTGACGGATCCGCCGTAAAGAATTCGCATGTTTGCGCCCTCCTTGCCGAAGCGTTCGATAAGCTCTGCGCGCATGAAGGCATGGGCTTCCTCGACATCTTCGCTGGTCGGAACCACGCCGGTGCCGATTGCCCAGACTGGCTCGTAAGCAATTACGGTCGTTGCCGCGGTCGCAACATCCGGAACCGAGCCAATCAACTCCCGCTTCAAAACGTCGAGCGTCTGGCCGCTATTGCGTTCATAGGCAGTCTCGCCGATGCAGATGATGGCAATCAGGCCGGCATCGTGCGCGGCCTGTGCCTTGGCGCGTACAAGCATGTCGCTTTCCGCGTGATTTCTACGGCGCTCGGAATGGCCGACGATGACATGCGTGCCGAAGCAGTCGGCAATCATTTCGGCCGAGATGTCACCCGTATGAGCGCCACTGACCTGCTGATGGCAATCCTGGGCGCCGATGGCGAGCGGGCTGTCGTCGCAAAGCGCCGTTGCCACATAGAGCAACGTCGCCGGGGGGCAGAGCAGCGTGTCGATTTTCTCCGACAGTGGCGTCTTGACGCCATCCGCGATCGCCTTGATCTGATCCAGGCTCGCGCGTGTGCCGTTCATCTTCCAGTTTCCGGCCAAAAGCGGCCGTATCGTCTTCGTCATTCCGGTTTCTCCCCCTATTTCATCCATCGGACTAACAAAAAGGCGGAGCAAAGGAAAGTTAGCGAACAAGGCCGAAACCTGTTCAAATCGTTTGAAAAAATGCTTATCCGGAAAATAAATCGAATTGTGCGATGTGTTTCACGACGCCTGTGGATCCACGAGCCAGTTGAGAACCTTGCGCCAATCGGTCATGCGCACCGGCGTTCCGTGGTTTCCGGTTTCGAAAAGCGTAAAACGCGTGGGATAATGCGCCTTGTAAAGTTTCTCGAACAAGGCTTGCTGGTCGGCCGCGGCGTAGACTGGATCCTTGCTGCCGTGGGTAAACCAGAGCGGCAGCTTTGCCTTGAAGAAAGCGCTCTTCGTGAAATCCGGATCGGTAACGCCACTCAGGATCGCCATGCCCTTCAGCCGCTTGACGCTTTCGGCATCGCGCGTGATGCCCCAGCAGATGAAACTCCCCATGGAAGCACAGGTTAGTATGACGGGCTTGCCGCCGGATTGCTCGTAGGAGTAGCGGATGAGCGCCGCGATATCGGCAACGCCATTGCTGTCGAAACCTCTGACGCTCGGCGCATAATAGGTGCCGCCGTTCTTGTAAGCCAGGTTCTTCAGCCGGTTGAAATTGCCGCCGAATGTATAATCGTTGGAGCCAAGCCGGCGGTCGCCGCCTCGGCCGTGAATGAAGATCACGGTAAAGGCCTGTTTCGATGCGGGGCCTACGCGGGTGACATCGACCCTGCGATCGCCGATCTCGAGCGTTTCGTCCTCCTGCGCCTTCCAGCGCACGCCGGTATCGACATAAGCCGGTTTGACGCGCTTTTCCGGAATCTGGTCGCGGCCGTTAATGTCACGCAATTCCTGATAATCGATCGTCTGGAAGGCGCCGTTGTCGTGACTCTCAATGACCGTCTGGCTGGAAAACAGTTCGTCCTTGAACGGCTTGAGCATCTCGGCAGAGGTTCCCGAGGTGGTCGCAAGCAACAAAATGCCCGAGATTGCGGACAGAACGGGCAAATGAGCTGTGGACATTGGCATGCGGATACTTCCTCCGATCGGCCATCGGGCTTGCCATTCTTCACCCGGCAACGCAAATCTCTTTCATGAATCTGCCCCGTCGTGGGGCGCCATCGCTCTTGTGCGCTGTTTCTGGCAGAATCGCGGTGATTCGCGAATAGCGGCGACAAATGCGATAATGAAGGGGTCTGGCCCCACCAGAACAAATCTGAGCAGCTTGAAATTCTATGGACAATAGCAACGATCTCTTCTCCGGACTCCCCCGCTCCCCGAAGCCGGAGGCAGCGGAAAAGCCGGTGGTAAAGGCAGAAAAGCCCCCTGCGCCCGCACAGCGCGCGGCGGCGCCGACCCAGTCGTCGGAGGAATATGGCGCGAGTTCGATTCGTGTTCTCGAAGGGCTCGAGCCGGTCCGCATGCGCCCCGGCATGTATATCGGCGGCACGGACGAGAAGGCGCTGCACCACCTTTTCGCCGAAGTGATCGACAACTCGATGGACGAGGCTGTGGCCGGTCACGCCAATTTCATCGAAGTCTATCTCGATCGGGAAGGTTATCTCACCGTCACGGATAACGGCCGTGGCATTCCGGTGGAAAACCATCCGCAGGTGCCCGGCAAATCGACGCTCGAAGTCATCATGACCAAGCTGCATGCCGGCGGTAAGTTCGACGGCAAGGCCTATGAGACCTCGGGCGGTCTGCACGGTGTCGGCGTGTCCGTCGTCAATGCGTTGTCGGACGACCTCGAAGTCGAAGTTGCCCGTAACCGCAAGCTCTATCGCCAGCGCTTCTCGCGGGGTCTGCCGGTGGGCGGCCTGGAAGAGTTGGGCGATGTGCATAACCGGCGCGGCACCCGCGTCCGCTTCCATCCCGATCCACAGATCTTCGGCGATCACGCCCGTTTCGATCCGGCCCGCGTTTTCCGCATGGCCCGTTCCAAGGCCTATCTGTTCGGCGGCGTCGAGATCCGCTGGGGCTATGATCCCGAGCTGGCGCCGGAAGGTGCCGATGTTCCGGAAAAGGCGGTCTTTCACTTCCCGGGCGGCCTGAAAGACTATCTCAAGGCGACGATGGGCAACGAATTCACCGTCACCCGTGAAATCTTTGCAGGCAAGTCTGAGAAGGAAAGCGGCCACGGCTCGCTCGAATGGGCCATCACCTGGTATGGCGGCGACCCGCAGATCCATTCCTATTGCAATACGATTCCGACCCCGGAAGGCGGCACGCATGAGGCGGGCCTCCGCATCGCATTGACCAAGGGCCTGAAAAACTACGCCGATCTCACCCAGAACAAGCGTGCGGCCAATATCACCACGGATGACGTGATGATATCCGGCGTCGGCATGCTGTCGATCTTCATCCGCGAACCGGAATTTGTCGGCCAGACCAAGGACAGGCTCGCGACGGTCGAAGCACAGCGCATCGTCGAAAACGCCCTGCGTGACCCTTTCGACCATTATCTCACCGATAATCCGGCCGAAGCCGAGAAGCTGCTGGAATGGGTGATCGAGCGCTCCGAAGAGCGCATGCGCCGCCGCAAGGAGAAGGAAGTCAATCGCAAGACGGCTGTGCGCAAGCTGCGCCTGCCCGGCAAGCTGGCCGACTGCTCGCAGAACTCCGCCGCTGGCGCGGAACTTTTCCTGGTCGAAGGTGACTCGGCCGGTGGCTCTGCCAAGCAAGCGCGCAACCGCTTGAATCAGGCGATCCTGCCGCTGCGCGGCAAGATCCTCAACGTCGCCAGCGCCGGTCGCGAGAAGCTTTCCGCCAACCAGCAGATTGCCGATCTGGTCCAGGCGCTCGGTTGCGGCACGCGCTCCAAATACCGCGAGGAAGATCTTCGCTATCAGCGCATCGTCGTCATGACCGATGCCGACGTCGATGGCGCTCACATCGCCTCGCTGCTCATCACCTTCTTCTATCAGGAGATGCCTGAGCTGATCCGCCAGGGCCATCTCTTCCTGGCCGTACCGCCGCTCTACAAGATCACGCAGGGCTCGAAATCTATCTATGCCCGCGACGACGCCCACCGCCTGGAACTCATGCAGACGGAATTCAAGGGCAAAGGCAAGGTCGAGATCAGCCGCTTCAAAGGTCTGGGCGAAATGCTGCCGGCCCAGCTCAAGGAAACGACGATGGACCCGGCCAAGCGCACATTGCTGCGCGTCGAGATCGACGAAGTGGATTTCGAAGGCACGCGCGACGCGGTCGACAATCTGATGGGCACCAAGGCCGACGCACGCTTCCGCTTCATTCAGGAGCGTGCTGCCTTTGCGGAGGATCTGGATATCTGACGGCGCACCAACCGCCGAACGGATTTGCTGATCCTGCTCACCAAAACAGTTTCAATTCGATGCAAAAAACTCAGTCTTTTGCATTCAAGATGCTTTGTGGCCTTGATTATGGCGCGCAGGGCAGTCGTGCTATTGTCATGACGGCTGAATAAGAAGCTTGAAGCCGTTGCTCTTGAAACGGCCTAGATCATACCCCATAACCGGATGATCTAGTAAATTGGGGCGAAGTAAGACCGGTGGGTGTATTTGAACGTCATAAGCCAAAGGAACACCGGTGGCTGGGGCCGAGCGCGCATGCGCGCATGCCTTTGATCCCATCCATTTCCGCGGCACGCTGGCTGCTGATTCTGATTGCCATTGCCGGCATTTATTTCTTCTACGGCTTTCTCGTTCCGGTTCTGGCCGCCGCGGTGATCGGCTTTGCCACCTGGCCGCTTTACAGCGATATCGTCCGGCGAACGGGCGGGAATACGACAATTGCCGCCACCATCGCCATCGCATTCATCGTGACCTTTCTGGTTCTGCCGATCGTTCTTTCAGCCCTCTACATGGCCGGAGAAGTACGCGACTGGTTCGGCTGGGCAATCCATGTGAATCGTGAGGGGGCGCCGCCGCCGCAATGGATTCTGGCTTTGCCGGTCGTCGGCTCCTGGCTCGGCGAGCAGTGGACACAATATGTCGGCAGCCCTGGCTCACTCGGTGAGTTGGCGCAGCTCGTAAGCGGCGCCCATATCGGCAATATCTACAGGGCAGTACTCGCGGCAGGCGGTGGCGCCTTCCACGTCGTCTTGACCCTGCTCTTCATGCTGATCGCGCTGTTTTTCATCTATCGCGATGGCTCGACCTTCGTTCGCCAGGTCGATCTGCTCGGCGAACGTATCCTTCCCAATCGCTGGGAACGGATTTCCCGCGTCGTGCCGGCGACGATCAGCTCTACCGTCATGGGCATGACGCTGATCGCTATCGGTGAAGGCATCGTTCTCGGTGTGGCCTATTGGATTGCCGGCGCTCCATCGGCCATTACGCTCGGCGTTCTCACGGGCGTCATGGCTCTTGTGCCGGGTGGCGCCCCGCTCTCGATGTCGCTCGTTTCGATCTATCTCGTCGCCAGCGGCTCGCTTTGGGCCGGTATTGGCCTCTTCCTCTGGGGCACGATCGAGCTTTTCATTGTCGACAAGACGCTTCGCCCCAAACTCGTCGGTGGGCCGATCAAGCTGCCCTTCCTGCCAACCTTTTTCGGCCTGGTGGGCGGCGTGAAGACCATGGGCTTCCTCGGGCTCTTCATCGGCCCGGTGCTGATGGCCATCATCGTTGCCATTTGGCGCGAATGGATTCGCGAAGCCGAATTGACCGAGGAGCAGCACGCACAGGAGCCCGAACTGCAGTTGCATGTCCGGGACGCTGCCGAGGGTTGATTGCTCAGCTGGTTTGTTTCAGCCGTTTTTCCATGAAAAGGCTCAGTGGATCCGGCTGATAGCTGCCGAAAGGCGGAATTTCGAGATAACCGAATTTCCGGTAGAGTCCGATCGCTTCCGGTTGATATATGCCGGTTTCAAGCCGCACTGCGGAAAGACCTTTTTCGAGCGCCGCCGCTTCGAGCGTTTCCATGAGCCTGCGGGCGACGCTTCGGCCCCTGGCGGCCGGATCGACGAACATGCGCTTGATCTCGGCCGTGCCGTCACCGGCTTCCACCAGCGCGCAACATCCAACGATCATCCCCTCTGCCCTGGCAACCCAGAAGGTCACCTCCGCCTTCTCCAGCGAAGACAGATCTAGCATATGGTTGCTTTCCGCCGGATAGAGCGATTCCGCATAGGCGCTGGACATGTCGAGAAGGCGAATGACGCCTTCCTGACGCGGGGATTCGATAGCGATCGTCAGTGACAAGATGAACCTCGGAACCTGGAGCATGTCGCGCAAAAGTGTGCGGCGGTTTTGCGATGCGCAAAATCAAGGACCTAAAGCGCGGGAAGCGAATCTGAAAGATCGCGACGCGCTTTAGAACGCCGGCTGGATATCACGCGGCGGCGAGCGTTGCCAGTGCGGCAAAGCTGCGCGCAGTTTGCCGCTTTTCGGCATTGGCAAGCTTCTCGACCATGTCGAGGAGCTGCGTTGCAGCAACCGGGCTTTGCTCCGCAAGGCGGAACTTTCGCATCAGCCGCGAAGAAACATCTTCCAGCATCGCCGTACCGTTCTTACGGGAGGATTCGCGCCAGATCACCGTCGCCTCGACGAAGATCGTGCTGATATCTCGGCGTAGCCCTGCGCTCTCGTAGAGAGCCCGCAGGGCATGGACACGTCCTCTGGAAACGATCGAGCGCACACGTCGTTCGTCGCATCCGGAAAGATTGGTGATCGCGCAGGCAAAGAAATCGACCTTGCCGGAGCATAGCGCATGCATGAGGAATGCCGGTGTCAGCCAGCCGCTGCGCCTTAGATGCTCGACCAGATCAGGCAATTGCTCGTGCTGCGCCGTTCCTGCAATGGCAACGGTTGCGGATTCCGTCGCCTCACGCGTGACCTGTTGCAGCCTGGAGCTGCCGACAAAACTCTGGACGAGAGGCGATTCCGAAAGCGCTTCGCTGACGTGCCGCATTAGCAAGTGCCTGATATCTGCGGACAAAATGTCCCGGGAAAGAAGCAGTCCGCGTATGTCAGCGGAGTCACCCATGCGCTCGGCGATGCGCTTGAGGGAGGCCTGTGAAAGCAAGGCACCGTCGTTCTCGAGCAGACACAGAATTTCGACCTCTCCGCCCATCTCGGCAAGCGCAGCACAGACGGCACACGGCACCTCCCCGCGTGACGCGATCAGTACCCGCGTCACGTCACTACCCCGCAATGCGAGATCGACGAGATCGGCATCGGTGAACACGGGCGAAAACAGGATGATCTGCCCGGCGATTTCAGGCTGATCCTCGGCTAGAGATAGAATGACGTTCCGCGGGGCGCCGGCCGAATGCGCGACCGCTTCTGCGAGCGCCAGCCGCACGCGAGGAGACGGATCGTCGAGCAGATAGGTCATCGCCATCTCGGCGGCCGCACGCTCTTCCCTAGGCATCTCCGACTGCAGATAGGCCCTGCCGAGCGCATTGGCCGCCCGGGTTCTGCTTTCTGCCTTGGCGGTTTCAGCCCAGCGAAGGAATGCTTCTATAATCACGTAACGCCCCGATATCGGCGGGGCGATTCTTGCCCCGCAAATTCCTATACTTCACCTTATCGGGCAAAGGTTTACGGGACGTTTACCTTGCTTGTTAACCTTTCGCCTGCAGGCATGAGTGGCGCCTTCAGGGCGCCTTTGGCCTCATCATCTCGAAGACCTCGCTGCCCTCGCTATAATCCATATAGCCCATGCGTGCGATGGGGCGCGCTAACGCCATGTCCAGCCGGCCTCCGCGAATGATCGTCTCGTCGATATGGATACCGACGACCTGGCCGATCACCATGATATTTTCCGATACCTCCCCATCGAGACCTTTGGGTTGCAGAATTTCAGTCACCCTGCATTCGAGCACGGCAAAGGCCTCGGCGACATAGGGCGCGTCGACCAGCTCTCCCGGCTTCGCCGTCAGTCCGGCAAGCTCGAATTCGTTGACGCCATAGGGAACGGCAACGGAAGAATGGTTCATCTTCTCAACGATATGGCGGCTGACGAGGTTGGCAGTAAAGACGCCTGTTTCCTCGACATTGCGCACGCTATCCTTTCGACCGGCGGAAGAAAACATCACCAGCTTCGGCCGATCGCTGACGGCGTTAAAAAAGGAATAGGGCGAGAGATTCAGCGAACCATCCCTGCCCTTGCTGCCGATCCAGCCGATCGGCCGCGGCGCGACGATTGCCTTGAAAGGATCATGCGCCAGACCGTGGCGATTGGTGTCTGTCGTATAGAACATCACGCGTCCTCGCCGCCGATCCAGGTCACCGTTTCCGACAGCTCCGGGCGCGGGCGTTCGACGGGCGGGAAGCTTGTCGAGCCGATATGGATGAAGCCGGCAACCTTCTCGCCCGGCTTTACGCCGAGCAGCGGATAGGCACGTTCGTCGAAGGCGAACCATTCCGTCAGCCAGTTGGAGACCCAGCCATGGGCATTGGCCGCCATTAGCAAGTTCAAGCACAGCGCGCCCGCCGACATCAACTGCTCCCATTCCGGGATCTTGAAATGCGGTGCCGCCTTGCTGACGACTGCGACGACCACGGGTGCACGAGTGAAGCGGGTGCGCTCGACCTGAATCATTTCTTCCGACAGATCGGGCTTGGCTTCCAGCGCGAGCTTCAGCAGCTCTTCACTGATGCGGGCGCGTTCCCCGCCGCGATAGACGATGAAGCGCCATGGCGCGAGCTTGCCATGATCCGGCACACGGGAGGCCAACCGAAGAATCTCCTCGATTTCAGCCTTGTCCGGGCCTGGTTCCGACATTTGAAACGCAGGAATAGATCGGCGCACCGCGAGATAGTCGACCAGCTTGATATCGGTTTTCATTAAGGAACTGCCTTCATTTGGGCTTTATGGGATGTAGGTCTTGAATTTGCCACCGCATTGGTTTTGAAGTGGCGTGTGTTTTATCGGAAGTCAATCGGTTGGGTATTCATGTCAGGCATTTCATCCGCTCGCCGATTGAGCGCGGCTTTCGCGATGCTTGTGAGCATGAACACTGCCGTTCCGGCACAGGATGCCTTTAAGGAATTCAAGCAGCTCGACGGCAGCGTCAAGATGCCGAAGCTCAATGCTTTCGTGGCACCGAATGGCGAGAATTCGCCTGCGCGCACATTGCGCGACGTTTCCCTCGAAGCCAAGCTCACGCCCCAGAGCGGCCCGCAGCAGCAGGGCCTCGCCTGGTACGTCTTCAGCCCGATTGCGGGCGCTGATGGCAAACTGCCGCTGGTCGCCAGTTCGCGCGGAGGCTCGGCCTCCTTTCACCTTTTGCCGGGCGATTATTTCGTCAATGTCTCTTTCGGCCGCGCCGGCGTCACCAAGCGGCTGAGCGTGCCTGAAAGCGGCGACACCCAGAAGCAGACGATGGTTCTCGATGCCGGTGGCATGGTCCTGAACGCCGTATCCGGGCCCGATGTCCGTATCCCTCCGAACGAGCTGAGCTTCTCGATCTATTCGAGCGAAACCAAGGAGGACGGCGAGCGTGGTCTTGTCATGGACGATGTCAAGCCGAACACGCTGGTCGGCCTGAGTGCCGGCACCTATCATGTCGTTTCCGAATACGGCGAGGTCAATGCCGTCATCCGCGCCGATATCCAGGTGGAAGCCGGCAAGGTGACGGAAGCGACCATTCAGCACAGGGCGGCAAAGATCACCTTCAAGCTGGTTTCGGATGCCGGCGGTGAGGCAATCGCCGATACTGCCTGGTCGATCCTGACAGCTGCGGGCGATATCGTTGGCGAAAGCGTCAGCGCGTTCCCGACCATGGTGCTTGCGGAAGGCCGCTACACGGCCGTCGCCCGAAACAAGGACAAGATCTATCAGCGCGACTTTACCGTCGCCGCCGGCATGAATACGGATGTGGAAGTGCTGATGAAACAGCAACAGCCGCAGGAGGTCGATACCGAACAATCGGCCCGACAGCTACCGATCCAGATGCCGCCAATGCGCCAGAGCCAGACACCGCCGGCCACGACCAACCAGCAGCCGCTGCCCACCTATGAACAATTGGCGCCGGCCGCTGGCGGCGACGACGGCGATAGCATGGATTGACGACTGCGGCGCCATTTGGTCGCTGGCGCGAACCATCCAGACAGTTGTCACTCGGCGACAAAAGTCTCGCGATTCATCCCGCCCGGCGCCGCAGCACCTTTCTCGGCGGGGCCATGGAGAAGACTGCGCCATAGAGCTTCGCTAGCAGATCCTTGCGGTCACTGCCCTCGCTAAGGGCCTCCCAGCTGCGAAGAGCGCCGATATGGGCAGTGATGGTGCTGCCGGAGAGACGCCGGAATTCGCGGATTAGCAGTGAGATGCGCAGGGTCATCGAAATCCGGCTTGCCAAATGGAACAGCCGGCCGTTCTGCCCCTCGAAATAGATGGGAATGACGCTGGCGCGGGCCGCCTGAATGAGTTTTGCCGGGAATATTTTCCAGGGCAGATCTTCTGCCCGGCCGAAACCCTTCTTAGCGGTTGCCACACCGCCGGCTGGAAAGACGATGATCGTCGTGCCTTCCTTGAGCAGGCGAACAGCCTCATGCCGGGTCTTCATGTTGATTGCCATCGCTTCCTTGGTTTCCTCGAAGGAAACCGGCAGCGAATAGTCGTTCATTTCAGGCACTTTCAACAATTCGTTGTTGATTAGGACCTTGAAGGGGCGCCCCAGTTGCTCGGCAAGCGCCAGCACCGCGATGCCGTCGCCGATGCCGTAGGGGTGATTGGCGACGATGACGATCGGCGCTTCTGGAATTTGGTTCGGCGGCCACTCGCCCTTGATGAGCAGGCGCACATCGATGAGATCGAGCATCTTGCCGAAGACCCGCTCGCTCTTGCCGACGATATCGGTGCGCCAGATATCGTAGAGCCGGGCGTAACGGTCCCTGCCGGAAAGACCTTCGATGGAGCGGATGAACCAGCGCTTGATCCGCGTGTCCCGTTCGTTGGCGTAGGATAATTCTTTGAATTCCAAGTGCGCGACGGGCTGCCCCGCTCCTATGGTCTCAGTTGCGTCACATGCTGCAGCCACAGCAACGCGTTGATTCATCAACTATATGAAAGCTGTATGTCAGTTCTCTGACGGCACCCTGAAGGTGCCGCCAGGTATGAGGGCGTCAAGCGGCTTTGACGCGCCGTGCTTCGCGCTTGCGCAGAATGTCCGGCGGCGTCGCTTCGAGAGCAAGCGAGGCGATCGCCTCGTCGAGCGACATGGATGTCTGCGACTGGCTGCCGAGGCGGCGGATATTGACCGAACGCTCTTCGGCTTCCTTCTTGCCGCAAACGATGATCACCGGAACCTTTGTTACCGAGTGCTCGCGGATCTTGTAGTTGATCTTCTCGTTGCGGAAGTCGGTCTCGACATCGAGACCGGCATCGCGCAGCGCTTCCGCCACCTCTTCGCCATAGGCATCGGCTTCCGAGGTGATCGTCGCGACGACGACCTGCAGCGGCGAGACCCACAGCGGCATGTGGCCGGCGAAGTTCTCGATCAGGATGCCGAGGAAGCGTTCCATCGAACCGCAAATGGCGCGATGGATCATGACAGGCTGCGTCTTTTCCGAGTGCTGGTCGATGTAGAAGGCACCGAAGCGCTCCGGCAGGTTGAAATCGACCTGGGTCGTACCACACTGCCATTCACGGCCGATGGCATCCTTGAGCGTATATTCGAACTTCGGACCGTAGAAAGCGCCCTCGCCCGGCAGAATACCGGTCTTGATGCGCCCTTCGGACTGCGCCTCGATCGTTTTCAGCACGTCCATCATCACGCTTTCGGCACGGTCCCAGAGTTCGTCCGAACCGACGCGCTTGTCGGGGCGGGTCGAGAGCTTAACGACGATCTCCTTGAAGCCGAAGTCCTCATAGACTGAGAGAATGAGATCATTGATCTTCAGGCACTCGGCCGCCATCTGCTCGTCGGTGCAGAAGATGTGAGCATCGTCCTGCGTAAAGCCGCGCACGCGCATCAGGCCATGCAACGCACCCGAAGGCTCATAGCGATGCACGGCACCGAATTCCGCAAGGCGAATCGGCAGTTCGCGGTAAGACTTCAAGCCATGCTTGAAGATCTGGATATGGCCCGGGCAGTTCATCGGCTTCAGCGCGAAGACGCGATCGTCGTCGGTATCGTCGCCGGCGACGGTGACCTTGAACATGTTGTCACGGTACCAGCCCCAGTGACCCGAGGTCTCCCAAAGCGACTTGTCGAGCACCTGCGGTGCGTTGACTTCCTGATAGTCGCCCTGCAGCCGCCGGCGCATATAGGACACCAGCGTCTGGAACATGCGCCAGCCATTGCCGTGCCAGAAAACGACGCCGGGGCCTTCTTCCTGGAAATGGAACAGGTCCATTTCGCGGCCGAGACGGCGATGATCGCGCTTTTCGGCCTCGGCAAGAATGTGCAGATAGTTATCCAGGTCGGCCTGCTCGGCAAACGCCGTGCCATAGATGCGGGTCAGCATCGGATTGTTGCTGTCCCCACGCCAATAGGCGCCGGCGACCTTCATCAGCTTGAAGGCGTTGCCGATCTGGCCGGTCGAAGCCATGTGCGGACCACGGCAGAGATCGAACCAGTCGCCCTGGTAATAGATCTTCAGATCCTGACCTTCCGGGATCGCATCGACCAGCTCCACCTTGTAGTTTTCGCCCTTGGCGGCAAAGACTTCCCTCGCCTTCTCGCGCGACCAGATTTCCTTGGTGAACGGCTTGTTGCGCTGGATGATCTCGCGCATCCGCTTCTCGATCACAGGCAGATCATCGGGAGTAAACGGCTCGTTCTTGGCGAAATCGTAATAGAAGCCGTTTTCGATGACCGGGCCGATCGTCACCTGCGTTCCCGGCCAAAGCTCCTGTACGGCTTCGGCAAGCACGTGCGCGGTGTCGTGGCGGATCAGTTCCAGCGCACGGTCGTCCGACCGGGTGATGATCTCGATCTTGCCGTCGGTCACGGGATCGGAAAGATCGCGCACGGTGCCGTCGACGGCAATGGCGACAGCTTTCTTGGCAAGTGACTTGGAAATGGATTCGGCGACATCGCGACCGGTCGTGCCGGCAGCGAAGCTGCGCACGGAACCATCGGGAAATGTCAGGGAAACGGATTGGGACATTTATATTCTCCTTGTCCAGTCCCGCCAACGAATGCGGGTGGTTTCGAAAGATGCGGACCAAGTAAATGCGTACTTAAGTCCGCGCGCCTGATAGCGGTATTTCCTATTCGAGTAAAGGAAAAGCGGCGCTAGGCTCGGACCATCTCGGCTAAACCGCGCACGGTGTTCCAGTTTCGCATCGTTCCAATGCCGAGCCGCTTTGTCGTCAAAGCCGGCAGCATTTTCGACTCGCTGGCTTTGAGACCGAAATCGATCCAGAGATCGCCGTTGACAACGGCCATGCGCTCATCTCGCCTGTATCTCGCGAGCATATCAAGAACGTCCGGTTCGAGCGGCTGGCGCATCACTCGCACGATGACCTCGCTAGCGATTCCGTCGAGGAAAGGATTGCCCTCGACAAGTTTCAGCCATGCGTCGGCATCACGCGCGATGATGTCGACATGCTTGCCGAAAGCCGAGGCAAAACCCGCTTCGAGTTGTGCCTCGATCGACGCAATCGGCTGCGGCTCGGCTTCGAAAACGAGATTGCCGGTTGCGACAAGCGTTCGGGCATTGCGAAAGCCCAAACTCTCCGCCATGGCCTTGAGATCGGTCATAACAACTCTGCGGCCCGAGTTGAGGCCAATGCTGTAGAGCAGCGCGACGTAGACCGCCAACGGTCAGGCAGCCTTTTGCCCAAGGCGGAAATAGCGCCAGGGAGTCCACCAGTGATAGCGCAGCTCCAGTTCTCCAGGCACAGGATCGAGCCCGCTTGTCCCTCCCGGGCCACAGCGCGCCACACGAAACAGTGTCATCCAGCCGCCAGCCCAAAGCCCATGGCGGGCAACTGCCTCATAGCCATATTCCGAGCAGGTCGGGATATGGCGGCAGGAATTGCCGATGAAGCCGGAAAGCGTCAGTTGATAGAGGCGAATGAGGCCCATTCCGAAAAGCCGGTCGGGCGTCTTGCGGAAAGGCCCAGCATAATTGCGCGACTTTATTGCCCTGTCGCCGGCCAGTGATGCATCCCGCCGTGCTCGCCTGGAGGGAGCAGCACCACCTTCGTCTTCATCCTCGTCCTGCATAAGACAGAATTGGCACATGATCAGCCCGCTCAGACGGCTTCAGCCGTTTTGGCATTTCCGCCTTGACGCGCTACTTCAATCTGCCCGATGGCATCCACGACCGCATCGAATGTCAGCATCGTCGAGGCATGACGCGCCTTGTAATCCCTGACGGGCTTCAGGTAACGCATATCCTCAAAACGGCCATCCGGCCCCTCACCGTCAGCCTTGAGCATGGCAAGCATGTCTTCCCTGGCCTTGCGGACTTCTTCCGCCGAAGCACCGACAACATGGCGGGCCATGATCGACGACGATGCCTGGCCGAGCGCGCAGGCCTTGACGTCATGGGCAAAATCGGTCACCACATCGCCGTCCATTTTCAGCCAGATTTTGACGCGAGAACCGCACAGTCTGGAATGGGCCTGGGCGCTGGCATCGGCGTCGGGAAGGCTGCCGATGCGGCCGATATTGCCGGCAAACTCCAGGATTTTGCTGTTGTAGATGTCGTCCATCACAGATTTCGCTCCGATGCACCTGTTTTGCGTTTCAAAACAAAAAACACAGCGTGTCCGCTTAGGACACTTTCACAGGGACAATGCCATACTATATGTATGTCGTTCGAAGACCATCGAAATGCAATGGTCTTCTGTAAGTTTGATGGGAAACCGTGCAGGACGGCAGGCTTGTCCGCCAGCCAGAACGCCCCGGAGCCCGCCAAAGGTACACAATCTCCGTACCTCGGGGAATGCCAGTGGCGAGTCCGACAAGATGAGATCCGCTTGGCGGATCAGGAGAATCACAGGTAATGGACGCCATTGTAAAGAACTTTCCGCAAGCCGTTGATTCCGAACGCCCGTCGCAGAAGGAAGCCGAAGACGCAGTTCGCGTTCTGCTTCGCTGGGCTGGCGATGATCCGCAACGCGAAGGCCTGCTCGATACACCTGCACGTGTTGCCAAGGCGTACCGCGAGCTTTTCGCCGGATACGACATGAATCCCGAAGACGTGCTCGGCCGGACCTTCGAAGAGGTTTCGGGTTACGACGACATCGTCCTCGTCCGCGATATTCCGTTTTTCTCCCATTGCGAACACCATATGGTGCCGATCATCGGCAAGGCGCATGTCGCCTATTTGCCGAACGGCCGCGTGCTTGGCCTCTCCAAGATCGCTCGCGTCGTCGAGATCTTCGGTCGTCGCCTGCAGACGCAGGAAGCCATGACGGCGCAGATCGCCAATGCGATCGACGATACGCTGCGTCCGCGCGGTGTCGCGGTCATGATCGACGCCGAGCATATGTGCATGGCCATGCGCGGCGTGCAGAAACAGGGTTCCTCCACGCTGACGATGACCTTCACGGGTGCCTTCAAGGCCGATCCGGCTGAGCAGGCCCGCTTCATGTCTTTGGTCCGAGGTCGCTGACCGGGCTTCAACGAAAGAGCCGGAGATGAATCTGATTTTCAATGCGCCTTCCGAAGATAAATCCGAACTCGAGGATGCCGGCGATTTCACCCCTCGCTTCGACGACCGCGGCCTGATCACCGCGATCGTGACCGATGCGCAGGATGGCGAGCTGCTGATGGTTGCGCACATGAATGCCGAAGCGCTCGCCCTGACGATCAAGACAGGCACGGCGCATTATTTCAGCCGCTCGCGCGGAAAGATCTGGAAAAAGGGCGAAACCTCCGGAAACCTGCAATCGGTCAAGGAGATCCGCACGGATTGCGATCAGGATGCAATCTGGCTGAAAGTGGAGGTGGCCGGACATGACGCAACATGCCATACTGGCCGTCGTTCCTGCTTCTACCGAACGGTCGAGCTTGAAGATGGCAAGCCGGTACTGAGCGTGACCGACGATCACCTGCATTTCAATCCGGAAGAAGTTTACAAGCAGTAGACCTATCGGGGATGGTGTTTCAACCAGCCACAACCAGTATACGATTTCGAAACGAAAAAGGGACAGTATTTTAGCCGAGGCACACGGAGCCTTGGAGGAGGCGTTTAAATGCTGAATTGGGGCTTGAATCGTCATAACGGCGGACAGAACTTGACGGGTTCAGGCCTCTCGCAGGATACCTCCAATCCACTTCTTCCTCCGTCTCCCCCCAGAAAAGTCAAAATCGCTCTGGCGCTCGGCGGCGGGGCAGCGCGCGGCTGGGCGCATATCGGCGTTCTGCGCGCGCTCGACGAGGCAGGCATTGAAGTCGGCATGATCGCCGGCACATCAATCGGCGCCCTGGTTGGCGGCTGCTATCTTGCCGGCAAGCTAGACGAACTCGAGGCCTTTGCCCGTTCTTTGACGATGCGCCGCATCGCCAGTCTTCTTGACTTGACCATCGGTGGCAGCGGCCTGTTCGGCGGCATGCGGTTGACCAAGCGCATGCAGGAGCACCTGGAAGGCTTTTCGATCGAGGATCTGGACCGCCCCTTTGTCGCTGTCGCATCGGAATTGAATACCGGGCATGAAGTCTGGATTGCCAACGGCTCGTTGATCACGGCGCTAAGGGCTTCTTATGCCCTGCCCGGCATTTTCGAGCCGGTACGAAGCAATGGCCGTACCTTGGTCGACGGCGCGCTCGTCAATCCGGTTCCGGTTTCGGTATGCCGTTCGTATGAGCAGCCGCTCGTGGCGGCGGTCAATCTGAACTATGACCTTTTCGGCCGCTCGGCTGTCGTCAAACACAATGTGGGCCAGCCAAACGGAGATTTGCTGCGGCGGGATGAGACGCCGCCCATGAAACTCGGCATGACCGGCGTTATGGTGCAGGCTTTCAATATCATCCAGGATAGGATTGCTCGTGCCCGTCTGGCCGGAGACCCGCCGGATCTTGCGATGCATCCCCGCCTTAGCGATATCGGTCTGTCGGAATTCCATCGCGCCGGCGA
Organism: Rhizobium sp. BK098; assembly: GCF_014193155.1. Taxonomy (NCBI): domain Bacteria; kingdom Pseudomonadati; phylum Pseudomonadota; class Alphaproteobacteria; order Hyphomicrobiales; family Rhizobiaceae; genus Rhizobium; species Rhizobium sp. BK098. Next base: position 941,756 of record NZ_JACHYY010000001.1, on the reverse strand, counting down.
AGCTATTGAACGCGGCTATGAGGAGGCTCTGACGAGGTTGCCGGAAATCCGCCGCATGCAGGAAACCTACGCGCGCTAGCGTGTCATCCGAAAAGCTGTGAAAAGCAACCCGCCCTTCGCTTGAGGGTTATGAAGCTAATCGCTGCAATCGACCCGCGGGTCGATTGCATGGGCAGCCTCGAACTTCGCCTCACCCGGCGATATAGGCCTTGATCTGTTCGGCCTCGAGTTCGATCTCGCGGATACGCCATTTGACGACGTCGCCGATGGAGATGATGCCGGAAAGCTTGCCTTTCTCCTCGACGGGAACATGACGGAAGCGGCGCATCGTCATCAGTTCCATCAATTCGTCGGTTGTCGTGTCTTCCTTGCAGCGGTGCACTTTGGCCGTCATCATCGATGCGATCGGTTTGTCGAGGCATTCCTGCCCATGCTTGGCAACGGCATTGACCACATCCCGCTCGGTGAAGATGCCGGAAATCTTGCCGCCCGGTCCGACAACGACGATAGCGCCGATCCGATTCTCGTTCAGGATTTTCGCGGCCTCTGCAACGGTCGTATTGCCGCCCGTCGTCACGACGTCGCGGCCCTTGGCTTCAAGTATGGCCTTTACGGAAACTGACATTCGATCCTCCCATCTCGAAAGCATGATGAACACCTGAAGCGTCCGATATGTTCCGAAATTACCCCCGGAGCTCAAACCGGCGCTTTGCCCGTCGGTCGATCGATCTCCTCATCCCATGATCGACGGATGCCAATGGTGCGCCTGTGTCAGTAAGAAAGCAACAGCTCATTCATCGAGTGGTAAAGGTTCCCGAACTTCCTCAGGCGGCTGCCGGTCGAAGGGGGCGAAAAGCAGGAATCCGAACAGGAAGCCGCCGATATGAGCATCCCAGGCCACCGGCTGTGAGCTGTCGCCCGCAAGATTGATGCCGAAAGCAACGAGCGCATTGCCGGCAACCCACATGACGATATAGGCGACAACTGTCCGGCTTCGAAGCGACTGCAAAATGCCGAGGCGCGGGTTGAGATGCGCCTGCCGCATGGACACTCTGCGACTGTCCATGGCCGGAAAGGCAAAACGGCAAGCTGCTCCCATGAGCGCCGAGACGACACCGGACGCACCGATCAACAGCGTCTGGTCGCCCCAGTAGAGTGCCGCATGCAGGAAGGCGGAGGCGGCTGATGAGAAGATCCAGAAAATCACATAGCGCAGGGCGCCGATGCGTCGCGCCACGGGTGCCGCAAAGACCATCAGCCAAAGGCTGTTGAACACGATATGCTCGATCCCGCCATGCAGCAGCGAATAGGTGACAGGCGTCCAAAGCCATTCCAGTCCCTGCTGTGACAAGGGAAAGGCATAGCGGGCCGGGATGAAGCTGAAGGCGAAATAAATCCAGTTCAGCGTATCGTCCGACCACCAGGGAAGGTTCATGACCGCAAAAATGACGATTAGGACGGCAAGGCTCGCCAGAATGGCAGGAGGCAAGTTGAAGGCCGGGGCTCGCTGCTGCGGCCGCGGATTTTCCGGCTCTGGGCGCGGCAGCTGTTCGTCATCCATGTCTTGCTCTGCTTGTCGATAGAAGTCATCGACACATAACGCAGCGAAAATCAAAAAAAAAGCCGCCCGTAGTGTCGGGCGGCATACCGGGGCGCTCCTCTCCGGATCTGACCTCAATGGTTCGTCCGGCGCCCGGGAAATTCGTGCTGAAGGTCACTTGGTGAAGTGATGAACAAAGATTTACATCGACCGCTCGACAAGGCAACCGAAACCCTTTGTTAACCCTAACGGGCCGGTTCTGGCATGGAATTCGCAACATCAGTTTCGAGGGCGATGAATGCCCTTGTAGTTGAAGTGAAATGGGACACGGACGCATTATGCGCCATAAGACGAGCATCGATATATTTACCTATTGGGAGCGTATACGCGGCAACGCGGACGCTCCCCTGCGCAACTTGATACAGCCATCGGCAATCGGCCACATTCTTCCCGAGCTGTTTATCCTGGAAAATACGGTGGACGATAATCCCCGCTTCCGCCTGGCCGGTACGGCGATCTGCAACCTCATGGGGCGCGAACTCCGCGGCGAGAATTTCGCAGCGCTCTGGGCTGGCAGTCAGCAGGATGACCCGGTACGCATAGCCGCCGGCGTGATGAAACACGTGGTTCCCGCGTTGGTTCACGCGACGGGCTACTGTATCAGCGGCCGCAGCATGACCTTCGAGATGATATTGCTGCCGGTTCGCACATCGAGCGACACTTGCGACAGACTGCTTGGTTGTCTGACGCCAACCGTTTATGCGCCTTGGCTCGGCAACGAACGCCTTGAATTTCTGGCACTGGATCGCAGCCGGCTGCTTCGCGAGCGCCGCGTGCGGCTCGTGGATGCACCTCCCCATCCAGACCCCGCAAATCTTCTGCCGCATCGGGGAAGCACGAGCCTTGGTGAATGGGTCCGCCGAAAATTGATTCAAGCAAAAAATGAGGCGCGACAGGGTTAGAACTGACCCAGTGCGGAACAAGATAGGTGATCGTCTCTTATTTATGCCTCTGAAAAGACAACCTTACTTTAAGGAGTTGCGGCTATTAGTTGGATGAGACGCAATAGGATTCAAGACGCCTCCATGCACTCGTTTCAGCCAGCCCAGGCGACGCGGCCCAATCAAATGACAGGCAATGCTGCTCGTAATGATCAGCGGACCTTTCAGCGGGTCCCGATCAATATGCAGGGTCGTCTGATGCTGGCAAATTATGAGGAATTCGAATGCGTTGTCACGGAAATGTCGCCGGGTGACCTTCATGTGACCTGTTTGGGACGGCCGCGCGCCGATGAGCGGGTCGTGGCCTACATCGACCACCTCGGCCGAGTCGAGGGCTATGTCGTTGCGGTCGACGGCCGCGGTTTCACCATGTCGATCAATGCAACCGAGCGTAAGCGTGAAAAGCTTGCGGCGCAACTGACCTGGCTTGCCAATAAGCACGAACTCGGTCTGCCGGAAGATCGCCGCCACGATCGTTTGACGCCGCGCAATACCCGCAGCGAACTCACGCTTGACGACGGTACGCAATATGTCTGCCGCATCATGGACCTCTCGCTCTCCGGCGCAGCGGTCGACGTCGAAATACGCCCCGCCATCGGAACGCCTGTGCGTCTCGGCAATATGCGCGGCCGCGTCGTGCGTCATTTCATAGAGGGCGTTGCGATCGAATTCCTTTCGCTACAGTCTCGCGAAACCTTGCGCGAATTTCTCTGATACCGTCATCTTCCCGTCACGCAGCGTCGCGAAATAGCGATCTCTGTCTTCTCCTCAATGCGTGACCGCGACATGCCCTACCCGGACATAATTCCTTTTGACGAGGGCCTGCTTGAGGTCGGCGACGGCCAGCGGATTTACTGGGTGCAATCGGGCAATCCCGAGGGTACACCCGTCCTCATCCTGCACGGGGGCCCTGGATCAGGTAGTTCGGCTGGAACGCGGCGCTATTTCGACCCGCAATATTATCGGATCATTCAATTCGATCAGCGCGGCTGCGGCGGCAGTCTTCCGCATGCGTCGGAACCGCTGATCGATCTCTCGGCAAATACGACATGGCACACGATTGCCGATATCGAGCGATTGCGGTTGCGCCTCGGAATCGAACGCTGGATCATATTCGGCAATTCCTGGGGCTGCACGCTTGCGCTTGCCTATGCCGAAACCCATCCGCAGCGGGTGGAAAGCTTGCTCCTCGTCGGTGTCACCATGACGAGACGATCGGAAATCGATTGGCTCTATCAAGGTCTCGGCCGTTTCTTTCCTGTGGAATGGGCACGCTTTCGGGCCGCTGTACCTAAGACTGATCGCGATGGTGACCTAGTCGCCGCCTATTATCGCCTCTTGCGCAATCCCGATCCAGCGATCCACCTGAAAGCGGCCAGGGATTGGCATGAATGGGAGGCAGCGTCGATCCTGGTCGATTCCCGCGCGGCCCTGTCGCCGCGATGGTCCGATCCACGTTATCTGACGGCGCGCGCCCGGATCATCACCCACTACTTCCACCATCTGGCTTGGCTCGAGGAGCGGCAGATCCTGCGCGACATCCATCGGCTCGCCGGTATCCCCTGCACGATGATCCATGGTCGTATGGACCTCGAAGCACCGCTCGTCACCGCCTGGGAATTGTCACAGGCATGGCCAGAGGCGGAACTGGTGGTCGTCGCGAACGCGGCACACTCGCCGGCGGTCTCGGAGATGGCGACTGCAATCACCCGCGCGACCGATGGGCTTCGCCGGCACACTCGGCAATAAAAATCAAAAATATTTTTTGAGCCGGTTTTCCCAAAATGGGACAAGTTCAGGCTCTTGCAGCCATTTCCAACACCAAATCCGACCTGTCGCCACGCGAGCTCTGTATCAATACACACGTCTACTGCCTTAATCGGCACGCGGGCGTTAACGATCCCCATTGCCGAAAGCCGCTTGGAGACAGCGGATGTCAGACTCTTGCATTGCTGCAATCCATACCGAAATCCCTCAAATTTTAATCGAATTTGCCGCGAACTTGAATCAAGTTTTCTGCGTATTTTATGAGAATTTTCGCCAGATTTGATTTAACTAAGCCATTAATTTGACTGTGCAATTTTGCGTCAGATAAAATCACGCGTGTCATTCTGATCCCAATAAAACAGGGACAGGGACATGAACTTTCAAATCGCACTTCGCGGCCTTGCCGCTCTGGCGCTTTCAACTCTTGGCTTGTTCGGTGCTGCTCAGGCAGCACCCGCCAACATGACGATAACAGGCGACGCTGCTCCCCCGATCGGTCATTACGAATTCTGCAAGGAAAACCCGCGTGAATGCGCTTATTCCGGTGGCGATGCAGGGCCGATGATCCTCAATGAGGATAGCTGGAAGACGATCCTGAAGGTCAACTATACGGTCAATACGACCATCAAGCCGATGACGGATATGGAACTCTACGGTGTTGAGGAGAAGTGGGCGATCCCGACCACCGCCGGCGACTGCGAGGATTTCGCGCTGTTGAAGCGCAAGCAACTCATCGATGCCGGCGTCTCGCCTTCCGATCTGCTCATGACCGTCGTGCTGCAGCCGAACGGCGAAGGCCATGCCGTTCTGACCGTCCGCACGGATCGTGGCGACTTCATTCTCGATAATATGCGCAACAAGGTGAAGCTCTGGTCGGAGACCGAATACACCTTCCTGAAGCGCCAGTCCGCAGATCATCCGGCTCGCTGGGTCAAGATCCAAGACGGTCGCGCTGTTGCGGTCGGCAGCTTGAAATAAGCCCCCTTCATACCAGATCGCCGGCGGCCTAGCGTCGGCGGTAAAGTCAGAGGCCCGGTCTCGTCCCCTGATTTCTGTCCAGGCCGGTGCTTCCGAGCCGTTCCCGCTGTCCCCGGGAACGGCTCTTTTCATTTCGCGGCGGCTCGAGAGATAAGCACTAAAGATTCCGGCGAATTAACTTTCCCGTTAGCACGGGTTGCGACCTATATTTAACCGTCAATTAACCATCACCGCGCCAATCATATCTTCAATGAGACTCGAAAGTAGGACGCCCTCGGTACTCGTCATCGAAGATGGCGGGCGCAGGGAGATGAAGGCAAGAACATGGCTCCTCTGTCATCCGCCGCAATGGTCGAAGAAAGCCCGCTAATATCGAGCGGCTTTGTCTATCGGCTCATGGCAGGTGTTGCCGTCCTGGCTGCGCTGACTGTAGCCATATCCGTCGGTGGAAACTGGCTCGGCGAGAAAATTTCGCTCGCGGGTCATACGACCGATACCAAACCTATCTCCATCACGATCGGCGATGACACGATACGCCTCGCCGCGAACACCATCCGCTTTCCGAGCGAGCGCCTCAATGGCCCGGCCGAGCGCGTCGATCTCTATCTGACCTGGCCGCAGATGCAGGGCTATAGTGAAGCCGACCGGTTGCGCTTCGACGATATCTCGCAAGCGTCCTCGCTGATCTTTCTCCAGATCAGTCAGAGCACGATGTCTCGTGATATGTCCGGCCGGCTTGGTCCGATCTATTCGCAATTGATGGACGGTGCTTCCTATGCCGGCCCCTTTGGCCTGACGGCACATCGGCTTCGCGCCGATGCCGGCTACAATGGCGAAATCCTTTTAACCGCTTCGCGATCCGGTGAAACCGACTATGTCGTACGCTGCCTCCTGCCCTCTTCGCCAGCCTTGGCAACGAGCGGTGATTGCCAGAGGGATGTCAAGGTTGGCAAGGATCTGAGTGTTCTCTACCGCTTTTCCAGCAATCAGCTCGGGGATTGGCGCACGATGGATGCCGCCGTCCAGGACTTCGTCAAGACGCGCCTTGTGGATGACGCCGCGCCCGCGGCAATGGCTGTTGATGGCCGCTAAAATGGCGCAAAAACCTGAAACCAACTGTTCATCATAAACCGATTGGTAACGCTAAGCCTCTACTGTCGAGCGGATCGGCCGTTCATGGAGGCGGCGGCCGGATAATCGAGAATGTAAATGCAAGCAGAGAGTGATTTAGTGTCCAGATCCATTCTACCCGTTTCGTCGTCTCAAACCGGTAAAATTCTGGCGAGAGCGCTTCTTGGTTTTTCGATCGCGACAGCGACGATCACTGTGACTGTCGTTGACGCAAGCGCGGCCGGTCCGAAATATGCCGGTATCGTCATCGACGCCAATACAGGCAATGTTCTCTATAGCGAAAATGCCGATACGCTCCACTATCCTGCCTCGCTGACCAAGATGATGACGGTCTACCTGACCTTCGAAGCGCTTGAGGCCGGACGCATCACCCTGGATACTCCCGTCGTATTTTCAAAGAATGCCGCCGCTCAGGCGCCGACCAAGCTCGGTATCGGCCCCGGTCGCTCCGTGACCGTGCGCGAGGCGATCCTCGGCATCGTCACGAAGTCCGCCAACGACGCCGCAATGGCGCTTGGCGAGATGCTCGGCGGTTCGGAGGAAGGTTTTGCCCGGATGATGAACGATAAGGCGCGAGCGCTTGGCATGACGCGCACGACCTATCGTAACCCAAACGGCCTACCGAACACAGCGCAGATGACGACGGCTCGTGATCAGGCTCGCCTCGGTATCGCTTTGCGCGAACATTTTCCGGAATATTACGGCTTCTTCTCAGAAACGAGCTTCCGGCTCGGCAATCGCACGATCCTTGGCCACAATCGCCTTATCGGCTCCGTGCGCGGTGTTGACGGCATTAAGACCGGTTACACGCGTGCCGCCGGCTATAACCTGGCGACCTCTGTCAAAGTCGACGGTCGTTCCATAGTCGGTGTGGTCCTTGGCGGCGCTTCGACGCCGGCTCGCGACAATCAGATGCGCAAGCTGATAGCTGACTATCTGCCAAAAGCATCGACAAAGCATATTGATTCCAATGTGATCGCGCAGGTGCCAGCCGCATCCCCCAACGTGCAGGCAGCCAGCGCACGCATGGCGGATATCAGCCGCGCAAAGATCAAGAACAACGGGGCGACCGAAGTCGCCGATTCCAGTCCTTCCAGCGCGGCAGCTTTCGCAGCGGTAACGCCACAATCTTCCTCCTCCAATCCACTGCTTTCGGCAAAGCCCGAGCCCGTGAAGCGGCCCGCCTATGACGAAACAGCCTCCACCGGATCTTCGGACGATGCTGATGAGGATGAAATCGATACCGTAACGACGGCATCGACCTCCAGAAGTGATACGAAGCTGGTAAAGCTGCAGCGCACCGAAAAGACCGAGAAGGTTGCAAAGACAACCAAAGCTGAACGCGGGCCTACCGGCTGGATCGTTCAGATTGGCGTTTCCTCCAGTAAGGATGGCGCGACCGATCTCCTAGATACGGCAAAGAACAAAGCCGGCAAGGCATTGCGTTCGGCCAAGCCCTATGCGGTCGCCTTTGACGGCGGTTACCGCGCCCGCTTCGGCGGCTTTGAAGATCAGAGCGAAGCAGTGAATGCCTGCAAGGCGCTCAAGCGTGCCGGTGTCAAGTGCTGGGCGAGTATGGAATAAGCATGTGGCGGGTGTTTTCGCGCCGCATGATTTGAAAATTGGTTGGGCCTTCTATGGCTCTGATCTTCCGGTTCCGAACGTCAAGCGGGCCGGCCCTGAGTTTGTAACGTGTACGGGGTTTTGAAATGGCAATGAACGAGAACTTTCCCGGTTTCTCGCTCGATAGCGGGGGCAAGATGAAACAGAAGAGCTTTGCTCTTCATCCGCTGCATGAAGCGGCGATGCGACTGGCGGACCTCGGTCTCAGCCGTTCGCGCTCGCGCAACAAGACGAAAGACCTGATCGGCATCCTGCTTTGCCATGGCGCACGCGCCTGGCGCTACTCACAGCCGGAAGCGCATATTCATCTGCACATCACCGCCCCGACCGGCCGCACGCCGATCATGATGCGACTGCGCTAAAGCAAACCAAGTTCGGAAAGTTCCCGGCGCAGATCTGCGGGCAATTCGGCTGCCGCGCCGAGACTATCGAGATCGCGCGGCACGTCGTCCTGCGGCAGATACCGCCAGCCCTGAAATGGACGCTTCGGCTGCCCTGTTGTCTCGACAACACGCGGGTCGAGAATAAGCCGGCAACGCTGAATACCATCAGCATCGGTGAAGGTCTCGATACCAAGCAATTTTTGCCGCGCCTGCACCTGCCCCTTGATCACCCAATAAAGCGAACCGCCGTCCAGCAGTTCGTCCACCCGTTTCGGCACCATGCGCGTCGTGTGGGTTGTATGCGGCTCGAGCCCAGCAGCAATGGCGTTCATTGCCCGCTCGGAAACCCATTCGCGCAGATCATCAAGCGAATCCGCGCCGACGCACAATTTGATGAGATGCAAAGCCATAGTGCCGTTGAAGTCCTTTTGACCGGCAGCGTCAAGCTTTTAGATCAGGCGTCCACACTCAGCATTCCACGACGTTGACCGCCAGACCGCCGGTGGACGTTTCCTTATATTTCTCGCTCATGTCGTGACCGGTCTGACGCATGGTTTCGATGCAGGCGTCGAGCGGCACGAAATGCTGGCCGTCGCCCTTGATGGCGAGCGAGGCAGCAGTGACTGCCTTGACCGCGCCAAGAGCGTTTCGTTCGATGCACGGCACCTGTACCAGTCCGGCGACCGGATCGCAGGTCATGCCAAGATGGTGTTCCAGCGCGATTTCTGCGGCATTTTCGATCTGTTCCGGCGTCGCACCCATCACGGCGGCAAGCCCGGCCGCCGCCATCGCAGCCGCCGAACCGACTTCGCCCTGACAGCCGACTTCGGCGCCGGAAATCGAGGCATTATGCTTGATGATGCCACCGACGGCGGCAGCCGTCAGAAGATAGTTGCGAATGCCGTCCTGATCCCAATCCTCGTGAAAATGCTGATAATAGCGGATCGTAGCAGGAATGACGCCGGCCGCACCATTGGTCGGCGCGGTGACAACGCGGCCGCCGGCAGCATTCTCTTCATTGACGGCCATGGCGTAAACACTCAGCCAGTCATTGGCGAGCAGCGGATTGATGCGGTTGCTGCGCCACTCCTGCTGCAGCTTGTCGTGAATGGCGCGCGCACGCCGGCGGACCTTCAGGCCACCCGGCATGATGCCGTCGACCTTGAGGCCACGATCGATACAGCTGCTCATGGCCGCCCAGATGCGGTCAAGGCCAGCATCCAGCTCCTCGGCGCTCATACGCGTTTCTTCATTGGCACGCTTCATCTGTGCGATGGAAAGGCCGGAGCGCTCAGACATTTCGAGCATCTGCTTGGCGGTGGCAAAGGGGAAAGGAACGCGTTCGCCCGCCGCAGCGGGCTTCTTCCGATCGGCCTTCATCTGCTCCAATTCGGTATCGGTGACAACGAATCCACCGCCGACGGAATAATAGATGCGCTTCAGGAGTAGGCGGTCATCCCGGTCGAAAGCAGAAAAACTCATGCCGTTGGCATGGCCAGGCAGCGGCACCTTCTTGTCGAAGATCAGATCGGTCTTGGGCTGGAATTGATAGGTCGGATGACCTGGCGGCGTGATGCGTCCGCTGCGCTCCACTTCGTCGATAATGGCATCCATATGATCGGGATCGACGCTGTCAGGCTTTTCGCCCATCAGGCCGAGGATGACAGCCCTGCCCGTGCCGTGGCCAATACCCGTATGCGCCAGCGAACCATGCAGGCTGACCCTGATCGATTCGACATGTACATTCGAAGACGGCCGCGGCCACTCGTTCGACAGCAAGAGGTCCAGGAAGCGATTCGCGGCCGACATTGGCCCCATCGTGTGCGAGCTGGACGGTCCCACACCGATCTTGAACACATCAAAAACTGAGAGAAACATGGACCTTTGGTGCCTCCAGGCAAATCGATTTCCGGCAAGGCTACGCTATCGCGGCAAGCTTGCACGGCGATTGGCCGACATCGGATTTCATGGCAGCGACATTACATATAGGCATTCGAGAAGCAAACGGAAGGCCATTGCGCGCGGCTCGCGCTGAGCTACAGTCCACATGGGATTGATCTGGAGAACCTGCCTTAATGACGACTGCCGACTATGTCGCCCTCGCCCTTTTCATCTTTCTCTGGGTCGCGCTGAACTGGATCACCAGCAGCGCCAGCTTCTTCAATCGCACCAGCCTGACGCTGGCGATGAACGAGCGTCGCCGCGAATGGATATACAACTCGCTGCGCCGCGATCTGAAGATGATCGACACGCAGATCCTCTCCGGCCTGCAGAACGGCACCGGCTTCTTTGCCTCCACATCAATCTTCGCCATCGGCAGCTGTTTTGCGCTTCTCGGCGCCACCGACAAGATCAACGCCTTCTTCTCGGACATGCCCTTCATTCTCAACGGTGGTCGCACGGCCTTCGAAATCAAGGTGGCCGGACTTGCCTGCCTCTTCGGCTATGCCTTTTTCAAGTTCGGCTGGGCATACCGCCTGTTCAACTATTGCACCATTCTCTTCGGCTCACTGCCGATGCGCGAAGATGCCATCCTTGATCCGCTGGCTGCGGAGAGAGCCGCCGAGCGCGTAGTGCGCATGAACATAATTGCCGCGCGCAATTTCAATGCCGGCCTCAGGGCAATCTTCCTGTCCATCGGTTATCTCGGCTGGTTCCTGAGCCCCTATGTCTTCACGGCGACGACGATTTTCATCATCGTGGTGCTGATCCGCCGTCAGTTTTTTTCCGACGCCCGTCTGGCCATCATGGATAGCGATATGCCATGACAAGGCCGCGTCGGCCCATGCCGCTGCAAAGACTTGAATTCATGCCTGGAAGGACTTCCGTAATGGCCGCCATCGCCGCGAGCGCCGACGTTGCGCAAAAGACGCCTCGCATCGGCATTCTGGATACGGCACGCGGTGCTGCCCTGCTCGCCATGGCGAGCTATCATGGCACCTGGGATTTCGAATTCTTCGGCTATCTTGATTCTGGTACGGCGGAAACCGGCTGGCTGAAGCTCTATGCCCGCGCCATTGCCAGTACCTTCCTGTTCCTGGCTGGCTTCAGTCTCGTGCTTGCCAATACGCCGGAAATTCGCTGGCGGTCCTACTGGCGACGGCTGGGCATGATTGTCGCTGCAGCTGCCGCAATCTCACTCGTCACCTTCATTGGTATGCAAGACGAATGGATCTTCTTCGGCATCCTCCACAGCATTGCGGCGGCGAGCCTTATCGGCCTCCTGTTCCTGCGCCTGCCCGCATTCTTGACGCTTTTGGTCGCGGCATTGCTCACCGTCGGCATCGTGATCGACAACGTCATCGCGCCTCTGTCGCTGCATTCAACGTTCTTCGACACGCCGTGGCTATGGTGGGTAGGGCTTTCGGAAAATATTCAGCGCTCGAATGACTATGTACCGCTCTTCCCGTGGCTGACACCATTTCTGTTCGGCCTCGGCATTGCGCAATTGGCACTCTCTCTTGGATGGACGAAACAGCTTGCGAAATTCGGTGCTGGCCGCAATCTCGTCGCGCGTGCAGGCCGTCACAGCCTGATCTTCTATCTGGTTCACCAGCCGGTTCTTTTCGGCCTCGTCTATCTGTTGTCCCTTGTCGCTCCCGCTCCACCGCAGGACCCGACGGTCGGCTATATCAGGCAATGCGTGGCTTCATGCACGCGATCGGGCAGCGAAGCCATGTGCCGCAGCTTCTGCCAATGCACGCTCGACAAGTTGCAGGCTCAGAACCTCTTCAAATCGCTGGAATCAGGGGCGATCAAAGCAGATAGCGATGAACGCGTAAGCCGAATCGCGATACAATGCACGGATGAAGCGCAATGACAGGGTTATTCTATGAATGCCTATCGTTCGAAGTCGCTGAGTTTTCCGTGGCCGCCGCTGCTCTATAGCCTCGCCGTCATAGCGGGGCTGTCCCTGCAGCGATGTTATCCCTTGCCTTTGCCCTTCATCTGGGCGCTGGTTGCATGGGTGGTTGGCGCGCTCCTGACCGCCATCGCGGTTACATTGAATGTCTGGGCCGTCAAGACATTGCTGGAACGCCGCACAACCGTTCTGACGCAGCGCTGCACAGCGCATTTGGTGACGTCAGGCCCCTTTCGCTTCACCCGCAACCCAACCTATCTCGGCTATACCCTGCTGACCGCAGGCCTCGGCCTACTGATCGGCAATCTCTGGTTCCTGGCCATGGCGGCAGCGGCGGCCGCCTTGACGACGTTGCTCGTCATCCGCTGCGAGGAGATGCATCTCCTCTCGCGATTCGGCTGCGAATTCGAGTTTTATTGCAAACGGACGCGCCGCTGGTTTTGAAAAGCTGAGCGCTTAATAGCGGATCAGGTCCCAACGCCGATTTCGGCCAGGCGTCCGAGGCAGGCTTCCTCGACATTGTCGAGTTCGCTCAGCGTATCGTCGATATCCTTGCGCTTCTGACGCAGCTCGTCGCGCTTTTCGTCGACGCGTTTCATCAGCAGCTTCAGCTGCCCGATCTCGCCTGGAGGCTCCTTGTAGACCTGTATGATCTCGCGAATTTCGGCAATGGTGAAGCCGATGCGGCGGCCGCGCAGAATTTCCATGATCAGACGCCGGTCGGCCGGGCGAAATAGGCGCGTTCGGCCCCTGCGCTCAGGATGAATGAGGCCCTCGTCCTCATAGAACCTCAACGTCCGGGTCGAAACCCCGAATTCCCGAGTGAGCTCCGTTATGCTATAGTATCCGTCGACCAAGAATCCGCCCCTAATCTGCTGACCATCATAATATTGACTTTTACGTAATAGTCAATTTTGACGGGTTGCAGTCAGTTCTCAACCCGCCAGTGCAGCGCTAAATCATAGGCCAACAGGGCCTGAGAGGGCGAAATTTCCCGTAAATGCGATGGGAACGGTCATAGAGGCAGCAGACGCCTCAGCGATTCGAATGCACGAATCAATGCGATGGGAAGCGCGGCCACCAAGGCGGTGGCATTGCTATCATCTTCCCTTTATCCTGGCAGGCCTCCTACCCATGTCCTCCAGTTCCGCTAGAGAGTGCCGTGTCTGTCCGCCCCATCATCCGCTTCCCCGATCCGCTATTGCGAAGCCCCTCCACGGCCGTCACGGCCTTCGACGACAATCTGCGGATGCTTGTCGATGATCTGTTGGACACCATGCGGGCCGCGCCTGGCGTCGGCATCACCGGCCCGCATATCGGCGTTCTCAAGCGGGTCGTCGTGATCGAACTCAGCCGCGAGGATGGCGTGCGCATCTATATCAATCCGGAAATTCTGTGGTCGTCGGCAGAGACCACACGGCATACGGAGGGTAGCGTTTCCATGCCCGGAGCGACGGAGGAGATCGTCAGACCGAAATCGATCCGCTTTCGCTATCTGGATATCGCCGGCGAAACCCATGAAGCCGAGGCGTATGACTTTCTGGCCATCTGCATCCAGCACGAGATTGACCAGCTTGACGGCATTTTCTGGCTGCAGCGGCTTTCCAAGCTCAAGCGCGACCGATTGGTGAAAAAATGGGAGAAGATGCGGGATTGATATAAGCAAACAGAAACGGGCGCCCAAAGGCGCCCGTTCTGCAAGAGGTTGGATCCGCAATCAGCCCTTGAGCTTGGTATTGCAGAGGCTGTAATAGCCGCCGCCCTTCTGGATCCACTTCAGGCCGCCGAGCGAATTGCTGGCCTTGGCGGCGTTATAGGCGTCGACGCAGGTGTGGAAGCGGCCCTTGCCGGGCGTCTCGGTAGCATATTTCGGGTCGACCTTTGCGGGGAAGGTTACGCCGGCCGGGGCAGCCGTGGTCGGCTTTGCCGGTTCTGCTGCCGGCGGCTTGGTAGCGTCGGGCTCGTTGGCGTCGACCTTGGCTGCCGCAGTGGTCTTCGCTGACTTGGCAGGCGTCGTAGCTGCTGGTGCAGTGGTTGCGGGAGCGGTGGTCGTGGTGGCGCTGGCGTCCGCGCTGCACTGCGTTGTGCGGAAGTCATTCCACTTCTGGCCGTTCAAGGTACCAGCAGTTTTGGCAGCCTGATATTTGGCGCTGCACTCTTTCATGGTTAGCGCAGAAGCCGAAGAAGCGAGGCCCATCGAGCCTACAACTGTGAGAGACGCAAAAGACATCAACAGAATGGCACGACTTGTCATTGGCATTTCCTCCGCTCTATGACGAATGTCGAAACTATTAATCGTATCGTCCCCATCGATTGTCAATCGACACGCGATCTGGGGGCGACGGAAGACACCATATGCGGACGAACATGAACGCAAACTGTACAAAAATAGCTATCGAAAAGAGTGACTTGACTGAAGCAGCAATCCTGGATGGCGGTTCATCGCTGTGTTGAGTTCAGCCGGAGATGGAAGAATCGATGGTGCCAATTCACATTGCAATTTTACTTCCGTCATTCGCGACCAGCGATACGCTTGGGCAAGGGTGATCCCAGACCAAATACAACCTATCGTGAGCTTCGGTCTTGAAGTGTGGGCACCTCGCCCTACTTCACGTCATGCAGTTCCCCTCTCTATGCTCTGGATGCTCTCCCTTCCAGGGCATTTTTCTTTCAGACGTTTTTCTGGCAGATAAGGCCATCGAGAGACAACGCGCCAAAAGACTCGCCACAGCATTCAAATGAGTATAGGCTTATATCACCGTTGGCTACCGAACCCGTAGGCGCTAGCGGCTGAGAGAGATGATTACTCTCGCCTGCAGAGGTCAAGGAGTTACCCGCATGACCTCGCATGATACTGGCGACAATATCCTAAGCGATCAGAAACTGCATGATCTTCTCAAGGCAGAAGACAGGATCGATCTTTTGGAAAGATCGAAACGGTTCATTCCGAATGAGTCGGAAGTACCGATGGTAGAGGACGCCGAAGAGCGCTCCTGCGAGCTATAGCAGTTTTCGCCATCAAATCGGACAGGTCGTTTGACCCGTCCTGCTTAGCACTAAAATTCATCGCAACATCCGGCATCGTCTTCGGACGATCGCCGATCACCTTCGCGCGTCATTGACGGTTTCGCCGAAGACCTTTTCGAACGCCTCACGCAGGCGAATGTCGACATCCGCCATCATGACCGGCAAGCCGAGATCGACGAGGCTGGTAACGCCATAGGCCGAAATTCCGCAAGGAATGATGCCGGTGAAATGCCCGAGATCGGGGTCGACGTTCAGCGAAAGGCCGTGAAACGTTACCCATTTGCGCACGCGGATGCCGAGCGCCGCAATCTTGTCCTCAGCCACGGTGCCGTCAGCCAGAGTGGGCTTCTCCGGGCGCCTGACCCAAACGCCAACTCGATCCTCTCGCCGCTCGCCACGCACATTCATCGAATCAAGCGTGCGAATGATGACCTCCTCGAGCGCGCCGACGAAGGCACGGATATCCTGCCGCCGACACTTGAGGTCCAGCATGACATAGGCGACGCGCTGACCTGGCCCGTGATAGGTATATTCGCCCCCGCGTCCTGTCGCAAAGACCGGGAATCGATCCGGTTCGATCAGATCGGCGGCATCGGCGCTGGTGCCCGCCGTATAGAGCGGAGGATGTTCGACCAGCCAGACGAGTTCAGGCGCCTGCCCTTCGGCAATCGCGGCTACCTCCGCCTCCATGGTGGCAACCGCCTCCTCATAAGGCACGAGACCGTCGCTGATCCGCCAGCGGACGGGCGGCGTACCTTGAACGGGAAACATCTGGTGAGAAAGTTCGGTGCGAAGCATATGGCAGTCCTTTGCGCGCCGCAGGCCGCATGTGTGGAAATCCTGCGCGCCGACGGGTTGTCCACATATGGCGCCATTCGGGCGGGAATTCAAACATGTAAGGCGTTTCGGCAGCATTCGCACATGTCAGATCGGAGGAGCTGTGAAGGAATTTAAAAAAACTGACATATCGCTCTTGTGCCCCCCGAATGCTTTTGCTACATGCAGCCGCGCCGGAGCAATCCGGCCTACCACGATGCGGTCGTGGCGGAATTGGTAGACGCGCAGCGTTGAGGTCGCTGTGGGGCAACCCGTGGAAGTTCGAGTCTTCTCGACCGCACCAAGAACCCGGCTTTGGCCGGGTTTTTTGTTTTTAAAACAATGCGTAGCTAACGCTTTCTTCAGTACCACATTATCTTTCACGCCATCGTCCGCCCGCTGACGACACGCGAACCGATCAAAGCGTCGGGAATATTGCGATGCTGCCCCGTTTCCCACACAAGTTATTCGCGAAATTCATGCCGAGAGGTAGTTCACCTACCCTGATGGGCCGGAACAGCCGTCGTATTTCCCTGGTCACTTGACTTCGCGCCCCTCTCTGGCACCGTGAAACTCTTTAGACAGGGGGAAGATGCATGACACCGGAGCGCTTTTCAGAATGCCTTTTGCATATACGCTGGACGCCCATCAATCTGGCGAGCGCTCTGCAATGTGACCTGTCATGGGTGGAGGCGCTGGAAGCTGGAAATACCAAAGTGCCGGAAGGGTTGGCGGAATGGCTGGAAACCTTAGCGCAATGCCATGAGAAAGCCGGCGTTCCTACGACCTATCGCGGCCGTGGGCACGACTGAGATTGAGGGAGACGAGACGAGCTGGGGAACGATGACAGTCCGGAAATGGCGACACTTCATTCCAAACGGAGGAATTGGAGATGAATGATGATTTTCGCTTGAAGCTTATCAAAATCAGAGGCGAGAAGATCGCCCATCGCAACGAACTGCTGGCGATGAAGACGCAGGGCATTGACGCGAAACAGATCGGAGAAGTCATCGATCTTGACGACATGATCGCCCGCGAGCAGCTCGCGATCGACACCCTCGACGATACGATTGCCCGATTAAGCTAAAAGTACTTAGGCCCGCGCCACGTCGAGGGAAGCCGCGCTCAATGCGCCACATCCTTGCTCAGATTGCGCAGCCTGATCTGATGGTCGAGACGTTCGAGCTGCTTTGTTGTCGTCTCTATCAGCCGACCGACCTCCTGATAGGCGGTGCGCAGCCGCGATAGCTCGTTCTTGACTGCTTCCAGGGCGCGCTCATCGCTGTCCTCTCCGGGTCCGTCACCCGATCCGGTCATCAACCATGCCGGTGAAACATCGAAAAGAGCTGACATCTTGGCCAGCGCGGAGGGGTTGGGTTCGGCGCGATCGGATTCCCACGCGAGCATCGTCTCCTCGCTGACGCCAAGCTGTCCGGCCAGCGTTTCGAGGCTGATTCCCGCGGCATCGCGAGCCATGGACAGGCGTCCGCCAAGCGTATCGCCGCCTTCATCCGAAAAAACGGTCGTCTCTTGTTCTGGTTTGAACATCGGTGCGATCCCTTTCCTGGTCGCGCCGGCAATTTTTCGCCGCGCAGTCATGTTTTAGCCGGTTCCAAAGCTCCAGATAGGTCTAAGGGCGTCATCTCGCCAGGGAGATCTGTCCCATTTGGAAAAGTACGGCATTTGCGGATGGTTGCCACCGCATCTTGCTACCTGCTTTCAAGCGCGTCTTGATTGCATGTTTGTCCTATGTTTGAAGTTGACGCATGCTCGTCTCTTCCCCCGTTTCCACGCAGCAAAATCCGCTTAGAGGCATGACGATCATGGCAAGCGCCATGATCCTGCTGCCGACGATGGATGCGATCGCCAAGTACATGGCGAGTTTTGAAGGCATGTCGCCGGGCCAGGTGACATTCTATCGCTTCTTCTTTCAGCTTGTGTGCATGCTGCCGCTTCTTGCGACCGCAGCCGGGCGGTCAGCCTTTTCGGCGAAGCGCCCATGGATGAACCTTTTACGCGGTGCACTGCATGGCGCTGCGAGCCTACTCTTTTTCGCCGCGGTCAAATACATGCCGCTTGCCGATGTTTTCGCGATCTATTTCGTCGAACCCTTTATGCTGACGGCACTTTCCGCCTTGTTCCTTGGCGATAGGGTCGGTTGGCGGCGATGGCTGGCAATCGTTATCGGCTTCGGCGGCGCAATGATCGTCATTCAGCCGAGTTTCGCGATCTTCGGACTGAAGGCGCTGCTGCCGGTCGCATGCGCCTTCCTTTATGCGCTCTATCTCTTCATGAACCGTGCCGTCGGTGAGGCGGATTCGCCGTTGACGATGCAGATCATGGCGGGTCTCGGCGGCACCATATTCATGGCCTTGGCTCTGCTTGCCGGCTCGTCAGCCGGCATTACGGATTTCGAGCCGTCCCTGCCCGCCTCGGTGCTCGGACTGGTGCTTCTGCTGATTCTCGGTTCGATTTCAGGCTACGCCCATATGCTCGTCGTTAGAGCCTTCCGGCTGGCGCCGCTTTCGCTGCTTGCTCCATTCCAGTATTTCGAGATCATTTCCGCCACCGTTCTCGGCTACGCGATCTTCGGCGATTTTCCTAATCTTTCCAAGTGGATCGGCATATCGATCATCGTCAGCTCCGGCCTCTTCATCATCTGGCGGGAGCGCGTTCAGTCGAGATTGGAAAAAACCGCGTGAGTGCAGATATCTTGCACATGGACCCGCAGTGCAATTTGTGGCTAAAACACTGACTGAATAGGGTATTTGGGCGGAGATTGCATGTTCAAGAAAATCCTGATCGCCAATCGCGGCGAGATTGCCTGCCGCGTGATCAAGACTGCGCGCCGCATGGGCATTCTCACGGTCGCCGTCTATTCCGATGCTGATCGGGATGCTCTTCATGTCGAAATGGCGGATGAATCAGTCCATATCGGCCCCGCTCCCGCTGCCGAAAGCTATCTTGTCCCCGACAAGATCATCGCTGCCTGCACGCAGACCGGCGCGGAAGCAGTCCATCCAGGCTACGGCTTCCTCTCAGAGCGCGCCTCCTTCTGTGCGGCACTGGAGAAGGAAGGCATCGTCTTCATCGGCCCGAAGCCGAAGGCGATTGAAGCCATGGGCGACAAGATCGAATCGAAGAAATTCGCCAATGCGGCCAAGGTTTCCACCGTTCCGGGCCATCTCGGCATCATCGATGATGCCGATCATGCCGAAAGAATCGCCGCTGAGATCGGCTATCCTGTCATGATCAAGGCGTCCGCCGGTGGGGGCGGCAAGGGCATGCGCATCGCCTGGAGCAAGGACGAGGTTCGCGACGGCTTTGAACGCGCCCGCTCGGAAGCGAAAAGCTCGTTCGGCGACGACCGCGTCTTTATAGAAAAATTCGTCGTCGACCCCCGACATATTGAAATCCAGGTATTGGCCGACGCTCACGGAAATGTGGTCTATCTCGGCGAGCGCGAATGCTCGATCCAGCGCCGAAACCAGAAGGTCGTCGAAGAGGCACCCTCGCCGTTCCTTGATGAGGCAACGCGCAAGGCCATGGGCGAGCAGTCCGTGGCGCTCGCCAAGGCCGTCGATTATCAAAGCGCCGGCACGGTCGAATTCATCGTCGATCGCGACCGGAACTTCTATTTCCTCGAAATGAACACCCGCCTGCAGGTCGAACATCCGGTCACGGAGCTGGTAACCGGCATCGATCTTGTCGAACAGATGATCCGCGTCGCCGCCGGCGAGAAACTGCCGTTCAAGCAGGCGGATATCGGGCTCAACGGCTGGGCCATCGAAAGCCGCTTGTATGCGGAAGATCCCTATCGCAACTTCCTGCCCTCGATCGGCCGTCTGACGCGCTATCGTCCGCCGCGCGAGGGTAAGACGGAGACATCGGTCGTGCGCAACGATACCGGCGTCTTCGAAGGCGCCGAAATCTCCATGTATTACGATCCGATGATCGCCAAGCTCTGCACCTGGGCTCCGACAAGATTGGAAGCGATCGAAGCGATGGGCGAAGCCCTGGATGGTTTTGTCGTCGACGGCATCGAGCACAATATGCCATTCCTCTCCGCGCTAATGAAGCATCCGCGCTGGCGCGAAGGCCGCCTCTCCACGGGCTTCATTGCCGAGGAATACCCTGATGGCTTCGCGCCGGTGACGCCGGACGAAGACCAAACCGCTTTGCTGTCGGCAATCGCCCTTTCCTGCAGCCTGATCGAATCCAACCGCCGCGAGCGCTATGCCGACCGCTTGCGTCCAGCCGCCGCGCCGCTGCGGGAGAGCTGGGTTGTCAAGCTTGGTGCCGACTATCTGCCTGTGACGTTGCTTGAAGGCGTGGCGACCATTCCCTTCGAGATGGACATGCAGATCGGCACCCAAACCGTAACCGTCGCAACCGACTGGCGTCCCGGCGATTCGGTATGGGCCGGCACCGTCGGCGGCCGCAAGCTGACAGCCCAGATCCGCACCGTGCTCAATGGTCTGCGCATCGACTGGCAGGGTATTTCCGTCCGGACCAGGGTGTTTACACCGCGTCAGGCTGAACTCGACAAGCTGATGCCCGTCAAATTGCCGCCGGATACGTCGAAGCTCCTGCTCTGCCCCATGCCGGGCTTGGTCGTCGCTATTGCCGTCGCCGAGGGACAGGAAGTCAAGGCAGGCGAAACGCTGGCTATCGTCGAAGCGATGAAGATGGAAAATGTCCTGCGAGCCGAACGCGATCTGGTCATCGGCAAGATCAACGCCAAGCCGGGCGAAAGCCTCGCCGTCGACGCCGTGATCATGGAATTCACCTGATCGAGAAGCTTCGCCATCGCAGCCATGTTGAAAAAGCTGCGTGGCGATTGCTCGGCTAAAACATGATAATTGCGACGCTAAGTGTCTGATTTTGGCTTGAGCCGCCCCGTGTGCCCATGCCAATGTCGCGCGGACCAAATCATTGCAGGAAGGGACGAGATCATGGACGTAAGAGCAGCGGTCGCGGTTGCGGCTGGTAAGCCGCTTGAGGTGATGACGGTTCAGCTTGAGGGGCCGAAGGCCGGCGAAGTGCTGATCGAAGTCAAGGCGACCGGCATCTGCCATACCGATGATTTCACGCTGTCGGGTGCCGATCCGGAAGGCCTGTTTCCGGCCATCCTCGGCCATGAGGGCGCCGGCATCGTCGTCGATGTCGGACCTGGCGTCACCTCGGTCAGGAAGGGCGATCACGTCATTCCGCTCTACACGCCCGAATGCCGCGAATGCCCATCGTGCCTTTCCCGCAAGACCAATCTGTGCACGGCGATCCGCTCGACCCAGGGCCAGGGTCTGATGCCGGACGGCACCTCGCGCTTCTCGATCGGCAAGGACAAGATCCATCACTATATGGGCTGCTCGACCTTCGCCAATTATACCGTGCTGCCGGAGATTGCCGTTGCCAAGGTCAATCCCGACGCTCCCTTCGACAAGATTTGCTATATCGGCTGCGGCGTGACCACAGGCATCGGTGCGGTCATCAACACTGCCAAGGTGGAGATGGGCGCAACCGCCATCGTCTTCGGTCTCGGCGGCATCGGCCTCAATGTCATCCAGGGCTTGAGGCTTGCCGGTGCCGACATGATCATCGGCGTCGATCTCAACAATGACAAGAAGGCCTGGGGCGAGCGCTTCGGCATGACGCATTTCGTCAATCCGAAGGAGGTCGGTGACGACATCGTCCCTTATCTCGTCAACATGACGAAGCGCGGGGCCGACCAGATCGGCGGCGCCGACTATACCTTCGACTGCACCGGCAACACCAAGGTGATGCGCCAGGCGCTGGAAGCCAGCCATCGCGGCTGGGGCAAGTCGGTGGTCATCGGCGTTGCCGGCGCCGGCCAGGAGATCTCGACGCGTCCGTTCCAGCTGGTGACGGGCCGCTCGTGGATGGGGACGGCCTTCGGCGGCGCGCGTGGCCGCACCGATGTCCCGAAGATCGTCGACTGGTACATGGAGGGTAAGATCCAGATCGATCCGATGATCACCCACACCATGCCGCTCGACGACATCAACAAGGGTTTCGAGCTCATGCATTCGGGTGAAAGCATCCGTAGCGTCGTGCTGTATTGACGGTAAAAGCCACTCGGCAAGATGTATGCGGCGCATGAGAAAAGCGCCGCATACAGTTGAAAAGATTTGATATCATGATTTATGTCGATGCCGACGCCTGCCCGGTCAAGCCGGAAATCCTGAAGGTTGCCGAACGCCACGGCATCGAGGTGACCTTCGTCGCCAATTCGGGATTGCGCCCGTCGCGGGACCCGATGGTGCACAACGTCATCGTCTCCAACGCCTTCGATGCCGCCGACAACTGGATCGCCGAGCATGCCGGCAACGGCGATATCGTCGTCACCGCAGACGTACCGCTTGCCGGCCGTTGCGTTGCGACCGGAGCGCTCGTGACAGGACCGACCGGCCGCATCTTCGACAAGACCAATATCGGCATGGCAACGGCCATGCGAGACCTCGGCGCACATCTTCGCGAAACCGGTGAGAGCAAGGGCTATAACGCCGCCTTCTCGCCGCGCGACCGCTCCGCCTTTCTCGAAACTTTCGACCGGCTCTGCCGGCGTTCAAAAACCAATCAAACGCCTGGAGGCCAGCCGTGAATATCATTTCCCAGAACACCGCCTTCGGCGGCATGCAGGGTGTCTTCTCGCATCAGTCCGACGCCTGCAAAAGCGAGATGACCTTCGCCGTCTTCGTACCGCCGCAGGCGGTCAAGGAGCCCCGACCGGTTCTCTGGTATCTCTCCGGCCTCACCTGCACCCACGCCAATGTCATGGAAAAGGGCGAATACCGCCGCATGGCCGCCGAGCTTGGCCTCATCATCGTCTGCCCGGACACCAGCCCGCGCGGCAATGACGTGCCGGATGAGCTGACCAATTGGCAGATGGGCAAAGGCGCCGGCTTCTATCTCGATGCCACCGAGACGCCCTGGGCCGAAAATTATCAGATGTACAGCTACATCACCGAGGAACTGCCCGCTCTCATTGCCAGGCAATTCCGCGCCGACATGAGCCGCCAAGGCATCTTCGGCCATTCTATGGGCGGCCATGGCGCCATGACGATTGCGTTGAAGAACCCGGACCGCTTCAAGAGCTGCTCCGCTTTTGCTCCCATCGTACAGCCGTCGACAGCCGATTGGTCCGCCCCTGCGCTGGAGAAATATTTGGGCAGCGACAAGGCTGCATGGCGCCGCTACGACGCCTGTGCGCTTGTCGAAGACGGCGCCCGCTTCCCCGAATTCCTGATCGATCAGGGCAAGGCGGACAGCTTCCTTGAAAGCGGACTGCGCCCCTGGCTGTT
Organism: Rhizobium sp. BK098; assembly: GCF_014193155.1. Lineage (NCBI taxonomy): Bacteria > Pseudomonadati > Pseudomonadota > Alphaproteobacteria > Hyphomicrobiales > Rhizobiaceae > Rhizobium > Rhizobium sp. BK098. Next base: position 918,306 of record NZ_JACHYY010000001.1, on the reverse strand, counting down.
CGAGGAAGCCATTAAAGGCACCGATATCAGCCTGACGCTGCGCATGCACGAGCGCTACGACCACTCTTATTACTTCATTTCCAGCTTCATGGACGATCACCTCAAATGGCACGCCGAACGGCTAGCGTGAAACGGGTGGCATGGCAGCCATGCACTCAAACGCTTGAAAGACTCCGGTAATAGCGGCATATAGAAAACGCGCAGACGACTGCGGCGGCCGCTCCCGATTGACCGGCCGTAAGAATCCGCGGGGACGGCCTCGCTCTTAACAAAGGAGCGTAAAATGGCTTGGTTCCTGCTTTTCCTTGCAGGTCTGTTTGAAATCGGCTGGGCAGTCGGCCTGAAATATACCGATGGCTTCACGCGGCTGACGCCGACGATTCTCACCGTCATTTCCATGGTCATCAGCATCGCGCTACTTGGCCTTGCGGTAAAAACCCTGCCCATGGGCACGGCCTACGCCGTGTGGACTGGCATAGGCACGGTCGGCACTGTGCTGCTGGGCATATGGCTGCTCGGCGACCCCGCGACGCTGGTACGCCTCGCCTGCATCGGCCTGATCGTGGCCGGCATTGCCGGCCTCAAGCTTGCGGCCTGATAGGCTGCGACTGGCGCTGGCGATTGCCCAGCGCCCAGCTTCCCGGACCGGCGAACACCAGAAACAGGAAGATGAAGCAGAACAGGATGGCTCCGTCTCCCTGATTGTTGGCCGGGAAGAAGTCGATCTGCATATGCACCATGAAGTAGGCTATCGCCATTTCACCGCTCAGGAGGAAGGCGATCGGTCGGGTGAAAAGCCCAAGCAGGACAAGGATGCCGCCGACAAGTTCAATAATTCCCGCCACGAAGAACAGCGTCGTGATTGCGTAAGGCGCCGGCGGAAAGCCGAAGACCTTTTGCGTACCGTGCTCGATGAACAGCAGTGCAGTTATGATTCGCAAAATGGCGAGGGCGGCGGGCTGATAAGGCGACAAGCGCTCGGGAAATGACATGAGGATCTCCGTTCGATAGGGGATGCGAAGGAGATCCTGTCAAAAGTGCTCTCGCTTCGCTGATAACGGAGTAAACACGCGAGAGACGAATTTATTCGCCGGACCCGGCAATTCAACCGAGCCCGACGAAGAGTCCGGTTATTTACTTCTTGTTGTTGTCGATCGCCAGCAGGCCCGGGCCGGCGAAGATCAGGAACAGGAAGACGAAGCAATAGAGGATCGCCGCGTCACCGCCGTTGTTGGCCGGGAAGAAATTCTTCGGATAATGCGCCATGAAATAGGCGACAGCCATGTTGCCGCACAAAATGAACGCGACCGGACGGGTAAAGAAGCCCACGATCGTTGCCAATCCACCGACAACTTCAAGGATACCCTGAACCAGAAGCAAGGTCGGCAGCGGGCTTGGGAACTGACCGCCGAGCGGAAAGCCAAACAGCTTCTGCAAGCCGTGTTCGATGAAGAGTACGCCGGTGACGACGCGCAAGACAGTAAGAGCATAGGGCTGATATTGATTCAGCCGATCGGAAAGCGCCATGTTAAACTCCAGTTTTAACTCCCCCACGAGGAAGCAATAGAGCGCACGACTGGGAACGTGAAAACACGGCTTCTGACGTCGGATCAATTTTCCGTGTGATATCCGTGACGTGTTGTCACGGACTCAAAGCGGGATGTTGTCGTGCTTCTTCCAGGGATTGGTCAGATCCTTGTTGCGCAACATTCTGAGACCCTGGGCCAGCCGGCGCCGGGTCGAGCGCGGCATGATCACCTCGTCGATGTAACCGCGCTCCGCGGCAACGAAGGGCGACAGGAAACGGTCTTCGTACATCTTGGTGTGGGCCGCGATCTTCTCCGGATCGGCAATATCCTTGCGGAAGATGATCTCGACGGCGCCCTTGGCGCCCATGACGGCGATCTGCGCCGTCGGCCAGGCGTAGTTTAGGTCACCGCGCAGATGTTTCGAGGCCATGACGTCATAGGCGCCGCCGAAGGCCTTGCGGGTGATGACCGTCAGTTTCGGTACGGTCGCTTCGGCATAGGCAAAGAGCAGCTTGGCGCCGTGCTTGATCAGGCCGCCGTATTCCTGTGCCGTTCCCGGTAGGAAGCCCGGCACGTCGACGAAGGTGACGATCGGGATATTGAAGCAATCGCAGAAACGCACGAAACGAGCCGCCTTCCGCGACGCGTCGCTGTCGAGTACGCCGGCTAGCACCATCGGCTGATTAGCGACGAAGCCGACCGTGGCGCCCTCGATGCGGCCGAAGCCACAGACGATGTTCTTGGCAAAGCTTTCCTGGATCTCGAAGAAATCGCCCTCGTCCGCCACCTTCAGGATCAGCTCCTTGATGTCGTAGGGCTTGTTGGCATTCGCCGGGATCAGCGTATCGAGCGAATTATCCGGTTGCGCTACCGACTGATAGCACTCGATCTCCGGCACCGCTGCCGTGTTCGACTGCGGCAGGAAATCGATGAGACGGCGTACCTGCAGGAGCGTGTCGACATCATTGTCGTAGGCGGCATCCGCAATCGAGGATTTCGTCGTATGCACGGAGGCACCGCCGAGCTGCTCGGATGTCACGGTCTCGTTGGTAACGGTCTTCACCACATCCGGCCCGGTGACGAACATGTAGGATGTGTCGCGAACCATGAAGATGAAGTCGGTCATGGCCGGAGAATAGACGTCACCGCCGGCGCAGGGGCCCATGATGACGGAAATCTGCGGAATGACGCCGGAGGCCAGTACATTGCGCTGGAATACCTCAGCATAACCGCCGAGTGCGGCCACGCCTTCCTGAATGCGGGCGCCGCCGGCATCGTAGATTCCGATGATCGGTGCCCGGTTCTTCAGCGCCATATCCTGCACCTTGGTGATCTTTTCCGCATGTGCTTCCGAAAGAGACCCGCCGAAGACTGTGAAATCCTTGGCAAAAATGAACACGGTTCGTCCGTTGACCGTGCCCCAGCCGGTCACGACGCCGTCGCCGGCAATCTTGCTCTTGTCCATGCCGAAATCGGTCGAGCGATGCTCGACGAACATATCGAACTCTTCGAAAGAGCCCTCATCGAGGAAGATATCGATGCGCTCACGCGCCGTCAGCTTGCCTCGGGCGTGCTGCGCGTCGATGCGCACCTGCCCGCCGCCGAGCCTTGCAATCTCGCGACGGCGTTCCAGTTCCTGCAGGATTTCCTTCATGCGGCCCTCTCTCCATCATCGCTCGGGCTTAGCATGGCGCGAGCCCTGTTTGAAGCTGTTGGCTTAGTTTGCGAGCCGCGGTGTGTTCAGCGAAAAGATGGAACGAACCCGCGCGGCGATGTCTTCCGCCATCAGCTCATCTGCGGTGGCAGGATCAGGAGCGACAGTTCTGGTCTCGAACGATGCCATGGCAATCACAGCGCCGCCATCGGCTGCCGCAGCATCGATATTGATCTTGGCGCTGCTGCGGTCGCGATTGAAGCCGCGCGCCTTGCGGACGTCGCTCAGTCGGACTGTGATGGCAACCTGTGGCAATTGCGGACCGAAGCTCGTGGCGGCGATCGCGGCGTTGACGCGATCATTGACGGCTGCAACCAATGCCGGCGACACCGGCGGCAGTGCCTGATCGGCTATGACGGTTGCGCTGCGCACGGCATAGGTTGGAGGCGGAGGATCCACGGACCAGCTCGAGCAAGCGGCCAATGCCAGACTTCCCACGAGCGCCGGTATGGCTCTCGGCCTCCACAACAACATGATCCCTGCCCCGACTTTCGAATTTGCAAGATATGCAGATCGATATAAAGGACTGGAAATCAACAATATTCAACTGCGAAGCGCGGAAAAAACCGCGGCTGCGGCCTGAAACTCCTCAAAACGTTGTGCACGACGCTGCTCGGCTTCTTCGTCGCTGCCCCAATGCTCAATCGTCCAATCCTCGTCGAGATGAGCGAGCGACCAAACCTCGGCAAGCGGCAGGAAACCTTTCGCAAAGGCCAGCGCCAGGATCGCCGAACCAGTCAGCGTCGTGATCGTGTGCAAGCTCGCGAACTCCATCGGTGTGTCAAACTCGCGCAAAGCAGCGGCGAAGGCCGCGATAGCCTCTTTAGGCTGTTCCTGGTGCATGACGCCTTCGGCCAGGATGAAGCGGGCGCCTAGGTCGCGCGCTGCCCATTCGATCACCGGATTCCAGCGCTCCGACTGCCGCTCGACGAGCCGCTCGGGACCGTCGGCGCGGTAGCAAAGCAGATCGCTGCCGGAGAAGCGGACGATTTCGTCGAATACGGCCTGGCTCTCCGTCGCAACGCCATCGATGGCGGTATTGACGAGGCGTGTTATCGGCATGGTCGCGGGATCGATCACGTCAACCTGACGCGCCCATTCTCCGGCCACCAGTCTGGCAAGTGCTTCTGTCGGCAGGGCCAGGGAGTGCCGCGCCGGCGTCTTCACCACCTTGCCATCCAGAGCGATGGCGTGACTGCCCTCGTCAGCGCTAATCGTCACATCCTTGTAGAAGCGCTTGGGCAGCGGCTTCTTCATCTGGATCTGCGCGCGGCGGATCGGATCGGGATGGCTGAGACCTTCGGAAAGATCGTTCAACAGGTCGCGCATGGCGTCACCTCAGAGAATATGGCTCAATATATCGTTCGGATGGTGGGCGATGGCATCGGCGCCTGCTGCCAGCAACTCCTCGACCGAAGCATAACCCCAGGCAACGCCGATGGCAGTCGCACCGGCCGCTTTTGCCATCTGCATGTCATAGATGGCATCGCCGATCACGATCGTGTCGTGCGGATCCATGCCGGTCTCGTCGCAGCATTCCGTGACCATCGCCGGATGCGGCTTGGACGGGCAGTCGTCGGCGGTGCGCGAGACAATGAAATAGGGCGCGAAGTCGTTGACCTCAAGGATATGGGTCAAGCCGCGGCGGGATTTACCCGTCACTGCGCCGATCAGCAGTTCATCGCGGGCCGCAAGCGTCTCGATCAGCGGCTTGATGCCGTCGAAGAGCGGCGTCTGCATGTCGGCCTCGTCTCGCACCTCCGGAAAAATCGACTTGTAGTGCGCCGTCATCGCGATCGCTTCGTCGTCGACATGCGGCTTGCCCTGCAGGCGGGCAATGGCGATATCGAGCGTCAGGCCGATGATCGATTTCGTCGCAGAAACATCGGGACGCTTATAGCCGAAGGCCACGAAGGTTCGCGCCATAACCTCATGGATCAGCCGCGCGCTGTCGACCAGCGTGCCGTCACAATCGAATAGGACCAGCTTCATTCGTCGTCCGGCTCCCCTGCCGATTCCATATCGAAACCGAGAAGGTTCCAAGTCTGAACCATATGCGGCGGCAAAGGCGCGGTGACGCGCAGGCGTCCGCCGCTCGGATGCGGGATATCGATATGGCGCGCATGCAGATGCAGGCGTTTCTGGACACCGCCCGGAAAATCCCAGTTCGGATCGTCATCGAAATATTTGGGGTCGCCGATGATCGGATGGCCCATATGCAGCGCATGGACGCGCAGCTGGTGGGTTCGGCCGGTATAGGGCTCCATTTCCAGCCAGGCGAGGCTCTGAGCAGCCGTTTCGAGCACGCGGTAGTAGGAGATGGCGTGATCCGCGCCCTCCTCTCCATGCTTGGCGATGCGCATGCGGTCGCCATCCGGCGTTGCTTCCTTCACCAGCCAGGTGGAAATCTTGTCCTCATGCTTGCGCGGCACGCCCTTGACCAGCGACCAATAGGTCTTCTTGGTGTCGCGCTCGCGAAAGGCGGCCGTCAACTTTTGCGCCGCGCCGCGGGTGCGGGCAACGACGAGCACGCCGGACGTGTCTCGGTCGAGACGGTGCACCAGGCGCGGCTTCTCGCCCTTCTTGCTCGTCCACGCCTCCAGCATCTTGTCGATATGGCGCGTAAGGCCGGAACCGCCCTGCACCGCAAGGCCTGCCGGCTTGTTCAGCACATAGACCTTGTCGTCTTCATGCAGCAGCATGCGCGCAAGAAGCTCGGCGTCGCCGGAATGTTTGAGGTCATTGCCCGCGATCGGGCCGCTCTTCAGTGCCTTTGCATCGACATCGAGCGGCGGCACGCGCACCATCTGCCCAGGCTGCACGCGCGCATCCGTCTTCACGCGGCCGCCATCGACACGTACCTGTCCGGAGCGCATCAGCTTCTGCAATTGCCCAAAGCCGAGACCCGGAAAATGCACCTTGAACCAGCGGTCCAGGCGCATGCCGGCCTCGTCAGGCTCGACCTTAATATGCTCAATCCCGGCCATTCTTCTTCTTTCAAATACCGCGGCATGTCCCAAGCGTTGCCAAACCTGCGTTCGGCGGATCATGCAAATTCAAACGACAGGGCATCGGCCCCGCGGCCGGATATTTCCCAGCCTTTTGACGTGGCTTTAGAGCATTTCGAGGAAAAGTGGAAACCGGAATTGTAACGTCGAATGATTTTCTGGCTCAGTTTCCCTTGGCCGAGACGACGGGAAGATTAATGTCGACCATACCAGCCTTGTCGAACATCAGCATCACGGGCACCGTGCCACCCTGCTTGAAGGGCATCTTCACCTGCTTGAACATCATGTGCATCGTATTCGGCGCGAGTGTCACGGTCGCGCCGGCGGGAATCGCGATGCCGCCCTTCACCTCGCGCATCTTCATGATCTCGCCTTCCATCTTCATCTCGTGCAATTCCACCTTGCCGGCGGCTGCGGAGGTCACGGAGGTCAGCTTGTCGTCTGTCTTGCCGGTGTTGTGAATGGTGATATAGCCGCCGCCCACCGGTTGGCCGGGAAGCATGGCGCGAACGTAGCCACCGCTGATATCGAGATCGCCAAGCTTGGCAGTCGCCGAGCCGGAAGGCGCCGCACCTGTATCCGTGTGCATGCCGGGCATGGATTTCATCGCGCCACTGTCCTCAGCCATCGCTCCGACAACGGAAAGCGAAAATGCGCCAATGGACATCAGCAATGCGGCTGCGTAGTTGCGGTTCATCTTTGTCTCCTGCCCGGCTCCTCAATCGAGCAGAAGGGATAGCCTCTCCCATCTCTGTTGCAAAGGCCCGTATTCATTAGGAAACGCAGGATTGATCGGCGCGACAAAAATTTGTTCAGCGACGACATTTGCCCCTTGCCATCTTTCGCCGAGACCGGATAATGGCTGTCAACCTTGTTGGGAGAATCCGGCGCAAGCCGGTGCCGAAGGAGCAACCGCCCCGGAAACTCTCAGGCCAAAGGACCAGCAAGGGGCAGACGGAACTCTGGAGAGAAGCGCGCAAGCGTTCGCCGAAGGGATAACAATCTCAGGCAAACAGACAGAGGGGGCTCATCGTCAGGCGCAACCGCGCCGAAATTGTGAGCTCTGCGCTTCGAAACGAGCGCAAAACCCGGAGGCGTCATTTGGACGAGACCGCTGCCCTCAAGACCACCCCCCTTCATGCCCTGCATGTGTCCCTCGGCGCCCGCATGGTGCCGTTCGCGGGCTACGATATGCCGGTTCAATATGCGCCGGGCGTTCTGAAGGAACACCTTTGGACTCGATCCTCCGCCGGCCTGTTCGACGTGTCGCATATGGGTCAGGTGACGATCCGCGCCCGCTCCGGCAAATATGAGGATGCCGCGCTGGCACTGGAGAGCCTGGTGCCCGTCGATATTGTCGGCCTTGCTGAAAATCGCCAGCGCTATGGCTTCTTCACCGACGACAAGGGCGGCATTCTTGACGATCTAATGATCGCCCACATGGACGACTATCTTTTTGTCGTCGTAAATGCCGCTTGCAAAGAGCAGGATTTCAAGCATCTTCAAGATCATATCGGCGATAGCTGCGAAGTCACATTACTTGATCGCGCACTCATTGCCCTTCAGGGCCCGCACGCCGTCGACGTGCTTGCCGAGCTCTGGGCCGATATCGCCTATATGAAATTCATGGATGTGCGCCATTGTCGCCTCCACGATGTCTCCTGCCTCGTCTCGCGCTCCGGCTATAGCGGCGAAGACGGTTTCGAAATCTCCGTCCCGGCCGATAAGGCCGAGGATATCGCCAAGCGGCTGCTGGAGCACCCGGATGTACAGCCGATCGGCCTCGGCGCCCGTGACTCGCTCCGACTCGAAGCCGGCCTTTGCCTTTATGGCAATGATATCGACCAGACGACCACGCCGATAGAAGCCGCGCTCGAATGGGCGATCCAGAAGGCCCGCAAGACCGGCGGTGTCCGCGCCGGCGGCTTTCCTGGCGCAAGCCGTATCCTCGGCGAACTCGATGGCGGCGCCACGCGGCGCCGTGTCGGTCTGAAGCCGGAGGGCAAGGCGCCGGTGCGCGGCCATGCCAAGCTATATGCCGATGCCGAAGGCAAGATGGAGATCGGTGAAGTCACGTCGGGCGGTTTCGGTCCGAGCGTCGAAGGCCCGGTCGCCATGGGCTATTTGCCCACCGATTTCACGGCGCTTGGCACCACCGTTTACGCTGAAGTACGCGGCAAATATCTGCCCGTCGCCGTCAGCGCCCTGCCTTTCATCAAACCAACCTACAAACGTTGAACGTCTTTTCCAGAGAGGATTATCCATGCTGAAGTTTACCGAAGAACATGAGTGGCTGAAGGTCGAAGGCGATGTCGCAATCGTGGGCATCACGGCACATGCCGCCGAACAGCTCGGCGATCTCGTGTTTGTGGAATTGCCTGAGGTCGGTGCCAGCTTCTCCAAGGGAGCTGACGCGGCAACCGTCGAATCCGTCAAGGCAGCCTCCGAAGTCTATTGTCCGCTCGACGGGGAAATCACGGAAATCAACGAAGCCATCACCGCCGATCCGGCCCTCGTCAACTCCGACCCGATGGGTGCTGGCTGGTTCTTCAAGCTGAAGCTGAAGAACGTCGGCGATCTCGATGGTCTTCTTGATGAATCCGGTTACAAGGAGCTGATCGGATAATGGCGACGCCTACGGAATTCACCTTCACCGACTACCAGCCATACGATTTCGCCAACCGCCGCCATATCGGCCCGTCTCCGTCGGAGATGGCCGATATGCTCAAGGTGATCGGCTATAAGAGCCTTGACGGCCTGATCGACGCGACGTTGCCGCCGGCGATCCGCCAGAAGGCGCCGCTCGCCTGGGGCGCAGCGATGACGGAGCGCGAGGCGCTCGACCGTCTGCGCGAGACCGCTAACAAGAACAAGGTTCTCGTTTCGCTCATCGGCCAGGGCTATTACGGTACGATCACGCCGCCGGTCATCCAGCGCAACATCCTGGAAAATCCCGCCTGGTACACGGCCTATACGCCCTACCAGCCAGAGATCAGCCAAGGTCGCCTCGAGGCACTGCTGAACTACCAGACGATGATCAGCGACCTCACCGGTCTCGATGTCGCCAACGCCTCCTTGCTCGATGAAGCGACCGCCGCGGCCGAAGGTATGGCGATGGCGGAACGCGTCGCCAAATCGAAGGCAAGGGCCTTCTTCGTCGATGCCGAATGCCACCCACAGACCATAGCGCTGATCAGGACGCGCGCCGAGCCGCTCGGCTGGACCGTCATCGTCGGTAATCCCTTCACCGATCTCGATCCGGTCGACGTCTTCGGCGCAATCTTCCAGTATCCGGGCACGCACGGCCACATCAACGATTTCAGTGGCCTGATCGCCCGCCTGCACCAGACCGGCGCCATCGCCGTCATGGCGACCGATCTCCTGGCATTGACCCTGCTGAAATCCCCGGGCGAAATGGGTGCGGATATCGCCATCGGCTCCTCGCAGCGTTTCGGCGTTCCGGTTGGCTATGGCGGGCCGCATGCGGCGTTTATGGCGGTCAAGGACGACTACAAGCGCTCCATGCCCGGCCGTCTCGTCGGCGTCTCGGTCGATGCACGCGGCAATCGCGCCTATCGCCTCTCGCTGCAGACCCGCGAACAGCATATCCGCCGCGAAAAGGCGACGTCGAACATCTGCACCGCCCAGGTGCTCCTCGCCGTCATGGCCTCCATGTATGCGGTCTTCCACGGTCCGCAGGGTTTGAAGGCAATCGCCCAACAGGTTCATCAGAAGGCCGTGCTGTTGGCCAAGGGACTGGAAAAGCTCGGCTACATCGTTGAGCCTGAGACCTTCTTCGACACGATCACCGTCGAAGTCGGCCACATGCAGGGTCTGATCCTGCGTGCAGCCGTCGCCGAAGGCGTCAACCTGCGCAAGGTTGGTGAAACGAAGATCGGCATCAGCCTGGACGAGCGCACGCGCCCGGCAACGGTCGAAGCCGTCTGGCGCGCTTTCGGCGGCGATTTCCGCATCGCCGATTTCGAGCCGTCCTGCCGCCTGCCGAAGACTCTGCTGCGCACCAGCGAATACCTCACACATCCGATCTTCCACATGAACCGTGCCGAAAGCGAGATGACGCGTTACATTCGTCGTCTTTCGGACCGCGACCTGGCGCTCGACCGCTCGATGATCCCGCTCGGCTCCTGCACCATGAAGCTGAACGCGACGGCGGAAATGCTGCCAATCACCTGGCCGGAATTTTCGGATATCCACCCATTCGTCCCGGCCGATCAGGCGCTCGGCTATCGCGAAATGATCGATGATCTGACGGACAAGCTCTGCGCCGTAACAGGCTATGACGCCTTCTCCATGCAGCCGAATTCCGGCGCGCAGGGCGAATATGCCGGTCTGCTGACCATCCGCAACTATCACATTGCCAATGGCCAAGGTCACCGCGACATCTGCCTCATCCCGACCTCCGCGCACGGCACCAACCCCGCCTCGGCACAGATGGCGGGCATGAAGGTCGTGGTCGTGAAAGTCAGCGACGATGGCGATATCGACATGGCCGATTTTCGCGCCAAGACCGAGCAATATGCCGACAACCTCTCCTGCTGCATGATCACCTATCCCTCGACGCACGGCGTCTTCGAGGAAACGGTGAAGGAGATTTGCGATCTCGTGCACAAGCATGGTGGTCAGGTCTATCTCGATGGCGCGAATATGAACGCCATGGTCGGCCTCTCGCGTCCCGGCGATATCGGCTCCGATGTCAGCCACCTCAACCTGCACAAGACCTTCTGCATCCCGCATGGCGGAGGCGGTCCCGGCATGGGCCCGATCGGCGTCAAGGCGCATCTGGCGCCCCACCTGCCCGGCCATCCGGAAACGGACGGCCGCAGCGGAGCGGTCTCGGCGGCAGCCTTCGGTTCGGCCTCCATCCTGCCGATCTCCTGGAGCTATTGCCTGATGATGGGTGGCGAAGGCCTGACGCAGGCGACGAAGGTGGCAATCCTCAACGCCAACTACATCGCTGCCCGGCTCAAGGGCGCCTATGACGTGCTCTACAAGTCCAAGGATGGACGCGTGGCACACGAATGCATCATCGACACCCGCCCGCTGGCCGCAAGCGCCGGTGTGACGGTCGACGACGTTGCCAAGCGCCTGATCGATTGCGGCTTCCATGCCCCGACCATGAGCTGGCCGGTATCCGGCACGCTGATGATCGAGCCGACCGAATCGGAAACGAAGGCCGAGCTCGATCGTTTCTGCGAGGCGATGCTGGCGATCCGCGAGGAAGCCCGCGCCATCGAAGACGGCCGGATGGACAAGGCCAACAATCCGTTGAAGAACGCTCCGCACACGGTGGAAGACCTTGTCGGCGAATGGGATCGCCCCTATTCGCGCGAGCAGGCCTGCTTCCCGCCCGGTGCCTTCCGCGTGGACAAATACTGGTCGCCGGTCAACCGCATCGACAATGTCTATGGCGACCGCAACTTGATCTGCACCTGCCCGCCGCTGGAATCCTACGCCGAGGCCGCAGAATAGGGTTTTTGCAAAAAAGCGAAGCGGTTCAGTCGCTTCGCCGGAAACAGACATAAATCTATTGTGAAACTTGTCTATGAAAACGCCGCGTGTCCGAAAGGATGCGCGGCGTTTTTGATGACGCCACGGTGGGACCTTGGAATTCAGATTTATGCCGGAACGATTCGACGTGGACAATCCCGACAGCTACATCGCCGCCGCCTTCGAAACCGACGATCCCGCCTCGATCGCCAGGGCACTGGGCGAAGTCGCGCGCACGCGCAACATGAGCAAGCTCGCCAAAGATGTCGGCATGAACCGTTCCGCCCTTTACCGGGCGCTCAGCGGCGATGGGAATCCGGAATTCGCGACGATCCTGAAGGTCGTCAGGGCACTCGGCCTTAAGCTAACGCCGATATCGGCCGCAAACTAGGAATTCGCTTCCCAATCCCGAGGCATCGCTAACCAATCGCCTCTTCAAGCAGAAGCAGCACGAGAAAGCCGGCAAAGAACATAGCCGTCACCCAGGGGCGATCGGGTGTTTCATGGGCTTCGACCAGCAGTTCCTCGGTAACGAGATAAAGTAGCGCAATCAGCCCGAACGCGAAGAAGCCTGTGAGAACTGGGCCGGGCAACGAAGCGATCGGCGTCCCAAGCAGAGCGCCGATCGGCAGCAATAGCGCAAGTGCTGCCGTAGTCGCGACGATCCTGGCTCGAGAGCGAACGCTCTCGCCAAGCTCATTCGTCACCGTCAAGCCAAGAAACAGCACTTCGATCGTCAGAGCGATCGTCAGCAGGAAGCCAACTTTCGGGCCGGCTGCAAAGCCGATGCCGAGCACGAGACCGTCGATCAGTATATCGATGCCGATGGCGGCGAGAAGGCCGACCGGCCCCTTAGCCCAGTTTTCCAGTTGTTTGACCAGCAACATCACGCCGACGCCGATCGCCCCGCCGATCACCGTCGCCAAGGGAGAACCCCTGTGCATGACATCAGGCAGAATTTCTCCGGCGGCGGCGGCAAACACGACACCGGCTGCAAAATGCTGGATTGCGCTGACAAGATTAGGCCCCGGCCGCGTATTCACCGCAACCGCGGCACCCGCGATGGCTGCTGCCGCTGGGATCAATGTGTAAACCCATGCCGATGCCGCCATAAGATCCCCTTGCGCGCCCCGACCTCATCCGGCTCGAAGCCGCTGGTCAGCCGAGGGCGACGAAAGACCCTCAGTATCCATCGATCAAAGCACGAAATGCAGCAAGGTGAAATACAGGAGGTGTCTTTAAGCGGGTTGCGCAGCCTGTCGTTGCGCTGCAAGAGCAGCAAGATCGGCGGGCTTCAATTCGACGGATTCGCCGCAGCCGCAGGCCGATGTCTGGTTCGGATTGGTAAAGATGAAGCCCGAGCGCAACGTCGTCGTCTCGAAGCCCATTTCCGTGCCGAGGAGATAAAGTACGGCCGAGGGCTCAACCCAAACCTTTGCGCCATCGCGCTCGATCAGGTCGTCCTTGGCATTCGGCTCCGTCACCAGGTCGATGGTATATTCCATCCCGGCGCAGCCGCCCTTCTTGATGCCCACGCGAACGCCCTTGGCATCGGGGCCGGAATTTTCAACGATTGACTTGACGCGGGCCGCTGCCGCATCCGTCATGCTCATGATTGCGAAGCCCATGGGCTCATTCTCCTTCCGCAACCGGGGTCAAGATCCGGTGCTTCGAGTCTCAATGTAAAGCCGGCGGCCTAAAGCTTCAATACCAGCCGACGGCGACCTGCGCTTCTTCCGACATGCGATCCGGCGTCCACGGCGGATCGAAGGTCATGCTGACGTCGACACCGGAAACACCTTCGACGGCGCCGACGGCATTTTCCACCCAGCCCGGCATTTCGCCGGCAACCGGGCAACCCGGTGCTGTCAGCGTCATGACGATCTTCACCATCCGGTCGTCTTCGATATCGATCTTATAGACCAGACCGAGCTCGAAGATATCGGCCGGAATTTCCGGATCGTAGACCGTTTTCAGCGCAGAGATGATGTCGTCGCTGAGGCGCGCCAGTTCATCCTCGGGGATGCTGGAATGCACGATCCCTTCGCGCGCATCGATCTTCTGTTCGCTTTCGTCGAGTGACATCGCTTGCCTCCTCAGGCAAAGAATTTCCGTGCATATTCCAATGCATCCGCCAAGACATCCACCTCGGCGCGCGTATTGTACATGCCGAACGATGCACGGCATGTGGAGGTGACGCCGAAGCGTTTCAAGAGCGGCTGGGCGCAATGCGTGCCGGCACGAACGGCGACACCCTGGCGGTCGATCACCATCGAGACGTCGTGGGAGTGTATTCCCGCGAGCTCGAAGGAGAAGATGCCACCCTTGCCGGGCGCCGTGCCGATGACGCGCAGCGAATTGATATCCCGCAGCCGCTCCGCCGCATAGGCGGCAAGATCGGCTTCGTGCCGAGCAATCGCTTCACGACCGATACTGTCCATATAATCGAGCGCATAGCCAAGGCCGATCGCTTGAACGATCGGCGGCGTTCCCGCTTCGAAGCGGTGCGGCGGCTCGTTATAGATGACGTTTTCCTCGGTGACATCGAAAATCATCTCGCCGCCGCCCTGGAACGGCCGCATCTCGGCAAGCCGCTCTTTCTTGCCGTAGAGAACGCCGATACCCGAAGGGCCATAGAGCTTGTGGCCGGTCATGACATACCAGTCGCAGTCGATATCCCGCACGTCGACAGGCATATGCACGGCACCCTGCGAGCCGTCGATCAGGACCGGGATGCCGCGCTCATGGGCAATGCGGCACACTTCCTTGACCGGAACGACAGTTCCGAGCGCATTCGACATATGTGTGATGGCGACGAGCTTGGTGCGCTCCGTCAGGCTCTTTTCGAAATCCTCAATATGGAACGCGCCCTCGTCGTCGACGGGTACCCATACCAGCTTCGCGCCCTGACGCTCGCGAATGAAATGCCAGGGAACGATATTGGAGTGGTGCTCCATGATCGAGACGACAATCTCGTCGTCCTCGCCGATCTTTGGCATACCCCAGCCGTAGGCGACTGTGTTGATCGCTTCCGTCGAGTTCTTGGTAAAGACGATGTCGTCGACCGACGGCGCATTCAGGAAGCGGCGCACCTTTTCGCGAGCCGCTTCATAGGCCTCCGTCGCAGCATTGGACAGAAAGTGCAGGCCGCGATGCACATTCGCATATTCGTTGGAATAGGCATGCGAAATGGCATCGATGACGACCTGCGGCTTCTGCGCGGAGGCGCCGTTGTCGAGATAGACCAGCGGCTTGCCATGCACCGTCTTCGCCAGGATCGGAAAATCCCGGCGAATGGCTTCGACGTCATAGGCCGTTGCCGGCACGATCTTGTCCACGAGCTTTGCCTCCAATCAGGCGTGCTTTTCCAGCCAGGCCGAAATAACGCCTTCCAGCGCCTCGACGAGGGCTTCGTCTTCCAGTTCCTCGACGATCTCGGCCACGAAGGCGTTGACGAGCATGGCGCGCGCCTTCTTCTCCGGAATGCCGCGCGCCATCAGGTAGTAGAGATGGTTGCCGTCGATATCCGCGACAGTGGCGCCATGGCCGCACTGCACGTCATCAGCGAAGATTTCAAGCTCCGGCTTCACGGAGAACTCGGCATCGTCGGACATCAGCAGCGTGTTGCAAGCCATCTTGGCGTCGGTCTTCTGCGCATCCGGTGCGACCCGGATCATGCCCTGAAAGACGCCGCGAGCGCGATCGAACACAACATTACGGATAACTTCCGTGGAACCGGTGTTCGGAACGTCATGGCCGAGTACCATCGTCACGTCCGTGTGGGTATCGCCACCGAGCAGGTTGATGCCGCGCAGCGTCAGATCGGCGCCCTCGCCCGCTACCTTGATATACAGTTCCTGGCGCACCAGCTTGCCGCCGGCGTTGATGACGAACAGCTTCAGCTTGGCGTCTTCTCCAAGATCGATGCGAAGCTGGCCGAGATGGGTGTCTTCGCTGCCCTGCTCCTGCAGGATGATCCAAGTGATTTCAGAACCCTTGCCGATCTTGATTTCGCTGACCGAGGAAACCAGCGCAGCCGCGCCCTCAACCGCTTGATGACGCTCGATAAAGGTCGCCTTGACGTCAGCGCCGAAGGTAACAGGCAGACGGCTGTGGATCTGGCCGCCGGCATGGATGAACTGCACTTCGAGCGGCGCATCGAGTTCGGTGCCATCGGGGAAATCGATGACGTAGCCATCGCGCACGAAGCTCGCATTGATGCGCCCGATGGCGTCATCCTTGCCGAGCGCTTCGAGGCCAACGGCGGCCGCGCCGTTGATCAAGCTGTCGGCGTAGCGCGCAACGGTCAAATTCTTCACCGAAGCCTTATCACTTGCCTTGCCCTGCAGAACCGCAATGACAGGCGATCCTTCGACTGTCGCCGGCAACGCTTCGGCAAGGCCCTTGCCGATATCGCTCGGGACCAGACGCAGCAGGTTCTTGAAATCGGTGTAATGCCAAGCCTCGACGCGGCGCGTCGGCAGGCCGGCGGTCTTCAGCTCGTCCAGCAGGCGATCGCGGACGGCAAAAACTTCGCCGTCGCCAGGCAGGTCGCCCATCTGGTCGTTATACGCCTCGATCAGCGCCGTTTCGGCCGATGTCAGGCGGTTCGTCGTCTGAATGTTCATCGACGTGTCCTTTCCGCCTCGATCAGGCTGCAGCTCCGATGATGTCGGCATAGCCGTTGGCTTCGAGTTCATGCGCCAGCGTCTTGTCGCCGGACTTGATCACCTGGCCCTTGTAGAGAACGTGGACGGTGTCCGGAACGATATAGTCGAGCAGGCGCTGGTAGTGGGTGATGACGATCACGGCGCGATCGGGCGAACGTAGCGCGTTGACGCCATCGGCGACGATCTTCAGCGCATCGATGTCGAGGCCGGAATCGGTTTCGTCGAGCACGCAAAGCTGCGGCTCGAGCAGCGCCATCTGCAGGATTTCGGCGCGCTTCTTTTCACCGCCCGAGAAGCCGACGTTGAGCGGGCGCTTCAGCATGTCCATGTTGATCTGCAGCTTGCCGGCAGCATCCTTGACGCGGCGGATGAAATCCGGTGTCGTCAGTTCGTCTTCGCCGCGTGCCTTGCGCTGCTCGTTCAGAGCAACCTTGAGGAACTGCATGGTGGCAACGCCGGGAATTTCCACGGGATACTGGAAGGCCAGGAAGATACCCTTGGCGGCGCGCTCGGCGGCGTCAAGCTCCAGGATGCTTTCGCCGTTATAAAGGATGTCACCCTCGGTGACTTCATAGTCCTCACGGCCGGCGAGGATGTAGGAGAGCGTCGACTTGCCCGAGCCGTTCGGGCCCATGATGGCGGCGACTTCGCCAGCCTTCACGGTCAGGTTCAGACCACGGATGATCTCAGTGCCGTCTTCGGCGATACGAGCGTGCAGGTTCTTGATTTCAAGCATTTTAGTATCCTATCGCAGGAATGAAGGTGCGGCGCGCGCGGCGCGCCAAAGCTAATTCTGATTCGTGTGCGTCAACCCACGCTGCCTTCGAGCGAGATGCCGATGAGCTTCTGCGCTTCGACGGCGAATTCCATCGGTAGCTCCTGCAGCACTTCCTTGACGAAGCCATTGACGATCAGTGCGATCGCCGCTTCGGTCGGGATGCCGCGCTGCAGGCAGTAGAACAGCTGGTCTTCGGAAATCTTCGACGTCGTGGCTTCATGTTCGAACTGCGCCGTCGAGTTCTTTGCCTCGATGTAGGGCACCGTATGGGCGCCGCACTTGTCACCGATCAGCAGTGAATCGCACTGCGTGAAGTTACGCGCGTTCGACGCCTTGCGGTGAGCTGAAACCTGGCCGCGATAGGTGTTCTGCGAGACACCGGCGGCGATGCCCTTCGAGACGATGCGGCTCGACGTGTTCTTGCCGAGGTGGATCATCTTGGTGCCGCTATCGACCTGCTGATGACCGTTGGAAACGGCGATCGAGTAGAACTCGCCGCGGCTGTCATCGCCGCGCAGGATGCAGGACGGATATTTCCAGGTGATGGCAGAGCCGGTCTCGACCTGCGTCCAGGAGATCTTGGAGCGATGACCGCGGCAATCGCCCCGCTTGGTGACGAAGTTGTAGATGCCGCCCTTGCCGTTCTTGTCGCCCGGATACCAGTTCTGCACCGTCGAATACTTGATCTCGGCGTCATCGAGCGCAACGAGCTCGACGACGGCGGCATGCAGCTGGTTTTCGTCGCGCTGCGGCGCCGTGCAGCCTTCGAGATAGGAGACATAGGCACCTTCTTCGGCGATGATCAGCGTGCGCTCGAACTGGCCCGTGTTCTTCTCGTTGATGCGGAAGTAGGTCGATAGTTCCATCGGGCAACGAACGCCCTTCGGCACGAAGACGAACGAACCGTCCGTGAAGACGGCCGAATTCAGCGTCGCATAGAAATTATCCGAGGTCGGCACGACGGAGCCGAGATACTTGCGCACCAGATCCGGATGCTCGCGAATGGCTTCCGAGATCGACATGAAGATCACGCCGGCCTTCTTCAGCTCTTCCTTGAAGGTGGTGACGACTGAGACAGAATCGAACACCGCATCGACGGCGATCTTCGGCTTCTCGACGCCGGCAAGGATCTCCTGCTCGCGCAATGGAATGCCGAGCTTCTCATAGGTTTTCAGGAGTTCCGGGTCGACTTCGTCGAGCGACTTCGGACCGGCGAATTTCTTCGGCGCGGCGTAGTAGTAGATGTCGTTGAAGTCGATCTTCGGATAGTCGACGCGCGCCCATGTCGGCTCTTCCAGCGTCAGCCAGCGGCGATAGGCCTCAAGACGCCATTCCAGCATCCATTCCGGCTCTTGCTTCTTCGCGGAAATAAAACGGACAATGTCTTCGGACAGACCCTTGGGAGCCTTGTCCATTTCGATGATGGTCTCAAAACCATACTTGTATTGGTCCACGTCAATCAGGCGAACCTGATCGACCGTTTCCTGGACTGCAGGCATTTCGTTCTCCAATCTCGCCGGATCCAAGGTCCGGCAGCTTGTCAACGTTGCGGCAGACTTATGTCTGCCTTCTATGTAGTCGGCCAAAAGGGACTTTTCACCCCGCTTGGCAAGCGGAAATTTCGGTTTCCGCAAAATTGTGGCCGTCAGGCCGCCGCGCCCGCCAGCTTGCGTCTTCCCGCAATGCGGGCAAAAGCAGCGATTGCGCGATCGATATCCGCTTCGATTGTAGTCGACCCCAGCGAAATGCGGAGAGCCCCGAGTTTCGGGTCACATCCCATCGCCACGAGCACATGACTCTCGCCGACCTTGCCCGACGAGCAGGCTGAGCCGGCAGAAATCGCCACGCCCTCCAGATCGAAGGCGATCTGCCCCGTTTCGGATTTCAGTCCCGGCAGCGTGAAGAAGCTGGTGTTCGGAACGCGTGGGCCATTCTTTCCATGAATGATGACATCCGGTGCTGCAAGTTCCATGCCCGCTTCCAGCCGGTCGCGCAACGAACCGATCGCGGCATTACGAACCTCTAAGTCTGCGGCAGCAGCCTCGGCAGCCGCACCGAATCCGATGATGGCAAGCGTGTTTTCCGTGCCGGAGCGATGGCCTTTTTCCTGGCCGCCGCCATGGATCAACGGTTTCGGCATCAGCACCTCGCCGCGCGAGACGAGCGCGCCGGCACCCTTGGGACCGCCGATCTTGTGGGAGGAGACGATCAGAAAATCCGCGCCGATCGCATTGATATCGAGCGGAATGCGGCCTGCCGCCTGAACGGCATCCACCACAAGAAGGCCGCCCGCGGCCTGAACGAGCTTGGCCGCTTCGCCGACAGGCTGGAGAATTCCGGTCTCGTTATTGGCGAGCATGATGGCAACGATCGGCAAGCCGCTCGCCTTGTCATGCGCAGCGAGCATGGCCTCCAGCGCGGCAAGATCGACCATACCGTCCGATGTCACCGGTATTTCGCTGACATCATCCCTGGCAAATCGCCCGCCTTCGCGCACGGCTGGATGCTCGACGGCCGATATATATAGATGGCTGACGAGAAGCGGCGTCCGCCCCATGCGGAATTCCGGCGTCAACACCATATTGGCCGCCTCGGTGGCGCCGCTCGTAAAAACGACATGGGCGGGTGCGGCGCCGGTCAATCTTGCAACCTGCCGGCGTGCAGCCTCGACAGCCGCGCGGGCTGCTCTACCTTCGCCATGAACAGAATTGGGGTTGCCTTGAATATCCATTGCGCGCAGCATGGCTTCGCGCGCCGCCGGATGAAGCGGTGCGGTAGCATTCCAGTCGAGATAGAGGCGTGCTGCCGCCATAATCTTCTTCCTGCGCGACTTTGCTTTGCTGCGACCGGCTCATTTTCCTTGAAATTTCAGCCGGGCATGCCTTATGACACGTTCCACAAACCGTTGCGCAAACAACGCGCGGACCACCGCATCAAGTTTCGAATTGTTCTAAACTGCGTTCTAGAAAAGATGAGCGCATTCGTCAAGTCAACTTGCTGCGTGCCGTAGGGTTTGAACGCAGAAAAAGAAGAGCCGGAGTATCGATGCCCGAAGTAATTTTCAACGGCCCCGCGGGTCGCCTTGAAGGCCGCTATCAGCCCTCCAAGGAAAAGAGCGCCCCGATCGCGATTATCCTTCATCCCCATCCGCAGTTCGGCGGTACGATGAACAATCAGGTGGTCTACCAGCTCTTCTATATGTTCCAGAAGCGCGGCTTCACCACGCTCCGCTTCAATTTCCGCGGCATCGGCCGCAGCCAGGGCGAGTTCGACCACGGCGCCGGCGAGCTTTCCGATGCGGCGTCGGCCCTCGACTGGGTTCAGAGCCTTCATCCTGATTCGAAGAGCTGTTGGGTTGCCGGCTACTCCTTCGGCGCCTGGATCGGCATGCAGCTTCTGATGCGCCGTCCGGAAATCGAAGGCTTCATGTCGATCGCGCCGCAGCCGAATATCTACGACTTCTCCTTCCTCGCACCCTGCCCCTCGTCCGGCCTGATCATTAACGGCGATGCGGACAAGGTTGCTCCGGAAAAGGACGTCAACGGCCTCGTCGAGAAGCTGAAGACACAGAAGGGCATCCTGATCACGCACAAGGTGGTTCCGGGTGCCAACCACTTCTTCAACGGTCAGGTCGAAACGCTGCTCGGCGAATGCGAGGATTATCTCGATCGTCGCCTGAATGGCGAATTAGTGCCGGAACCGGCTGCCAAGCGCATTCGCTAAAGAGACGGCCGTTATCGAGCCATTCTGAAAGTCGGGCAAGTGATCCCGTCGATCGTCATCGACGGGTGATCCCGCATGCCGATCTTCCGTAAAACACGCTGCGACGCAATGTTTTCCGGATGCGTGAATGCGATGAACCGATCGGCAAAGCCGCGGTTGAAAAACCATTGCGCGAGTGCGCCGGCGATTTCCGTAGCGTAGCCGTTGCCCCAAGCGTCCTGCCGAAGCGAATAGCCGAGTTCGAACTCGCCTCGCCCTCTCTCCTGGAAGCGCGAAAAGCCGGCACGGCCGATAAAGCGTCCATCCTCGCGCCGCAGCATCTTATATTTGGTCACACCGTCGCGCGCATGTTCATCGAACCAGCTTTTCAGCCGCTCCTCGGCCTTCTCCAGCGTCCAGGGAGCCGCGCCTGAGAGATAGCGCGTGGTCTCGATCGTCGAATGCAATTGCCGAATCATTTCGGCATCACCCTTGTCCCACATCGTCAGAACGAGGCGTGGGGTTTCGAGTATGATGGTGTCACTCATCTGCCTGCCTGTTTTCGTGATGGACCTGCAGCCTGCCGTAATACGTATGTCAGGGCCGATTGACGACCGGTCGGTCAGTGCTAACCGCTTGGCCTGATTTCAACAAGCCGATCAAGCGACAATATCGCATGCCAAGGCCCGCCGAGGCGGGCCTTGAGATTATCGCTTGATATCATCCGTCAGTGACATGCCGGCAGGCCGGGAGCGCCGCACTTCTTCTTTTCCGGAGGCTTCTGCGGCGGAGGCGGAGGGGGTCTCTTCACCTGCTGCTGCACGACCTTCGGCTGCGGTTGCGGCCTGGGCTGGGCCTGCGGCTTCGGCGCTGGCGCCCTCGCCTGTGCCACCACATGCGGCGCGGGTTTGGGCTGCGCCGGAGCCGGATTGGCTTGCCGCGACGGCGTGGCAGCGACATGAAGCTGACTGCTGACACGAGGTGGATTGTTGGAGATGGCCTTGGGCTTCGCCGGAGTTCTGGCGGCAACAGCCGGCGCTGCCGGAGCATGCCCATTGGGTTTCGGTGCAGCGGCGACCGGATTCGGTTTGCCGCCCGACATTGCTTGCGGTGCCGGGGTCTTGGTAATCTGGTTTTGCCCCTTCATGGCAAGCGCATTGCCAACGGCCGGCAGCGGTTGTCCCTTGGCACCGGGAAACGCATGTGTATTGGCGTTCGGCGTAGCCTGAGGCTGTTGAGCCTGTTTGGTCTGCGCTGCGCCAGGATTGACCGGCAGCTTGCCCGTGGCTGGCAGAGGTTGACCGTTCGCGCCCGGAAGCGCGTGCGCATTGGCATTTGTGCCTTGCTGGGCGGGTTGAGTGGCAACAGTCGGATTATGCACCGCATTCGGTGCAGCTTGCGGCGATTGCCCCGGCTTCGTCTGAGCCGTTCCCTGATTGACGGGCAGCTTGCCACCAGCCGGCAGCGGCTGACCATTGGCGCCGGGAAGCACGTGGGCAGCGGCGTTTCCGCCTTGCGGCTGCGGCGACGGCGCTGCCGCTGGAGCAACTCCAGGCATCGTCTTAGCGGCCGCGGCGGGGTTCTGCCTTTGTATAACTGCCGCCTTCTTCTGTACCGATGGCGGCAGGGCAACATGCAGTGCTGCAACCCCTGCTCCGGCGATAACGGCCGCGCCGGCGAGTTTCTGACCTGTCGTCAGCCCAGGTGCTGCGGGTGCCGCCCCGTTCTCGTTGACCACAGTGTTGTTGTTGATGACCGTCGTGTTGTTCACGACCGTATTGTGGATGTTGTTGAAGATGACATTGTTCTCGGGCGGCGCGATATCGCGTGGCGGTTCGACCCATGCAGGGACCGGAACGAAGACCGGTGCCGGCAACACATAGAGATCGACCGCGGGCTGCGGCGGCGCCAGCTCGACGAAATCCGGCGGCGGTGGCGCAAGGAAGACGACGGGCGGCGGTGGGGCATACCCGAAATCGGCATCATCAAAATAAAGCACAGGCCGCTCGACATAGACCACTTCCGGCGGCGGCGGTGGCGGCACATCATATTCTATAACGGTGAAGGAAGGCGGTGGTTCAAGGGCTGCCTCGAAATGCTCGAGACGGCGGCGGGCATCCCAGACGTGGGGACCGCGCGGATAACGCCTCAGATAGGACCAATAGGCCTCCGGGGTGTCGGCTCGCCATGTCTCGCGCCAGGTTATCGCCTCTCGGCGGGCAGCGATGATGGCGCGCACACGCCTTGCCATAGAATCGTTCGGATAGGCGGCGAGGAAATCCTCATAGCCCTGCAGCGTGTCGCGATCGAGCGCGGCGAAATAGGCATCACGCTCGTCGAAATCGCGAATGGGCTTCGTCCGGTTTGCCACATCCTCGGTGCTCGCCACCGCAGCAGCCGGCGCATTCGGTCCGCGATCGAAGAAAGTAAAGGCGTTCTTGAACTTGGTGGTATCCCAGGAAATTTCGGCGCCCTTGGTCAAGTCACCGACCCGCAACCGTGTGCGATCGAAGACCTCATCAAGCGAAAGGCCGCCAACACGGATCATCTCCGCCAGCGCATGCGCATAGGAACCATAGGGTCCGGCCTCCTGCGGCGCGACCGTACCGGGCGCCGCATTGAGGGCAATTAGCTGATTGGCATCGGGATCGACCAGCGCCAGACCACCCGCCAGCGGCTGATTGGACTGCACGAACGGATTGGCTCTAGCCGCGTCGAGCACGACGATGCTGCCGCGATTGTTGATGGCCGACAGCGACTTTGTGAAGTCGCTCACGCGGACTGCCTGGAGGGGGACATCCGTGGCATTGGCGATCTGCGCATCCACAGGCACGAAATAATTGTCGCCCTGATATTGAACCCCGTAGCCCGCCAGATAGACAAAGACGACGGTGTTAGGGCCTGACGCGTTGGCTTTCGTCAGAAAGTCGCGCATGGCATCGCGCAAGCCATTCTGATCGAGATCGCGCGCGCCTATCACATCGAAGCCCGCGGCCTGCAGCGTTTGCGCGATCAAGCCGGCATCATTGGCCGGCGTCGGAAGCGCGCCTACCGTATAGGCGGCGTTACCAACGACAAGCGCTATTCTCTTTTCAGGGGAACCCTGAGCTTCGGCCGGATTCGCAGCAGCAATACCGACCAAAACCAACATCATGGAAAAAAATGCCCAGATCGTCTTTTTGGATGACAATCCCATCTTCGAAAGCAGAGGCGACATACCGGTTTCTTTCACGAAACATGAGGTGCGTACGGGATCAATAAGAAAATGCCTAGGATTCGATTCGGGCGAATGCGGGACTTATTCCAGGCAGATTCGCGGCCATGTTACGGTCTATTGAAGTTGAGAGGCGTCCGTTTACAAACGCGCCGCCCTACGACATGTGTCGAAACTTGTCGTCTGTTCCCAGCAAAATGATGACGCGTCCCCAAATCGGTGCTAAACGCGCGCCCAACGTCAAACAATAGCGACTTCGCCGCATCCTTCAGGGTTGCGGCCTCGAGAGACCAAGATCATGGCTGAGTTCAAATCCGATTTCCTGCGCACCCTGCAAGAGCGCGGCTTCATTCATCAGATTTCCGATGAAGCCGGCCTCGACGACCTCTTCGCCAAGGAAACCGTGACGGCCTATATCGGCTTCGATCCGACTGCATCGAGCTTGCATGCAGGCTCGCTGATCCAGATCATGATGCTGCACTGGATGCAGGCGACCGGCCATCGGCCAATTTCCCTGATGGGCGGCGGCACCGGCATGGTCGGCGACCCCTCCTTCAAGGAAGAGTCCCGCCAGCTTATGACGATCGACACGATCGAGAACAATATCGCTTCGATCAAGCGCTGCTTCTCGAACTACCTCACCTATGGCGAGGGTCCGAAGGACGCGTTGATGATCAACAATGCAGAATGGCTGCGCTCGCTGAACTATCTCGAATTCCTACGCGATGTCGGCCGCCACTTCTCGGTCAACCGCATGCTGTCCTTCGACAGCGTGAAGACCAGACTTGACCGGGAACAGTCGCTGTCGTTCCTCGAATTCAACTACATGATCCTGCAGGCCTACGATTTCGTCGAACTGGCAAAGCGTTACGATTGCCGCCTGCAGATGGGCGGCTCGGATCAGTGGGGCAATATCGTCAATGGCATCGATCTCGGTCACCGCATGGG
Source organism: Rhizobium sp. BK098 (assembly GCF_014193155.1). NCBI lineage: Bacteria > Pseudomonadati > Pseudomonadota > Alphaproteobacteria > Hyphomicrobiales > Rhizobiaceae > Rhizobium > Rhizobium sp. BK098. The sequence goes on along the minus strand of NZ_JACHYY010000001.1, from coordinate 893,235 downwards.
GACGAAGCAGCTCTTCGCATTGACCTCGCCGCTGTTGACAACAGCGTCCGGCGCCAAGATGGGCAAGTCTGCTACCGGCGCAGTCTGGCTGAACGCCGACCTGCTCTCGGCCTATGATTTCTGGCAATACTGGCGCAATACCGAGGATGCAGATGTTTCCCGCTTCCTGAAGCTCTATACGACGCTGCCGATGGATGAGATCGCTCGCCTCTCCGCGCTTGCCGGTTCGGAGATCAACGAAGTCAAGAAAATCCTCGCGACCGAAGTCACCGCGATCCTTCACGGCCGCGCCGCAGCCGAGCAGGCCGCCGAAACCGCACGCAAGACCTTCGAGGAAGGCGGTCTGTCGGAAAACCTGCCGTCGATCGACGTTCCCTCCTCCGAACTCGACGCTGGCATCGGCCTTCTGGCCCTGATCGTGCGTGCCGGCCTTGCCGCCTCTAACGGCGAAGCTCGCCGCCATGTCCAGGGCGGCGCAGTGCGCATCAATGATCAGGCTGTCAGCGACGAGCGCAAGATCATCGGCAGCGGCGAAGTCACCGCCGATGGCGTCATCAAGCTGTCGCTCGGCAAGAAGAAGCATATCCTGATCCGTCCGGCCGCTTGAACGACCGAACGGCCTGAGACCGTATAAGGCCGGCGACTTCTCGCCGGCTTTATTATTTTTGGTCAATCCGAAGCAAGGCACTGTCAATGCTCGCGACTGGTTGGATAATTCATTGCATCCTCATGTCGGATCGCGACCTGCCCACTCGTCCTCTGTTAAGGTTCCAACCTTGGAGGTGGATTATGGATGAATTGCCGGTGATCAAGACAAGGCGCAAGGGCCGAAGCTCTACGCAAAGCATGTTGATTCCCAATGAGGAGATGGTCGCTCACGCGCTCTGGGCAGCACCTCCGGGTCGATTGTCCGATATTGCGGACGTCAGAAAGGCGCTTGCCAGGCAGTATGGCGCAGATGCCTGCTGCCCTGTCACCGTTCAGCGACATCTGGTGCAGATCAGCCAAAGCCGCGCGGCTCCGTTCTGGCGTGTCGTCGACCCTGATCGACCATTCGCCAAGCGCATGAACGGCGGGCCGGAGCACATACGCGAGCGGCTGGCGGAAGAAAAATGATCCACTCTGCCTCAGCTACCGAAAGATGGAGGCCTTAGCGCCGTCCGCCTCAATATTCGAATATCTGCCTGAAAACGCCCGGTGCGATAATCGAGAGAGGATTGATCTGTAGGTTCGATTTCTCGATCGTACCGGTCAGCCTGAAGGTGATGCCGATCAGACCGCGATCGCTGCCATTGCCCAGGATGAAGCCGACGATCGGAACTTCCGCGAACAGCCGGTTCAGGCCGTAGGCGGGCATGAAGGTTCCCGTCATATCCATCTTGCCACTGGCGTCCTTCAGCACGCCCTGGAACGTCGCTCCGACCTGCACACCACGCACCACGCCGTTCTCGACCGAGAGCACCCCATCGCGCATCACCAGCCGCGCAAAGCCGCGCTCGAAGCTCTGCGAACGCGTATCGATATTCTGCTTCACCGCCGAATTCAGGCTCTTGCCGTTCTTCCCGCTCGGCGTCGACACGATGGTCGAGAGTTTCTTGTCATCGATGATGGAGAAGTTGCGGATATCGAGCGAGCCGTCCCAGTCATCCTGCCCGATCGAGCGCAGCGACAGATTGAGCAGCCCACCCTGCAAATGCTTGTAGAGGTCGGTGAAGCGCGCAACGGCGCCTGCATCGCCGCTCGTGATACGGATGACGCCGTTGGCCCCTTTGCTCATCTGGGTGACGAGCGCTTCGCCGCTACGGGTCAAGCCCGAAAAATCCGCAGCCGTCGTCTTGCCGCCTGAGATCGAATAAACGCCTTTGACATTGCCGATCGTCTCGTCATTGAAGCCTATGATCTTGTCGAGATTGGCGCGAACCGTCGCACTCGCCGAACCATCCCCGTTTGAACTCTGCTGGCCGCCCGACGTGGATGCCTTCAGGCGCGCGAGGATCGGTCTTATGTCAGCGGAATTTCCCGATACGGCGACGTCATAGCCGCCGCTTTTGCTCCGCTTGAGCGAAAGCGCGAAATCGTCGAGCGCCGAAAGTTTCACGCTGGTGAAACTCGCCGAGGTAAGGCTCCCCTTGCTGATCAGAAGATCGCCGCTGGCGCCGAAGCCATCGCCCTTGAGCGTGAAATTCTTGAGCGCCGTCTGGCTGTCCGGGCCGGATGCTTCGAACTGTGCAGTCGCCGCAATGCCGCTGCCCTTCGACCAGCCGATCCAAGGAACGGTCAGGGCAGCCTTGCCAAGATCGACCTTCACGCCCTGACGATCGTCATCAATGCGCGTCAATTCCACTTTGACCGGCCCGTCGATCATATCGCGAAGTCCAGGCAGAACGGTGTTGCGCTGCGCATCGGTCAGCGTTGCCGTGATCACCCGGGCGCGCTTGACGGTCGACTTGCTATCGGTCGGCTCGACCATGTCGATCTGGGCGGGAATGCCATCGATCTGAGCCTGGGCTTGCAGATGCACGGATTGCGGATCAGCCGAAATCACGCCAGTCAGATTGTCGATCTTGCGATTGTTCATCGGCTTCAGCAGATCGACATTGTCGAGATCAAGTGTCGCCCGCCACTCCGGCGGAGGCGGCTGCTGATCCTTGATCAACCCTATCCTGGCATCGACCTTGGCGACGATCTTGCCGTTGAAATCCTCCGGCTTGAATTCGGTCCGCTGGAGGACCTCCAGCGGCTTGTAGCTCAGAAGTTCGCCGATGGCGTCGCCGGAGCCCGAAATCGTCAAATCGAGATTGGCCATCAGCGGCTTATCGTAGGTCGCCGGGATCGAGAAGCTGCTGTCGCTCAGCGTGATCGTGCGCCCCGTGGAGAAATAGGAGGTCGCCGAGGCGATATCGACCACCATATTCGGACCGGTCAGATCGAAATGGGCCTTGGTGTCGCGCAATGGTGGGATTTCGCCCGGGACATTCATCCGCGCGCCGTCGATGTCGAAGGCGATATGCAGCTCATTCTTGCCAAGCTGCAGCTTACCGGTCTGTGACGCTTCACGCAGCCGGCCAGCCGGAATGAAAACGGATATGACGGCGTTGGTCACCGATCCGCCGAAGAGATTGCCCTCGACCCAGGTTCGAGGTTTCGAGGCCATCCAGAACGGCCATAGCTGCTTGACGGCAGCCGTGTCGAGCTTATCCGCGCGGCCGCCGAAACTGATCTCAGGCGAACTGTCGCCGAGCTTCATATGCAGGGAGCCGAAAAGCGCGCCTTGTGGTGTCGATATGCCGAGATTATCGAACTGGAATTCCTTGGTCGTCGAAAAGAACCGGCCGGTAGCACGACCATCGAAGCTGATGGGCTTCTCCCCTGACAGAGACGAGGCGGCGACCCCATCCTTGATCACGAAGTCGATGCCAAAGCCCTTCCCTGCATTGGCGTCGACGCGGTCGAGATCGATCAGCGCGCCGGAGAACGGCACGGTCGTCCCGAGGAACTGTGCATTGGAGGGGGCAATCTCCAGGGTCTGGTGATCGAAATTGTAGGCCAGGTTGATATTGGCCTGCGTCAGCTCCTGCGGATCATGGTCCATATAGAGGGTGCCGGGCTGAACTTTGACGGTGGCACTCAGCTTCGGATCTACACCCGCCTCTCCTTTGACCGCCGAAAGCGTGATGTCCCCGAAGGTCGTGAAGCCCTGTCGGGGCGTACCATTAGGATCATAGGCCATCGTGAGCGGCCTAAGGTCGAGATTGGATATCCTGGCCGCGAGCGAAGAGCTGCGACCGGCCTCCTTTTGATCCGCCCGCACATCCAGAAGCGCCACGGAACCATTGATCGCCACCTCGCCGTAGAGATGCAGAGAATTCGGCGCAGTGCGCTCGAAGGTCAGATTATCGACGACAAGCGAGATCGGCTCGCCTTCCTGCCGCGCCAGCTTCATGGAGAAGCCGGAAATACGCACGGAATTCGTGCCGCCTCGCTGGACGAAATGTTCGAGAAAGTCGAGATTGTCGAAAGCCGCATTCAGTGCCTTGGGTAAGGCATCAACGCGCAGGGCAGTCAAATCCACCGGGTCGCCTTGCGGCAGCAGCGAGGTATCGAGCGCGATCCCCTCTGCCGCGACACTTGCCACTTCCACCCGGCCTTCAATGAGGGCCAAGGGGTCAAGTTCCATGTTGACGGCCGACATCGTCGACAGATGCTTGCCGCTCTCCTGGTCGACGACGTTGACGTCGCGAGCCTCCAACGCCAGGCGGAGATCCGAGGTAAATCGGACCACGGTCGCGCCCACCTCTGCCTTGTAACGTGGGCCGATGGCATGATCGAGCGCAGTCTGCGCCTTCTGCGACAGCGGCGCATCGAAGATGCCGCTTTCGATCGTCGCTATGACAGCACCGAGAATGATGGCGAGAAAAGCAAAGAAAACCAGTGTGATACGGCAAACATGCCAGACATGCGAGCGACGACGGCGGACGCGCTCCGGCACATGCACGATCAACGGATCCTCGGCTTGGGCGGACGGCAGATTGTCGAGCGGCACGAGATCCTTTTTGCGGAATGTTATCTTTTCGCCTCGGATCACTCCTGCGCGTGCCTTTCGCTCTCTACAATTTTGTTGGTTACGCTGCGTCCCATTGGACGGCACACGCGAGCAGTATATATGCCTTCCCTCAAGTGTCATCTAAAAAACCGGCAAAAGAAAGGTTTTCCCGTGGCGGAAGTTTTCCCAGTTCAACTCGGCATTGGCGATAAGGCACCGGATTTCGATCTTCCACGCGACGGCGGCGATCGCGTTCGCCTTGCCGATTTTGCCGGAAAGCCGTTGGTGATCTATTTCTACCCCAAGGACGACACCACCGCCTGCACGACGGAATCGATTACCTTCACGGCACTGTCAGCCGATTTCGCAAGGCTCGGCGTCGCCCTTCTCGGCGTCTCGCCTGACACGGTGAAAAGCCATGAAAAATTCGTCAAGAAGCATGCGCTTTCCGTGCCGCTTGCCTCAGACGAAGAAAAGACCATGGCCATGGCCTATGGCGTCTGGCGCGAAAAGAGCATGTATGGCCGCACCTATATGGGTGTGGTGCGCTCGACCTTCCTGATCGACGCCGATGGGCGCGTCGCTGCAATATGGGACAAGGTCAAGGTTGCTGGACACGCCGAAACCGTTCTGGCCGCGGCCAAGGAACTCTGAAGGCATGTCCGGCAGTTCCGAAACCATCACGTCGCTACGCGGTGGCGCCATTGCCGCGATCCGTTCGGCCGATCTCGATCGCAAGACCGAGCTTGCCCAGGAATCGGCAAACCGCTGGTTTGCGCGCACCCTGTCGCTGCGTTCGCCGCTCGACCCGCCACTCGCCGATCGGCCTGGCCGGCCGGAAAAGCCGGAGCTGGTGCCGCCGAAAAACATGGAGAAGCGCTCGCTGCACACGCTGAAAGGCCGAATCGCACTCCTGCATGCCATTGCCCATATCGAGCTGAATGCCGTCGATCTGGCGCTCGATATCGTCGCGCGTTTTGCGACAGGACCGGTCCCCAACTCCTTCTTCGACGGCTGGATGCAGGTCGCCTTCGAGGAAGCCAAGCATTTTCGCATGGTGCGGGCTCGCCTGCGCGAACTCGGCGCGGATTATGGCGATCTGCCCGCCCATGACGGCCTCTGGCAGGCTGCCCATGCGACCCGCACCGATCTCACAGCCCGCTTGGCCGTGGTACCACTGATTCTCGAAGCCAGGGGCCTCGACGTGACGCCGGCGCTGCAGGCCAAAATGCGTGAAACCGGCGACCTGGAGAGCGCCGCCATACTCGACGTCATCTACAATGACGAGAAAGGCCATGTCGCCGTCGGCGCCAAATGGTTCCGCTTCCTGTGCGCGCGGGAAAAGCGCGATCCGGCCCGAACCTTCCAGGAGCTGGTGCGCGCCAATTTCCGTGGTTCGCTGAAAGCTCCCTTCAATGACATCGCGCGGGCGGAAGCAGGGCTGACGCCATCCTTCTACCGTTCCCTGACGTCCAAAAGCAATGCCTGATATACTGATAACAAGCAGTTTTTCCAGCATCTAATACTGCAAAAGAAAGCATTCGTTAACCATAATGCCATGTACTTCCCCTGGGTGCCAATACGCGCCGATTGGGAGATTCTCGGTGACAGCCAAGCCTCAAAACCGGGTTTTCGGCAAGCAACAGCGACATCACACCATTATTCTGGCGAGCGGCGATACCGTGCGCCATATGACCGTGCGCCCGTGGATGGCTGCCGTTACCGTCTGCATGGTCGGGGTCTTCTCGATCGGCTATCTGCTTGCAACCTCCTATCTTGTACTTCGCGACGATCTCATCGGCGCGACGATGGCTCGCCAGGCGCGCATGCAATATGACTATGAAGATCGCATCGCCGCGCTGCGGGCGCAGGTCGACCGTGTTACCTCCCGTCAACTCCTGGATCAGCAGGTCGTGGAGGAGAAGGTCGACAAGCTGATCGAACAGCAGCAGCAACTCTCCTCACGCAACGGCAAGCTCAGCACTCTTCTCGACCGGGCGGAGAACTCCGGCCTGACCGATAAGAACGCGCATACGGATGCCAACTCTGCCGCGCCAAAGAATGAACATGCCCAGCTGACGTCACCCAAGGCAATCGAAAAGCTTCTCCTGAGCGGCAAGCCGGCTGACGCCACACCCGACAACTCCACGCTTGCCTACGTCCCTGCCCCCGAAACCGTCGCCGACCGCGCCGATCGCGTTTTCTCCAAGGTGACGCTGTCGCTGAAGCATATCGAACAGGATCAATTGTCCCGCATCCGCAATCTCACCGCCGATGCATCCGAAACCGCGACTTCGATCCAGTCGATCATGCAGAATGTCGGCATCAAGCTGCCGAACGAGATCGCGGGCATTGCGCGTGAAGATACGGATAGCGGTGTGGGCGGCCCTTATGTGCCGCCTGAGAATATCGACCAGTTCGAGCGATCCATGGCGGAGCTCGATGCCGCCTTAACACATCTGGAAACAGTGCGGAGCGCAGCCGAAAGCCTACCCTTCCGCAACCCGGCGCCGGGAAAGCTTATCACCAGCCCTTTTGGCAACCGCAAGGATCCCTTCTTCGGCACGCTGGCTCTCCATACCGGTACCGACTTCCATTTCAGCCCCGGAGAGAAGGTCAAGGCCACCGCCCCCGGCAAGGTGGTTTCGGCGGGCTGGACTGGCGGCTATGGCAACATGGTAGAGATCGACCACGGCGACGGCATCTCCACCCGTTATGGACATATGGAACAGGTGCTCGTCAAAGTCGGCGACAAGGTCAGCGCCGGCGATGCGATCGGTCTTGCCGGCAGCACCGGGCGCTCGACAGGAACGCATCTGCATTATGAAGTGCGCGAGAACGGACATGCCATAGACCCGATGTATTTCATTGGTGCCGGCACGAAACTCGCAAGTTACATCAGCGGATTGGGCGCAATTTAGCTGCCGGAATTGTGACAAACGCGCAACAAAGATGGCACTAATCCAAAAATTGCGTTATGAGTGAACTTCAGGCCTGTTGAAGCGCCTGCTTTCCTTGACTTCACGGGTATTTGGTTCTATGTCGCGCTGCATTGCGGCACGCTCCTGTGTGTCGACTCATGGTGTTCGACTGAACCAAGACGGAATTAGATTTCCCTTTGACAACATTTGCTGACCTTGGCCTGAGCCAAAAAGTCCTTTCCGCGGTGACTGACGCGGGCTACACCACACCGACTCCTATCCAGGCCGGTGCAATCCCCTTTGCGCTTCAGCGCCGCGACATCTGCGGCATTGCCCAGACAGGGACCGGCAAGACCGCGTCCTTCGTGCTGCCGATGCTGACGCTGCTCGAAAAGGGACGCGCTCGCGCTCGTATGCCGCGCACGCTCATTCTGGAGCCGACGCGCGAACTCGCGGCACAGGTCGCCGAAAACTTCGAGAAGTACGGCAAGAATCATCGACTGAACATCGCCCTTCTGATCGGCGGCGTTTCCTTCGAAGAGCAGGACCGCAAGCTCGAGCGTGGCGCTGATGTGCTGATCTGCACGCCCGGCCGCCTTCTGGATCATTTCGAACGCGGCAAGCTGCTGATGAGCGCCGTCGAGATTTTCGTCATCGACGAAGCCGACCGCATGCTCGACATGGGTTTCATCCCGGACATCGAGCGCATCGCAAAGCTCATCCCCTTCACGCGCCAGACGCTGTTCTTCTCGGCAACCATGCCGCCGGAAATTCAGAAGCTGGCCGATCGCTTCCTGCAGAACCCGGAGCGCGTCGAAGTCGCCAAGCCGGCATCGACCGCCAAGACTGTGACGCAGCGCTTCGTTGCCTCACACGGTAAGGATTACGAGAAGCGCGCCACCCTGCGCGATCTTATCCGCGCCCAGACGGATCTGAAGAACGCGATCATCTTCTGCAATCGCAAGAAGGATGTGGCCGATCTCTTCCGCTCGCTCGAACGTCACGGCTTCTCCGTTGGCGCCCTACACGGCGATATGGACCAGCGCTCGCGCACGACGATGTTGCAGAATTTCCGTGATGGACAGATCCAGCTTCTCGTCGCCTCCGACGTCGCAGCTCGGGGTCTCGATCTTCCCGATGTCGGTCACGTCTTCAATTTCGATGTTCCGATCCATTCGGAAGACTATGTCCATCGCATCGGCCGCACCGGTCGCGCCGGTCGTTCCGGCGCTGCATTCACTCTCGTGACGAAGCGCGACACCAAGCATGTCGATGCCATCGAGAAGCTGATCGGCGAAGATGTCCAGTGGCTGAACGGCGATCTTTCGGCTCTTCCGCCGGCTGACGAGAGCGCGGACGACAATCGCTTGTCCCGCCGTCGTGACCAGAAGGGCAAGGGCCGCGATCGAGATCGCAGCCGTGGAGGCCGCAACGCCTCGAGTCATAAATCTGATATCGACGTCGAGGATAATGACGTCGTAGTGATCGAAGCAGCACCAGCAAAGGCCGAAAGCGTGAAGAACGAGCGCAAGTCTGAGAACAACAATAACAGATCCCATAACGGTTCTCGCAACAGCCACCGGCCCTTCCCCGCTGCCAATGACGATCATCGCGAGCGCCGCAACCGTTATCGCGATCAGGATGATGGCCCGACTCCGGTTGGCTTTGGCGACGATATTCCCGCTTTCATGCTCATCGTGGCAAACGCCAAGGCCTGATATATCCAGTTCAGATACGCAGCGAATCGGCTAGCGAGATGCTAGCGTCCAACTTCGGGATCTGAATATTGGGCAAGCCCGGCATCGATTTCCCAGGACTGGGAACCGGTCTCGCAATCTTGCGGGACGGCAAGCTATTGCTCTACCGACGCCTCAAGGCACCGGAAGCCGGATGCTGGAGTATCGTCGGCGGCAAGGTGGATCATATGGAACCGGCGGCCAGCGCCGCCGTTCGCGAAGCCCAAGAGGAAAGCGGCCTCTCCATCGGTGAAATCGATTATCTCTGCACTGAGGAAGTCATCATTGAGGCCGATCGGCAGCACTGGATCTCGCTCATCTATATCTGCCGGGACTTTTCCGGCGAACCACGGCTGATGGAACCGGACAAGCTTTCGGATTTCGGATGGTTCAGTCGAAACGAATTGCCGGCTCAGCTTTCCGAGTTCGCCAAGGCAACCATCGCCCATTTGAGCGAAGAAGACTTTCGCTAAGACCTACTTCTCCGAGCGAAGCGCGGCCTCATAGGCAAGCCGCACCCAACGCGCCATTTCATCCGGATCGTCGAACGCATCGTCGGGTATCGACCAATAGGGCATGTTGACGGCCTTGCCTTTCTTGCCCTCGTAGGCCCAGCGCCGCGCACCTGCCGCTTCGAATTCGGAAGCACTGGTATCGTCCGCCTTCAGAAGGATTTCGTCACCCACCTCCAGCGCCAGGATCCGACCCATATGGTAGATGCCCTTGCCGCCGAACATCCGTTTGATGGTGATCGGCCCGAGCGACTGAAACATCTCCTCGATATCGATATTGTCCATTCTCTACCCTACCCCTTCAAAACTCCGCCGGCCGCGACAACGGCCTCAGGCGTATCGACATCGAGATGTGCCGCCTCGCCGATCTCGACATCAATGACTGGAAGACCCGATGTCTCGATAATATGGCGAGCGCCGACATCGCCCTCCAGCCGCATTACGGCGTTCAAAACGGAGCGGGGAAGTATAACGGGATTGCCGCGCTTGCCGCCCGATACCGCCCGCACGATCGCCTGGCCGTTCGCCTGACGAAAGGCTGATATCAAGGCTTTCAGATCCTCGCTTGTGACACCGGGCATATCGGCCAGCATGATGAGAACACCATCGGCCCTTTGGGCTGCCCGGGTACCGACGCCTGCAACCAGCGAACTGGCCATGCCCGACGCATAATCCGGATTGAGTACGACCTCGACGGCGAGACCACTTAGTGCGGTTTCGATCTCATCGCACCGGTGCCCGGTGACGGCAACGATATCCGATACGCCGCTTGCAATGGCGATGGATGCCGAACGGCGTACCAGAGGCACGCCATCGAATTCCGCCAAAAGCTTGTGCGAGCCACCTTCGCCCATGCGGCTTGCCTTTCCCGCAGCCAGCAGGACGATGGCAACCGATATCGCCGCCGGCGGTTTGTTGACGATGTCGCGCGGCCGTGGCCGTGATTGAATTTCCATGAGCAGCCCTCCAACGCCCATGGCGCTGATATCCTGCGGCGTCGGTCGTTCTCCGGCTAATATACGATCCAGCACCCAGTCGAAGCCATTCTCCTTCGGGCTGCGCGCGCATCCCGGCGCCCCGACGACATAGACGTCGCCCACCCTGCCCATCACCAACAGATTGCCCGGATCGACGGGCATGCCGACCTGAATGACCTCGCCGCCGGCAAGCCGGACTGCCGCCGGAATGACGTCGCCCGCGTCGATGACCGCCGACGCCCCGAAAACGATTACCAGTTTCGCAAGCCTGTCCTGCGCGGCGAGAGCGCGACGGATCGCGCCGGCAACATCGGCCGCTCTATGGGCAACACGCTCTTCCCGCTGCAGCACGCTGCCCGAAGGCTGCAGCCGCTGCGAAAGGATGCGGGCCGTCTTGTCCATGACCGAGGCCTTCAGCGACGGCAGCTCCGTGGCGACAAGCGAAACGGCATGCGGCAAGAAGGGCTTGACCTCGAAAGCTGGCATCCGCCGGAGAATTTCGACACCAGCAGCGATTTTGGCTCCGGAAACGGCGAGCGGAATGATCTTGAAGGTCGCCACCATGTCGCCGGCTCGCACAGGTACATGGTCTGCAAGACAGGCAAGGGTGATCGCCGGGTCGAGACTGTTGATCCGATCGACCGCCATGCGATCTGCAACGAACAGACCGTCAACGGCGCTGTAAACATTCACCCGCCCTGTCGCCGCTTCAGAGAACGTCAGATGATCGGGCGCGACAGCTCGGGCCAATTGCTCGGCTGCCTCGTCTTCCATGAGATCGCCCGGTTCGATGCGCGCAGCGATAACGCGATCAATTCCGGCAGCGGCGAGTTGCTTTATATCTTCGCCGCCAAGCCGATGTCCCTTGGAAAAACTGCCATTGGTCAGCCGGATTGAATGCGCGAGAACCGCGCCCTCCGCCTCCGCCGTCAAGAACTCACCGAAGATCATGGCGCAACGCCCTTTGGTGACGAGACATCGCGCCCACGAAGCGAGCCGATGATCTCCGCCAGGATGGCAACCGCAATTTCGGCCGGGCTGGCAGCGCCGATGGCAAGCCCGATCGGCGCATGGATGCGGGCGAGCTCGGCGTCGCTCAAGCCTTCCCGCCTCAAGCGTTCCAGGCGACCGGCATGCGTCTTGCGGCTACCGAGCGCACCAATATAAAAACAGTTCGTCTTCAACGCCTGAATAATCGGCTCGTCGTCGATCTTCGGATCATGGGTTACCGCCACCAGCGCCATATAGCTGTCGAGCGGCCGCTCTTTCAGCGTATCCACGGGCCAGTCGGCGATGAGATCAATGCCCTCGAAGCGCTCCGGCGTTGCAAAGGCGGTGCGCGGATCGATGATCGTCACATCGAAGTCGGCAAGGGCCGCCATCCGCGCGAGAATCTGGCTGATATGCACAGCGCCGATGATAACGATGCGCGGCGGTGGCAGATGCACGTTGAAGAACAGGCTCTGCCCATCGATATCAAGTGCTGCGGACTTGCCCGAACGAAACGCCGTCGAAGCGGCATCCGCGAATGCACCTTCCAGCCCATCGCCTTCGACGATAAGCCGATCCGGGCCTCCGGAGAGATCGGTAACAAGGATTGCCGCGTGCCGCTTGCGCCGCATCTCGTTCAGCCGCGCCAGTATCTGCCGATCCATCAGCCGAGCCTTTCGACATAGACGCGGATGCGGCCGCCGCAGGAAAGGCCGACCCGCCAAGCTGTTTCATCGGCGACGCCGAATTCGAGCATGCGCGACTTGCCCGTTTCGATCACGTCGAGTGCCTCGGTGATGACGGCACCTTCGACACAGCCGCCGGAAACGGACCCATGGAAATTTCCCTCGCCATCGATAACGAGATGGCTACCGGACGGGCGTGGCGCCGAACCCCAGGTATCGACAACGGTCGCCATGGCCACGTTGCGGCCTGCCGACACCCATTCCTCCGCGATCACGAGCGGATCCAGACTTTCGGATATATCTGACATCGGAGCCTCATTGCTTGCCGAAAAACCGCCTGGGATCATAAGTGTCCGAGCGGCCGGCGGTGAGAGCCGATACGAGATCGGCCAGAGATAATAGATTGTGAACGGGACGGAATTCGTCAACATGCGGGAGCATTGCTTTTACACCGCGGGCCCGAGCCTCGAAACCCTCGAAGCGCAGAAGCGGATTGAGCCAGATCAGCCGCCGACAGGAGCGATGCAGGCGATCCATCTCCGCACTGAGCAATTCCACGCCTTCGCGCTCCAGCCCATCGGTGATCAACAGCACGATCGCGCCCTGCCCCAGCACGCGGCGCGCCCATAGCCTGTTGAACTCCTTCAGCGTCTCGCCGATCCGCGTTCCACCCGACCAGTCGCGCACCGCCGCCGCACATTCGTCCAGTGCCTGATCCGGGTCCTTGTGGCGCATTGCCCGTGTCACGTTGGTCAGGCGCGTTCCGAACAGAAATGTATGAACACGCCGCCGCCGCTCGGTCAGCACGTGCAGGAAATGCAGGAAGATACGCGTGTACTGGCTCATCGAGCCTGAGATATCGGCCAGCACGACCAGCGGCGGCTGAATTTCCTTCGGCCGTCGAAAGCGTGGCAGGATCAACGCTCCGCCCGTCCGTAGCGCCAAGCGCATCGTCGCGCGTGGATCGACCTTGGCCGCTGTGCGTGACGGTGCGAAGCGGCGCGTGCGCACGCGGTCCAGCGGCAGTTGCAACTTCCCCAGCTCCTTCTTGGCGACGGCAATCTCCGCCGCCGACATCTGGGCGAAATCCAGATGGCGCAGTACCTCACTGCCGGAGCTGGTAAATCGCGAATCTATTTCGATATCAGGCGCCTCGCGCTGCGGACGTCGTTCGTCACGGTCACTGAGCAAGGCATCGCTTGCCCGGCTCTCGCCCGGCTTCGGTTTTTCCTTCTGCCGGTGGTCGGGTGCAACGGGCGACATCATCGCAATCATCTTGGCGACGAGATCGCGCGAGCGCCAGAAAAGCCGGAACGCTTCATCAAAGACGGCAAGATCTTCATGCCGCTTGACGAAGACGGAGCAGAGGGCGGCGTGAAATTCCTCGCGGGAACCGATGCCGATAGCCTCGACCGCTTCTATGGCGTCAGCAATCGCCCCCGGTCCGATCTTTAGCCCGGCCTTGCGCAACGCCCGGCCGAACAGCACGATATTATCGGCAAGACGCCCATCACCGGGTGGTGACGGGGCAACAATGATGCCATCCTGCGCGCCCGGCTCCATGGCTCATCCCGCCAGCATTTCGGATTTGACTTCATCCAACACACGCTTGCCCTCGGCGCCCTGAATACGAGCGATATCGTCCTGATATTTCAGCAAAGTGCCGAGCGTATCCGATACCGTCTCCGGATCGAGAGCCAGCCGATCAAGTTCAGTCAGGGCCGTCGCCCAGTCGATCGTCTCGGCGACGCCCGGGTTCTTGAAAAGGTCGAGCGTGCGCAGCCTCTGCACATAGGCGACGATCTGGCGCGACAGCACTTCATTGCAGCCGGGCACCTTACGGCGGATGATCTCAAGCTCCTGCTCGGCCTCGGGATAATCGACCCAGTGATAGAGACAGCGCCGTTTCAAGGCGTCATGGACTTCGCGCGTCCGGTTAGTGGTGATGATGACGATGGGCGGTTCGGCGGCCCGGATGGTTCCGAGTTCCGGCACCGTCACCTGAAAATCGGACAACACCTCCAGCAGGAATGCCTCGAAAGCCTCGTCGGTGCGATCAAGCTCGTCGATCAGGAAGACCGGCGCCCGACCGCCGACACCGGACAGTGCCTGCAATACCGGCCGGCGGATCAGATAGCGCTCGGAAAAGATATCGGCCTCGATACGGTCCCGGTCGGTAAGGCCGGACGCTTCAGCGAGGCGAATTTCCAGCATCTGCGCCGGATAGTTCCATTCATAGACGGCCGAGGAAACATCCAGTCCTTCATAGCATTGCAGCCGGATGAGCGGCCGGTCGAGCGCCTTCGCCAGAACCTTGGCGATCTCGGTTTTGCCGACGCCGGCCTCGCCCTCCAGAAAGAGCGGCCGCTTCATCTTCAATGCGAGAAACAAAACGGTGCCGAGCGCGCGTCCGGCCAGATAGTCATGAGCGCCGAGCAACGCCATCGTCTCATCGATCGAACTCGGCAGCGAAGGTAATGTCTGATCCGCCATGATAACTCCCTTGCAGGGGTTATAGCGTGTGATAGCCCCGGTTCATATAGAGGAGTGCCGGCTTCGGTTCGCTGTAGCGTATGGCCATCACTTCGCCGAAGATGATGTTATGCGTGGAGGCCTGCTTGATCTCGAGCACGCGGCAATCGAAGGTCGCGAGCGCATCGGCAAGCACCGGCGCGCCCGTGACCAGCGTCTCGAACCTGCCGGCAGCGAAACGTTCATCGACGGTCAGTTGTGTCTTCCCGGAAAAGGCGTCGGCCAGGGCTTGATGATCCGCGCCGAGCGTATTCATGGCGAAGATGCCGCTTTTGAAAAAGATCTCGTTCTTGGCATTGCTGTTGTTGAGGCAGATCAGAACCGTCGCCGGGCTATCCGACACCGAGCACGCGGCTGTGATCGTCACGCCACGTCGCTCCGCACCGAGCGCCGTCGTCACCAGTTGCACATGCCCCGCAAAACGGCTCATGGCATCGCGATAAAGCGCCGGGTCCATACGTTGCCTGTCTAGCACCACCGTCTCCCTTTGTTGAGGCGTGCTTGCCTGCCATTCAATATGACGATCAGATGTTAGCTTTTCTACAATAGCATTATTGAAAACAGAGTGATTTTGCTGCTTTTTCTTTGACGATGCCCTGCAGACGGATAAATAGGGCAGGAAAATTGTCCGGGATACTCCATCGATGAACGTTCTGCGCCGCCTTCCGCTCCTGTTTGCGCTGCTTTCGGCAGCCGGCAGCAGCTATGCCGCAGGAATTCACATCGGCGTCGTGGCACCGCAGGAGGGTAATTTCGCGGCGCTCGGGGCAGAGATAATAGCCGGCGCAAATTTCCAGATCCAGGCGCAACAGGATACGGCAACTGTCGTCAACGAGCCTTGTACGGAGGATGGCGGCCGAGCCGCCGCTGAAGCGCTGGTGGCTGCCAATGCACAAGTCGCAATCGGTTTTCTCTGCACGGAGACCCTGGAGGGCGCGCTGCCGCGTCTCAAGGATGCCGGCATTCCCGTCATCACCGTTTCCGTTCGCTCGCGCATTCTCATGGAAGATGCGTTGAAGAACGGCTGGCCCCTGTTTCGCCTCGCGCCGGTCGATAGTGCGGAGGCGGCCGTGGCCATCGATACCATTCTGAAGAATTGGGCTGCAGAGCCGATGGCACTGATCGATGACGGCACGATACACGGCCGCGAACTGGTCGGCGCGATCCGCAACGCGCTAGAGGAAAAAGGTCTGAAGCCCGTTTTCACCGATACGTACCGTCCCGGACAGGACCAGCAGATCGCCCTCGTGCGACGACTGAAGAAGGCAGGCGCAACACGCGTCTTCGTCGGCGGCGATCGCAGCGATGTCGCCGTGATCGCCCGCGACGCGAAAAGCGAGAACATCCCGCTGGTCCTGATGGGCGGCGACGCCATGCGCGCCGCGGACCAGCCCCTGCCCCTGCTGGAGGGTGTGCAGGCAATTGCACTGCCCGACTATGCCAGCCTGCCGGCAGCCCAGCCCACTGTGCAGGCGATGCGCGCAGGTGGCATCGAACCTGACGGATATACATTACCGGCCGCAGCAGCGGCTCAGATTGCCAGCCAGGCAGCCGACGGCGCCAAGACGGACAGTAAACCCATTGCCGAAAAGCTCGTCGGAACGGTTTTCCAGACAATGATCGGCCCGATCTCATTCGGACAAAACCACGAATTGACCGAAAACCCCTATCGCCTGCTGGAATGGCGGGGCAATGCCTTCGTGCCGGCGACGCCATCGAACTGATGGCAAGCCGTTCTGGCGGTTGTTTGCCCGTTGCAGCGGTGGTAATCCAGGCGCGAAATAATCAGTTGGAGCTCAGCCACCCATGACCTTGCCGATCCGTATTGCCCCTTCCATTCTCGCCGCCGACTTCGCCAAGCTCGGGCAGGAAGTCAAGGATGTGACAGAAGCCGGCGCCGACTGGATCCATCTCGATGTCATGGACGGCCATTTCGTGCCGAACATCTCCTTCGGCGCCGATGTCATCAAGGCATTGCGTCCGTACACGACCGCTACCTTCGACTGCCATCTGATGATCTCGCCGGCCGATCCCTATCTGGAAGCCTTCGCCAAGGCTGGTTGCGACCGTATCACGGTCCATGCCGAAGCCGGCGTGCATCTGCACCGCTCGCTGCAGACGATCCGCCATCTCGGCAAGAAGGTCGGCGTCACCCTCAATCCGGCAACGCCGCTTTCCGTGCTGGAAAACGTCCTCGATGATATCGACCTGATCTTGATCATGTCGGTCAATCCGGGCTTTGGCGGCCAGAAGTTCATCCCTGCCATGGCTGATAAAATCCGCAGCGCCAAGTCCCTGATCGGTGACCGCCCGATCGAATTGGAAGTCGATGGCGGCGTCTCGGTTGAAACAGCCCCTCTGATCACCGCTTCCGGCGCCAATGTGCTCGTTGCCGGCTCGGCGATCTTCAAGGGCGAATCGGTCGACGCCTACCGTCAGACGGTAGGCGATCTCAGGGCGGCCGCCGAGCGAGGCCGCGTTGGATCAAACTAATCCGACCAATGTTCTAATAGCGACGGGCCGGGCACGGACCGTCGCTATGCATTGCTTGGGAATCTTCGCTGGCGCGATCGGTTGGGGCGCGGCCACGGCCGCCTCGGCACTTGTTACCCTCTATTTTCGCAATGGCCTACTGACCAGCCACATCACCGCCCTTACGCTCATCTACTTCTTCGGCGGCGCCCTCGCCTGGTCCATCCTTGTGCCGCCCACCCGGCGTTTTGCCCGTCAGCGGCCGACCAGCGCGCGTTTTGCCGCCTTCTTTCTGGCCCTCTCCATCGGCACCGCAGCGATGACGGCCTTCCTTTTCGCCATGGACTATCGCTGGTTCTATTCGCGCTGGCATGCACCATTCGGTTCGCTCATCTGGATCTTGCAGTTCCTGTTCACCGGCGCCAGCGCCGTCTACCAGTTCGCCGTCCTCGGCCTCGCCCTGTTTTTGCCGCTCGGCCTGCTATGCCTGATCGTTGTTTCGGCCTATCTTGCGCGGCAGAGAGATTGAGGCCCTGAAACATTGTGCCCATGAAACATTGTGATTGCCGCCCGTCTTTGTTATGGGGGCGCCGAGTTTTCCCTTTCCGTCAGCCAAGAAAGCTTTGAGCCTATGATCCCGCGCTACTCCCGACCGGAAATGGTCGCCATCTGGTCTCCTGAAACCAAGTTCCGTATCTGGTTCGAGATCGAGGCCCATGCCTGTGACGCACTGGCCGCGCTCGGCGTCATCCCGAAGTCGGCGGCGGATACCATCTGGGAAAAGGGCGGCAAGGCCACGTTCGACGTCGCCCGCATCGACGAGATCGAAGCAGTGACCAAGCACGACGTCATCGCCTTCCTGACGCATCTGGCCGAAATCGTTGGGCCGGACGCCCGTTTCGTGCACCAGGGCATGACCTCCTCCGATGTTCTCGATACCTGCTTCAACGTCCAGCTCGTGCGCGCCAGCGACCTGCTGCTCGCCGATATCGACAAGCTGCTGGAAGCCCTGAAGCGTCGTGCCTTCGAGCATAAGAACACCGTCACCATCGGCCGCTCGCACGGCATCCATGCCGAACCCACGACCTTCGGCGTCAAGCTGGCGCTCGCCTATGCCGAATTCGAGCGCTGCAAGCAGCGCCTGATCGCCGCCCGCGAGGAAGTCGCAACCTGCGCGATCTCCGGCGCCGTCGGCACCTTCGCCAACATCGACCCGCGCGTCGAGGAGCATGTCGCAGCCGCGCTCGGGCTGAAGCCGGAGCCGGTTTCGACCCAGATCATCCCGCGCGATCGTCACGCTATGTTCTTTGCGACACTCGGCGTCGTCGCCTCCTCGATCGAGCGTCTCGCCACCGAAATCCGCCATCTCCAGCGCACCGAAGTTCTGGAAGCCGAAGAATATTTCTCGCCGGGCCAGAAGGGCTCCTCCGCCATGCCGCACAAGCGCAATCCGGTCTTGACGGAAAACCTGACAGGCCTCGCCCGTATGGTCCGCTCCTATTCGATCCCGGCCATGGAAAATGTTGCTCTCTGGCATGAGCGCGATATCTCGCACTCCTCTGTCGAACGCATGATCGGCCCCGACGCGACCGTCACGCTCGATTTCGCGCTGGCCCGCATCACCAGCGTCATCGACAAGCTTCTCGTCTATCCGGACAATATGATGAAGAATCTGAACAAGTTCCGTGGACTTGTTCATTCGCAGCGCGTGCTGCTGGCGCTGACCCAGGCCGGCGTCTCCCGCGAAGATTCCTATCGCCTGGTCCAGCGCAACGCCATGAAGGTTTGGGAGGAAGGCAAGGACTTCCTCGAGGAATTGCTGGCCGACCAGGAAGTGCGTGCGGCTCTCTCGGAAGCAGATATCCGCGAAAAATTCGACCTTGGCTATCACACCAAGCATGTCGACACGATCTTCAAGCGGGTTTTCGGCTAGAGTTTTCCGTTTCCGATTTTGCTTTGCTTGAGGCGGTGCGGCTGACGCGCCGCCTCTTTCTGTTGTTGGCGGATGTGGCCGCGATAGCGCGGTCATGCTCGCTGCTCTCGCCAGCCTTGTCCTGATGTTGTTCAGATTCGCGCTTTGCCGCCTTTTCGACCAGCCGGTCGAGGTGCTTCAAATCCTCTTCGTCAAGATTCTCGATCCCGACAAAGCGGTTCTCGGCCGCGCTCGTCAGGATGAGTTCGTTGAGCTTGGCCTGGATGGCCCGCGTATCGCGCATCTGTGCATTCTGGAGCAGAAAAACCATCAGGAAGGTGACGATCGTCGTGCTGGTGTTGATGACCAGCTGCCAAGTGTCGGAGTAACCGAAGATTGGCCCGGTGGCTCCCCAAAGAACCACCGAAAGCAGCGCCAGCACGAAAATGACCGGCTTGCCAGTCCATTCCGAAACCACGACTGCGAAACGGGTGAAAATATGGGTAAGTCGCGCCATGATCCGCATCTCCTTGTGATGCGGATCAACGTGAAAACTGCCCCGCGGTTCCAATGATGACGACTTCGGCCTATGCCGGCTTCGTCCGGCTCTCGGTCACAATCAGCTTGCGATAGAGATGCCAGGACGCATGGCCGAGGATCGGTATGACGACTGCCAGCCCGGCAAAGATCGGGATGGTGCCGACAACGAGCAGCGCCGCCACGATCAAGCCCCAGACGGCGATCGGCACCGGATTGGTCAGCGTCGCCCGGATACTCGCATCGATCGCGGCGACGACACCGACGTCACGGTCAAGTAGCAGCTGGAACGTAACGACCGTGGTCGCCAGGGCCACGAGCGCAAAGACGAAGCCGATCAGATCGCCCCAAAGCATCATCGCCATGCCTTCTCGCGTCGTCAGCACGCTCGAGACGAAGGATGAAAGCGTTGGAGGGACACCATCGCCGAAGTAGATGAAATAGATATTCCGCGCCACGAAGAGCCAGACAATGAACAGGCCGAACAGCATGAGGCCGGCAACGATGATCGACGGCAGCGCCGGTGAAAAGCGCACGTCGAACGCATGGCTCCACGACGTATCTTGCCCCTTTTCACGCCGTCGGCTGATCTCGTAGAGACCGATCGCGGCCAAGGGTCCGAGCAGAGCGAAACCGGACATCAGCGGAAACAGCAATGGCAGTAGATTCTGGTCAGTGCTCCATATCGCAAGCGCAATGCCGGCAATCGGATACATCAGGCACAAGAAGACATAATGCGATGGCTTTTCGCTGAAATCGTCAAGTCCCATTTTCAGGGCATCGACGAGATCGGCGATAGCGATCTTACGGATGGCGGGACGCGTAAAGGTGTGGTCTGCTCCAGCCATGACGTGAAAGGCCGTCATAATGCTCTCCTCCTCAACCGTGGTGCTCGGTTGGCGGTGCAAGATGGCGGCAAAACGGGTCGCCGACATCGTCATTCGCTACCGGCAGCAGTAATCATAGCAAATTTTGCCGCAATTGTCGCCTTTTTCCCTTGACATTTGAGCTCCCCTTTTCCACATCGGCGAAATCATGAAAGCCTCCGACGCAAACATCCTCATCATCCCCGGCTATACGAATTCCGGCCCCGACCACTGGCAGACCCGCTGGGAGCAGAAGCTCTCGACCGCGCGGCGCGTGGAACAGGCTGAATGGTCGAAGCCCGTGCGCGACGATTGGGTGGCCCGCATTGCGGAAGAAGTGAATGCCTCGGACAAGCCCGTCGTGCTGGTCGCGCATTCCCTCGGCGTTCCCTCGGTGATCCATGCAATCCCGCATTTCCGCAACAAGGTCGCAGGCGCCTTCCTGGTCGCGCCGCCGGATGTCGCCAATCCTGGCATCCGGCCAAAGCATCTGATGACGTTCGGTCCCTACCCGCGCGATCCCCTGCCGTTCCCGTCGGTCACGATTGCCAGCCGCAACGATCCCTTCGGCACCTATGAGCATGCCGACGATATTGCCAACAGCTGGGGCTCGCTCCTGATCGATGCCGGCGAATCCGGCCATATCAATACCGAATCCGGTCACGGCCCCTGGCCGGAAGGCACAATGGTCTTTTCGAAGTTTCTCAGCCAGCTGAAGCCGTAGTATTATCGCAGCGTGACGATGAATAGAGGCATGCCTCGCCTCACTAGCCTGTGAAGTACCCGGCACCTTCATTCCATCGTCAGATAAAAACCTGTAAAACAGGTCATGACTGGACCCCGAATCTGGCATTGGCACCCCGCCGAGGCCGGAATTCCGAGGAAGGAGGCGCAGGCGGATTGTGAATTCGCTTCTTATCCGTTATGGGGACGCCCACATACGATCCACTTGCGCTGTCCCATGAGCGCCAAAGACAGAGAAGAATACCAATGAACCGTCGCCGCCGTATTTACGAGGGCAAGGCCAAGATCCTTTACGAGGGGCCTGAGCCGGGCACGCTGATCCAGTTCTTCAAGGACGACGCCACCGCCTTCAACAAGAAGAAGCACGAAGTCATCGATGGCAAGGGTGTTCTGAACAATCGCATCTGCGAGTATATCTTCAGCCATCTGAACAAGATCGGCATTCCCACCCATTTCATCCGCCGTCTCAACATGCGCGAGCAGCTGATCAAGGAAGTGGAGATGATTCCGCTCGAGATCGTCGTGCGCAACGTCGCCGCCGGCTCGCTCGCCAAGCGCCTCGGCATCGAGGAAGGCGTGGTCCTGCCCCGCTCGATCATCGAATTCTACTATAAGTCCGATGCGCTCGAAGATCCGATGGTCTCAGAAGAGCACATCACCGCCTTCGGCTGGGCCAATCCGGCCGAGCTCGATGACATTATGGCGCTCGCCATCCGCGTGAACGACTTCATGACCGGCCTTTTCCTGGGCGTCGGCATCCAGCTCGTCGATTTCAAGATCGAATGCGGCCGCCTGTTCGAAGGCGACATGATGCGCATCATCCTTGCCGACGAAATCTCGCCGGACTCCTGCCGTCTCTGGGATATCGAAACCCACGAGAAGATGGACAAGGACCGCTTCCGTCGCGACATGGGCGGCCTGCTCGAAGCCTATTCGGAAGTGGCTCGCCGCCTCGGCATCATCAATGAAAACGAACCCGTGCGCGGCACGGGCCCGGTTCTCGTCAAGTAAGTTCAGAAAGGACAATCGTGATCAAGGCTCGTGTAACCGTCACGCTGAAGAACGGCGTTCTCGATCCGCAGGGCAAGGCAATCGAAGGCGCGCTTGGCGCACTCGGCTTTGACGGCGTCCATCAGGTCCGCCAGGGCAAGGTCTTCGATCTCGAGCTTGAAGGCACCGACAAGAACAAGGCCGAAGCCGATCTGAAGGCCATGTGCGAGAAGCTTCTCGCCAATACGGTCATCGAGAACTTCAGCATTTCGATCGACTGATATCATAGATGGTGTCCACCAAACTCCAGACCGACATCTCGAAGTTCATAAGCTATGTGCTGAGGCATGCGCCCCATGAAGCCGGCTTGTCTCTGGATTCGGAGGGATGGGTGCCTTTCAATGATCTGAAAAGGGCGGTTCTTGATCGCTTCGATGTCTCTGAAGACGATATCCTCGAAGTGATCGAGTCTAATCCGAAGAAACGCTTCACTCTGCTGGATCATCGTATCCGCGCAGCTCAGGGCCACAGCGTCGCCGTCGATCTGGCGCTAAGAGCGGGGGAGCCGCCGTTGAAGTTGTTTCACGGAACATCGCTCGAAAGCTGGCCGTCCATTCAAGTTTCAGGGTTGAAGAAAATGCAGCGACATCATGTTCACCTGTCGCCGGATATCGAGACCGCCAAGATCGTCGCGACGAGACGCATGGGTGACTATATCATTCTTGAAATCGATGCGGCGCGCATGCATGCGGAAGGTCATTCTTTCTTTGTCAGCGACAATGGAGTATGGCTCACCGATCACGTTCCAAGTCTGTATCTTTCGCCTCTCTCGGGAACAGCATCATGAAATCAGCAGTCGTCCAACTCCCCGGCCTCAATCGCGATCGTGACATGATCGCGGCGCTGACCAAGATTTCCGGCCATGCACCCGTAACTGTGTGGCAGACGGAGACAGAGATTCCGGATGTCGACCTGATCGTCATTCCCGGAGGCTTCTCCTACGGCGACTATCTGCGCTGCGGCGCGATCGCCGCCCGCATGCCGATCATGCAGGCGATCAAGGACAAGGCCGACAAGGGCGTCAAGGTCTTGGGCGTCTGCAACGGTTTCCAGATTCTGCTCGAAGCCGGCATGCTGCCGGGCGCGTTGATGCGCAACGCTTCGCTGAAATTCGTCTGCCGCGAGGTGAAGCTGGAAGTCGTCAATGCCGAAACGGACTTCACGTCCGCCTATGCCAAGGGCCAGATCATCCGCAGCCCGGTCGCACATCACGATGGCAACTATTTCGCCGATGCCGAAACGCTGAAGGCTATCGAGGATAATGGCCAGGTGGTCTTCCGCTACGCCGAAGGCACCAACCCCAACGGCTCGGTCAACGACATTGCCGGCGTGATCAACGCCAAGGGCAACGTGCTCGGCATGATGCCGCACCCGGAAAATCTGATCGAGGCAGCCCATGGCGGCAATGACGGCCGTGGTCTGTTCGCCTCCGCGCTTGGCGTGATCGCGGCCTGATAGGCCAGCCTGCCGTCAGAACCATAAAATCGGCGTTTTTGGATCGAACAGCAGGGCGCCGGAATGCGACCCGGCAGACTAGCCCTAACCGCCTCATTGGAAAGAGATTGATGCGCCCTCGCCTCCTGACAGGACTTTACTCCGCCGCCGCTATCGCGATGCTTGGGCTATTGGTCACCTCTTGCGGCCCGCGTCCGCCGAGCATCATCGCGACCGATCACAGCGCCCTGTCGACGATGGAACGCATCATGCTCAACGCCAATGCCTGCTGGTTCAAGTCTTCGGACCCGGCTTTCGCGACTTATCAGCTCGCTCCCGAGCTCAATTCCTTTACCGGTCGCCCTCGCATCCTCGTGGTCGACAAGAAACATCCGACCGGCCGGCCTTCGCTCGTCGTGCAAGCGGAAGGCAATCCTGCGCAATTGCAGGCCTTCGGCCCGATGATGTCGGGCGCCTCCGGCGGCCGTATCACGGGCGACGTCAATCGCTGGGCTGGGGGATCGAAGGCCTGCAGCTAAGCCGCAAGCCTTATCCGCGTCAACACTATCCCGCGGCGAGCACACGACGTGCCCTTTACCCGGGGAACATTGTCATGGACAGGTTTATCATCCTTTCGGGCTGCTCCGGCGGCGGCAAATCGACGTTGTTGGAAGCGCTCAAGCGCCGCGGTTATCATACCGTCGAAGAGCCGGGACGGCGCATCGTCGTCAAGGAACTGGAAGGCGACGGATCTGCCCTGCCTTGGGTCGATGCACCGGCATTTGCGCGCAGGGCAATCGCCACGTCGCTGATGGATCGTCAAGAAGCAGCGGCATTCCCCGGTCCTGTCTTCTTCGACCGGGGATTGATCGACGCGGCATCGGCGCTCAAACAGATGACGGGCGAGCCCGCCTTGGCGTCGCTCGGCCAACTACACCGCTACAATGAACATGTCTTCCTGACGCCGCCCTGGCCGGAGATCTATGTCGGCGACCGCGAACGGAGGCACGATTTCTCGGCCGCCGTCGATGAATATGAGCGGCTGACTGCCGCCTACCCGATACTCGGCTACGAGACCCACGTTTTGCCGAAGGTCAGCGTCGAGGAACGTGCCGACTTCGTTCTTTCGGTTCTCGGACTTAGTTAGGCGGCAGGCTGCGTTATTGTCGGGCGGGCCTACCAGGTGATGAATCCATCAAGACCGGGATCGGTTGTATAGGGACCTGCCCCTTCCTGTTATCGGGAGGGATAGGCCATCGTCGGAGGTCGTTATTTCAGCGGCAAAAACAGTTCCGCGACCGCTTCGTGCTCCGGAACCTCCGGGAAGAAGGCAAGTCGCTGGCAATAGATCGGGAAGTCACGAGCTTCCTCGCCGCTGGCCGGAAGCCAGTCGCGATAAAGATAGAGCGCGGCTGGCTCCAGATTGTCGGTGTGGCCGACCACACGCAGGACCGCGCAGCGCCCGCCGGGGATCTCACCGACGGTGATCTCCTCGCCGTTCGTCTCGATCGGCTGGTCGGTCCCGACACAAAGGTCCATGCTATAGTCCGCTGGCGACGCGGGGCGCCGCTCGGAACGCCAGACATTGAAGGTCGGATTTGTCTTCGGATGCAGGCCAGCGGCCTTACGCCACGCGATGAACCGCTGGATGGTGGCGCCGATCGTCGCAGGGTCGCCCCGATGCTCCATGATCGCTACCGGCGTCACCGGCACCTCGCGGATTGTTACGTCGTCAAAGGTAAAGGTCTTCTGCATGAGCTTGCTCCTTGCGTTGTCGAAAGGCCCTAAGGCCGCAAGCCACGGCTCCCAGTCCGGAGACTTCCGGAACGACGAAGGCGATTGCCCGAACCTTTGCCGAAAGGCGCGGGCGAAAGCGTCCGGTGCGTCATAGCCGGCATCCATCGCTATGTCCGTGACGCTTTGGTCGCCCGTGTAGGCCAACCGGTGCGACGCCCGTTTCAGGCGGGCAAGCTGGATATAGCGATGTACGGACAACCCGAAGGTCGCCGTAAACTGCCGATGGAAATGGAACTTCGAAAAGGCCGCAATATCGCTCACCGTTTCCAAGTCCAGATCACTGTCAAGATGCCGGTCGATGTAGTCCAGCACTCGCAACATTCGTGCTCGATAGTTGTGAAGCGCCGTCTTCATCGTCCCTCCTGCGTGGCCACATCAATTAGGCGTACGCAGGCATGGCGCGCTCGACCGATCTTGCTGTTCTGTCATGCTTTGCAGAATATCGCCAAGGACCGTTTACGGAGCGCGCCCCATTTGTGGATAAGCGGCATACAAGGGGCAGATGATTGTCTCGATCGATCACTACGCGGACCACGACCAAGCTCCAAGTCGTGGTCGATGGCCCGGGCTTTCCGATCCCGCTCGTCTCGTCACGGCTGTGGTTGCACGTCTATGAGTTGACGCCAACCGTTCTCAATCCCAAAAGAACGACTTGTTGACCTCTTTGACCGCCTGGCGGCGCGTCAGGCCGATGTCGAGCAACTGGTCATCCGTCAGATCCCTCAGAACCCGCCGTCCTTCGCGCTTCTCCCGCCAATGCAGGTAAAGTGCCCAGAGCCGACGCACTATATGCGACCTTGGCTGCGCCGCCGCACTCTCCATGTTCACCGAACGGGCGTCTCCCGCCTCAGTCGAGCAGATTGTACCTATTGTGCTCATTTTCGTTTCCAGACGATGATGACAATTTTGATGTACCGAGCCAAATGGTACAAATTGACTCATACTCTTGACTCAATGACAGGGACAATCTAGGAAATTGTCATTATGACAAATTGGCTCCCTGACATTTCAAGCGGAACCGGCCCGGTTTACATCCGCGTCGCTGACAGCATCGAAAATGCGATCACGCATGGCGTCTTGCCGCCGGGCACGAAGCTGCCGCCGCAGCGGAATCTCGCCTATGATATCGGCGTTACCATCGGCACGGTCAGCCGGGCCTATGCCCTTGTGCATGAACGCGGCCTCGTCGCTGGCGAAGTCGGCCGCGGCACCTATGTTCTCGAGCGTTCGAACGGCAAGCAGATCGAGCTTGTCGATCCGATCACACAGGCGCTTGCCGGTACCCGCGGTCTGAATACGCCCGACGCCAAGATCCGCTTCGACACGACGGCCGCTCCCGACATCGGCCAGGGCACGATCATCGGCAAGCTTTTCGCCGACATCAGCAGCGAGCATCAATCCGAGATATCTTCCTATTCAAGGAACTTCCCGGCAAACTGGTTTGAGGCCGGGCAGATTTGGCTCGCCCGAAACGGCTGGAAGCCGGCAATCGAAACGATCGTGCCGACGCTCGGCGCGCACGCCGCCGCCATAGCAGTCATTTCCGCCGTCACCTCGCCGGGCGACAAGATCGTCTTCGAGAACCTCACCTATACGCAGATCAGCCGCGCCGCGCGCCTGCTCGGAAGGCGCTCGATCCTCGTGGATTCGGACGAGCACGGGATGATCCCGGAGGATTTCGAACGTCTCTGCCAGCAGCAGCATCCGCGCCTCGCCTTTTTGATGCCGACAGCTCATAATCCCACGCTGGTGACAATGCCGGAGGCAAGACGCCGGGCGATTGCCGCCATTGCCCGCCGCCACAGCGTATGGCTGATCGAGGACGACCTCTATGGCGGCATGACCGGCGACCAGAACCCGCTGATGGCGGCCATTGCGCCTGAGCGGACGTTCGTCGTCAGCAGCTTGTCTAAATCGGTGACAGCCGGCGTGCGCGGCGGCTGGGTCGCTTGCCCGCCGCATTTCGCCCAACGCATCAAGGTTACGCACAAGATGACGACGGGCGGCTTGCCTTTCATATTGGCCGAAACCTGCGCCCGGCTCGTACTCGGCGGTCATGCCCTGGAACTGCGCCGCAAGTCCGTCGAAGAGATCAAGGCACGTGAGCAATTGGCACGTGAGGCACTATCGGGCTTCGAGTTCAATTCGCATCCGCATCTGCCATTCCTGTGGCTGAAGCTGCCGGAACCCTGGCTTTCGGGTACCTTCAAGAATGCAGCCCTCTCCGAAGGAGTGCTCATCGATGACGAGGATGAATTCAAGGCCGCCCGAATCGATAGGGTCTATCATCG
Organism: Rhizobium sp. BK098; assembly: GCF_014193155.1. NCBI lineage: Bacteria > Pseudomonadati > Pseudomonadota > Alphaproteobacteria > Hyphomicrobiales > Rhizobiaceae > Rhizobium > Rhizobium sp. BK098. The sequence goes on along the minus strand of NZ_JACHYY010000001.1, from coordinate 865,235 downwards.
CGTCCGCGTCGCCTTTTCGTCACCACCACAGCGAAAAGATGTTGCCGCCGGGTTCATGACATTACGCAGGTTGTTGGAAAACGGCTCATCGGGTTACGATAGTCACATTTAAGCAAGCCTTATCAATTTATCGACAGACATCTTGCGCAAATGTGCGTTCGTCGCCTCGACACTTAGCACGCTACCATTCTATCAATGAAAGTGAGGATTCGCCCGCTACACTAGGGGGAGCGCATGGCTATTGCAGGCTTTTTCAGCAAGCGTTTAGTTTTGAGTTTTCTGACAGTCAGTTCGATATTCGTTGCGGGTCAATCGACCGCAATCGCCGCCGACACCGTGGCGGCGGCACCCGCCCCTCAAGTCAAGATTTTCGACGAACTGCGTTTTGGCGCAAGCGGCTCCGTCCAGAGCGGCAACGAGCACGAAAGCGGCGTCTTCCCGGATGTCCAGGTTCTCTTCAATCCGTTCGGCTACAATCCGACCGCCGACTGGAAGGATCAGCTGACCCATCCTCGTATCCATGTAGGCACGTCCATTGGTACGTCGGGCTCCGCGACGCAGGTCTATGGTGGCCTTTCCTGGACGCTCACGAATAGCAACGGCATCTTCACGGAACTCGGCTTCGGCGGCACGGTGCACACCGGCAACCTGGATGACTGGCGAGAGCACGGTCCGATGCTCGGCTGCCGCCTGCTCTTCCACGAATATGCCGGCCTCGGCTACAATTTCGATAATCATTGGAACGTAATGGCGCAGATCGCGCACTCGTCCCATGCCAATCTTTGCGATGGGCCTAATGGCGGCATGACGCGCGCCGGCATCATGGTCGGCTATAAATTCTAACCTTGCGAAACGGCCGCCCATGGCCGCACGCTTGATTTTCGCTGCATCTACACCGGCGTGTTGTGAACGCCGGTGATTTTCCTGTCGCACGACAAGGAGAGTTGCGCTAAAGAGACCCCGATCCCTGACCGGTCTTCAAACCCTTTACAGGCAAGGACACTCGAGCGCCCATGACCATTTCCAATACGATCCAGATCACCCCCGAGCTGATTGCCGCCCACGGCCTCAAGCCGGATGAATATCAGCGCATTCTGGATCTGATCGGCCGCGAGCCCACGTTCACCGAGCTCGGCATCTTTTCGGCCATGTGGAACGAGCATTGCTCGTACAAGTCCTCCAAGAAGTGGCTCCGCACCCTGCCGACCAAGGGGCCGCGCGTCATTCAGGGGCCGGGCGAGAATGCCGGCGTTGTTGACATCGATGACGGCGATTGCGTCGTCTTCAAAATGGAGAGCCACAACCATCCGTCCTACATCGAGCCGTATCAGGGTGCTGCCACAGGCGTCGGCGGCATCTTGCGCGACGTCTTCACCATGGGTGCTCGCCCGGTCGCTGCCATGAATGCCTTGCGCTTCGGTGAACCGGATCATCCGAAGACCCGCCACCTCGTCTCCGGCGTCGTTGCCGGTGTTGGCGGCTATGGCAATTCCTTCGGCGTTCCGACTGTTGGCGGCGAAGTCGAGTTCGATGCGCGCTACAACGGCAATATCCTGGTCAACGCCTTTGCGGCCGGTCTTGCCAAGTCCAATGCGATCTTCCTTTCGGAAGCCAAGGGCGTTGGCCTGCCGGTCGTCTATCTCGGCGCCAAGACCGGCCGTGATGGCGTCGGCGGCGCGACCATGGCGTCTGCCGAATTCGACGAATCGATCGAGGAAAAGCGCCCGACCGTTCAAGTCGGCGACCCCTTCACCGAAAAGTGCCTGCTGGAAGCCTGCCTGGAACTGATGCAGACGGGCGCCGTTATCGCCATCCAGGACATGGGTGCGGCTGGCCTTACCTGCTCCGCCGTCGAAATGGGCGCCAAGGGCGACCTCGGCATCGAGCTCGATCTCGACAAGGTGCCGGTGCGCGAAGAGCAGATGACGGCCTATGAAATGATGCTGTCGGAAAGCCAGGAACGCATGCTCATGGTGCTGCAGCCAGAAAAGGAAGCCGTCGCCAAGGCGATCTTCGTCAAATGGGGCCTGGATTTCGCCATCGTCGGCAAGACGACCGACGATCTTCGTTTCCGGGTCATCCATCAGGGCGAGGAAGTCGCTAACCTGCCGATCAAGGATCTCGGTGACCAGGCTCCGGAATATGACCGTCCGTGGCGGGAATCCGACAAGCGCGCCGCCCTGCCCGCTGATCTGGTTGCCGCGCCGGAAGATTATGGTCAGGCTTTGCTGAAGCTCGTTGGCTCCGCCAACCAGTCCAGCCGCCGCTGGGTCTACGAGCAGTACGATACGCTGATCCAGGGCAATTCGCTGCAGCTCCCAGGCGGCGACGCCGGCGTCGTCCGCGTCGAAGGCCATGCGACCAAGGCTCTCGCCTTCTCCTCCGACGTCACGCCGCGCTATGTCGAGGCTGATCCCTTCGAAGGCGGCAAGCAGGCCGTCGCCGAATGCTGGCGCAACATCACCGCAACCGGTGCCGAGCCGCTAGCCGCGACCGACAATCTGAACTTCGGCAATCCGGAAAAGCCCGAGATCATGGGCCAGTTCGTTGGCGCCATTAAAGGCATCGGCGAAGCCTGCCGCGCGCTGGATTTCCCTATCGTCTCCGGCAATGTCTCGCTCTACAACGAGACCAATGGCATCGCGATCCTGCCGACCCCGACCATCGCGGGCGTCGGCCTACTGCCGGATTGGAAGGCCATGGCCCGCATCGGCTCCGCTTCGGAAGGTGACCACGTTTTGATGATCGGTGTCGACGGCAGCCATCTCGGCTCCTCGATCTATCTCCGCGACATCCTCGGCTCAACCGACGGCCCGGCTCCGGAAGTCGATCTCTTTGCCGAGCGCCGCAACGGCGATTTCGTCCGCTCCGCCATCCGCAACGGCCAGGTCTCGGCCTGCCACGACATATCGTCCGGCGGACTGGCGTTGGCACTCGCAGAAATGGCGATGGCATCCGGCAAGGGCCTGAACATTGATCTCTCCGAACACAAGACCCTGCCACATGCCGCCCTCTTCGGCGAGGATCAGGCCCGTTATGTTGTCGCCGTACCGGCCGATGTCGCCGATTTCGTCTGCATCAATGCTGAAAGCGCCGGCGTGCCCTTCCGCCGTCTGGGAACGGTCGGGGGCGATGCACTCGTTATCGATGGGTTGTTAACGCTTCCGGTTGAACAGTTGCGTGAGGCGCATGAATCGTGGTTTCCTGCCTTCATGGATGGCAGCGCTCTCGCCGCCGCTGAATAATCGAGGTACCACTCATGCCAATGAACCCCGGCGATATCGAAGATATGATCAAGGCGGGCATTCCCGGCGCCAAGGTGACAATTCGCGACCTGGCCGGGGATGGCGATCACTATGCAGCCGAAGTTGTCGCGGAAGCCTTCCGCGGCAAGAGCCGCGTGCAGCAGCACCAGATGGTCTATGATGCCCTGAAGGGCAATATGGGCGGTGTTCTGCACGCCCTCGCGCTGCAGACGTCAGCGCCCGACTGAGAGCGCCTGCGCCGCTTCGCCGGAGTTGAAGCTCAGCTCCGGCAATCTCTTCACTGAGAATTCAGCGAAATCCGCAGCCGGCAACGGACCGGCCGTCATCAGCGTGAAATCGAAGAAGGCCCTGAGATCGGGACCGAGCACATATTGCCGGTGAACTCGCAGGAAATCCCGCTTGATCTTCTTGTAATGCTTTTCCGACAGCATCTGCTTGAAGCGCACGAAGAGGATCGAAGCCTGCCGGACATCCTCATGGCCGCAAACAGCCGCGACTTTCGCCTTATAAAAATGGATTGCGTCGGTCAGGCAGTGAACGTCAAGCCAGAAGATGTCCTTGCAGCGCGCGATCAATCCGACGCGTGAGCGCAACACCTTTGCCGGCCGCATGAGAGCACATTGCAGGATGGCACTGCCAAGGGTCGTAAACACCACGCGCTTGCTTTGCAGCAGGTCCGGCTCGCGCTCCAGCAACAAGCCGACCACGTGAGCTGCCACGGACGAGCCCATGCTATGCGAGGAGATGACGAACTCTTCGACGTCGGGCTCATCCAAGGCTTGCCGGACGCTGACGGCGCCGGCTTCCAGCCACTGTTCTGCGCCTATTCCGTTCAAACCCGCTATCGCAACCGCCATCTCCCAATCGGAAAAGAGATGCAGAGTATGCAGCTTTTCGGCTTGCGGCAGGAAAACATAGACGAAAAAGGCGATTGCGAGCGCGATGCTGCCGATATGGCTCCAGGCCGGCAGCCCGAAAAGGATCGGTGCAAACGCGATCGACAGGCTGAGAATCAGCCCCGCAAGCATCAGCAGAAAGGGAAAGATAAAGAACAGGCCGAAGCGCCATGCATGACGGAAATAGCCGGTCATGCCGCCCGAAGCGGCAACTTTTGCAGCAGCGAGGTAGCCCTGCATCAACCGTGTGAAGAATGGCCTCCCATTCAGCGTGGCAACCAGATCGTTATGATCGACGATATGAATGCGGCTTTGCGTATGCCAGCCTGCAGCCGTCGCCGTGACATCGAAATACGGCGCACGGCCGAAATTCTTCATTTCGTCCACCGACGCGGTGAAATCCCAGGCGGCAGCGCTCTGTCGCGCAGAACGCTCGTAACGAGCCCGGTGTGCGGCAGCGTCCAGCTGCTCGAAGCCAGGGAAGTGGAGAACCACCCTCTTCTTGATAGGATTCATATTGTAGTCTGTCCCCGAGGCGCGCCGATAGTACTGATAAAAACTGCAGATGGCCATGATCATGGACTGTCGGCTTTTTCATGGCGGAGCAGCATGATCTGTTGAAAATAGCAACAGTGGAATAAGTGTTGACGAATAAGGCTTTAAGCGGACAGGAATCTGCTCACAAAAATCCTGCCGCCATCGCGTATTGCTGCGGCAACAGCATTGTCTCAGCATTCATGGCGAGGATATGGAGAAGCCTCGGCACATGAGTCTACCGGTGGAGCAATCATGATTTTTTCGGCGATAGGAGACGCCACCCGCTGCTGTGTCGGCGCGGTCGCGGCACGATAGCCGAAAGCGATGCTCAATATAAGGACGATGGCACTGACGGTCACGGCGCTATTCAGGATCGATGCTCTTGGCGTGCGCACGTGCTCGAAATATTCCCGCTCGCCTTCGCTGGTGTCTTCAGAGCTATAAAATTCGCGCTCTTCACCAACCTGCCCGTCTGAATAATGGTGGTGGCTCATGGTGTCCGCTCCCTCAAAATGCGACTGCAATGCTCACAAGGGACCGATACGCGCCAAATCGCATCAATCGAAACACTTTTACAAACATACCGATCGTTTGTAAATTAGATAGCAGACTACTATTAACCGTCCCTTGCTTCACATTCATGTGTGTTGTTCAGGCACGGAGTTGAAGTGTCGTTTTCAAAACGCACTATTCAGAAAATCAGCTCAATAGGTCATATTCACTGTGGTCTCAGGCGGTAAAACCGCGAGTCCATTCATGCGATGAAAAAAACGATGCGTATGTTTTGCGGCTGGAAATCTTGTCGGCTGCTTGCTATTTAAGGGACAGATGTAACGCTGCGGGCCTTGACCCCGCATGTGAAAGGAACTGGACAATGAGCGGCATTCACGAATTCATCGATAATGAAGTTAAGAACAATGACGTCGTTCTTTTCATGAAAGGCACGCCCCAGTTTCCGCAGTGTGGCTTCTCCGGCCAGGTGGTCCAGATTCTCGACTATATCGGCGTCGACTATAAGGGCGTCAATGTCCTTGCCGATGCAGAGATTCGCCAGGGCATCAAGGACTATTCCAACTGGCCGACCATTCCGCAGCTTTACGTGAAGGGCGAATTCATCGGCGGCTGCGATATCGTGCGCGAGATGTTCCAGGCGGGCGAGTTGCAGCAACACCTTCAGGAACACGGCATCAGCGTTCGCGGCGCCGCCTGACCGGGCACCGGGCTACTCGTCCGGTTTCCATAGTTAAATTTGATCAATTGGGCGCTGCCGCCGGGCGGCGCCTTGACATGTTTATGGGAATAAAACCGTGACGACTTCATCCCAGGCCATGTCCCAGGGGCAGCTGCCCATGGGCAAACGCGAGTTCATCGTACTCGCGGCCTTTCTGATGGCGATCAATTCGCTTGCCATCGACATCATGCTCCCCGCATTGCAGCAGATCGGTTCCAGCCTCGGCGTGATGAACGAGAATCATCGGCAATATGTGGTGACGGCCTATCTGATCGGCTTCGGCTCGGCGCAGCTCATCTACGGCCCCTTGTCGGATCGCTTCGGCCGCCGCCTACCCCTGCTGATCGGCCTGACCGTTTACGTCATCTCCGCGTTCGGCATTGCCCTTATCCCGTCTTTTGCCGGCCTCCTCGCGCTCCGCTTCATTCAAGGTCTAGGATCGGCGGCGACGCGCGTCATTACCATTTCCATCGTCCGTGATGTCTTCGGCGGCCGCCTGATGGCCGAAGTGATGTCGCTCATCATGATGGTGTTCATGATCGTGCCAGTCATCGCGCCGGGAAGCGGTCAGATCATCATGCTCATCAGCACCTGGCACATGATCTTCGTCTTCATCGGCACCATGGCGACGCTCGTCGGTCTCTGGATGTATTTCCGGCTTCCGGAGACATTGAAGCCGGAAAATGTCCGTCCGCTGACTATCAGATCGGTAGCCTCCGGCTTCAGGATGGTTCTGACAAACCGTGTAGCGCTCTGTTACACCTTGGCCAGCACGTTCCTGTTCGGAGCGCTGTTCGGCTTCATCAATTCGGCGCAGCAGATCTATAGCGGCATTTACGGGTTGGGCGTGTACACGCCGGTTGCCTTTGGCGGCGTTGCGCTTTTCATGGCGCTGTCCTCCTTCATAAACTCACAGCTCGTCGGCCGCTTCGGCATGCGGCGGCTTTCCCATGCGGCATTGCTCGGCTTCTCCTTCATCACCTTCATTTGGATGCTGGTGCAGCTCTATGGCCCGGCACCGATGCCCTTCCCACTGTTCATGCTGTTTTTCGCGCTGGCAATGTTCCAGTTCGGCTGGATCGGCTCGAATTTCAATTCTCTTGCCATGGAGCCGCTCGGCCATGTCGCCGGCACCGCCTCCTCGGTGCTCGGCTTCATGAGCACGGTCGGCGGCGCCTCGATTGGCGCCGGTATCGGCCAGTATTTCAACGGTACGGCAACGCCGATGGTCATCGGTTACTTCACCGTTTCGCTGATCGGTCTGGTGTTCGTGGTGATCGCCGAAAGGGGGCGCCTCTTCCGCCCGCACAATGCGCCGCCTCCGGCCGATCAGTCTCTCGCTTTACATTGACAGGCATATTCGAATGACAACCCCGCCTCAATCACAGTCGCCGGCTCAGCCGCCGATGCAGTCCGGCTCCAGCCGCATCGGTCTTGGCATCGTGGAATTCATCCTCACGATCGCCTTGATGACTGCCAGCATTTCCATGGGCATCGACAGCATGCTGCCGGCGCTGCCGAATATCGGCCAGTCGCTTAATGTCGCCAATCCGAACGACATCCAGCTCGTCATAGGCGTCTATTTCCTCGGATTCGGCGTCTGTCAGCTTTTCTTCGGCAGCCTGTCGGACACCTATGGCCGACGATACATCCTGCTTGGCGGTCTTGCCTTCTATACGGTGACCCTGTTTGCCGCCGCCTGGAGCGGCAGCCTGTTTGCCTTGCTTGCCATGCGCTTTGCCCAGGGCGTCGGCGCTGCGGCCGTGCGCATCACGACGCTCGCCATCGTCCGCGATTGCTTCGGCGGTCGCGAAATGGCCCGCGTCATGTCCTATGTCATGATCGTATTCATGATCATGCCGATGGTCGCGCCCTTCGTCGGTCAGATGATCGTTGCCTATTCGAACTGGCAATGGATCTTCATCCTGCTCGGCATCGTCAGCGCCGGCCTCTTCCTGGTCGCTTTCTTCCGTATGAAGGAGACGCTGCCCGCTGAAGAGCGCCTGCCGCTTTCTGTTTCGTCGGTTCTTTCGGGCTTCAAGACGGTGCTGACCAACCGCATCACCTGCGGCTACATGATCGGGCTGACGCTATATACCGGCATTATCTGCGCCTACATCGTCTCCGTGCAGCAGGTCTTCGGCGAAGTCTACGGCCTTGGGGACACGTTCCCGATCGCCTTCGCGGCAACGGCAGCCGGCACCGCCGTCGCACAATTTGCCAATGGCTATTTCGTCCGCAGCTTCGGCATGCGCCGTATTTCCCATGCCGCCATGATCGTTTTCACCGTTTTAGGCGCCATCGGCTACATCGTCGGCATGTTCGGCCAGCCGAGCTTCACCTTCATTTATGTACTGATCTCGGTCATGCTGATGATGTTCGCCGTCATCACCACCAACTGCATGGCCATCAGCCTGGAGCCGATGGGACACCTGGCGGGAACGGCAGCCGCCATCACCAGCTCGGTCTCCACGACAGTCGGCGTCCTGCTTGGCGGCGTCGTCGGCCAGATGTTCGATGGCACGGCACAGCCGCTGCTTGCTGGCTTCACGGTATTTGGCGCGCTGTCGATCGTTGCGACGCTATGGGCTGAAAAGGGCAAGCTCTTCACCCATCCTGGCGATACCCCGGCGCTGGAGCCCGGAATTGGGCACGTCTGAACGACGTTGCCTGCCGTCCTCACATGCCGCTGCGCGGCCGGCGGACCCAGCGCAGTGCCGCGGCGATCGCGAGCCCGAACAATGGCCAGATCGCCCACGGTGTGCCCTGCCAGGCGAAAAGATTGATCGTCACTAGGCCGATGCCGGTAATGACAAGGCCGGCAATCGCCATATCGATCTGCTTGTTGCTGCGAACGTAGCGAAACGTCGCAACCCATAGAATGGCGAGTATGGGCCATTTTGCCCAGAACTCACCGTGCCAAGTCAGGCCGTTGAGTATGGCAAGCCCGATGCAGACGACAAGCGGCGCGGCGTAGCTCCGGCGCCAGTCTTGCAACGCGGGTTCCTGCGCTACAGGCTCGGGCGCCCGCGCAGGAGCCGGCTTCGGAGCCGAGTGATAATCCGCTGTAGTGTCGACAACCTGCACGCCGCCGATCCGCACCGCATAGCTCGGCACGCCGCCTTCGATGTTTTTGACCTCGAGCTGCCCGAGAAAATCGAAACCGACCGCCACCTTGTTGCGGACCTGATCATAGACGGTGTTGGAAATGACGATGCCACCTGGAGCGGCGCGCGACTGCAGCCGAGCTGCAATATTGACGCCGTCTCCATACAGATCGTCGCCATCGGCGATCACATCACCGAGATTGAGGCCGATGCGAAAGAGCATCTGCTTGTCGGGATTGATTACGGCATTGTAGCCGGCAAGCTCGTTCTGCGTGTCGATCGCCGCGCGCACGGCCTCGACGACGCTTGGAAACTCGGCGAAGACGCCATCGCCCCAGGTGTTGATGACCCGACCGCCATGGGCTTCGATCAGCCTTTTCATCGCATCGCGGTAACGACGAAGGGTTGAAAGCGTCCCCTCCTCGTCCTTTCCCATGAGGCGCGTATAATCCTGCACATCGGCGCAGAAAATGGTGGTCAGCTTGCGGCTCGTCTCGGACATCTGTCTCATCCCCGCGGCAAGCGCCGACCAAGGCTCTTGCCTGTTGGAGCAAAGATAGCCCTCCAACCGTTACTTTCCAAGAGGCCTCGCCGGCTATCGTGGCCTGGTTCACCTCAAAGAGTGAAGACTTCGCACCGCAACAGCTCCCAGGTATCCTTGTCCGCCGCAACCAGCAGCCCGCCGTCGAGGTGATGCGGCAAATAGGGCGAACCGTCGAAACGGCGAACATAGGCGCCGGATTCGGCAGAGATCAGCGATCCCGCCAGATGATCCCAGGGCATCAGCTTGTTGTACATGAGATAGTGTACATAGCCGCCCGCGAGCGTGCGGTACTCATGCGCCGCGCAGCGATAGCAGGTCGTGTAGCGCACCTTGGCGAGATTACCCATGATCTCCGCGCGCTTTTCCTTGGGCAGAAAACCGGTGGCCGCCATGCCGACCAGCTCTTCCAGCGGGACGGACGGAGCAACGTTGAGACGTAGCGTCTCGCCGTCCGGCCGCCGCAGCCATGCGCCGCTGCCCCGTTCCGCCAGCACCCAGTCGTCGCCCATCGGGTCGAAAATGATGCCGGCAACGGTTTCTCCCTTCGAGACCACCGAAGCCATAACGCCGAAGGCTGGAATGCCCGCAGCAAAGTTGAACGTGCCGTCGACGGGATCGACGATGATGGCGAGATCGGCATCCTGCAGCTTCTTCAGTAGCGACGGGTCGGCCGCAACCGATTCCTCGCCGATGAACAGCGCTTCGGGCCAGAGGCGCGAAACCTCTGCCTTGATCATGCGCTCGGCCCGCTCGTCGGCTTCCGTCACCAGATCCGTCGCCTCGCTCTTGGCGCGGATATCGTCGCTGCCGAGCCTGCGAAAACGCGGCAGGATCTCCGTCTGCGCCGCGCGGCGCAGCACATGAGCAAGCGTGGTAACGTCAACGAGCGATGTCATGCTTTTTCCTTTCGCGTCAGGCGCCGATGATCTCACGGCGGATCATCCGCCAGCTTTCCTCGTCAGGCGCAGAAATGATGCCGCCGGTCGTTTCGCCGGGCTTGTAGGGCGTACCATCGAATTTGGCGGTATAGCCGCCCGCTTCCTGATGCGCCAGCACGCCGGCCAGATGATCCCACGGCATCAATTTGGAATGGCCGATGAAATGCCATTTGCCCGACGCCACCATCCAATATTCGTAAGCCGAGCAATTGAGCGAGAAAGCCATACGGGTCTTCGATAGATTGCCGCAGATGCGTGACCGCTCGGGCTCATCCATATGCCCCCAGGAAATGGCGCCCGTCATCGCGTTCAAAGGCGCCGGCGCGGCGACGGCAAGCCGCCTCGCCTGCCCGGTTTGCCGGCGCAGGAAAGTGCCGCCGCCTTTCATGGCGGTCAGGGTGTCGCCAAGCACGGGATCGTGGATGATGCTCGCGATCGTCTCGCCATTGGCGATGACGGCGACAATCGTCCCGAAGACAGGCAGTCCGGCCGCGAAATTGAATGTGCCGTCCACCGGGTCGATGGTGAAAGCCAATTCCGCATGCGCCAGCGCCGGCACGACGGACTTGTCGGCCTCATAGGCTTCTTCGCCCACGATGACGGCCTTTGGAAACCGTGTCTTCAACGCCGCGGTGATGTGCCGTTCGGCCAGAAGATCAGCGTCAGTCACGAGGTCGATAGCCGAGGTCTTTTCCGATATGTCGCCAGCGTCCAGGTTGCGGAAGCGCAGCATGATTTCCTTTGACGCCGCTTCGGCAACGATCGTCATCACATAGTCGAAATCAGCATCGGAGAAAGTCATAGGAAGCCTCTGTTTTGAAAGGGCTTCCTCTTATGCCCGATTCGATGACATCGGTGTGGCAAAAGCGCTGAGTTTACGTTGGATCGCTGGAAGACCCATGTGTCATCAACCCGGCGAAATCGAACAGTTTAGGGTCGAGCAGGTGTGACGGGTTCACATGCGCCAGTGCACGCAGCATCGTATCCTTGCGGCCAGGCATGCGCCGTTCGATATCGGCGAGCATGTCCTTCATGGCATTGCGTTGCAGCCCATCCTGCGAGCCGCAAAGATCGCAGGGAATGATCGGAAACTGCATGGCGGCAGCAAATTTGGCAAGATCGTCCTCGGCGGCATAGGCTAGCGGACGCAGAAGCATCAAGTCGCCTTCGTCATTGAGCAGCTTCGCCGGCATCGAGGCCAGCCGTCCGCCATGGAAGAAGTTCATAAAGAAGGTCTCGAGAATATCCTCGCGATGATGGCCCAGCACCAGCGCATCGCAGCCCTCCTCGCGGGCGATGCGATAAAGATTGCCGCGGCGCAGGCGCGAACAGAGCGAGCAATAGGTCGCTCCCTCCGGCACCTTCTCCTTCACGATCGAATAAGTGTCGCGATACTCGATGCGATGCGCAACGCCGATCTTCGTGAGGTATTCGGGCAGAATATGCTTCGGGAAATTCGGCTGGCCCTGATCGAGATTGCAGGCGAGGATTTCCACCGGCAGCAGGCCACGCCATTTCAGGTCAAGCAAGAGCGCCAGCAGACCGTAGGAATCCTTGCCTCCGGAAAGGCCAACCAGCCAGCGCTTCTGGCCCTTTAGCATCTGGAAGTCTTCCATAGCCTGGCGCACCTGCCGCAACAGGCGTTTACGAAGCTTGTTGAAGGAAACGGAGCGCGGCGCATCGGAAAACATCGGATGCGCGGCAGAGCCGCCATCTTCAGCCTCGATATCGATGTCGTCTTTCACCGTGGTCGCGATATTCATTCCGTCATTCCTTGGATCTCGCCACGCTGATAACAGAAAGCGGGACGAGAAGACATGGGTATCAATCACCGAACACCGACCAGCCGGTGTGCGCTGCCAGCATTTCCAATGCCACGGCACCAAGCTGGGAATTGCCAACCTTGTTCAGCCCCGGCGACCAGACGGCGATCGAGCCAATGCCCGGCGCTACGGCCAGGATACCGCCGCCGACGCCGCTCTTGCCCGGCAGACCGACGTGATAGGCGAAATCCCCTGAGCCATCATAATGCCCGCAGGTCAGCATAAGCGCGTTGATGCGCCGCGCCCGCTTCGGCGAGACGACGGAGTGCCCGGTGATCGGATTGCTGCCGCGCGCAGCGAGATAGAGCCCCGCCTTGGCAAGCTGCCGGCAGCTCATGGAAAGCGCACATTGATGGAAATAAACACCGAGCGCATGCTCGACCGGATGGTGGATATTGCCATAAGCGCGCATGAAATTGGCGAGCGCGAAATTGCGGAAACCCGTCTGCGTCTCCGAACGCGCCACCCTGTCATCGATGCTGATCGTGTCGTCGTCGGCCACATAACGGACGAAGCGCAGCAGCTCGCCGATCGCCTCGCGCGGCTCGTGCCCAGCGAGTACGACATCGCTGACAGCGATGGCACCTGCATTGACGAAGGGATTGCGGGGAATACCCTCTTCCCGCTCCAACTGGACGATGGAGTTGAAAGCCGTGCCGGATGGTTCGCGCCCAACACGATTCCACAAGCTCTCGCCAACCTTGCCGAGCGCCAAGGTCAGCATGAAGACCTTGGAGATACTCTGGATGGAGAAAGGAACGCCGGCATCACCGATGCTGTAGACTTTGCCGTCGACAGTTGCGATTGCCATTCCGAACTGCTTCGGATCGACCTTTGCCAGCTCCGGAATGTAATCGGCAACCTTGCCCTCGCCGATGCGCGGCGAAAGCTCGTTATGAATGCCGTCGAGAATAGCCTGCAAATCCGTCATGAGGCGCTCCAAAGACAAAAAAGCCGCTCGAACCGAGCGGCTTTTCATTCATCAAGAAAGTTATCCGCCTATTAACGCGAATAGAATTCGACGACCAGATGCGGTTCCATGACGACGGCGTAGGGTACGTCGCCGAGAGCCGGAACGCGAGCGAAGGTCGCAACCATCTTGTTGTGATCGACTTCGATGTAGTCAGGAACGTCGCGCTCAGCGAGAGCAACCGATTCCAGAACGGTTACGAGCTGCTTGGACTTTTCACGAACTTCGATAACGTCGCCAGCCTTGCAGCGGTACGAACCGATGTTGACGCGAACGCCGTTGACCGTGACGTGGCCGTGGTTGACGAACTGACGGGCAGCGAAAACGGTCGGAACGAACTTGGCACGGTAGACGATCGCGTCGAGGCGCGATTCGAGCAGGCCGATCAGGTTTTCCGAGGTGTCGCCCTTGCGGCGGTCAGCTTCAGCGAAGATCGCGCGGAACTGCTTCTCGCGCAGGTCGCCGTAGTAGCCCTTAAGCTTCTGCTTGGCGCGCAGCTGCACACCGAAGTCGGAAAGCTTGCCCTTGCGGCGCTGGCCGTGCTGGCCCGGGCCGTATTCGCGACGGTTAACCGGGGACTTCGGACGACCCCAGATGTTCTCGCCCATACGGCGGTCAATTTTGTACTTGGACGATTCGCGCTTGCTCATCGCATTTCCTTTCAAGTGTTATGGCGGCCCGTTGCCGAACCGCTAAGGAAACACGCCCTCCTCTGAACTCCGTTTTCGAGCTCTGACAGGCTTCTCACGTTAGCGAACGGACGAAGCCACGGGACATGTCAAATGAAACACCGGACATTTCTGCCCGGCGTTGGCGCGGTCTGTAAGGGGTTGTCATGGAATTGTCAACAGCGCCAGACGCTCTTCAGCGAGAATACGGCAGCTATTCGGCCGCCGCCTGCTCGCCACCATCCAGATCGGGCGCATTGGCATCGCCAGGCGCGGTCTGTGAGCCCATATCCGGGAAAGCGACGATCCGTTTGCCGGAGAAATCCGTATGGACGACGACGCTGCCCTGCTCTTCGAAATAGCTCAGCAGTCGCCGCGCGCGTCTGGCCGAATGTGTGCCGTAGGCACGGGCGATGCGAGCGTCGGACGGGCACGGTTCACCGCTGATGGCGGCCTTGGCCAACATCAAAAAGACGCCCTGCAGGTCATCGGTGACGCTGGTAGACAGCGAAAGCGCCGTTGCCCATTGATCCGTTGCCATGACCTCTTCGTCGGCGCCGGAGCGCACAATCGCCACACGGCGACGGAATTCCGAGAGGCTCATGGGCGCACCGGGAACCCGGCGCATGCGCAAACGAACGAGAAACTCCTGATAAAGCACCGAATCAGTACGGAATCCCGAGGCTGGATCGTCGAGGATTTCTGACAGTACGGCGCTCACCCTTGCCTCGCGGTCCTCGCTCGATATTTCCGGTTGGCTGACCTTCGGCTCGGAAGGTGCCGGGCCTGCAGCCGGCACGGAGCGGGAAAGCTCGGCCAGAATATCGGTCGTCGGACGCGGAGCCGGCGTCGTGCGGCGGACAACGGGGCGTGTGAACTCTTCCGGATCCGGCGTGAAGATCAGATCTTCCACATCCTGCGGCGCATCCGGCAGCGGCATCAACTTCGGGCTGGAAGAGCGCGCCGAGGTCTCCACTGCGCCGATGGCGATCGGCAACGGACGACGCGAAAGTGCCGGCCCGAGGGCTACGAAATTGCCGCGCTTCAGGTCGCGGAACATTTCCGCCTGCCGGCGATCCATGCCGAGAAGGTCGGCAGCACGCGCCATGTCGATATCGAGGAAGGTGCGGCCCATCAGGAAATTGGAAGCTTCCGCCGCAACGTTCTTGGCAAGCTTTGCGAGGCGCTGCGTCGCGATGACGCCGGCAAGGCCGCGCTTTCGACCGCGGCACATCAGATTGGTCATGGCGCCGAGCGACATCTTGCGCGCATCTTCCGAAACGTCACCGCCGACCGAGGGCGCAAACATCTGTGCCTCGTCAACCACGACAAGTACCGGATACCAGAATTCGCGATCGGCATCGAACATGCCGTTCAGAAAGGCGGCTGCAGCGCGCATCTGCTGCTCGATATCAAGCCCCTCCAGCGTCAGCACGCAGGAAACGCGATGCTGGCGGATGCGGTTGGCGATGCCGGCAAGCTCGGCTTCCGAGCGCTCGCCATCGACGACCACATGACCGAACTTGTCGGCCAGCGTGACGAAATCGCCTTCGGGATCGATGATAACCTGCTGCACCCATTGCGCCGACTGCTCCAGCAGCCGCCGCAGGAGGTGCGATTTTCCGGAACCGGAATTGCCCTGCACTAGGAGACGCGTTGCCAGCAGCTCCTCGATATCGAGCTGGGCGCTGGTCCCGCCGGACGCCGTTCCCATGTCGATGCCGACCTGCAATGCACTTCCCCTATGAGCAAGAATCAAATGTGGATGCGTCCCATCTTTCTGAAAGGACGCGCCCTCGTCTAGCAAAGATTTCCAAGCTTCGCGCCCGTGGATTGAAAAAACCCACAGGCGATTGCGAGGCCTATCTGAAGCGCAGATTGGCGCGCGACAGCTCATTGACCGACGTGCAGCCCATCAGCTTCATGTCGCGCTCGACTTCGGTGCGCAGATGCCTCAGCGCCCGCTCCACACCAGCCTGACCGGCAGCCGCGAGCGGATAGAGATAGAAGCGCCCGAGGCCAACGGCCTTGGCGCCGAGCGACAGAGCCTTCAGCACATGCGTGCCGCGCTGGATGCCGCCGTCCATCATCACATCGATGCGATGGCCGACGGCGTCGACGATCTCCGCTAGCTGATCGAATGCCGAGCGTGAGCCGTCCAGCTGCCGGCCTCCATGGTTCGAGAGCACGATGCCGGTGCATCCAATATCGACGGCGCGCTTGGCGTCCTCGACCGACATGATGCCCTTCAGGCAGAACTGTCCGTTCCAGTGCTTCACCATCTCGGCGACGTCGTTCCAGTTCATCGATGGATCGAGCATCTCGGTGAAATACTTGCCGATCGACATCGCACCGCCGCTCATGTCCACATGCTCGTCGAGCTGCGGCAGGCGGAATTTCTCGTGAGTGACGTAGTTCAGTGCCCAAGCGGGCTTGATGGCGAACTGGGTGATCCCCGCCAGATTGAGCTTGAACGGAATGGAGAACCCGGTGCGGAGATCGCGCTCACGATTGCCGCCGGTAATGCTGTCCACCGTCAGCATCATTACATTGACACCGGCTTCCTTTGCCCGCTCCATCATCGCACGGTTCAAGCCACGGTCTTTGTGGAAATAGAACTGGTAGACCTGCGGCCCGGAATGCTTCTTGCGAATTTCCTCAAGGCTGACAGTACCGAGCGAAGAAACACCGAACATCGTGCCGAGCGAGGAAGCCGCGGCGGCTACCGCATTCTCGCCCTGGTGATGGAACAGCCGCTGCAAGGCCGTCGGCGAGCAATAGAAGGGCGTCGCAAGCTTTTGCCCCATGACGGTGACAGACATGTCGATCTCGCTGACCCCACGCAGGACGTTGGGCACGAGATCGCAGCTTTCAAAGCTGGTTGTGTTTCGCCGGAGCGTCACCTCGTCGTCAGCTGCGCCGTCGATATAGTTGAAGATCGGGCCGGGAAGACGCTTTTTCGCAAGAAGACGAAAATCATGGAAATTGTGGCACTCACGCAGACGCATGGCTGACCTCGGCATTCTCAAAAGACATCAATGACATACCCCCCAATATCCCGCCGCTCAGTCAAATCCTGCATTACAGCCGGTGCAAGCGCGCTTCCCATTTGTAAAGCACATCCGGCTCCTTCTCCTCATTGCCTGCTCCGTCAGACTCGTCAACCACGAAGAAGCCATGCTTCTCGTAAAAGCGGCGCGCCGGCTCGTTTCTCTGGAATGTCCAGAGCGACAACGCCGGGTAGGTCGACTTGGCGACATCGAGCAGGCGGCTGCCGAGGCCGCGCCCCTGCGCCTCGGGCAGGACGTAGAGCTGGTCGATCCAATCCTCGAGGAAGGCAATGACGCCGACCAGGCGACCGCCCTCTTCCGCGCCCCAGACCTGGCAGTCTTTGAAGACTACAGCGCTCCAGAAACCGATATCCTCTTCCGGCGTATGAAGCCCGGCAAGCGTCGGCAGCCGCTCGTTAAAGGACGCGCGATGAACGGCCGCAGCGGCCGGCATGTCCGCGAGATCGAGTTTACGCAGCGAAACTTTGTCTTTCATGATCAAGCCTTGAGTCCAAAACCCTGCATCAGCCGGCGGGTGGGAAAATCCGGCGCACCAGAGGTAAACACCGCAAAATCAAAATCATCGGGATGGACGGCATCGGCCACCTGCGGCACGAGACTGCGGGCTCGCCTTGCGATCGCTTCAGCCGGATCGAGCCAGTCGACTGGCCATGGCGCGAGCCTGCGGAAGATATTGGCCATGAAAGGATAATGCGTGCAGGCAAGTACGACGATATCGGTCTTGCGGCCATCCATCTCGACGAAGCACTGCTCGATCTCGGTCATGACTGCCTCATCGCTGACGACATCGCCGCGAATATAGGCTTCCGCCAGGCGTGCCAGGTCCTGCGATCCGACGAGCCGCACATGGCACTGCGTGGCAAAAGACTGGATCAGGTCGCGCGTATAGGCGCGCTTGACGGTGCCCGGTGTCGCGAGCACCGAGACAAGGCCGGAGCGGGTCCGCTCGGCGGCCGGCTTGATCGCCGGTACCGTGCCCACGAAGGTCATTTGCGGAAAGGCGGCACGAAGAGCGGCGCCGGCCAGCGTGAACGCCGTATTGCAGGCGATGATACAGACTTCCGGATCATATTGCGCAAGCAGCTTTGCGAAGAGATCGACGATGCGCTCCTTCAACGCCGCTTCTTCCCAACTGCCATAAGGAAAACCGGCATCATCGGCGACATAGATGAAACCGCGCTCGGGCATCAGCACGCGCGCCTCGCGCAGCACGGTCAAACCGCCGATCCCTGAATCGAAGACGAGGACCGGTTTCAGCTCATTCGCCGCTGCTGTCATCGCTTGGGGCTTCCTTCGGTGCTTTCGAGGATCTGGGATGCGAGCCGCTGCCGCGCGGGGATTTCCGCGAGAAACGGTCGAGAGACGAGATCACCCCGCGCAAGACGCTGATTTCCTGTTCGGTGAACGCCCGGCGCGAGAGGACCGCCCGAAGATTGTCGACCATTTTCGGCTTTTTCCCGGCGGGATGGAAATAATTGCGCGCATCCAGCGCCTCTTCGAGCTGATCGAACAGGCCGAAAAGCTGCTCCTTGGTCGAAGGCCGCTGCTCGATCGCCTGGAACGGCACATCGCCCAGATCCTCCATGCCCGATTTCATCCACTCATAGGACATCAACAGCACGGCCTGGGCTATGTTCAGCGAGGCGAAAGCAGGATTGACGGGAAAGGTGACGATCTCGTCGGCAAGCGCCACTTCCTCGTTCGTCAGGCCCCAGCGCTCGCGCCCGAAGAGAATGCCGGTGCCCTCGCCCGCCTTGAACTTCGCACGAAGAGTTTCGGCCGCGATGACAGGCGAGCGTACCGGCTTGTAGCCATCCCGCTCTCGCGCGGTCGTCGCATAGACGAAATTGAGATCTGATATCGCCTGCTCCAAGGTCTCGTAGACCTTCGTCGCCTCGATGATGTGATCCGCCTTCGAAGCGGTCGCCTGCGCCCTCTCGTTCGGCCAGCCATCTCGCGGGTTGACGAGACGCAACTCGGCAAGGCCAAAATTCGCCATGGCGCGTGCCACCATGCCGATATTCTCGCCCATTTGCGGCTCGACCAGAATGATGGCCGGTCCTTCGGCCAGAAGTTGACGCTCGCTGTTCGTGCCTGCCATGATGCCTAAATCTCCGCGCGCGAACTCAATCGCGCAAATCACGGTCGCAATAACGAGACACCAGCCGCTCGGCAAGGTTTTTGCGTGTCAGCGCCGCGACGAGCCCTCCCGATTATTGCGGATTGGCCGACTTCTGCTGATCGGAAGGCGGTTGTTGCTGCTGTTTGACGAGATCAACCATCACGCTCTTGAGCGAGCTCGGATTGCCGTTGTCGTCGTTGGTGACAATATCATCCACCACAGGCCGTCCGCCCTCCTCGATGACCTCGAAGCGAACCGTCGTCACCTTCTGATAATCGGCGTCGGAGCCCATGCAGGTTAATTTCTTGAAGGTCGCCAGCACTTCCGTCACATTGTTCTTTGGTGGCTGGGCTGCAATCTTCACATCCTCCAGCGGACACGCGTCCTGCGCATTGACGATGACATCGTAGTCGAAAGGCGAGATACCATCCTCGTCGGCGGCAGGAAACTGCGCCGCCGCCTCGTATTTCGCTCCAAAGTCCTTGCTGTAGATATCCTTGAGCTTGTCCTCGCCGAAAATATCCTGCCAGTCGCTGTCGCCGCCTGCCCAGTTCGAGACGGTCGCATCCATGATGGCCTTGACCGGCGTCGTCGCATCGGCAGCAAGCGCCGTATGCGCACCAAATGAAAACTGGAAAAGCGTAAAGGCAATCGCGGAGGCGGCAAATTTCTGCATGATATGATTCCGTTGCAACAGGCAAAACATGCGCGACATTAGACCCATCGACCGCTTTGGCAATGGCCGGATCGCAAAATGCGCGGGATGTCACGAATGATCAAAAACGCGACGCGGAAGGCTCTATCGGCTTTGCGTTCCGCGCTTGCGGTGCTATAGCCCTCGGGACTTCACATTACCCACAGGACCATCCGGTCCCATTAGCTTAAACGAGGCAGAAGTATGAAGAAGATCAAGGTCGCAAATCCCGTTGCCGATCTCGATGGCGATGAAATGACTCGCATCATCTGGCAGTTTATCAAAGATAAACTGATCTACCCCTACCTCGACATCGATATCGACTACTACGACCTCTCGGTCGAAAACCGCGACGCGACCAACGACCAGGTCACGATCGACGCCGCCAACGCCATCAAGAAGCATGGTGTCGGCATCAAGTGCGCAACGATCACGCCGGATGAAGATCGCGTCAAGGAATTCAACCTGAAGCAGATGTGGAAGAGCCCGAACGGCACCATCCGCAACATCCTCGGCGGCGTCATCTTCCGTGAGCCGATCATCTGCAAGAACGTTCCGCGCCTCGTTCCCGGCTGGACCAAGCCGATCGTCGTCGGCCGCCATGCCTTCGGAGACCAGTATCGCGCGACCGACTTCAAATTCCCCGGCAAGGGCAAGCTGACCATCAAGTTCGTCGGCGAAGATGGCGAAGTCATCGAAAAGGAAGTCTTCAACGCTCCGGGCGCCGGCGTTGCCATGGCCATGTACAACCTCGACGAGTCGATCCGCGAATTCGCCCGCGCCTCGATGATGTACGGCCTGATGCGCAAGTGGCCGGTCTACCTCTCCACAAAGAACACCATCCTCAAGGCCTATGACGGCCGCTTCAAGGACATCTTCGAAGAAGTCTACCAGAACGAGTTCAAGGCCCAGTTCGACGAAGCCGGCATCACCTACGAGCACCGTCTGATCGACGACATGGTCGCCTCGGCCCTCAAGTGGTCCGGCGGCTACGTCTGGGCCTGCAAGAACTATGACGGCGACGTCCAGTCCGATACCGTTGCCCAGGGCTTCGGCTCACTCGGCCTGATGACCTCGGTTCTCCTGACGCCGGACGGCAAGACGGTCGAAGCCGAAGCCGCACACGGCACGGTGACCCGCCACTACCGTCAGCACCAGAAGGGTCAGGAAACCTCGACGAACTCGATCGCTTCGATCTTCGCCTGGACCCGTGGTCTCGCTCACCGCGCCAAGCTCGACGACAATGCCGAACTCGCCAAGTTCGCGTCCACGCTCGAAAAGGTCTGCGTCGATACCGTCGAAGCCGGCTACATGACCAAGGACCTGGCGCTGCTGATCGGCCCCGACCAGCCGTGGCTCTCGACCACCGCCTTCCTCGACAAGATCGACGAAAACCTCAAGAAGGCCATGGCTGCTTAAGCCCTGCCGCCATCTGGATATGGAAAACCCGGCCTTGGTGCCGGGTTTTCTTTTGCCTGGAATCTTGCCGCCGGGGCGAACCAATGGCAAAAATGCGCGCAACAAAGGGGAGAGGCAGATGGCAGAAGAACTCGTATTCTATACCAACCCAATGTCGCGCGGACGCATCGCCCGCTGGATGCTTGAGGAGACCGGCCAGCCCTACCGCACCGAATATCTCGATTACGGCACGACGATGAAATCGCCGGAGTATCTTGCGGTCAACCCCATGGGCAAGGTGCCGGCCATCAAGCATGGCGATACCGTCGTCACCGAAGGTGCCGCCATCTGCGCCTATCTGGCCGAAACCTTCCCGCAGGCTGGCCTCGCCCCGACGGCGGCCGAGCGCGGCCGCTATTTTCGCTGGATGTTTTTTGCTGCCGGCCCGTTGGAAGCTGCAGTTACCATCCGCGCGCTTGGCTTCGAAATTCCACCGGAACGTCAGCGCATGGCCGGATGCGGCAGCATCCAAGGCGTGCTCGATACGATCGAATATGCAATCTCAAGCTCGCCATTCATCGCCGGCGACCGCTTCACGGCCGCCGACGTCTATGTTGGTTCGCATATCGGCTGGGGTCTCAATTTCGGCACGATCGAGAAGCGCGAGGCCTTCGTCGATTATTGGGCGCGGGTCAGCGACCGCGATGCTTACCGCCGCGGCAACGAGATCGACAATGCCGCCATGCCGAAGCCGGCTAATGCCCGATAATACAAGGCATTAAGAGGAAATCTTCGATCGCGCTCGTATGCCGCTATTGCAGCGGCATATAGATATCGGTCAACAGCTCCGTCGGCGGCACGTCGCGCGGATTGTTGATATATTCCTCGAACATGACGGTATCGCGCAGTTGCCGCCCGGAAGCCGGCAGCCATTGCGCATAAAGCCAGTGATAGGCCTTATGCATGTTTGCATAGGGACCCTTGTGGCGCAGCACGGCATAGTCGCCTCCATCGAGCGAACGCCGCTCCAGCGGAGCATTGGCAACGACGGCCTCGCCAGCGGTGACACAGGCATAGGAGCGTAGTTTGTCCGCTTCCACCACATCCGGATCATCGAGATAGATACCGATCATGCGCATGTCCGGCCCGGCAAGGCCGCGGGCGAAGATAGTACCGAAAAGTGTTTCGAAAGCTTGGCCGATCTGCATATAGGAGCCGCGATGGGCGACACCGATCAGTGACATCGGGGAAATGGTGCGAAGCGTAACGTCGAACATGACCGTGATCCTTCCTTGGGTGCTGGGTTCGAAAATCGTATGGCTTCCCTCATTCCGATATCGCGCTGGCGGCATGCCGTAGACGGATCTGAAGATGCGGTTGAACGACTGGAGGTTGGGATAGCCCGACCGCTTTGCAATGTCGCTGACGGATAGACGGGTGTTGACGAGATCGCCGGCGGCACGATGCAGCCGAAGCCGCTTGACGGTTGCAGCCGCCGTCTCGCCATAGATCGCCCGATAGATCCTGTGCCAGTGATAGCTGGACATGCAGGCGATCTCGGCGAGCTTTTCCATATCGAGCTCATTATCCAGATGCTCATGGATATGGGCCGAAACCCGCCGCAACCGGGTCTCATAAAGCGTCCACGCCGTTCCACCACTCATGTCAAACCCCTTGCAAATCGATCGGCCCGACAAGAGCATAACCCGATTTGACAAATCCTGCGGAGTTGGAGGTGCAAATAAAAATGGCGGACACCGAAGCATCCGCCATCTTTAATTATCAATCGGAAATCAGTGGCTTAGCCAGCAAGTGCCGCGGCAATCGCCTCGATCGCCTCGTCAGCCTTGGCACCATCCGGGCCTCCGGCCTGCGCCATATCGGGACGACCGCCACCACCCTTGCCGCCGAGGGCAGCTGAAGCGACGCGCACGAGATCGACGGCGCTGAAGCGGCCAACCAAATCCTCCGTGACGGCGACGACGGCGCTGGCCTTGCCATCATCCGAAACGCCGATCAGCGTCACGACGCCGGAGCCGAGGCTCGCCTTGGCTTCATCCGCCATGCCCTTGAGATCCTTGGGATCGACGCCGGAAACCGGCTTGCCGAGGAACTTGACGCCGTTGACTTCACGGACTGCATCGGCGGAGCCGCCTTGGCTGCCGCCCATCGCAAGCTTGCGCTTGGCATCGGCCAGTTCGCGCTCGAGCTTGCGGCGCTCGTCCATCAGGGATTCGACACGCGAAACCACTTCGGCCGGCTGGACTTTCAGCGTCGAGGCGAGGCTCTTCACGCGATCATCCTGCTCGGCGAGATAATCACGCGCGGATTCACCTGTGACGGCTTCGATGCGGCGGACGCCAGCGCCGACGGCGCTTTCGCCGAGGATGCGCACAAGACCGATCTGGCCGGTGGCGGAGACATGCGTACCGCCGCAAAGTTCGACCGAGTAAGGCTTGCCGGACTTCGCGCCACGCACACCCTGCCCCATCGACACGACGCGGACTTCGTCGCCGTACTTTTCACCGAACAGCGCCATCGCACCTTCCGCGATGGCATCGTCGACGCTCATCAGACGGGTTGTCACGGGCGAGTTCTGCAGAACGATCTCGTTCGCCATCTCCTCGACAACCTTCAACTCCTCTGCCGACATCGGCTTCGGATGCGAAACGTCGAAACGCAGGCGCTCCGGCGCGACCAGCGAGCCCTTTTGCGCGACATGGGTGCCGAGCACTTCGCGAAGTGCTTCGTGTAGCAGATGGGTCGCGGAATGGTTGGCGCGCAGGCGCGAGCGCCTGTTGTGATCGACCGTCAGGACGACGGCATCACCGACCTTGATCTTGCCTTCCGAAACTTCGGAGCTGTGAACGAAGAGGCCTTCGCCCTTCTTCTGCGTATCGCTGACGGCGAGCTTGCCATGGTCGCTGGAGATCACGCCGGTATCGCCCATCTGGCCACCGGATTCGCCGTAGAACGGCGTCTGGTTGACCACGATCTGCACCTTGTCACCGACGGAAGCGCTATCGACGGCGACGCCGTCCTTGACGATCGCCTGGATCACGCCTTCGGCAGATTCCGTGTCATAGCCCAAGAATTCGGTCGCACCGTTCTTCTCCTTGAGCTCAAACCAGATGGTCTCGGTCGCCTTGTCGCCGGAGCCGGTCCAATGCGAGCGCGCCTCGGCCTTCTGGCGCTCCATGGCATCGGTAAAGCTTGAGATATCGACACCGATGCCGCGGGCGCGCAGCGCGTCCTGCGTCAGGTCGAGCGGGAAGCCATAAGTGTCGTAGAGCTTGAAGGCGGTCTCGCCGTCCAGGCTGTCGCCCTTGTGCAGGTCCGAAGTGGCATCGTTGAGCAGCGAAAGGCCGCGTTCCAGCGTTTTGCGGAAACGGGTTTCTTCGAGCTTCAGCGTCTCGGAAGTCAGCGCTTCGGCGCGCACCAGCTCCGGATAGGCACGGCCCATCTGCTGGATCAGCGCCGGCAGCAGCTTCCACATCAACGGTTCCTTGGCGCCGAGCAGCTGCGCGTGACGCATGGCGCGGCGCATGATGCGGCGAAGCACGTAGCCACGGCCCTCATTCGACGGCAACACGCCATCGGCGATCAGGAAGGCGGAGGAACGCAGGTGATCGGCGATGACGCGATGGCTGGCGCGATGCTCGCCTTCGGCTTTGACGCCCGTTGCCTCTTCCGAGGCTTCGATCAAAGCGCGGAACAGGTCGATATCGTAGTTGTCATGCTTGCCCTGCAGCACGGCGGCAACGCGCTCGAGACCCATGCCGGTGTCGATCGACGGACGCGGCAGGTCGACGCGCTGTTCCTTGGTGATCTGCTCGAACTGCATGAAGACGAGATTCCAGATCTCGATGAAACGATCGCCGTCTTCTTCCGGAGAGCCGGGAGGGCCACCCCAGATGTGATCGCCGTGATCGTAGAAGATCTCTGAACAGGGACCGCAAGGACCGGTATCGCCCATCGCCCAGAAATTGTCGCTGGTGGCGATGCGGATGATCCGATCGTCGGAAAGGCCGGCAATCTTCTTCCACAGGTTAAAGGCGTCGTCGTCGGTATGATAGACTGTGACCAGCAGGCGCTTGGCATCGAGGCCGAATTCCTTGGTGATCAGGTTCCAGGCAAGCTCGATGGCGCGCTCCTTGAAATAGTCGCCAAAGGAGAAATTGCCGAGCATCTCGAAGAAGGTGTGATGACGGGCGGTATAGCCGACATTGTCGAGGTCGTTATGCTTGCCGCCGGCGCGCACGCATTTCTGCGCGGTAGACGCCGTCGTATAGGGACGCTGCTCCAGGCCGGTGAACACGTTCTTGAACTGCACCATACCGGCATTGGTGAACATCAATGTCGGATCGTTGCGCGGCACCAGCGGGCTCGACGGCACGATCTCGTGGCCGTTTTTCTTAAAATAGTCGAGGAAGGTCGACCGGATTTCATTCACACCGCTCATATGGGGCCCTTCAGTCCTGCGCTCAGCAACTTGCATCAAAGTCAGTGGCTTTTATCGTCCGCTCCCGGCGCTGTCCAGCCGCACGAACAAAACCGGCCGCACATCCCTTGGACAATACGGCCGGTTTCGACTTTTGGGTCTCGATCTTAGGTCGGGAATTGCTTCCCCAAGCCTTTATTCGCCAGAGGTATCGCCATCCTCGGCATCGGGGCCGCCATTCTGCAGGAAGCGATCGGCGATCAGGCCGGCATTCTGGCGCAGCGACAATTCGATTTCGCGCGAGAGATCCGGATTGTCGCGCAGGAAGATTTTCGCGTTCTCGCGGCCCTGGCCGAGACGCTGGCTGTTATAGGAAAACCAGGCGCCGGACTTTTCGACGATGCCGGCCTTGACGCCGAGATCGACCAGTTCGCCGGTCTTGGAAACGCCTTCGCCATACATGATGTCGAATTCGACCTGCTTGAAGGGAGGCGCCATCTTGTTCTTGACGACCTTGACGCGCGTCTGGTTGCCGATCACCTCTTCGCGCTCCTTAACGGCGCCAATGCGGCGGATATCGAGGCGAACCGAGGCGTAGAACTTCAGCGCGTTACCGCCCGTCGTCGTTTCCGGCGAACCGAACATGACGCCGATCTTCATGCGGATCTGGTTGATGAAGATCACCATGGTGTTGGACTTCGAGATGGAAGCCGTGAGCTTGCGCAGCGCCTGGCTCATCAGGCGGGCCTGCAGGCCCGGCAGGCTGTCGCCCATTTCGCCTTCGATTTCGGCGCGCGGAGTCAATGCCGCAACGGAGTCGACGACGAGGACGTCGATCGCGCCGGAGCGCACCAGTGTATCGGTGATTTCAAGCGCCTGTTCACCGGTATCCGGCTGCGAGATCAACAGGTTCTGCAGGTCGACGCCGAGCTTGCGGGCATAGACCGGATCGAGCGCATGTTCCGCGTCCACGAAGGCGCAGATCCCACCCTTCTTCTGGGCCTCTGCAATGGTCTGCAGCGCCAGCGTCGTCTTACCCGAGCTTTCCGGCCCGTAGATTTCGATGATGCGCCCCTTCGGCAAGCCGCCAATGCCGAGAGCGATATCGAGGCTCAGAGAGCCGGTGGAAACCGTTTCGATTTCGACCACGTTCTCGTTGGAGCCGAGCTTCATGATCGAGCCCTTGCCGAACGACCGCTCAATTTGAGAGAGTGCCGCTTCAAGTGCCTTGCTTTTATCCACCGATTTGTCCTCTACAAGCCGCAAAGAATTCTGAGACATTCGATCCACCTTTAGGTTATTGAAGCCGCTCTAGCAATGTCGCCGCCGATCAGAATTCTGTACTCTATTTGTTCTCTTATCGCAAGAGCACAACAAGCAATTGAAAGAAAAAGATAAAATGATTTCCGTTCTACTTTTGTTTTCTTCTTTCTTCCCAGATACTTACGGTTATGGGGCGGCCAATTCACGCATGTCGCCGCCCCGCTCGATTCGTCTTTTCGACTGCTGAGGATAACCCTATGGCGAAAAAGATTCTCGTTCTCGGCGGCGCCCATATAGACCGGCGTGGCCGCATCTTCGGCGAGACGGCGCCCGGCGCCAGCAACCCCGGCGCATGGTTCGAAGAGCCCGGCGGCGGCGGCTTCAATGCGGCGCGAAATCTCGCCCGCCTCGGCTTCGACGTAAAGCTGATCTCGCCGCGCGGCGGCGACCCCTCCGGCGAAATGGTGGCCGAGGCTGCAAGCCACGCCGGCATCGACGACAAGCCCTTCGTCTTCCTCGATCGCAAGACGCCGAGCTATACCGCGATCCTTGAGAATGACGGCAATCTGGTCATCGCGCTTGCCGATATGGAGCTCTACAAGCTCTTCGTTCCGCGACGCCTCGCGATTCGCGCCGTTCGCGATGCCTTCGATGAAACCGACCTCATTCTCTGCGACGCCAATCTGCCGGCCGAAACCTTAGGCGCAATTGCGGCAAGAGCTGCCCTATGCGGCAAACCGGTCGCCGCTATCGCTATCTCGCCGGCAAAAGTGGTGCGGCTGAAGCCAAGCCTTGCCGGCATCGACCACTTGTTCCTCAACGAAGCCGAAGCCGCGGCGTTGACTGAAATGCGCCCGGAAGACCCACGCGAATGGGTGAGCGCTTTGCGGGCGCTCGGCCTGCGCAACGGCGTGATCACGCGTGGCAAGCGCCCCCTGATCGCATTCTCGCGTGATATCGTGGTCAGCTTACAGCCGCCTGTCGTCGAAGATGTCGCCGATGTCACCGGTGCGGGAGACTCGCTTGCCTCCGGCGTTCTTTCGGCGCTGATGGCCGGCCACGATCTCGCAGAAGCCGTCCGTCATGGCGCGGCAGCTGCGGCAATCACCGTCCAGTCCCCCTATGCGACGGCAGAAAATCTCTCTCCCGAGCTGCTAAAGACAGTGCTGGCCCTTGTTCCCGAGGCCGATATTCTGTCATGAAGCCTGTTCAAAACGCGTATATTGTTTCAGTGAATTGGAAACGACAATGACCCAGCCTATCTCGCCCCTGCTTCCGATCTCCTATTCGAAGGAAGTCGCTGCCGCAAAGCTCCGCGGTGCGCCGATCGTTGCGCTGGAATCGACGATCATCACCCACGGCATGCCCTATCCTGGCAATATCGAGATGGCTCGTAGTGTCGAGGAGATCATCCGGCAGGAAGGCGCTGTTCCGGCGACTATCGCCGTCATTCACGGCACGCTGCATATCGGCCTTGAGCCGGAAGAACTGGAAGCCCTTGCCAAAACGGAAGGCGCGATGAAGGTTTCGCGCGCCGACATCGCCTTTGCGATCGCCGAGCGCCGCACAGGCGCGACCACCGTTGCCGCCACGATGATCGCTGCCGCCCGCGCCGGCATTAAGGTTTTCGCCACCGGCGGCATCGGCGGCGTCCATCGCGGCGCCGAAGAAAGTTTCGATATTTCGGCCGATCTTGAAGAGCTGTCCCGCACCGGCGTCATCGTTGTCTGCGCCGGCGCCAAGGCGATCCTCGATATTCCGAAGACGCTCGAAGTGCTCGAAACCCGTGGTGTTCCGGTCGTCACCTACGACAGCACCGAGTTCCCGGCCTTCTGGTCGCGCTCCTCCGGCCTGACGAGCCCGCTGACGCTGAACAGCCCGGCTGCAATCGCCAACTTCCAGACGACCCGCGAGCAGCTCGGCATCGATGGCGGCATGCTGATCGCCAATCCGGTTCCGGAAGCCGACGAGATCCCGCGCGAGGAAATGGAAATCTATATCGAGCGGGCCCTCGACAGCGCCGAGCGCGACGAGATCACCGGCAAGGCGGTTACGCCCTATCTGCTGAGCACGATCTTCGACATCACCGAAGGCCGCAGCCTCAAGACCAACATCGCGCTTGTCGAAAACAATGCGCGTTTGGCCGCGGAAATCGCCGTAGCTCTGGCGGACTAATCAAGACCCTCGTCACAGGAACAGCCGGGTGTGCGAGCGCCCGGCCGTTCTCTTTCTTTCAAGTGAGAGAGAACAGACCCAGCGCTGACCTTAATTCGGCAAGCGTCGCCTCTGTCCGTTCCCTCGCCTTTCGCGTCCCCTCCCGCAAGACTTCCATCACATAGTCCGGTTCAGCGGCATAAAGCGCGCGACGCTCTCGGATCGGCGCGAGCAGCGCCTGCAGGATATCCTCAAGATGTCTCTTCAAGGTGACGTCGCCAAGTCCGCCGCGGCGATAATGCTCTTTCATCTCTTCGACGAATTGCCGATCCTCGCAAAAGGCATCGAGATAGGTGAAGACGACATTTCCTTCGACCTTGCCGAAATCGCTGACACGCAGGTGATCCGGATCGGTATACATGCGCCGCACCGCATCCCTGATCTCATCGGACGATGCCGAAAGCGGGATCGCATTACCCTGCGATTTGCTCATCTTCGCCTTGCCGTCGACGCCGGGCAGACGCCCGATAGCCGGCACCATCGCTGTTGCCTCCACCAGAACGTCTCGCCCGATCTGCCGGTTGAGACGGCGAACAATCTCGTTTGTCTGCTCGATCAACGGCGCCTGATCCTCGCCGACGGGAACGACGGTCGCCTTAAAGGCGGTGATATCGGCGGCTTGCGCGACCGGGTAGCAGAGAAAGCCGGCCGGCACGTCGCGTTCGAAACCGCGCAGCTGGATTTCCGTCTTGATCGTCGGATTGCGCTCCAGGCGACTGACAGTAACGAAATTCAGATAGAGTAGTGTCAATTCCGCGAGCGCGGGTAAAGCGGATTGAACGCAGATCGTTGTCAGCGCCGGATCGATGCCGACTGCAAGATAGTCCGTGGCGACTTCAAGGACGTTGCGCTGCACTTTCTGGGGATCATGCGCATTGTCCGTCAGTGCCTGCGTATCCGCCAAGAGCAGGAATTGCTCATGGCTGTGCTGAAGTGCAACGCGGCTTTTCAGCGACCCGGCATAATGGCCGAGATGGAGTGGACCCGTGGTCCGGTCGCCCGTCAGGATGACGGGACGATTATCGATAGGGGAAAACATTTCATTGCTCCGCAAAAGGAGCCGCCGCAATCGGGAAGGGAAAAACGGAAATGGACCATGCCTGCCGGATTACGGCGGCAGGGTCGATTTCAAGACATGACGACTGCCGCTCCTAGAAGGAGCGCCACCACATTTGGAAAACGGGCTTGGCGAGGTCGATCATGGGCGGTTGATTACATCGTTGCGCCTCAATCGGCAACATGGAGAGGCGCGAAACGCCTCCTTCTTAATTCTTGTCCAGGGTCTCGCGTACGACGACGGCAAGCTGTTTCAGCGAGAATGGCTTCGGCAGGAAGCCGAATTGGGCGTCCGCTGGCAGGTTGCGGGCAAAGGCATCCTCGGCATAACCCGAAACGAAGATGAACTTCAGATCCGGATATTTCTTGCGCAATTCGCGCAGCAGCGTCGGCCCGTCCATCTCGGGCATGACGACGTCGGAGACGACGACATCGACCTGTCCGTCGAGCTCCTCCATGATGTCGAGCGCCTCAACGCCGGAGCCGGCCTCGTGGACGGTATAACCCCGCGTCTCAAGCATGCGCTTGCCACCGCGGCGTACCGCCTCTTCGTCCTCGACAAGCAGCACGACAGCGGACTTGCCTGTAAGATCGGCCGGTTCTTCCGGAGAAGCGGCGACACCCGCACCCTGGTCCATGGCCGTAATATCGCGGCTTTCCGACACTTTCGCTTCCGTTACCGAAGGCATTTCCACGATGTGCCGCGGCAGGAAAATGCGGAAGGTCGTTCCCTTGCCAACTTCCGATTCCGGCTGGATGTAGCCGCCGGATTGCTTGATGATGCCATAAACCATGGCAAGGCCGAGGCCGGTGCCCTTGCCCACTTCCTTGGTCGTGAAGAAGGGCTCGAAAATCTTGTCCATGATCTCAGGCGCGATACCGGTTCCGGTATCGCTGACCTCGACGAGCACCATGTCCTCATGCGGAAGGTAGGGATAGTTGAAGGCGCTGACATCGGCCGCGCGCAGATTGCGGGTGCGCAGCGTCAGCGTACCGCCGCCCGGCATGGCATCGCGGGCATTGACGCAGAGGTTGATCAGCACCTGCTCGAACTGTGAGAGATCGGTTTTCACGGGCCATAGATCGCGCCCGTAATCGACGTCGAGTTTGACATGCGTGCCCGATAGC
The DNA here is from genome assembly GCF_014193155.1 of Rhizobium sp. BK098. Classification (NCBI taxonomy): domain Bacteria; kingdom Pseudomonadati; phylum Pseudomonadota; class Alphaproteobacteria; order Hyphomicrobiales; family Rhizobiaceae; genus Rhizobium; species Rhizobium sp. BK098. The sequence goes on along the minus strand of NZ_JACHYY010000001.1, from coordinate 833,868 downwards.
AGCCGGTCCACCAGCATGCGCAGATCGCCGATCACGTCCGTCAGGTTCAGGATCGTCGGCCGCATGGTCTGCTTGCGCGAGAAGGCAAGCAACTGCCGCACCAACACGGCCGCACGATTGGCATTGCGCTTGATTTCCATCAGATCCGCAAAGCTGGCATCGGAAGGCCGCGCCTGCAGCAGGAGATGGTCGGAAGACAGAAGGATCGCCGTCAGAACGTTGTTGAAGTCATGCGCGATGCCGCCTGCGAGCGTGCCGACAGCATTGAGCTTCTGCGTCTGCGCCATCTGGGTCTCGAGCGCCTTCTGCTCGGTCACCTCGACCGCATAGACGATGGCAGCCTCTTCCGGCGCCTCGTCGGTCTGGTCGATGACGGCATTGACGTAGAAGCGGAAATGCCGCGTTTCGTCTTTCGGATTGCGGGAATCGATCGGTGGAATATCGCCCTGCCGGTCCTTGGCGGCCGCCAGCGCCTGCTGCAGCTGCGGCCGGTCGCTGTCGTTGACGACGCTCTCCAGGGCAGCACCGCGCTCGATATCGTCGCGCGAGACCAGATCCGAGAAAAGCTTCAGGAAAGGCGCGTTCGTCCGCAGAATGCGGCCGTTGCCGTCAACGGACGCGATTGCCATAGGCGTATTGTTGAAGAAGCGGCTGAAGCGCATCGCGGCGGCGGAGGCAGATTGCTCGGTATCCGCACCGTTCCGGCGGGTCAGGACGATGGTGCGGCTCTCGCCGGGAGCGCCGTCGCGCATCGACGTGACGCTGTGGACGATCTGCACTGGCAGGCTCTGGCCATTGGAGCGGCGCAGATCGAGATCGAGCGTCACCGTCTTCTTGAGACCCGGTTCCGCCTGCACCGATTGGATCAGCGCCAGCCCCTCGCCGGCCACAAGATCGCCTATGGTCATCGAGCCCGGCACGAATTTCGTCAGATCGAAGCCCAGCCATTCGGCGAGCGTCGCATTGAGATAGAAGATCTCGCCCTTGCGCCCCGCGGAAAAGAAGCCGGCCGGCGCATGGTCGAGATAGTCGATCGCGTTCTGCAGTTCCTTGAAGAAACGTTCCTGATCGTCACGCTCGGAGGTGATGTCGGTAATCTGCCAGATATGCAGTGCCTTGTTGGCGCCTTGTTCGGCCGGCAGCACGCGCGCCTTCAGCCGGTACCAATGCGCCCCATTGCCGCTTCCATCCACAGGCCCGAGCGGCTTCAGCAGGCGGAACTCCTCCGATCCTTCCTTGCCATCGCGCAGGCCATTGGCGAGACGATAGAGAGCCTCGTTGGATTCGCGATTTCGCGACAGCAGCATCTCCAGCGACTGCACTTCCGTCGCCTTCGTCGCCCCGGTCAGCCGGCCATAGGCGGCATTCGCATAGACGATGCGCCCCTTCTCGTCTGTGATCAGCGTTCCGTCCGGATGACTGTTGAGGAAGGACCGGGCCAGACTGTCGGACTGAGGCTGCGGCATGACCTCGACAAAGCCGATGATCGAGGAAACCAGGAAGAAGATGCCGACCATGGCGAGAATGCCCAGGCCACCGAGAACCGCTTCGTTGTCCAGCTGGTTCTTGAAGACAACGAAAGCCGCGGCCGCGGCCACGAGAACGAGCGCAAGCAGGATGATGCGCAGCACGGTTCCCGAACGAACCCCGCGATCCACCAGCGGCACGCTATACTCGTCGGACGGACGCTGCTTCGTCATGAACCCCTCGTATCGGCCGTTCTCCTCGCGACATGTCATACACGTTTAGGGGTCGCCGGAGTCGGACCTTTCGAATCTTCTTTATCAAGTTGCGTCATCGGCAAAAAGCTTTGCCGGGCCAGAAAGGCTTGAATTCACAGGCAATAGAAGACAACAGCCTGCAATCGCATCTTGTCTCCGGCGCAATCCTGTTCATATGATCGCCGTATAGAAGGGTCACGGTCAAAGCATTACCCGCGGCAGTTGCGTCTACTGCATAATTCCTTAAACAGGATTCAATTTAAGGATAAAATTATGCAGTGGATTTAAAGTACTACAACGACCTTTGCACGTCACATGTGACGCGCGGCGCTGTAAACCGCAACATCGGGGACAATTACGGAGTATCTCGACATGTTGGACGATATCGCCGGAGCCTATGGCAGCCGTTTCTTTCTCGCAGCCGGTGGAGTTGGCATTGCCCTGCTCGTGCTCATCGGCATTCTGTGGATCATGCGCAACCGAGCGCCTTCTCCCTTCGTGCGCGGCGGCAAGAACCGTCAGCCTCGCCTGCAGGTGTTGGATGCCGCCGCCGTCGATGCTCGCCGCCGTCTCGTGCTCGTGCGACGCGATGGGATCGAGCATCTGATCATGATCGGCGGCCCGACGGACATCGTCATCGAATCGGGCATTTCCGATGCCACACGCGCTGGAACCTCCGCAACGCCGGTTGATATTCCCATGGCATTTGAAGAGAGGCAGTCGCAGCAGCAGAAGGCGGCTGCGGTGGAAGCTCCTCCCGCAACGCTTCCGCAGCGCCAGCAAACCGCTGAGGATAAGATCGAAGCCTATCTGCGCAACGAGCCGCGCCTTGAGCCTACGGCGCAACCAACTCCAGTACCGCAGGTGGCCGAACACCCGCAACCCGCCGCCGTCAAGCCGCAGCAACCGGCGTCCCAGGCGGTGCCGACTATCAGCGAGACGGAAGCCGCCGACATACTGGACGCTGCCCGACATGTCGTCCTGCCTCAGCAACAACCGGCTCCCGCACTCCCGGCAACAGCCGAGCCTACCCCTGCACCGACGCCATCGGTCGAACCCGGCAATGATTTCCAGCGTATTCTGGAAGCGGAAATGTCGAAGAACCTGACCGCCGAACGGATCATTCCGAACGCGCCGGCACCGCGACAGGTGCAGCAGCAACCAAATGCTGAACCATCCACGATCCCAAGCCCGGCAAAACGCGTCGAACCGGAGCTCGCTCCGCTGACCGGAGCGGACAGCGCTCTTCAGAAGGAAGTCGCTCGCATCTTTGGGGAAATGAGCGTCAGCCGCGACAAATAAGGTGCGGCCTCTCAGAAACGCCGGAATTGAAAAAGGCACGACGGAGATTTCCATCGTGCCCTTGCTTTTATTTAAGCCGGTCGAAACCGATGCTGTTACTACTCGTCGCGGTAAACCTTTTCGCGGCGCTCGTGACGCTCTTGCGCCTCGATCGACAAGGTTGCGATCGGGCGAGCGTCAAGACGCTTCAGGCCGATCGGCTCGCCGGTTTCTTCACAATAGCCGTACGTGCCATCCTCAATGCGCTGCAATGCGGCATCGATCTTGGAAATGAGTTTACGTTGGCGGTCGCGAGCCCGAAGCTCGATGGCTCTATCTGTTTCAGAAGAGGCACGATCGGCCAGGTCAGGATGATTTGCGCTTTCTTCCGCCAGATGATCCAGGGTTTCGCGCGCTTCTCTAAGGATGTCGTTTTTCCATGCCACCAGCTTCGCTCGAAAATAAGCTCGCTGATTCAGATTCATGAACTCCTCGTCTTCCGAGGGCACATAATTGCTAAGATCGATCTTCTCACTCAACGCGATTCTCCTGAAGAACATCTCATATGGCTGGGCTGTATATCCCAACCGATAGTGCCGATTCAAGCCAAATAGATGCTGTCAACTGATTTTTAAATTTGTCATAAAATTCAGCTAAGGGTCTATTTTTTCATCACTTCTTCTCATCGAGCCAGATTCGCGTCTTTCGTAACCTTCCCGTGATGATGGAGCATTTCGCCTTCTGACAGATCGCGCAGCAGTTGACGGCACCAATGAAGAGACGTTACCTCATGAGTGAAATCGAGCCTCGAGATCTTGCCATGATCAGCATTTCGCCGCCGCCCTCCCGGATCTATCTTCTACGCCACGCCGAGGCCATGCAGGCTGCACCCGGCCAAAAAGATTTCGACCGTCCCTTGAGCGACAACGGCTACGCCGCGGCCGAGATTGTCGCCGACGAGGCGGCTGATAAAGGCTACAAGCCCGACCTTGTCATTTCCTCCACCGCCCTGCGCTGCCGCCAGACCGCCGAGGCTATACGCCGCGTCGTCACGCCGTCGACGGAGTTCCGCTTTGTCGACGAACTCTATAACGGCTCACCGGATGTCTATCTGTCACTCATCGCTGCGCAGACCGATCAGGAGTCGGTCATGCTGGTCGCGCATAACCCAGTCATCGAACTGACGCTTGCGGCCTTGATTGGACGCGATGCTCTGGCCAGCGCTCTTCCACGCGGATTTCCGACAGCCGGTCTTGCCGTTGTCGATTCGACGCCATCGGGCTGGGTACTGCTCGACTTTGTCACCGAATAGAGACTCCGGCGATATGGGTCGCAACGGCGGCGCCGCTGATTGCAGACACATATCCGCTCATCTTTTCGGCGCAAGTTTCCATCCCTATATTCACGGTCACGCTGTCATCCAGGGATCCCGTCTTGCCCCCAAGCCTGACCTCTTTTACCGACGACGCCCTCATCGCCTTCGACAATCTGGCCGATCGAGCCGCCGGTCTCGTCAATCCGACAATTCGTCTGGGCGTTACGGGCCTCTCCCGTTCGGGCAAGACCGTCTTCATCTCCTCGCTGGTACATAATCTCCTGAATGGCGGACGCCTGCCGTTGTTCGAGCCGGTGCAGTCCGGCCGTGTCTCCACCGTTCGTCTCGAACCGCAACCCGATGACGCCGTGCCGCGCTTTCAGTATGAGGATCATATCCGCGCGCTCGTGAAAGACCGCGTCTGGCCGGATTCGACACGGGCGATCTCCGAGCTGCGCCTGACGCTGGATTACCAAAGCGCCAGCGGCTGGAACCGCATGTTCTCGCCCGGCCGCCTCTCGATCGATATCGTCGATTATCCGGGTGAATGGCTGCTGGACCTGCCATTGCTCGCCAAGGATTTCCGTACCTTCAGCGAGGAGACGCTGGCGCTGGCGGAGACCGGCATTCGTGCCGAACTGTCACGTCATTGGCTTGACATGACGGAAGCGGCAGATATCGCTGAACCCGCGGATGAAATGAAGGCGCGCGATCTGGCCACAGCTTTCGCCGACTACCTGAAAGCCTGCAAATCCGACGAACGTTCGCTTTCCACATTGCCTCCCGGCCGTTTCCTTCTGCCCGGCGATCTCGACGGTTCGCCTGCCCTCACCTTCGGACCGCTGAAGTTGCCTTCCGAGGGCAATGCGCCGAAAGGGTCGCTATGGGCGATGATGGAGCGGCGCTACGAGTCCTACAAGGCCGTTGTCGTCAAACCCTTCTTCCGCGAACATTTCGCCCGGCTTGACCGCCAAATCGTTCTGGTCGACGCCCTGCAGGCCATCAACCGCGGACCGGAAGCTGTGCAGGATCTCGAACGGGCCCTGACGGATGTGCTTGCCTGCTTCCGTCCAGGCACCAACTCCCTCCTGTCCTCGCTGCTCGGCCGCCGCATCGACCGCGTGCTGGTGGCCGCGACCAAGGCCGACCATCTCCATCACGAAAGTCATGATCGGCTGGAGGCGTTGACGCGCCGTCTCGTCGACCGCGCCATTGAGCGCATCGGCATGGCCGGGGCCGGCATCGATGTGATGGCCATCGCTTCGGTGCGGGCAACCCGCGAGGCAACCGTGACCCGCGATGGGCAGACGCTTCCCGTCATCGTCGGCACGCCGATGGATGGCGAAACCATCGCCGGCGAGACCTTCGACGGCAATCGCAAGACGGCGGTCTTCCCCGGCGATCTCCCGGAAAATCCACGCTGGCTGTTCGAAGCCCTTGAAGCCAATGGGGCAAAGGGCCACCTGCCCGAAGTGAATGTCGTGCGGTTTCGCCCGCCGGAACTGGAAAAAACCGGGGAAGGCATCAAGCTTTCGGTGCCGCATATCCGCCTCGACCGCGCCATGCAGTTCCTGTTCGGAGACCGCCTCGCATGACGAAATCGACCGAAAACGAGCCGAACGGTAATCGTCGTCCCGGCGCCTTCGCGGTGGAACCGGAAACCTCCAAAAAAGAGGCAACTGCGCCAGCGGTTCGCAAGCCGCAGAGCTTCGATACCGATATCGTGCTGACGCCCGACGCGGAAGATCCGTTCATCAATCCGGCCCTCGGTGCCGATGCGGATGCAACAGCCATTGCAAAGCCACGCCGCAAAGGATTTTCCTTCGGCAAGGTGGCACTCAGCGCGCTCGGCATTCTGGTATCGCTCGCTTTCGGCCTCTGGACGGATCAGCTCATCCGCGACCTGTTCAGCCGGGCCGATTGGCTCGGCTATACTGCCCTTGCAGTTGTGGCCGTCGGCATCCTGGCCGTGTTTGCCATCGTCATCCGCGAGACGGCCGGGATGATGCGGCTCGCCGCTGTGCAGAGCATCAAGGCAGAGGCGGACGCCGCCATCGTCGAAACCCGGCCGGCGCGCGCCAAAACGTTGGTCAAGCGACTCTGCGCCATTCTGGAAGCCAATCCGGACACGGCAAGAGGCCGCGCGACCCTGAAGGCGGCAGAAGACGATATCATCGATGCGCCGCAACTGATCGACCTCGCCGAACGCGAGCTGCTCGGCCCGCTCGACCGCCGCGCCCGCGCGCTGATTCTCGGTGCCTCGAAACGGGTATCGGTGGTAACTGCCGTCAGTCCCCGTGCCCTCGTCGATATTCTCTACGTTCTCTACGAAGCGGCGAGACTCGTCCGCGCCATGGCCGAGCTTTATGGCGGTAGACCCGGAACGCTCGGCATGGTCAGGCTGATGCGCGATGTAATCGCCCACCTGGCCGTCACCGGCTCCATCGCAGTCGGCGACAGCATCGTCCAGCAACTGATCGGCCACGGCCTGGCGTCGAAACTGTCGGCGCGTCTTGGCGAGGGCGTCGTCAACGGCATGATGACCGCAAGAATCGGCATCGCCGCCATGGACCTTTGCCGGCCGCTCCCCTTCAAGGCGCTCAAGCGTCCCGGCATTGCCGATTTTGCCGGCGACCTCACACCGAGCGTAGGCAGCCGCAATCCTGCATGAGGACCTGAAAATCAGGCGCTTTGGCATTCAGGAAACCAAGCATTAACCATTCTGCGGCAAAAGTGACAATCAGTTTCACGGTTCCGCCTCGCTAGGGAATGTCCATGTTTTCGCGTCGATTTCTTCTTGTAAGCAGCCTTGCAGCCGCAGCCATCTTCACCGGCGCCGGGGTGCAGTCGGCCGACGCGGCGCCCCGCGACAAGGCCTTCTTCCAGTCGATCTCCGGTACCTGGAGCGGCCCCGGCGAAATCGTCGCCGGCAAGTACAAGGGCACGAAGTTCACCTGCAATCTCACGGGCAAGCCATCCGATGGCGGCAGTGCCGGCGTCAAGCTCGACGGCACCTGCCGCGTCGGCGTCTTCCAGCAGCCGATGTCGGCCGAGATCACGCAGAACGGCGGTTCCTACAGCGGAAAGTTCCTGGACGGCGCAGCCGGCAAGGGCCTCGACGTGACATCAGGCGCGGTCAACGATAACACCGTCGTGCTCGGATTGATCCGCCAGAAGCTCAACGGCGCCATGATCGCCCGCGTTGCGGATAACAAGTCGATGAATGTCACAATCTCGGTGAAGGTCGGCGATCAGATGGTCCCGGTTATCGGCGTCACGCTGAAGCGTGCAGACGTCGACCAGATGGCGGTCGGGTCGATCCAATAGCATTGAGCGAGAATTCATAAAGACAAAGGCCGGCAATTTGCCGGCCTTTGTCTTTATGTATCCATGGGGTCCAGTTCAGGCTGTCCGCCACCAATCACCACTTTCGTCCGCGACCTCGATACCTTCGATATCAACATCCTGCAGCCAGGCGGTGATCGTGCGGCCCTTCACCACGAGATCGGCGGCAAAATCAGCAAGCGGCATCAGCACGAAACCACGCTCGACCATTCGCGGATGTGGAATGGTGAGCAACGGCTCGGCCTTTTCCAAATCTCCATAGGTCAGCACGTCGATATCGATCGTGCGTGGTCCCCAGCGCTCGATCCGCACCCGCTTCATCTGCCGCTCTATGTCCAGGCAGACGTCGAGCAGAGCTTCCGGCGAAAGTGTCGTATCGACGGCAGCACAGGAATTGTAGAAAAAGGATTGGTCCGTCTTGCCCCAGGGCGGCGTGCGGTAAAGTCGCGACACCGAAACCACCCGGCAATCGGCGCGCGCGTCCAACGTACGCAAGGCGAGCGCCATGGCGTGGACGGGGTTATCCAGATTGCCGCCCAAACCGAGCGTCGTCCGCGCGGCTGCACCCTCAGGCAAAATGCTCAATGCTCACCTGTACGTAATCGAGAACGCCCGGAACCGGGGCATTGGGCTTGCGTACCGTGATTTTGGCCCGGCGGATACTCGGAAAACGACGGCATAGCTCCTTGGCCACATCGAGCGCCAGCGCCTCGATCAGATAACGCCGGCGACCTGTCACGATTTCCTCGATGACGCTGAAGGCGACGCCGTAATTGACGGTATCGTCGATCGAATCGCGCTCCAGCGCATCGCCGGCTTCAACATCGAGTTCGGCATCGACGAAGAAGCGCTGGCCGAGGAATTCCTCCTCGTCATGGACGCCGTGCCGGGCAAAGAAGGCGCAATTCTGTAGAGTAATGGTGTATGTCACAGCGCTCATGGCGTATCTCCGTTTCGAACAGGCGCGATCGCGTCCGAAAACCGCTCCTTGGATCCGAGCATCATGTTTTAAGTCTCGCCCGCGTCGCGAGAATAGCATCCGCAATGGCCAACGCGTCCCTATTGATTGCGACATTGTGTACGCGGAATATCGCAGCTCCCTGCAATCGCAAGATTGCGCTGGTTGCAGCGGTGCCGATATCGCGACCAGCTGCTTCGCGACCCGTTATAGTGCCGATGAACCGCTTTCGCGAAGTGCCGACCAACAGGGGCAGGTCGAAGCGCAGCAGAGCGTTGAAACGCGCCATGAGTTCCAGATTTTCCTCGGCATTTTCCTTGGCGAAGCCGAAACCAGGATCGAGCACGATCGTCCGTCTGTCTACGCCTGCGGCGGCTGCGATCTCCAGCGAGCGATTGAGAAAGAAAAGCTGGTCATCGATGACATCAGGCAGCTTTTGCCGGTTGCGGCCCGTGTGCATGATGCAGAGACCGGCGCCCGTTTGTGCGGCCACAGCGGCGATGTCAGGCTCGCGCTGCAGGCCGAAGATATCATTGACGATATGGGCACCCGCTCCGATCGCCAGCCGCGCCGTATCGGCGCGGTAGGTATCAACCGAAATCAGGGCATCGGTCCTCCCGCGCAGGGCTTCGATGACAGGCAGTACCCGTCCCTGCTCCTCGGTGGCATTGACGGCGACAGCACCCGGCTTGGTCGATTCGCCGCCGATATCGATGATGGCGGCCCCGTCCTCGACGCAAGCCAGCGCATGGGCAACGGCCGCATCGACGGCCTCATAATGACCGCCGTCGGAAAAGGAATCCGGCGTCACATTGACGATAGCCATGATGACGCTCTGCCCGCCGACATCGATGCTGCGGCCATGCGCGACATGCCAGCTTTGGCTGTGAAGCTCCGTCACGAACTGTCCATCCCATTGAAAAGGAAAAAACCTTGCGCTTGATATTGCGCTCACAGTGGCTATGCCGCAAGGTTCACAGAAGTTCAACATGGTAGCGACACGAATGCCGCTTGCATCCCATAAGTTCAGTCTTTCGTGTGCATTGCTGCTCGCGGTCTGCATACCTGGTGTGGCCGGTGCGGAAGTCATCGCCCGCAAGTCAACTTCCTATTTCGACATCAAGGGAAGCACCGCCGACGAGCTCGATGCAGCCTTGAATCAGCGCGGGCCATTGGCGATAGGCTCAAGCAGCCACCATCCCGGCGCAACCAAGATCCGCTTCGGCGGTAGTGCGACCTACAGCGAGTCAAACGGCCGCTGCCATATCTCCAGCGTCAGGGTAACGGTCAATACGGAAATCATCCTGCCACGCTGGCGGGACCGGCGGGGCGCCAGCAAGCAGCTTTCCGTGATCTGGGATACCCTGGCCGGCGATATCCGGCGCCACGAAGACCGGCATGTCGAAATCGCCCGCCAGCATGCGCGGCAGATGGAAAAGCAGATCCTGGCTCTGCCATCCGCCAGCAATTGCGATACGCTGCAGGAACGCGCAAACGCTGTGACGTCGCGCGAAACCGAGCGGCACGACGCCGATCAGGCACGCTTCGACCGCATAGAAGCGCTCAATTTTTCGAGCCGCATGCAGAGGCTGCTCTACTATCGCAGCCGACAAGGCAATTCGCAGTAGTCCGAAGAGCTGCTCTCAGCGCAAAAAGCGATCGAGTAACGACGGCTGTGGGAAATAGGTCACTATATCCTGTGAATCGTACGATCTCGCTGCTCTTTGAACTTTACGAGAATCTGAAATAGGTTTTTCCTATCAATTACAGAGACAAACGCACTGGTTGATTCGAAAAAGGCCGGGCGGTTGTCTCGTAAGGATCGATTTCGAGTGCCTGCGTCGGCGGGTCTATTCGCTCTTCGGCGCAGTCGGGGTTTGATTTTCAAAGCATGCGCTAAGTGTTCTCCTGGCGCGTCCTGAAGCCGCAGGTGTTTCCTCCCTTGCCTGTGGTGATGCGCCCGCCTCGCCTCGCTCGCTGCACCGGCTGAGCGGGGCATCTTTTTGCGTGACGAGCGCCTACAGGAGATCCGGCCGAGGAATCGCGCAAGGCGCGTTGGAGCGCTGCCTCAGGCCTGGCGCTCCGGCACATGCACCACAAGCCCGTCAAGCGCGCTCTTCATCTTGATCTGACAGGAAAGCCGCGAGTTCGGACGGACGTCGAATGCGAAATCGAGCATGTCTTCTTCCATGGCTTCCGGGCCGCCGACCTTTTCGGTCCATTCCTCATCGACATAGACATGACAGGTGGCACAGGCACAGGCGCCGCCGCATTCCGCTTCAATACCCGGAACGGAGTTGCGCACTGCATTTTCCATCACGGTGGAGCCCTCGTCGACATTGAGGTCAAAGCGCGTGCCGTCGAAGGCGACGATGGTCAATTTGGTCATGTGGGTGAATTCCGAATTGCTTGAATGAAGGACGATCGGAATTTTACTTCCAACAATTCGCTGGAGCAGTCAACATTTGCGCCGCCGAAACGGATTATCCCGTCTGGCGGCGGAAGAATGGATAAGATTTGCTGTTCGAACGCTTGGCCTAGCGCGAGAGCTTCAAAATGAAGTTCTCGGCCTCGATAACGCTGGCTGTAACCGCTGCCATACGAGCGGCGTCGCCGACGTTGCTTTCGAGCGCTCCGGCCGCATCCGCCACGCGAAAGGCGCCAATGGAGCTGGCAGCCCCCTTCAGCTTGTGCGATGCAGCTTCCATGCGTTTAAAATCGCCGCTGCCAATCTCCTGCAGGCAGGAACGAGCCTGCCTTGCGAACATCTGCAGCACCTCGACTTCCAGCGCCTTATCACCCATCGTCTGCTTTCCGAGATGGACAAGATCGATCGCCCGCTCCCGCGACGGAGCCGCGCCTCGCGAATTGTCCGGAGATTCAAATGCGATGTTCAAAGCTGCCATGTGCCAATGCTCCAGTCTTTTATCTGTGTCTGTTTTAGGAACCTGCCGCATAGTTGCGGCCCGGACATGGCCATCGAGTTAAATTTTGGCACATTAAGGGCTGAAAACTCGGGACATGGTTAACGTGCGTTAAACATGCTCAAAATCTTGGGTTTTCATCGCATTGAACAGCCAAACAGGGTTAATGGCCCCTTAATGATCCACTGGCTTTAAGGTGGAATTAATTGTCATGACTGGGGGAATGTGTCACTACGATACTGGTAAATTGGGTGGATGGCACATGCCTTTGCCCCGGAAGTGGATGATGGTAATGTTTTCATAACATCCGTTTGAAAAACCAGTTATCCACTCTGAATGTAATGGGAAATCCAAGCTCGGTGTTGATCGAAGGCGGAAGACCCCACGGGAGGCAGGGTTCGTCTTTTCCGGACGCGGCGGAATTACCGGAAAAGGCACGGCAAGCCCGAGTGAGTTGTAACGAGGCGTAACCGCATGGCGAACAAAAAGTACATCGAGTCGGTCGAGGACAAGGCCTTTCAGGCATTGGACGAAGCTTTGCAGATCGATTTCAGTGACGAGAGCTTGGAGTCTCGCAGCGGAACTACGCCCGATATCCCGGAGCAAAATGTGTCTGAGCCGCCGAAACAGCCGATAAAGCAGACCAAGGATGATGCCGCCCGCAAGAATGGCGGAGCGCGCAGCACCGCAGCCCCTGCCACTCCGCCCCGCCCTGCCGAGGCGCCGAAGAATCCGAACCTCGCTGCTGCCAATGACGGCAACAGGGCAAGTTCCGCAAGCATATTGAGGGCGCTCGACGGAGCCTCGCAGAGCCGTGCAGTGCGAAACGCCACGATCTTCTCGCTGTTCTGGATCATCGGCGGCGCCGGCCTGGCGTTCATGCTTTACGGCACCCAGATCAGGAACATTCATTCCATCGCGGATCTTGCCGCCCTTCCGGGCGTCATCGCCTGCATCGTCGGCATTATCGTTCCGGTACTGCTCTTCTATGCTTTCGGCATGATGATCTCGCGTGCGCACGACATGCGCAATGCAGCGCGCTCCATGGCGGAAGTCGCCCTGCGTCTCGTCGAGCCGGAAACCATCGCTTCCGAGCGCATCATGACGGTCGGTCAGGCCGTTCGCCGCGAAGTCTCGGCGATGAACGAAGGCATCGAGCGCACTATTGCACGTGCGACGGAACTCGAAACCCTCGTCCATTCCGAGGTCAATGCGCTGGAGCGCAGCTACGCCGACAACGAATTGCGCGTGCGCGGCTTGGTCCACGAACTCGGCGCAGAACGTGACGCCATCGTCAATCACGCCGAGCGTATCCGCTCCTCGATCTCAGGCGTGCACGATCAGATCAAGGAAGACCTGTCGCTGGCGACCGAAGAAATCGCCGTGCGCCTCTCTACCTCTGGCGAAGCTTTCGCATCGATGATCGATACGCGAGCAGCCGCCCTGATGGAGAAGTCGGATTCCGCGGTCCAGGCCCTCGGCACCCTGCTTTCCGCCAAGACCGACAGCCTGCTGCAGAACCTCAACGCTTCCGGCCTCGCTCTCAGCCACGAGTTCGATACCCGTCTTGAATCTCTGTCGTCGACTCTTGCCGACCGCGGCAAGGACCTGCTTGGCCAGTTCGAAACGCGCGCCTCGACGCTCGATGCAAACACCGAAAAGCTGAATTCCGCATTGAACGAACGTGCACGCCAGCTCAACGAAACGCTGGTGGCCCGCACGAAGGAGATCAGCGAAAGCCTCAGCGGCGGCGAGCGGTCCATCACGGGCACGCTGGACAATGTTCTGTCCCGCCTCAACACGGCGCTCGACGAAAAAGGCGCGAGCTTCCGTCAAAGCCTGCAGTCGACAGCCGATGACACCATCATGGATCTCGACCTGCGCTCCGGCTTCTTCGAAGAGCGCTTCCAGTCGACGATCGCGCAGCTTTCGACGACCTTCGATGACCGCGTGTCGGAATTCACCTCCGCCTTCGACAAGCGCGCCGGCTCCCTGGACACCAAGCTCTCGGAAAGCCTTGCCCGCATCAATCAGTCGCTCGGCAGCAATTCGGATGCGCTGGAAGGCATCCTGACCTCCAGCATCGAGCGCCTGGGTTCGCATCTCACCGACCAGTCCTTCGCTCTCGCAACGACGCTGGCAACCGGCCAGGAAGTATTGGAAAGCGCGATCGGCTCCAAGGCGAACGAGATCACCTCGGCGCTGCAGAACGCCACGACAGGCATTTCTTCCGCCCTGACCTCGGGCACGAGCGAACTCAATACCACGCTCGCCTCGCATGCCGGTGCCTTCACATCCGCCGTGCAGGGTGTCACGCGCGATGTCTCCGCCGCGCTGCAAAGCGGCACGGAAGAACTCACCTCGGCCTTCACCGGCCGTGCCAACGACATCAACAACACCCTCTCTGCTCGCACCAACGAGATCACGCAGGCTTTGAGCTCTGCCCATGAACGGGTCGATGCCGTCATGGCGGCCCGCAGCAACGCCTTGTTCGGCGCGCTGGCCGATAACCAGTCCCGTTTCGAGCAGACGCTTGCCGAGCGTTCGGAAGCAATTGCCAGCGCCGTCAGCGGCTCTCACGAACATTTGACCGCCGCCCTGGACGAACGCACTTCGATGCTGGCCATTTCGCTGGCCGAAAGCCAGCTGCGCCTCGAAAACACGCTTGCAAGCCGCGCCGACGCGATCACCGGCGTCATGGCCGATACTCACAGCAAGCTGGCCGACACGCTCGACGACAAGACGATGGCGCTTGCTATCGCCCTCTCCGAAAGCCAAGCCCGGCTGGAAGACACGGTTTCCGGCCATGCCGAACACGTCGCCGGCACGCTGGACGCCAAGACGACGGAACTTGCACGCGCGCTGGCCGAGGGGCAGGCTCGTCTCGAAAGCACGGTCTCAGGTCACGCCGAAAGCGTCACCAATGCCCTCGACGACAGGACGATGGCGCTCGCCATCGCACTTTCCGAAAGCCAGGCTCGGCTGGAGGAAACCGTCTCCGGTCACGCAGACCGTGTCGCTGACACGTTCGAAGGCAAGGCCAGCGCCCTCGCCGCCGCGCTGACCTCCGGACAGACTCGTCTTGAAGAAACTCTCGCGAACCGCGCCGAGGCCATCATCAAGGCATTTGCGGGCAATCATAATGCCTTGGCCGAAGCGCTGGACGACAGAGCTATGGCGCTCGCCATCGCATTGTCGGAAGCCCAGGCCCGCCTGGAAGATACCGTCTCCGGCCATGCCGATCGCGTTGCCGACACGCTGGACGGCAAGACACGGGCGCTTTCCGATGCGCTGACCTCGGGCCAGTCGCGTCTCGAAGCAACGCTTGCCAATCGCGCCGAGGCGATCACGAATGCGTTCACCAGCAACCACAATGCGCTGGCCGACGCACTGGACGACAAGGCGATGGCTCTTGCCATTTCGCTTTCGGACACCCAGTCACGCCTCGAGGATGCGGTATCCAGCCGTCTCGACGCCCTCTCCGAAACTGTCGCCGGCACTCACGACAAGATCGTCAACAGCCTAGACGACCGGACGATGGCGCTCGCCGTTGCTCTTTCGGAAGGCCATGCGAAGCTGGAAGATACTCTTTCTCACAGCGCCAAGGCCATTGCCCATACCGTCACCAGCGGCCACGAGGCGCTGACCAACACGCTCGACGACAAGAGCATGGCCTTCGCAATCTCGCTTGCAGAAAACCAGAACCGCTTCGAAAGCGCTCTGGAGGAACGCGCCAACGCACTTCTCGACAGCGTCTCAGGTGCTGAGTCCCGCGTTGCCGGAGCCTTTGGCGACAAGGCGGAAGCCATCCGTGCTGCCTATAGCGAAAACCAGGAACGCCTCGACCGCTCGCTCACCGCCCATACGGACACTCTCTCCGAAATGCTCGGCGCCAACAGCGATCGCGTCGAAACCGTTCTCGGCGCGACGACCCGCCAGCTGGAGAACACGCTCGGCGCCGGTCTGTCGCAGATGGATCAGAACCTCGCCTCGGCTTATGAGCGTATGCGCTCCACGCTGGAAGACCGCAGCAATGCGATCAACCTTGCCCTGCGCGACGCCCACGCGCAGATCGACAACACGCTGATGGAACAGACGACCGCCATCGGCACCTCGATTGCCACCAGCGCCAGCATGCTGGAAATGTCGCTCGAGGACCGTGAGGCTTCGCTGCGCCAGACCATCGACGCCAGCGCGAGGACGCTGGAAGAGCGCCTGAACAGCGGTGCGGGCGACATTGCCGGCCGTATCCAGCAGGCCGCCGGCGACATCGCACGCTCAGCCGAAACCTTCTCATCCAACCTCAATCAGTCGATCGACGGCATGACGAACCGCTTTGCCGAGACCGGTTCGCGCGTCGAAGCGAGCCTTTCGGCGCTCGAAAACCGCATCAACGAAGGCGTCACTGGCGTTGCCGCCCAGGTCGATATCGCCGGCAACCGCCTCTCCGATACGCTGGCGAGTGGCGCGGCAAAGATCGACGACAGCGGCAGCCAGGCAGCTGCTCGCATCGAAGAGCGCCTTTCGACCATGGATCGCGCTCTCAATCTCGGCCTCGAAGCGGTCAACCGCACGATCGAAGGCAAGGCTGCCAATCTTGCAACGACGCTGCGCACGGCCGTTGCCGACGCCGCGCAGGGCATGGACACGGAAGCGACCCGCACGGCCGAATTGCTCGCCAATACCGGCCAGCAATTCGCCGAGAACCTCGGCAGCCATAGCGATGCCTTTACGCGTGCAATGAGCGAGCGCTCCGACGAGCTCGTCAACCGCGTCTCGGAAACGCAGAACCGGCTGGCAAGCCAGGCTGCGGCCGTCGCCCAGACCTTCTCGGAAGCAGGCAACGCGATCGTCAACAAGGTTGCCGAAGCCGAAGGCCTCGTCAGCAGCCAGGTCAATACGATCTCGCAGGCGCTCTCTTCGGCCGAACAGTCGCTGGAAGCCCGTGGCGCGGCCATCCGCAACACGCTTACCGGCGGCAGCGAGCAAATCGCCTCCACCATGGCGCAGGTCGAGCGCGCGCTCGACGAGCGCAGCACGGCGATCCGCAGCTCTCTGGAGGAACGCGCCCGCGAAATCGACAGCACGCTTGCCGATGTCGACAAGGCCCTGGAAGCCCGTGGCTCCTCCATCCGCACCTCGCTCGACGAGCGCACGCGCGAGCTGAATTCGATGCTGGCTGGGCGCTCCACCGAACTCTCGCGCCTCATCGACGAAAAGGCTCGCCCGATCGTCGATCGCTATGCGGCAACGGGTCAGGAGGCGGCCGCTCTCATCACGGCGGCAGCTCAGGAAAGCACGGAACGTCTGCGCGCTGAAAATGCCGCGCTCATCAATGCGATCTCGTCGCGCACTGAGCACGCCGTCAACACGGTCAGCACACTCGAAAACAACCTGCTTGCGAGCGTCAATGGCATCATCGCCCGCTTGGCGGACAACAACTCGGCGATCGCCGGACTGCTGTCCAATGCCGCAAGCGAATTCGCAAACGTCGATGACCGCCTCATGGCAACCTCGTCACGCTTCGCAGAATCCGCCGCGAAGGCCGGCGAGATGGTCTCGGCCTCCAGCCGCCTTCTCGAAGGCAAGGTCGACAAGTTGTCTGAGATTACCGGCCAGACCTTGTCGCAGGTTGGCAGCATCGTCGGTCGTTTCGACGATCACTCCAAGGTGCTGACACAAGCATCCCAGCTCCTTGGCGCTGCCCAGTCGAACCTCGTATCGACGCTGGAAGAGCGCGAGACGGCATTGCAGAACCTGGCCGTCGGCCTCGTTCAGCGCTCGGAAGAAATCGAGAACACCATGCGCGCCCTCGGCTCGATGGTGGAAACGGCCTTCGACCGGGCGGAACAGCGGTCCAACCAGGTGACCGGCAACCTCCGCCAGAGCGTACAGTCTTCCTTCGGCGATATCGGCCGCGTTCTCTCCGACGCCGAGAAGCGCGCCGAAGATGCGGCGGAAAACATGCGCAATGCCTTGCAGAAGGCGGGCGAAGAAGCCAATCAGGCTGTCGAGAATACATTCGCCAACGCCGAGCGCCGCTCCAGCGATCTCACCAATCGACTGCGCGGCGGCCTCACAGCCTCGCTGTCCGAGGTCGAGCAGATGCTCGCCGACGCCGGCAAGACCTCGGATACCGCTGCCCAACAGCTGCGGGAGACCCTGCGCGTCGCGGTCGATGACGCGATCGGCCGCTTCGCCGGTGCGACGGATGAAATCCGCCGCTCCGCCGGCGATATCCGCCGCGAGCTTGACCTCACCCGCAACGAACTGAAGCGCGGTGCCTTCGATCTTCCGGAAGAAGCAAAGGAGAGCGCTGCAGCTATGCGTCGCGCGGTTGCCGAGCAGATCAAGGCCCTGCAGGACATCTCGCAGATTGTCGGCCGCTCGACGCAGCAGCTGGAGATTTCCGAGCCGACCGCTCGCGCGCTGGCCGAAGCACAGCCTGCTCCACGGCCGCAGCCCGCCGCATCTGCCCCGGCCGCCGCCGCCCCGCGGCCGCAACAACCTGCTCCGCAGCAACCGGCGCCACAGCCGCCGGTCGCCCAGCAGCCCGTACAGCGCCCGGCACCACAGCCGCAGCAGCCTTCGATCGAGTCCCTCGGCTTGCGTGGATCACTCCCTGCCGAGCGACCGGTAGCGCAGCCGCAGCGTCCGGCGGAAACAGCAGCCCCTGCTCGCCAGGAAGCGGCCGGTGGCGGCTGGATCAGCGATCTGCTGCGTGGCGCGTCGCGCGATGAAAATGCCGGTCTGCAGCCGGCCCGCCAACCGGCACCAAAAGCCCCGGCGGAACAGGCTCCTGCTCCCGCCGCACGCAACCCACGCCATGTCGTGGAGTCGCTGAACTCGCTTTCGGTCGATATCGCCCGCGCCATCGATCATGACGCCTCGGTCGATCTCTGGCGCCGTTACCAGCGCGGCGAACGTGACGTGTTCACCCGCCGGCTCTATACGCTCAAGGGTCAGCAGACTTTCGATGAGATCAAGCGCAAATACGACCGTGAGCCGGAATTCCGCACCGCAGTCGATCGCTACATCGCCGATTTCGAAAAGCTGCTGGCCGATGTCGCGCGGACCGATCGCGATCGCACCGTCACGCAATCCTATCTCACGTCCGATACCGGCAAGGTCTACACCATGCTGGCCCACGCAGCCGGCCGCCTGAACTGAGATTGATAGATAAGAGACGAACGCTCGATCCCCGGCAGAGATGCCGGGGATTTTTGATTCAAGCTGCTCCATAAGTTTTGGGCACGAAAAGGGCGGCTCTCGGCCGCCCTTGGTTTGCTTGGTGGTAGCTCCATCCGGCCTACCTGGCTTCATGCACCTTCGAAATCAAACCGCTGGTAATGCCGACGAGGAGGAAATTGTTCTTGAGGCGAACCCAGTGATAGCCGCGCGGAGGCGTCGATAGCTGAAAGGCGCGATAGTCGATTTCCGTGGCGCGGCGGCGGTCGGAGGCCGACAGGCGGCGCCCCTTGACCCATCCGCCCTTGCGGATAACGACCTTCTTCTTCACCGCCTCTTTTTGAACAACGGCCTGCTTGCCGGCGGGAGCCGGCTTGACCTGCGCTGTCGCAGCCAGCGGCATACCGAGGACGGATGCAGCAAGAAGGACAGTGAAGATTTTTCTCATTGGTTGTTTCCTCATTTCAGAATCTGCACGCGAACTTACCGTGACAGACATGAAACGCATCTGACAGTCGAATTACAATTCCGTAATAGAGTGAGAACAGCGGCAGGCTTTACAGCGCGCTGCCGGAAGTCATCACCCCTCACAGTTCATCGTAGTTGAACCAGTCGAAATCCGCTGTCTTTGCCCGGCCTGAGAGGTCGAAGGCAAACATGCCCACGAAGGCACCGGTGAAGGAACCGTGCTCGCCGCGCCCGCCCTCATCCGAGATGACGCCGGCATCGAGTACTGGCCCAATCGCCTGCCATGCGCCCATGCCTTCCGCTTGCCAGAAGAACTGCAGGTCGTTGTTCCGCACCTCCATGGCAAGCTGGATCCGCCCGTCCGGCACTGCGACGCCGCCCTCGATCGGAAAACTCAGGCGGCCATTCGGATAATCGCCCGGGCAGGTCATGATAGTGACGCAGCGGCCGAGCTTCTCGTGCAGGGTCACGGCAATGGCGTGCAGCTTGAAGCGATTGTAGTAGTGCGTCAGGCCCGCAACCTGCTGATAGGTGTCGGGCTCGAAATCGACGACGGTTTCAGCGCGGAAACTGTGATGTTCCTGGCGGCGGGCAACGAGCGATTGCTCGAACCAGGAACCGATGCTCTCGCGGGCGATAAGCCGCAAATGGCCGGGCCGCTCCGTCACGCTGAAGATGCGTTCCGGTTGCGGCGTGCGCAGCCACTGAAAATCCATCGGCAGTCTGCCTTCGTCGAAATTATAACCGCTACGGCGCGGCTTATCCACCGGTACGGCACCGTTCAAGCCTACGACATTGACATCGGGAACACTGGTGCCGTTTTCGAGATAGAGCCAGCCATCCTCTTTCCACACGCATTTCTGCAGGGCCGTTTCCCGACCGAGCGTACAGCGACGATGCGGAGGCAAAGGCCGCCCACAAAGATGCGTATGGTAGAACTGGCTATCATGCGTCTCGACATACTGGCCATGGCCCGCACGTTGCAGCGCCGCTTCCGGATGATCCTTCGAGCTGATCAAATGCTTGTTCGGATGCAGTTCGTACGGCCCAGCAATGTCGCGGGATCGCGCCATAGTCACGGCATGATCGTAACCCGTGCCGCCTTCAGCCGTGGTCAGATAGTACCAACCGTTCCGCTTGAAGAGATGCGGCCCTTCGACCAGCCCCAGCTCGGTGCCGGCGAAGATGTTCCTGATCGGCCCCTTCAACGATTTCGTCGCCGGATCCCATTCCTGCAGCAGGATACCGTCGAAAGCCGGCGTCTTCGGCGAGCCGCCATAGCTCTCGGTGCGATGGTTCCATTGCATGTTGACGAACCACTTGCGGCCGTCATCGTCGTGGAACAGGGATGGATCGAAACCGGAGGAATTGACATAGGTCGGCTCGGACCATTCGCCTTCGATGGTTGGCGAGGTCACGATGTAGTTATGGGCGTCCTTGAAGTTGCCGTCATAGCGCTTGACGTCGGTATAGACGAGCCAGAACAGCCCATCCGCATAGGAGAGGCAAGGCGCCCAGATGCCACAGCTGTCGGGCTCGCCGCGCATGTCGAGCTGTGAAGCCCGCTCCAGCGGCCGTCGGACCAGGGTCCAGTTCACGAGATCGCGCGAATGATGGATCTGCACGCCCGGATACCATTCGAATGTCGAGGTGGCGATATAGTAGTCTTCGCCCACGCGGCAGATGGATGGATCGGGATTGAACCCCGGCAGAATCGGATTGCGGATCATGAACTCTCTCCTCCGGAACCATGGCAAGCGGCAATAAGGTAAAACGCCCGGAAACCAGTTCCAGGCGTTTTAGGATGATCAATCGCGTTCGGCCGACTTTGCCCAGAGATTGATATCAGCCTCCTTGGCATAGACATCGATCTGCTTCAGCTCTTCGGCCGTGAAGTCGAGATTATCAAGCGCCTTGACGCAATCGACGATCTGCGACGAACGGCTGGCGCCGATCAGAGCCGACGTGATGCGGCCGCCGCGCAGAACCCAGGCGATCGCCATTTGCGCCAGCGTCTGGCCGCGCTTTTCGGCGATCTCGTTCAGCTTTCTGATGTTGTCGATAATCGACGGGCGGATGAAGTCGCGCTTCAGGAAGTGGTTCTGTGCGGCACGGCTGTCTTCCGGAATACCGCCGAGATACTTGGTCGAGAGCATGCCCTGAGCGAGCGGCGAGAAGACGATTGATCCGATGCCGAGGTCTTCGAGCGTATCGACCAGACCGTCATCCTCGACCCAGCGGTTGAGCATGGAATAGCTCGGCTGATGGATCAGGCATGGCGTGCCGAGGTCCTTGAGGATAGCCGCAGCCTCGCGCGTGCGCTGCGCGTTGTAGGAGGAAATACCGACATAAAGTGCCCTGCCCGAGCGGACGATATGGTCGAGCGCGCCGCAGGTTTCCTCCAGCGGCGTATCCGGGTCGAAGCGGTGGGAATAGAAGATGTCGACATAGTCGAGGCCCATGCGCTTCAGGCTCTGGTCGCAAGAAGCGATCAGATATTTGCGGCTGCCCCACTCGCCATAGGGACCCGGCCACATATCGTAGCCGGCCTTGGAGGAGATGATAAGCTCGTCGCGCAAGCCGGCGAAATCGGTGCGCAGGATCTCGCCGAACGCTGTTTCCGCACTGCCGGGAGGCGGTCCGTAATTGTTGGCGAGATCGAAATGGGTGATGCCGAGGTCGAAGGCCGTGCGGCACATGTCGACCTTGCGGTCATGCGGCGTGTCGCCGCCGAAATTGTGCCAAAGCCCCAGCGAGACCGCCGGCAGCTTGAGACCGGAACGGCCGGTCCTGTTATATTTCATTTTTGAATAACGATCGGATGCCGGTTGCCAGGCCATGATGGAATTCCTTCGAGATGAAAAAGCGCGCGGGATTGGTTGCTCACCCGCGCGCAAACTAGCTCTTCAGGCGCTTACTTCAAGAGCGCCTGAGCCTCTTCGATGCCGAGCGCTGCCGGCTGCGTGCAGGTGGTCGTTAGATCGATGAAACGGCCTTCTTCACCGGATTTCAGGATCGAGGTCATGACATCGACGCCATGCAAGGTGCGGTCGAGCGAGCAACGGGCATCGCGTCCGTCGATCAGCGAGGCTGCCATGTCGGCGAGACCGGCCGTGCGATAGTTGGCACGCGAGCCGTTCGGGCTTTCCTGATTGACGACACCGAAAGGATGCGCCCAGTTTTCCAACGGCTTGATGTCCTTGTCGCGACCGCTTGCCTCGACGGTGCCGCCGAAGAAGTTCGGATCGGGCACGTAGAGCGAGCCCTCGGTGCCGTAGAGTTCCATATTGGCATGGCGGTGCGACCAGACATCCCAGCTCGCCGTCAGCGTGATCCGGGCGCCGCTGACGAATTCCAGCAGCGCCTGGATCGTCGTCGGCGTCTTCACCGGAATAATCTCGCCATTGCGCGGCTGGCTGGTGATGGTGCGGGTCGGCGATGCCATGGAGGTCATCGCGCCAACACGCCTCACCGGTCCGATCAGGTTGATGAGGTTGGCGACGTAGTAAGGGCCGAGATCGAGGATCGGGCCGCCGCCAGGCAGGAAGAAGAAGTCCGGGTTCGGATGCCACATTTCCATGCCCGGGCTCATCACATAGCATGCGCCCGAAGTGACGCGCCCGATACCGCCGTCATCGATGAATTTGCGGGCGAGCTGGTGCGCACCACCGAGGAAGGTGTCTGGAGCGCAGCCGACTGCCAGACCCTTTTCCTTGGCGATGCGACGGAGCTCCTCACCCTGCTCCAGCGTCAGCACGAGCGGCTTTTCGGAGTAGACGTGCTTGCCCGCTTCGAGGATGCGCTTGGAAACCGGGAAATGCGCGTCCGGGATGGTCAGGTTAACGATGACGTCCAGCTCGTCATTGGCGAGCAGTTCGTCGATGGTCTGGGCCTTGACCTTGTATTCCTCGGCGCGCGCCCGCGCCGCATCCATGTTGATATCTGCGCAAGCCAGCACCTTCAGACCCTTGAAGAGCGGTGCGAGCGAGAAATAGGTGGTTGAAATGTTGCCGCATCCGATGATGCCGACGCCAAGTTCCTTAGCCATGTGGAAATGCCTCAAAAGCTCTTGAAGGATGCGATGGAGCGCGTGATCAGGCGATCGACATCGCTCGGATTGTCATGTTCGACGACGAAGTGCTTGACCTTGGTGCCGGCGAGCGCCCTGAGCAGCTTTGCCCACGGAACGGTGCCGTGCCCGACATCGGCCCAGCCATCTTCATTCTTGTTTTCGCCGGCCGGCGCAATGTCCTTGACGTGAACGGCCGTGATGCGCGGACCAAGCTTTTCGATCCAGGCGAAGGGATCGCCGCCGCCGCGGATGACCCAGGCGATATCGGCTTCCCAGGAAATATCCGGTGCGCCCTCGAAAATCTGCTCGATCGGCAGCGAGCCATCAGCCTGCTTGACGAATTCGAAATCATGGTTGTGCCAGCCGAATTCGAAGCCTGCATCCTTGTAAGGCTTGCTCATTTCATGCAGGCGCTTGCCGAAGGCGAGCCAGCCGGCGGCATCCTTCGGGCGCTGATCGGCGCCGATATGGGGCGCATAAATCGAATCCATGCCCAGGGTCTTGGCGATCGCGAGCGACTTCTGCACCTCGCCGTCGAGGAAATCCGGGCTGAAATGGCCGCTTGCCATCCGCAAGCCGTTCTTGTCGAGTTCGGCGCGCAGGTTCTTGAGGCCGGTCTCATCAAGATCGGCATAGATACCGCCGAAGCCTTCGACTTCGGCATAGCCGGCCTTGCCGAGCTTTACGAAGATCTCCGAATAGGGCTGGAAATTGCGAGCGCTGTAGAGCTGAAATCCAAGTTTCGTCATCAATAGTCCTCCAATGGCCTTCCGGCCGTCTGTTTTGGGGCTTGGGGCCCCGAAAGCGCCGCCACTGCGGCGCAATAGCTCAATCCATCAGCCGGCCGTTCGCCGCTTAGCTGTCCACCGACTGGCTGGATTGCAGATCGTAGATGCGGAATTCGGGCACGCCGCTTGCGAGCGGCTTGGCCGGCGTGAAGACGACGCGGCGGCTTTCCCCGGCGGCAAGATCGAAGGCATTATCGGAGTAACGCCCTTCCGCCTCGCTCTCGATCATCACGAACAGCGCAAGTCCCCTTGCGGTGACGGTGAGTTCCACGGTCCCGTTTTCCTCTTTCTCCTCCCGCAGCACCGTCAGGCCGGCGGGCTGAAGCTCAAGCGCCTTGTAGGTGCCGTGAACATAATGCCCCTCGCCGCCCATGCCGTTCGATGCGGTGAAGCGCCACGCCAGCAGACAATCGGTGGGAACCTGATCCGCATCGATCGACAACGCCGTGACGGCGGCATCCGGCGTGCAGACGGCATGCGCCGTCGTCAGCGGCACGCGCTCACCATCAAGCTTAAGCAGCGATACGGAAATATCGACCACCACATCGGCATTGGTATCGTTGACCAGAGAGAAGCGGATCGTCTTATTGTCGTCCGAAGGAATTGCCGCAACGGATACAGGCTGAAAGAAGCGCCGGACCAGATAATGCATCACCTTCCATCGGCCGCCGTAATCGAGGCTCGACCAGGAGGCCACCGGCCAGGTGTCGTTGAGCTGCCAGTAGATGGTGCCCATGCAATGCGGCTTCAGCGATCGCCAATATTCCACCGCCGTCTTGATGGCGAGGCCCTGCTGGACCTGGCTCAGATAGACGAAATTCGGGAAATCCTTGGGAAAGCGGAAATAGCGGAACATCGTGCCGGCAATGCGCTCGTTACCGCCGGCATTCTTCTGGTGCAGTTCCATGACCGGAGAGGCGATGTTCATATCCTTCGCCTCGGCATAGGTCTTGATGACGGGCAGCGAGGTATAGGACTGGAAGCCGAATTCCGAGCAGAAGCGCGGCCGCACGGACCGATAATTGTCGAAGGACTTGTTCTCGTGCCAGACCGACCAATAATGCATGTCGCCGGAGCCATCGGCGTGCCAGGCGTCGCCGAAATTGAGATAGCCCGAAGCCGGGCTCGATGGCCACCAGATCGCATCCGGCAGCGCCTTCTTCATCGCCGTCTCGATTGTCCTGTTCAGGCGATCGTAGGAGACGAGATAGCGGTCGCGATCTTTGCGGGATTCCTCGAACCAGGTGAGCGCACCCACCAGTTCATTGTCGCCGCACCAGAGAACGATGGAGGGATGCGTCGCAAGCCGGCGCACCTGATAGCCCACCTCCTCCTCGACATTCTCCAGGAAGTCGCTCGTCGAGGGATAGAGATTGCAGGCAAACATGAAGTCCTGCCACACCATCAGACCCAGGCGATCGCAGGTGTCGTAGAACCAGTCATGCTCATAGAAGCCGCCGCCCCATACACGGATCGCATTCATATTGGCATCGACGGCCGATTGCAGCAGATCCTCGGTCGCGGCCGGATTGGAGCGTGAGAACAGGGCATCGGCCGGGATCCAATTGGCCCCACGGGCAAATATCTCGCGACCGTTGACCTTCAACGCGAAACGGCTGCCAGCCTCGTCCTCGTCGGTAATCAACTCGACCGTGCGCAGGCCGATCTGCCGCGTGACTGTTTCGAAATTGGTTTCCACCGACAAAGCATAGAGTGCCTGCTCGCCATTGCCTGCCGGCCACCAAAGCTTAGGCTTGTCGATATGGAAGAAATGGGTGATCGACGTCTCGCCGGCGTTGACGCCGACATCGAGGCGAACCCGCTCGTCATCAAGCGAGAAATAAAGCTGTGCGATCCCCGTTCCCTTGGCAAATAGCGCCACCGTCACCTTGAGATCGACCGAGCCGTCGTCATTATGAATCTGCTGGGTGACGACATTTTCGATGCGCGCTATTTCGAGCTTTTTTAGCGCGATGGCGCCATAGAGGCCAAGCGGCGCGATCGCAATGTTCCAATCCCAGCCGAAATGGCATTGCGGCTTGCGCAGCATGTTACCGTTCGGGATCGGCGAATTGCCGGTGCTGTAGGGAATGTAGAAAGGCTGCTTCGCCTGCAGGGCAGCACCAGCGGAAATGCTCGAATGCAGGACGATGCGAATGGTGTTCGTACCCGTCTTCAGCACCTTCGAGACGTCGGGGCGATAACGCTGAAAACAGTTATTGCCCTCCAGGACCAACGCATCGTTGACGTAGACGCTGGCGACTGTGTCGAGATAATCGATATCGAGATACCAGTCTCCGCCGGCATCATCGAGTACGAAGCTGCGCGTCAGCTCCCAGTCCTGCTTGGCGACCCACTGCACGACCTCTTCGTTCCGCGCAAAATAAGGATCGGGAATAAGCCCCCCCGCATGCAGCGCGGAATGAACATCACCGGGCAGAGACATGGACAGCGAGTGATCACTGTCGGGAGACGTCAGCCTCCACGATCCCGTCAGATCGACGGTGAGGCTATCATTGATGGAAGAAGACATCGGACCTCCTCGGACCGCTGTAAAGAAGGAGGCGGCTGAGCCGCCTCCGGGCATGGGATCATATTCTGAGTTCTGTCTGCGCATCGAAGAGCGATGCGACAGACATATCGAAGCCAAGCTTTACGGCCGAACCGGGGCCAAAGCGCCTCGCGCCATTGACGCGAACCGACATGGTATGACCGGCATGCTTCAACCAGAGCAGATTATCGGCGCCCATCGGCTCCTCGATATCGACCGTGGCATCGTGAATTTCGGCACCTAACGCGGCCGCTTCATTGACCTTGATATGCTCAGGACGAACTCCCAGCACAACCTTGCGGCCGACCTCCAGAGCCTCGCCGGCCTTGTAGCCGTCGAGAGAAAACAGCACGTTATTGGTCGCGAACACGACCTTGCCTTCGCGGTTTACCAGTTCGCCCTTGAGGAAATTCATCGACGGCGAGCCGATGAAACCTGCGACGAAGAGATTGCGCGGCTCATTGTAGATCGTCGTGGGATCGTCGAGCTGCATGATGACGCCGTTCTTCATGATCGCGATGCGATCGGCGAGCGTCAGCGCCTCGATCTGATCGTGGGTCACGTAGATCATGGTATTCTTCAGCGACTGATGCAGCCGCTTGATTTCGACGCGCAGCTCCGAGCGCAGCTTGGCATCGAGGTTCGAGAGCGGCTCGTCGAACAAGAACACATCGACGTCGCGCACCAAGGCGCGGCCGATCGCGACGCGCTGGCGCTGACCGCCCGAAAGCTCGGCCGGCTTGCGCTTCAGAAGCGGCTGGATCTGCAGGATCTCGGCAGCCCGCGCGATGCGCTTGTTGATCTCGTCCTGCGGCACCTTGGCAACGCGCAGGCCGAAGGACAGGTTCTTCTCGACCGTCATCTGCGGATAGAGGGCATAGGACTGGAACACCATGCCGATGCCGCGATCCTTGGGCTCTTCCCAGGTGACGTTCTTGTTCTTGATGAAGATCTGCCCCTCGGTGATATCGAGCAGGCCGGCAATGCAATTCAACAAAGTCGATTTGCCACAGCCCGACGAGCCGAGAAGCACCAGGAATTCACCGTCATTGATCTCGAGGTTGAGGTTCTTCAGAACGGTGACCGCGCCAAAATCGAGCGAGAGGTCTTTGATGGAAACGCTACTGTTCATGGATCACCCCTTCACTGCGCCGGCGGCGATGCCGCGGACGAAGAGCCGCCCGGACACGAAATAGACGATAAGTGGAACAAGACCGGTGAGGATCGTTGCCGCCATGTTGACGTTGTATTCCTTCACGCCCTGGACGGAATTGACGATATTGTTGAGCTGGACGGTCATCGGATAATATTCGGGCCTGGTGAAGACGACGCCGAACAGGAAGTCGTTCCAGATGCCTGTGACCTGCAGGATCATGGCAACGACGAAGATCGGCAATGACATGGGCAGCATGATGCGCAGGAAAATCTGCCAGAAGCCGGCGCCATCGATACGCGCGGCCTTGAAAAGCTCCACCGGCAGCGATGCAAAATAGTTCCGGAACAACAGCGTCAGGATCGGCATGCCGAAGATGCTGTGCACCAGGATAAGTCCGGTCAGCGTACCGTAGATGCCGATTTCGCGTAGCACGATGACGATCGGATAGATCATCACCTGATAGGGTATGAACGCCCCGATCACCAGGATCGAAAAGAACAGATCGGCTCCCTTGAATCGCCAATTGGCAAGTGCATAGCCGTTGACCGAAGCAATCGCGATCGACAGGATCGTCGACGGCACGGTGATGCGCACGGAATTCCAGAAACCGCGGGAAAGGCCGTCACAATTGAGGCCCGTACAAGCCGTTGCCCAGGCTTTCACCCATGGTTCGAAAGTGATCTCGAGCGGCGGCGAAAAGATGTTGCCGAGCCGGATTTCCGGCATCCCTTTCATCGACGTGACGATCATTACATACAGCGGCAACAGGTAATAGGCCGCGGCGACGAAGAGCGTACCGTAGAGCATGATATTGCGGCCGGAAATCACCCGCCGCGGCTTGCGGCCACTTGGTCCGGAGAGCGTCTTCTCCGTCAAGGCGGCACCGCCGTTTACATTCTTGAGAGTAACAGGATTAGACACGTTTGCGCCCTCCGCCGAATTCCAGATAAGCCCAGGGGATGACGATGATCGCGACGGTCACCAGCATCATGGTGGAAGCAGCAAACCCTTGACCGAGGTTCTGCGCCTGGAACATGTAGTCGTAGACGTATTTCGCCGGGACTTCCGACGCGATGCCAGGTCCGCCGCTCGTTTGCGCGACGACGAGGTCGTACACCTTGACGATACCGCTGGCGATGATGACCAGTGTGGTGATGAAGACGGGGCGCATCATCGGAATGACGATGAAAAGATAGGTCCGCCACATCGGAATCCCGTCCACGCGCGCCGCTTTCCAGATATCTTCGTCAATGCCGCGCAGGCCTGCGAGCATCAGGCACATCACGAGCCCCGTTCCCTGCCAAAGAGCTGCAATCAGCACGCCGTAAATAACGATGCTCGGCGTATAGAGCGGATCGAAGGTGAAACTTGTCCAACCGAGCGAACGCACAACGGACTGGATGCCGAATTCGGGGTTAAGCAGCCACTGCCAGACGAGGCCGGTGACGATGAAGGAGAGAGCGAAGGGATAAAGAAAAATCGTGCGGAAGGTGTTTTCGAACCGGATCTTCTGGTCCATCAGCGCAGCCAGCACGAAGCCGATGACGAGACTGAAGATCATGGAAAAAATGCCGTAAACGGCAAGATTCTCAATGGACACGACCCAGCGCGGCGCCGCCCACAAACGGTGGTATTGGTCCAGCCCGACGAAGCTGAGACGTGGCAGCAGCTTTGAATTGGTGAAGGAATAAACCACTGTCCAGATCGTGCCGCCGAGGAAGATGACGACGGCCGTTAGGATCATTGGAATGGATGCAATCTTCGAATTCAGATTGCGCAGAAATTGATTTGGCCGGCCGGCTTTCGCATGACCCGTCATTGTAGCTCCTTCTAACGCGCGATTGCTTCGACGATCAGGAACTCTGGGCCATGACCCGATCTCGGTTCCTGTCGCTCCCTCCTCATCCACGGCCGAACGTTACATCCCTGTGAGTCCGCCGCCTAAGGGCGCCGTAGCCAGCCGGATCACAGGACATGTCCCGGCCGTGATACCGACCCGCAACGCGAGGCCGGTATCACTACAGCGAGAAGATAGAGATCAATCAGCAGCAGCGATGATCTCGACGAAGCGTTTCTGGGCCGCTTCCGGCGTCATTGAAGGATTGGCGAAGAACTCGGAGAACAGATCTTCTTTCTGCTTTTGGCTGTCGGCAGAAAGAAGCTGGTCCGTGCCCTGGATCACGTTACCCTTCTTTAGAATTTCCAGGCCCTTCTTCATGCAGTCGTTGGCTGCTGCGAGGTCCACGTCGCCGCGTACCGGCAGCGAACCCTTCTTCAGGTTGAAGGCAACCTGGGTCTTCGGATCGAGAAGCGTCTTCGCGAGCGCATCCTGAGCCTTCGACTTGGCCTCATCCTTCAGCAGCGGGAAGTAGAATGCGTCGCCGCCTGTGGAAATGACTTCATTGACACCGAGGCCGGGAAGGCAGGTATAGTCCGTGCCGGCCTTCTGGCCTGCCAAGGCGAACTCACCCTGTGCCCAGTCTCCCATGATCTGGCCGCCGGCCTTGCCGGTGATGACCAAGTTCGTGGCCTGGTTCCAATCCTGAACGTTGGAGCCTTTGGACATCTTGCGTGCGTCATCGGCAGCCTTGAAGACCTTGGCAATCTCCGGTCCCGCAGCGACTTTCGCATCCTTGTCCTTGAACACTTTCTCGAAGTTATCCTTGCCGGCGATGGCGACCATCAAAACGTCAAAGGCACCTGCCGCCTGCCATGGCTGGCCACCGACAGCGAGCGGAACGATGCCTGCCTTTTCCAGCGCAGGAGCGGCGGCAACGAATTCATCCCAATTCTTCGGAACCGGAACACCGGCCTTCTTGAAAGCAGCATTCGAAAGCCAGAGCCACTGCCAGGAATGGATAT
This sequence comes from Rhizobium sp. BK098, assembly GCF_014193155.1. Classification (NCBI taxonomy): domain Bacteria; kingdom Pseudomonadati; phylum Pseudomonadota; class Alphaproteobacteria; order Hyphomicrobiales; family Rhizobiaceae; genus Rhizobium; species Rhizobium sp. BK098. The sequence goes on along the minus strand of NZ_JACHYY010000001.1, from coordinate 803,239 downwards.
TGACGGGAGCGCAATAGATCTTGCCGTTGATCGTGCAGGAATCAAGCAGGCTCGACGGACGGATGATGTCCTTCCAATGCTCCTGCGTCGCGACGTCGGTCAGATCGCGCATCAGGCCAGCCTGCACCAACTCCTCGGCCTGACGACCGTGGTTGAACTGGGTGGCACCCATGGGATCGCCGCCGGTGATGCGGCTGATCATGATCGGACGAGCAGTGCCGCCCGAGCCGGCGATCGCACCATCGACCCAATGATTACCGGTCGCGTCGAACGCCTTTGCCAATTCCGCCACGGCGGCAGCTTCACCACCGGAAGTCCACCAATGCGTTACCTCAAGATCAGTTGCCTTGGCCGCACCAAGCGGCAATGCAACTGAAGCGGCCAGCACAGCGGCCATCAAACGAATATTCATGAGTTCTCCTCCCTCACTGAAACGTTGCCGGAAAAACGTAGTCGAATCATTTTCAACGCGCAACCGCTCGCTCACAAATTTTTTCAGCAGGCTCAAATATAGCACCTCGAATTATATACCTTCTTTCGAATAAGCCAAAACGCCTGCCATTCATCCCACCATTCGCAAAGGTCTGGAAGATTTAAGTTGCTGATTATATTTATTTATTTTTGACATTATCAGCCAAACACCTGAAACCTTGTCGAACATCTGCAAATTTTGGAAAAAGGATGCGGATTAAACCGTCGCATATATTAGTTTTCTCGACATGAGAAAAAGTGCTCGACTTTTTCACTGTATCGTTACAGATTTTCGAGACGAGGAAGGAGTGACCACATCACAAATATGCTTGCGGCGCTGCTGCGGGCACTATAAGCGGTCGGTCGCGGGAGGCAGCATTGCAGGATATGGACAGTAAGAAGATTTCCGGCAGCAGCACAGCGCAGTCTACACATGAACGGCCGACGCTCAAGACGATCGCCTTTATGACCGGGCTTGGGATAACCACCGTCTCTCGCGCCTTGAAAGATGCTCCTGACATCGGCGCCGAGACCAAGCAGCGGGTGCGCATGGTCGCGCGGCAATTGGGATATCATCCCAATCGCGCCGGCGTACGTCTCAGGACCGGAAAGACCAATGTTATCGCCTTGGTCCTAAGCATGCACGAAGACATCATGGGCTTTACCAGCCAGATCGTCTTCGGCATTTCCGAGGTTCTGGCCGGGACTCAATATCATCTGGTCATCACGCCGCATTCGCTTAGCAAGGACTCGCTGGTTCCGATCCGCTACATCCTGGATACTGGCTCGGCTGACGGCGTCATCATATCGCGCACCGAACCCAACGATCCGCGCGTCGCGCTCATGCATGATCGTGGCATGCCTTTTTCCACGCATGGACGGACGGATATGGGCATCGTGCATCCCTTCCATGATTTCGACAACGAAGCCTTCACGCACGAAGCCGTGCAGGCGCTGGTCGCCAAAGGACGGCGTCGCTTGGCGCTTCTGCAGCCCTCCAGCAAGCTGACCTACTATTCGCATACCCGCATCGGCTTCCAGGCGGGTTTGCGTCAATATGGTGCGGAAGAGATCCCGCTCGGGATTACCACGGACAACACCCTTGCCGATATCAAGGACACGGTCGAAGCACTGATGCGCTCTCCGCATGCACCCGATGGTTTCATCTGCTCCAGCAGCGGCGGCGCCATTGCCGTCAATGCCGGAATCGAGGCCGCTGGTTTTCGTCTCGGGCGTGACATCGACATGGTCGCCAAGCAATCGACCGATGTCTTGAGCTGGATCAGGCCCGATATCATTGCGGCGTCGGAAGACTTTCGTCATGCCGGCCGCGAGCTCGCCAAGGCGGTCATCGCGCGCATCGACGGCGTGGAACCCGAGCTTCTGCAAAGCATCAGCCCGCCCGTCTGGTCAAACGGCTGATAAGGAAAAGGCCTGCAGGGTTTCACCGGCAGGCCTTTTGATCATCGTATCCGACTGCTCTATCAGGCTGTACCACCACTGCCCCATGGGCCGTGGTGAATATCCTTGCCGTCGACACGGTCGAAGCCGTGAGCGCCGAAGAAGTCGCGCTGAGCCTGGATCAGGTTGGCGGTGCCGCGCGCCTGGCGATACGCGTCGAAATAGGTCAGAGCCGAAGCAAGCGCCGGAACCGGCAGGCCGGCAGCCGTCGCAGCCGAAACGATTCGGCGCAGCGACGGGATCGATTCCTTGACCATTTCTGCAAAGGCGGGCGTGACGATCAGATTCGCCGCATCCGGCGTCTTCGTGAAAGCGCTGGTGATCTCATCGAGGAACTGCGAGCGGATGATGCAGCCGGCGCGCCATATCTTGGCGATGACGGGCATCGGCAGCGACCAGTTGAACTCCTTCGAAGCCTCGGCCATGACGGCAAAGCCCTGCGCGTAGGCGCCGATCTTTGCAGCAAAAAGCGCCAGTTCCAGATCTTTCAAGAGGTCGGGGCCGAAGGCGATCGGGAACTTGTAGTCCGGCGTGCCGAAGATCTTCTCGGCGGCCTCGCGCTGGCTCTTGATGGCCGAGAGGCTGCGGGCGGCAACGGCGGCTTCGATGGCGGTTGCAGGAATGCCCATGTTCTGAGCTTCGATAACCGACCACTTGCCTGTGCCCTTCTGGCCGGCTTTGTCGAGAATGACATCAGGCATGGCACTGCCGGTTGCGGGATCCTTCGCGGCAAGAACCTTCTCGGTGATCTCGATGAGATAGGAATTGAGGCGGCCCTTGTTCCATTCGCCGAAGATCGAGCTGATCTCGGCCGCGCTCTTGCCGAGGCCGTCGCGCAGAATGCCGTAGATTTCGGCAATCATCTGCATATCGGCATATTCGATGCCATTGTGGATCGTCTTGACGAAGTGACCGGCGCCGTCATTGCCGAGCCAAGCAACACACGGATCGTTATTGTACTTCGCCGCAATCGAAGTCAGCACCTTCTCGACGCGCTTGTAGGACTCTTCCGTGCCGCCGACCATGATGGAGGGGCCGTGACGCGCGCCTTCCTCGCCGCCGGACACGCCCATGCCGATGAAGGTCAGGCCGGTATCCTTGAGGCGGTCAAAGCGGGCGATCGTGTCGCGGAAATTAGCATTGCCGGCGTCGATCATGATGTCGCCCTTGTCCAGATAGGGCTGTAGCGCCGCCATCTGCTGGTCGACCGGCTCGCCGGCCTTGATCATGATGATGATCGGCCGTGGCGGACGGATTGCCTCGACGAACTCCTCGATCGTCTTGCAGGGAATGATCTTGTCCTTGAGTGCGCCCGCATTCGCGTAAAATTCATCCGTTACTTGAGGAGTACGGTTGAACACTGCAATCTTGTTGCCTTTTTCAGCGATGTTGAGCGCCAGATTCGATCCCATTACCGCGAGACCGATCAGCCCGATTTCTGCCTTTTCCACGACAATCCTCCAATGAACGGTTCACCGCGCCCAGCCCACCCTGAAGACGCAGCAACATCCGATGTGACGCAATGCCGCCGACGCTCGGCGCGACAGGCTGCAGCCCTGCGTTGGGGCTGTTGTTGCACTCCGGGCGGAAAACGGCAAGCCTCCGAAAGCCGTGAATCGTTCCCTTTGCAGGACTGTGCAACAATGTTGCCGAATTGGCGATTCATTCGCGTGCAAACTCTGGCTTGTTCCGCAGGTCTCAGTCCCTTGATGGTGATATAGAGGAGGAAAACACCATGTCGACCATGAATGCAAAGATCGTACATATCTCCATCGATCGCGACTGGAGGGAGGTCTACAACTACGCCAGCCGTCCGGAAAACATGCCTTTCTGGGCCTCAGGTCTGGCATCCGGGCTGACGCAGGATGGCAATGATTGGATCGCCGAAGGCACGCTCGGCACTGCCCGGGTTCGGTTCTCGCCTCGCAATGACTTTGGTGTCATCGACCACTGGGTAACGCTGGAATCTGATCTGCAGGTCTACAATGCGTTGCGCATCGTGCCGAACGGCGATGGTTGCGAGGTCATGTTCACCCTGCTCCAGCTACCGGACATGGAGGCAGAGCAATTCGCGGCCGATGCCGCGCATGTCATGCGGGATCTGAAGACGCTGAAGGAGTTGATGGAGCGCTGACCGCCCTTACAGCGAGCGCAACGTCCAATCGACGAGTTCGCCTGTCACACCTGCAAATGCGGCATCGAGCGCCCGCACGAAATCGGGATTGCTGCCACCGCTGACCGGCACGACCTTCCGGAACACGTTCTGGGCCTTCACCGTACCAGTGCGATCGTTCAGGATCTTTTCGGAGATTTCGACGATTGCCGTCTTATGGCCACCGGACGCATTGATCTCGAAGGAGCGGATATCGGTGACGATCTGATAGTCGATTGCAAGCCCCTGCCCGGGTACGCCAACGCCACCGAGCTTGCCGGTATTCTCGAAAGCCTCGACAAGTTTCGATTGCACCATTCTGCTCAGCTTGTCGCTCCATTGCGATTTGCCGAGATATTGGATTTCCGAGCCCGAGACGCGAATGACGATCTGATTGCTATCCAGAGCCTGCAGCGCGGTCGGCGGCGGGATGAGGATCTGGCGGCTTTTGACCGAAGGTCCATTCGTCTTTGCCGACGCGGAAAGATCGTAGGTATCATTGTTGGAAGAGGTTCCACAGCCTCCCAGCAAGGCCGCGAGCAACGGCAACGCGATCACAGCTTTCCACACCTGATGACGCTCACTCGACACGCAACCGACCATATTTCGCTTATCCCCTGGAGACCAGATATCGCTCTTCATCAATGCCGCGCGCGGCCGTCGTAAGTCTTAACCGTATCCCCGCCGAAAATCAGTCGTTGCGGATTGCGGTCGAAATTAGTGATTGTACTATTCAGATTGTCAACCGTGCCCCGCATGTCGTTGATGAGGGTCTGGGCATCGCGCAAGCCGCTGCTGGAAAATTTCTGCAGATTGTCGGCGATCGGCCCGATGCGGGAATTTAGATTGTCCGCCATCTTCTTGAAGGATTCGAGCGTGTCCTTGGCTTCTGCAAACAGCGATTTGGTGCTGTCGTCGCCGAGCAAGGAATTGACCTTGGTCAGGATGCCGTCAACCTTGCCGGACGCCGCATTGAGCTTGGTCGAAATCTCGCGGGCATTGGCAATCGTCTGATCGATATCCTGCTGATGCGAGGCAACCGAGTTGGCGACATCCCGGATCGATGCGACCGCGGTACGAGCCTGTTTCGTCACATCGGCAATATCGTCAACCGATCCCTTGATCTTGGCAGGATCGATCTGCGCGACGAGCGCATCGACTCGATCCAACGTTTTTTGAGCGTTCTGACCAAACGTCGTATAGGTGTCGGCCGTCTGCTTGAAACTTGCAATCGTCGCCTTTAGGTCGGTCGTCGCATCGGCGACATTGGCCGTGATCTTGTCGGCATTGGCGATGACGTCGTTGACCTTCTGGGCATCGACCGCGCGCACCAGCTTTTCGATCGCATCCAACGTCGAGTCGACGCGGACCGAGACCGTCTTGAAGGTATCGGAAAGCTGGCCGACGCTTGCCAGGAACTTGTCGATATTGTCGGAATTGTCAGCAATCGCCTTGGAGAATTTCTGCGCATTGCGCACAGTATCCGTCAGCGGCCCGCGCGAATCCGAGACGAAGCCCTGGATGTCGCCGATCGTGTCGTTGGCGCGGTTCAGGATCTTGTCGGCCGTCGTCAACAGATTAGTCACGCTCGACTGGTCTGCGAGCAATACCGCCCGCTTGCCCGTGTCGATCGAGCGCTTAAGGATATTTTCGTCGCTGTTGCGACCGCCGGAAAGCTCGATATAGGCCGCACCCGTCAGGCCCTGGATCTCAAGAATGGCCTTGGTCGAGGTGTAGACCGGCGCATCGGCGCGCACCTGCGTGAAGGCGAGAGAATAGTTCGGGTCGTCGGCATCGATCGAAAGGCCCTGCACCGAACCGACCTGAATACCGTTGAAGCGGACCGGCGAGCCGACGCTCAAACCATTTGCCGAGCCCGGAATGCGCACGACGAGCTCGACCATCGGACCGCCCCGGCCGTATTCCGCCATCCAGTAGACGAAGCCGAAGGCGGCAGCGATGACAACCAGCGTGAAGAACCCGACGATCGTGTAATTGGCTTTGGTTTCCATTGTCTCCAGTCACTTCTCGCGGCTGTGGGCGCCTGCGCCTTTGTCGTCGTTGTGCCCTCTGATGTCCTCGCGCGGCACGATCGAGCGTGCGCGCTTGCCCCTGAAGTAGGATTGCACCCAGGGGTCATCACAGGCGAGCATGTCCTCAACCGTGCCTTCCACCAATACCCGCTTCTGTCCGAGAACAGCAATACGGTCACAGACGGAAAACAGGCTGTCGAGGTCGTGAGTCACCATATAAACGGTCAGGCCAAGCGTGTCGCGCAGCTTGGCAATCAATTCGTCGAACTCCGACGCACCGATCGGATCCAGGCCCGAGGTCGGCTCATCGAGGAAAACGAGGTCGGGATCGAGCGCCAAGGCTCTGGCCAGCGCCGCGCGCTTGATCATGCCGCCCGAGAGCTCGGAAGGATATTTGTCGGCGGCATCAGCGGCGAGACCCACCATGCGGATCTTCATCAGCGCAAGCTCGTCCATCATCTCTTTCGGCAGGTCCAGATATTCCCGCATCGGTACCTGGATGTTTTCCTTGACCGTCAGCGAGGAAAACAGTGCACCTTGCTGAAAGAGCACGCCGAGCCGCATGTCGAGCCGATTGCGATCCTCTTCGTCGAGCTTGTCGTAATCTTCGCCGAGGATCTCGATCTTGCCCGATCGGCGCGGCAGTAGCCGTAGCACAGTGCGCAGCAGCACGGACTTACCCGCGCCGGAAGCGCCGACGAAACCGAGGATTTCGCCGCGATAGATATTGAGGTTCAGCTTATCGAGAACCACTTTCGAGCCGAAAGCCACGGTGACATCCCGTGCCGACAGCACGATGTCCCTGCCGTGCTCATCCTTTTCCAATGGAATTTCCGAGTGAAGCGCGCTCATCGTTATCGTCCCTCAGAAATCGATTGCCGCATAGAACATGGCGAAAAGCCCGTCCATGAGGATAACGACGAAGATCGACTTCACCACCGATGACGTCACGTGCTGACCGAGAGATTCGGCACTGCCTCCCACCTTCAATCCTTCAACCGCAGCGACGATGCCGATGACCAGCGCCATGAACGGCGCCTTGATCATGCCTGAAATGATCGTCGAAAGGCTAACCGCCTCATGAAGGCGCGAGATGAAGGTCGCAAACGTGATGCCGGAATAGGCCCAGGACACCAATGCAGCGCCAAAAAGCGCGGCAAAGTTGGCAATAACCGTCAGCAACGGCAAGGCCACCGTCAGCGCCACCAGCCGGGGAAAGATGAGCACGCCGACGGGGTTCAGGCCCATAACCTTCAGCGCGTCGACTTCCTCGCGCATCTTCATGGAGCCGATTTCGGCGGTAATCGCGCTGCCGGAACGGCCGGCAATCATGATCGCGGTCAGAAGCACGCCGATTTCGCGCAATTGCAGGATGCCGACCAGATCGACCACGAAGATTTCCGCGCCGAAATAACGCAGCTGGAAAGCGCCTTGCTGGGCGATGATCGCGCCGATCAGCGACGACATCAGCAGGATGATCGGAACGGCGCGCACCGCCATATGATCGATCTGATTGACGATCGAGGCTGGCGAAACGCCGCTGCCGCGGCCAAACTTGAGCTGCCCCCCGCGCACGGCCGAACCCAGTATATACATGGCGGCAATGAGATTGCCCCAGATATCGTAGACGCTTTCGCCGATAGGCGCGAAGACACGCTCTGCCCATGATTTCCTCGGCTTTGCCGCTGCCGCCTCATCGTCCGGATGCGCGTCGAAAGTCGTCAGCAATTCGTCGATATGCGGATTGGAACCCTCGATCGTAACGTGAGCCTTGTGTGCTTCCTGGCTTTCCTTCAGCCGGCGGATCAGCAGCGCACCCGCCGTATCCACATCCGAGAGACCGGAAAGATCGATCACGACGTCGCCGCCGGAGCTTCGCTTGGACAGCTGCTCGATCTGTCGCAGCACGCCATGCACATTGGCGCTGCGCCAATTGCCTTGCAGCCGATAGCGATGGCCTGCGCCTTCGGGCGCATCATCGATCTTCGGTGCATCGGACCTTTGCTCGGCTGCTTTCAAACTCATGCGTCTTTCAAATCTGGCACAACATACGCCGACTCGGTGAGCCCGCTTGGTCAATGCTTAATACACCGACTACGCGTGGAATTTCCATCTCGCGCCGACGCCAACTTATGTCACGGCTTTTTGATATCCAAATGAATTTGTTGCACCGCATCAGGATACGCCGTGAGCGCCGCCGCCGATTGCCGGCGTCCTCGCCTGCAGCCCGTAGGCGAAAATGACCATGACCAGCCCGAAAGCTGCAATGCCCGCCATGACATAATAGCTGGCGAGGTCAAGCCAGGCATAGAGATAGCCGGATGCAAGGGTCATCAACCCTAAGAACATGCCGTTGTAAAAATAATACGCCCCCTGGGCCGATGATTCCTGCGTTTCGTGCACTGAGGCCACTATGCGACGCTGAATGCCTGTGTGGACGCAGGCATAGGTGCAGGAATGAAAGCACTGCACGACGAAATAGCCGAAGAAGCCGAAATTGATCGGAAACAGGATCCAGCGCAAAATACACATGGTCGCGCCGAAAAAGATCAATGTCCAGGCGCTGAACCGCCGACTAAGCTTCTTCGACAGGAAGAAAACCATCACCTCAGCCGCAACGCCGATGCTCCATAGGACAGCAATTTGCGCGCCGGAAAAGCCAAGCCTATGCCAATAGATCGATGCAAACGTATAGAGCATCGCATGGCTCGATTGCTGGATCGACACGCCGATCATGGTGATGAGCAAGTGCGGCGAGCGCAGATTTCCGGTCGGAGATTGCAGATTGATCGGCAGGTTGCGCCGGCGCGTCGGCCCGATTCGCGGTGCGAAAAACCCCATCAGTGTCGTCAGAATGAATCCGGCCACCATTACGGGCAAGACAGTGGTGCCGCCCCAAATGCCGATCAGCTGGCCGCCGAGAAGGGTCGACAGGATGAATGTGATCGATCCCCAGACCCGCATGGAGCCATAGTCGAAGCCCCAGCGGCGCACGCCCGACATGGCGATCGACTCAACCACAGGCACGTAAGGCGCGTAGGTGGCGCCCTGAATGCCGTAGACCAGAAGCACCGGCCAGAAGTCGCTCGTCCAGTAGAGCGCGACAGCCGTCAGCAGCGACAGTGCACCCGACGATAGCAGCACATCCGCCCGCTCCGTCATGTGATCGGCGAGCACCGCGATAATGGGAGTCACGAGCACCCGAACGACCATAGGAATGGCGAGCACCAGGCCGATCTCATGATCATTGAAATTCAGCCCCGCCAGCCAGACGGGGAAAAACGGCAGGGCGATTCCGTTGACGAACAACGGAGCGCAGTAGGACAAGGCAGTGCGCAAGCGGAAATATGGAGGCGCACCCTCGCCCTGGAAGGACTTGATCGCGGGAATCATGACAGACCTGAAGGGAACTTATTTGTCCCTATCACGCTATCGAGAATACGACTATGGCGAGAAGTGGCCAAAGCCGTACTATATCGGAAAAACCGAAGCTGTAGGCGTTCAATAATTATGACAAGCTATTAGCAAGCCTGTGAACAGGCGCAGAATTATGCTGCCTGTGCCCCGAGTGCCCGCGGCATTTCCTCGACAGGTGAGCCAACCGGTTCCGTCTCAAGAATATTCTGCCAGGTAATCAGCTCGAACGTGCCGTCTTCGTGTTCGGCAATCGCCGTGCAGCTTTCCACCCAGTCGCCCGTGTTGATGTAACGGATCCCATCGAGATCCTCGATCACCGCATGGTGGATATGGCCGCAGATGACGCCATCGGCATCGTTGCGCTTGGCCTCTTCGGCGACGACACGCTGAAATTCGCCGATGAAATTGACGGCGTGCTTTACCTGCAGTTTCGCCCAGGCCGAGAAGGACCAGTATGGCATGTTCAGGCGGCGGCGTACCGCTGCAAGGCCGATGTTGATCAGGATTGCCATGTCATAGGCCCAATCGCCGAGATAGGCGAGCAGGCGGGCATTGCGGACGACGACATCGAATTCATCGCCATGCAGCACGAGATATTTCTTGCCGTCGGCCGTTTCATGCATGGCGCGCTGCGCCACCTCGATGCCGCCGAAATGCATGCCGGGGAAGTCACGCAGGAATTCGTCGTGATTGCCGGGTATATAGACGATGCGCGTGCCCTTGCGCGCCTTGCGCAGGAGCTTCTGGACTACGTCGTTGCAGTGCTGAGGCCAATACCAGTTTCGCTTCAGTCTCCAGCCATCCACGATGTCACCGACCAGAAAGATGGTATCGGCTTCGTGATGACGGAGAAAGTCGAGCAGGTAGTCCGCCTTGGCGGCCTTCGAGCCGAGGTGCACGTCAGAAATGAATAGCGTTCGGAAATGCCGGGGGTCCATGTTTTCATTCACGAACTATATGTCCGTGCCCTATCCTACGTTGGCTATTCCAAAACCAGACTCGTGTTTCAGGAAGATGACAATCCCTGTGCTTGACGGCTCAGCCACGAGCGCAGCGTTCGATCCAAGGGACGCGCGCCGCTCAATTCTTGCAAAAAGGCAATTCAGTTTTGTCACGACAAAAACGCTTTGTGACCTCAATTGCATACTGTGAAGGCGAAGCGATTGATGTATGCAGAAGACTCAAAGCGCAGGCAGGAATGGAGACAGCGAGATGGATACGCACGACACTTCGAAAAAAGCCGAAAACATGGCGAGTGGCGATTTCGACGAACAGGCGCTCTATTTCCATCGCTATCCCCGCCCCGGCAAGCTTGAAATCCAGGCCACCAAACCGCTCGGCAACCAGCGCGATCTGGCGCTTGCCTATTCGCCCGGCGTCGCCGCGCCCTGTCTTGCCATTCGCGACAACCCGGAAACGGCCGCTTATTACACGTCCCGCGCCAATCTCGTAGCGGTGATTTCCAACGGTTCCGCAGTGCTCGGCCTCGGCAATATCGGCCCGCTCGCTTCCAAGCCAGTCATGGAAGGCAAGGCCGTTCTCTTCAAGAAATTCGCCGGCATCGATGTCTTCGACATTGAAATCGCAGCCCCGACGGTCGATGAGATGGTCAACACCGTCTCGGCGCTCGAACCGACCTTCGGCGGTATCAATCTCGAAGACATCAAGGCGCCGGAATGCTTCGACGTCGAGCGCCGCCTGCGCGAGAAAATGGAAATTCCGGTCTTCCACGACGATCAGCACGGCACCGCCATCATCGTCGCCGCCGCCATCCTCAACGGACTGGAACTGGCCGGCAAGAAGATCGAAGACGTCAAGATCGTCGCCTCCGGCGCGGGCGCAGCCGCGCTTGCCTGCCTCAACCTGCTCGTCATTCTCGGCGCCAGGCGCGAGAACATCTGGGTCCATGATATCGAAGGCCTGGTCTACAAGGACCGCAACGTCCTGATGGACGAGTGGAAATCCGTCTACGCTCAGGACAGCGACAAGCGCGTGCTGGCCGAATCCATTCCGGGCGCCGACGTCTTCCTCGGCCTATCCGCCGCCGGCGTGCTGAAGCCCGAACTGCTGGCGCAGATGGCCGAAAAGCCTCTGATCATGGCGCTCGCCAATCCGACGCCGGAAATCATGCCGGATCTCGCCCGCGCCGCCCGCCCCGACGCGATGATCTGCACCGGCCGCTCGGACTTCCCGAACCAAGTCAACAACGTCCTCTGCTTCCCCTATATCTTCCGCGGTGCGCTCGATTGCGGCGCCAAGACGATCAACGAAGAGATGAAGATGGCCGCCGTGCGCGCCATCGCAGCACTTGCCCGCGAGGAGCCTTCCGATGTTGCGGCGCGAGCCTATACCGGTGAAACTCCGGTCTTCGGGCCGAATTACCTGATCCCCTCGCCCTTCGACCCGCGCCTGATCCTGCGCATCGCGCCCGCCGTGGCAAAGGCAGCCGCAGACAGCGGCGTCGCCCTGCGTCCGATCACCGATTTCGACGCCTATATGGACGAGCTCAACCGCTTCGTCTTCCGTTCGGGCTTCGTCATGAAGCCTATCTTTGCCGCCGCGAAGATTGCCGAGCGCAAGCGCGTCGTCTTTTCCGAAGGCGAGGACGAACGCGTGCTGCGCGCCGCCCAGGTTCTTCTTGAAGAAGGCACGGCCGTCCCGATCCTGATTGGCCGTCCCTCCGTCATCGAGACGCGCCTGAAGCGCTACGGCCTGAAGATCCGTCCGAATACCGATTTTGCCGTCATCAATCCGGAAGACGATCCCCGCTTCCGCGAATATGTCGAGCTTTATTTCTCGCTGGTCGGCCGCGCGGGCGTTATCCCGGAAGCAGCGCGCACCATCGTTCGCACCAACACCACCGTCATCGGCGCACTTGCTCTAAAGCGCGGCGAAGCCGATGCGCTCATCTGCGGTCTCGAAGGCCGTTATGAGCGTCATTTGCGCATCGTCCGCCAGGTCATCGGCAAGCGGCCGGACGTTCGTGATTTTTCGGCATTGAGCCTGCTCATTTCGCAGCGCGGCGCGACCTTCTACACCGATACCTATGTGACGTTTAACCCGTCCGCCGAGGAAATCGCGGAATCCACGTGGCTGGCTGCCGAGGAAATCAAGCGTTTCGGCATCGAGCCGCGCGCCGCCCTCGTCTCGCATTCCAACTTCGGCTCACGGGAGTCGGAAAGCGCCACCAAGATGCGCGAAGCGCTGGCTCTCATTCGCAAGGCGGCGCCGGATCTGGAAGTTGACGGCGAAATGCATGGCGACAGCGCCATTTCCGAGAGCCTGCGCCGCCACGTTATGCCGGACAGCGCGCTTTCCGGCGAAGCCAATCTGCTGGTCTTCCCCAATCTCGATGCGGCCAATATCACGCTCGGCGTGGTCAAGACGATGACCGATGGTCTGCATGTCGGTCCCATCCTGCTCGGGACGGCGCTTCCGGCCCATATTCTCTCGCCGTCGGTCACTTCCCGCGGCGTGGTCAACATGGCGGCGCTCGCCGTCGTCGAGGCCTCACAGATCGCCTGATACTGCGCCTCGCAGCCGCCGTCAGAACGGTACCGCGTTTCATGCAATCGCGGTGCCGCCTATCTCCTGGCTATTGGCGGCTGCGAGCTGCAATTTCACGAAAATCCTCTCGAAATCCGTGCTTTTTCATGGATACGTTGTTAAGCTGCAGCGTGTAATCTTCAGCGAGTTAAAACCGCTTTCGAGAGCAGCACCGTGAACCGCGGCATAAAACAAGCTTCCATTGCCCTCTTTTCCCTGCTGACGGCCACGCCGGCCCTTGCACAGGCCGATCTCTGCGACGAGCTGCGCGGCCGCTATGTCGACATCAATGAGGTGATCGGCGCCAGCCAGGAAACGCGCCAGCTCTCGCGCGCCATCGTGCAGCAGAACCTGATGATCCGCCGGACGATGAGCGACCTGCGCAACCAGGGCTGCGCCGAAGGCGACGATGGCGTATTTGGCGGCCAGGACAATCAGGGCGTCTGCGACGACATCAGGCAATCGATCGATCAGATGCGGCAGGATCTCTCCCTGCTGATGGATCAGCGTGAGGAAAGCGTCGGCCGCGTCGATGCCGTAGCCATGCAGCGCCGGCAGTTGCTGGATACGATGCAGCGCAACGGCTGCAGCCTGCCGGCTTCGGCCACCCCGGATATCGTGATCGACACCCACACGAAGATGGACGCCTATGCGCCGCAGGAGCAGTCCCTGGCCAAGCCTGAAAGCTCCATTACCGTCATCGAAACGCCAAGGCTTCAGAAGAATTCGAGCCTCGAACAAAAGCAGGCGCCCGCGCCGGCGCCCAAGATAACACAGGCGCAGCCGCAGCAATTTCCGCCGGATCGGCCATACGATCCCTCAGCCCATAAGGTGCGCCAGGTCGGCCCCCAATTCCTCGCGACCGACCAGGGCAGCATCGATCTCAAGCATCCCAAAGAAGCCGGGCCGCAGCCGACGCAATAATGCGCGGCCAGCCGTTTCTCATTTTCGCCTGACCCGCCCTGCTTCCAAGGTTTTATGCCGATGCGGACTGGCGCAACAGGGAGATGACGGACTCATCACCCGCCTCCTGTGCAAGATCGCGGTAAGATCGTCCGGAGGCGTCCCTGACCGAGCGATCCGCCCCCTTCGTCAGCAGGAAGCGCACCGCCTCGCCGCGTCGATTGGCAATGGCGAAGCCGAGCGGCGTCATCCAATCGCGATCGGTGGGCTGCCCATGCGAGCGGAAGTCCCCGAAGCGGATATTCACCTGCTCGGGATGCTTATCGAGAATGGCAGCCAGCTGATCGATTGTGCCGAAAGCGGCCGCCGCGAAAATATCGAGCGGATGGGCTTTCAGAAACTCGACCATCTCATCCTTGCCGTTATATTCGGCCCAACCGATTGGCGGCGCATGAAAATTCGGATCGCGAACGGTGGTATCGGCTCCATGCGCGATCAGCAGTTTCGCCATCTCCATATGGCCATGCAGTGCCGCCTCATGCAGCGGTGTGCGGGTCGTCATGGCGTTGACGTCGAAGCCCAAAGCCAGCATGCGGCGCACGGCCTCCAAGTCGTTTTCCCCGGCAGCGTCGTGGAGCATGGCCGGATGAGCCCGCTGCATCGCAGCTACGATATTAAGATTGCTTCCGCCCTGCATCTGCTTGAAAATCTTTATGATCTGCTCGACGTCGACGGCACTTGTTTTAATCTGAATATAGGCCCAATCCTCCGGCTTCAGGCGAACCGCGACGGCACCCTTCTGAACAAGGTATGCCGCCAGTTTGCTATCGCCACTTAGGCGAGCCCATTCATAGGGAGTCCTGCCGCTAACGGGCATTTGGACATCAGCGCCATGTTCTACCAGTAGGCGCACGCGCTCACCCATGCGATGTTCCAGCGCCCAGGCAAGCTGATAGTCGAAAACGGTCTGCGAGTTCTCGACGAACTTGCCATCCTCGCGCACGAGCCAATTGTTCTTATCCCCGGCGGACAAGCCATATTCGATCAGCAATTTCAGGCATGTATTGTCGGGTTCGAACATGCGGTTGTAGAGCGCCTGGCTGTCATTGGCTTCGGCTCCGGCATCGAGCAACAGCCGCGCGAATGCCTCGCATTCCGGATGCTGAGGCTGGCGCTCCTTCCCGGCCTCGCCTTCGCCGAAGACGCCGGTCAAAACGGTGAAGCGATATTGACCGGCATCGAGGAAGAAGGCGTTGACGTCGGCCCCACGCCTGACCAACTCGCGGGCTGCCGGCAGACTGGAACGACCCGGCACGCGAGCATAGGCCGCGCACATCAGCGGAGTGAGATCATGCGGGCCGCCCCTGCGATCGAGAAGCTGTGGCTGACGATCGAGCCAGCGACTTACACGGTCGGCATCGCCAAGCGCAGCAGCGACGTGAATGCTTTCATCGGCAATCTCCGGATGAGCCTCCAGCAGTCGCAGCGCCTCATCGAAGCGCGCGGGATTGGCGGGAATATTGGCAAAGTAAGAAACCGTCGCCAGTGACAGGAAACGGTTGGCGAGCTGGTCCCGTGGAACATGCTTACGATCGTCGCTTTCCAGATGCGCCTTGAGCTTCGTCCAGCTGGAAAAGCCGAATTCGCGGGCAAGAACAAGCTGAATGTCCTGCAATCCCACATCTGCGACGTCGGTAAAATAGGGCGCAACGCGGCTGCGCGCCGAAGCATCGCCGGCTTGAAGGGCCTTGAGGAAAGACTTGGCCTGTTTTTTCAGGGAATCGAGAGTGGCGTCGACAGCCAAAGAGCGCGTGGTCACGATAGACCTCCTTCCATTTACGTCCGGTATCCGCGCCCACAGACTGAAAAGAGGTGTGGCAGTCTCACTTCATATGCATCAGGTGGGCCTAGCCCTTCCCGCGGATCGGATGCGCCCTGAGAACGCATCCAGATCTATCGCGGCAGTTGCGGTCTGTCCAGAGCTCAGGCCGGCTCATAGCGGACGTAGGCGAACTCGTCCCCATCCGGTGACCAGTTCGGCACATTGATTGATCCCTGCCCGCCGAAGAGCTCGAACAGCGTCGTGAGATTGCCGCCATCCATGTCCATCCGCCGCATCCGCACATTGAGATCGCGCGGATGATCGAAGACGTCGGGATCGTAGGAGATCAGGACGACCTTGTCGTTTTTTGGCGACGGATGCGCGAACCAATTGCCGTAATTGTCGTCGGTCAGTTGCTGCAAGCCGGTGCCGTCGAGACGGATGCGCCAGATCTGCATGAGGCCGGTGCGGCTCGAATTGAAATAGATCCATTGCCCGTCGGCCGAATAGTCAGGTCCGTCATTACGGCCCTCGCCATGCGTCAGTCGGGTCTCTTCGCCACCATCGATCGAGATCGTATAGATATCGAAAACGTCGTTGCGGATGCCGCAATAGGAGAAGCGCTTCCCGTCCGGCGACCAACCGTGCCAATAGGACGGCAGATTGGTCGTCACCTGCTTTGGTGTGCCGCCCTCTGCGGGTAGAACATAGATGCAGGATTTACCATGCTGCGTCTTGTCGGAAATCGCGATCAGCGAACCATCCGGGGAAATGCCGTGATCGTTGTTGCACTGGGTCGCAAAGCCGGTATCGACCTGGGCGATGCCGCTGCCATCCAGCGGCAGCCGGTAAAGTAGGCCGTCGCCATTCAGCAGCAGATATCGGCCGTCAGGCGAATAGTTCGGCGCTTCGATCAGCTGGTCCGTTTGCCAGACGATCCGGTTTGCACCCGTACGGATATTATAGATCTCGACCGAGCTGCGCATTCTTCCTCTCCCTTGCCGCTGGATACCGCGATCAGCGATCGCGGAATCGGTTGGTGATCGGATAGCGACGGTCGCGACCGAAATTCTTCTTGGTGATCTTCACACCCGGTGCCGACTGGCGGCGCTTGTATTCTGCTAGATAAAGCAGGTGTTCGATGCGATGTACGGTCGCGACATCATGGCCCCGGGCCACGATCTCCTCCACCGACATCTCCTTCTCCACCAGGCATTCGAGGATATCGTCAAGCACCGGATAGGGCGGCAGCGAATCCTGGTCCGTCTGGTTAGGCCTCAATTCCGCCGAAGGCGCCTTGTCGATGATGTTATGGGGAATGACCTCACCCGAGGGGCCGAGCGCACCGGGGGGCACATGCAGGTTGCGCCAGCGCGACAGCGCATAGACCTGCATCTTGTAGAGATCCTTGATCGGGTTGAAGCCGCCGTTCATATCGCCATAAAGCGTGGCGTAACCGACAGACATCTCCGACTTGTTACCCGTCGTCACCACCATCGAGCCGAACTTGTTGGAGATCGCCATCAGAATGGTGCCGCGCGCGCGGCTCTGCAGGTTTTCCTCGGTGATGCCGCTTTCCGTACCTTCGAAGAGATCCGACAAGGCCGAAGTGAAGCCCGTCACTGGATCTTCGATCGGTACGATATCATAGCGGCAGCCGAGCGCCTTGGCGCAATCGGCCGCATCCTTCAATGAATCCTGCGAGGTGTAGCGATATGGCAGCATGACGGTGCGCACGCGTTCTTCGCCGAGCGCATCGACGGCAATCGCCGCACAGATCGCCGAGTCGATGCCGCCGGAGAGGCCAAGCACGACCGACTTGAAGCCGTTCTTGTTGACATAGTCGCGGAAGCCCAGCAGGCAGGCGCGATAATCCGCCTCCTCGCCTTCCGGAATATGGGCCATCGGGCCTTCGGCACAGTGCCAGCCATCGCCGTTCTTCTTCCAGGTCGTCACGGCAAGCGCGGTCTCGAACTGACTCATCTGGAAGGCCAGCGTCTTGTCTGCGTTGAAGCCGAAGCTGGCGCCGTCGAAAACCAGTTCGTCCTGGCCGCCGAGCTGAGCGGCATAGATCATCGGTAGGCCGGTTTCGAGAACCTGCTTCAGCACGACCTGATGGCGGATATCCACCTTGCCGCGATAATAGGGCGAACCATTCGGCGACAGCAGGATTTCAGCGCCACTCTCAGCCAGCGTTTCGCAAACGCCGAGTTCACCCCAGATGTCCTCGCAGATCGGAATACCCAACCTAACGCCGCGAAAATTGACCGGACCGGGCATGGCGCCCTGATCGAACACTCGCTTCTCGTCGAACTCGCCGTAGTTCGGCAGGTCTACCTTGTCACGGACGGCGATCACCTTCCCGCCATCGAGCACGGCAATCGAATTATAGCGCCCAGTTTCGTCCTGTCGGGGAAAGCCGATGATGACGCCGGGGCCGCCATCGGCCGTATCCGCGGCCAGAGCCTCGACCGCTTTCCAGCAGGCGCGGATGAAGGCCGGCTTCAGCACGAGATCTTCCGGCGGATAGCCGGAAATGAACAATTCCGTCAGCAATACGAGCTGCGCGCCTTCGCGCGCGGCTTCGGCGCGGGCGTCACGCGCCTTGGCGAGATTGCCGGAGACATCGCCGACCGTCGGATTGAGCTGCGCGACGGCGATGCGAATGGTGTTGGTAATCTGGCTTTGCTCTGTCATGCCATACATTTAGCGATGCCATCTTCCTTCCGCAACCGCCTTCCTTCCCGCACACGCATCAAAGATCACGCCACCCGCATAGGCGGTATTTTTGCCCGGAAAAATACCAAGCTAGCCTTGCAAAGAAGACTTTGATCGCATTGATCATTGAAGCCGCGATGGCAGACACTCCCTTCATCGATGCCATGAATGCCGATGCTTTATTACGACATAAAGGACCCGATCTTCGACATTATCATGGACGGCGCGAATGCCTGGGTGCGGCAGGTCGGATACTCCAAACCTCGGAGCGGCTAGCATGCGCTCTGGCAGCACAGCGGCAAACCGCCTCGTGATGTTTGGTACCCTTCCCTCGTTGCATTTTTGCCCGTTGGTCGAATAGTTGCATTCAACGCCACTTGGACCTCGGAGCCCTCCCAATGCATAATCTTCCCAACTTCGTTCATCTGCATTTTGACAAGACAGCCGATCAACTCGGCGATATCGAAAAGCGCGTCCTCAAAAAGGCGCACGAGCGGAAAGTCATCTCCACCGATGTCAATGCAGCTATCTCGGCGGAATCGTCCAGAGGAGAGCGTCTGGCTGATGGCATTGCCCGCGTTGGCGGTTCATGGTCCTTCATCACTGCCTTCCTGCTGTTTCTGGTCTTCTGGTGCATCGTCAACACGATCCTTCTCAGCACGAACGCCTTCGACCCCTATCCTTTCATCTTTTTGAACCTCGTTCTCTCCATGCTCGCCGCGATCCAGGCGCCGATCATCATGATGTCTCAGAACCGGCAGGCAGAAAGGGACCGCTTCGAGGCAGCCAAGGATTACGAGGTCAATCTCAAATCCGAGCTGGAAGTGCTATCGCTGCACCAGAAGATTGATATGCAGGTGTTGACCGAGCTCGCAGTGGTGCGGGAGGAGCTCGCCAAGCTCAGCAAGCTCGTTACCGAAAGAGGCAGTATCTGAGGGTCAATCGAAGGGGCCGGCCGTCAGCAATCCCGGTCGCCCCTGCCGATATTGCGGCAGTCCGTCGCTGATCTCGTAATAGTCGCCCTTGTCGGCACAATAGATGTGATAGGCTATCTTGAGACCGCTCGGCTGGTCGAACAGACCGGCCATGATCGATATTTCATCGGCGCTGTCGGCCACCCAAAACAGGGCCGAGCCGCAAGTCTTGCAAAAACCGCGCCGAGCGAATGTGCTGGCACGATACCAGGTAATGGCCTCTTCCCCCTCGATAACGAGATTTTCGCGCGCGACGTTGGTTGCGGCGTAATAGAGACCGGTCTGCTTGCGGCACTGCGAACAATGGCAGGCAACAACCTCGCGTAATTTGCCGCGTGTCCTGAAACCTACGCTGCCGCAAAGGCAGGCTCCCGTGTGTTCGTCGCTCATCATTGCTCCCTTTATTTCAGGGCAGCCTTCCCGAGAACGGCACTCGGGTCAATTTCAAAGAAATGAAGCGTCTTTCAGCCGCGCTGATCGGTCCAGCCCAAAAGCAAACGGGCCGGTTTTCGCCGGCCCGTTCGATAGGTCATGAATAAGGCTTCACTCAGCCGTGCGCACGCATGCGCTTCTCGTCACGGCCGCCCTTCATCCGCTCGGCGAGCAGGAAGGCAAGTTCCAGCGCCTGGTCGGCATTGAGGCGCGGGTCGCAATGGGTGTGATAGCGATCCTGAAGATCCTCGGCACCGACGGCGCGGGCACCACCCGTGCATTCGGTCACATCCTTGCCGGTCATCTCGATGTGGATGCCGCCCGGATGCGTGCCTTCGGCACGGTGGATCTGGAAGAAGCTCTCGACTTCCGACAGGATGCGCTCGAACGGACGCGTCTTGTAGTTGTTGAGCGTGATCGTGTTGCCATGCATCGGGTCGCAGGACCAGACGACCTTGCGGCCTTCCTTCTCGACGGCGCGGATGAGGCGCGGCAGGTTGTCGGCAACCTTGTCATGCCCAAAACGGCAGATCAGCGTCAGGCGGCCGGCTTCGTTCTGCGGGTTCAGAATATCGATCAGATTAAGCAGATCGTCCGCCTGCAGCGAAGGCCCGCACTTCAGCCCGATCGGGTTCTTGATGCCGCGGAAATACTCGACATGGGCATGATCGGCCTGGCGCGTGCGGTCGCCGATCCAGAGCATGTGGCCCGAGGTCGCGTACCAGTCGCCGGTCGTGGAATCGACGCGGGTGAAGGCTTCTTCATAGCCAAGCAACAGCGCTTCGTGGCTGGTGAAGAAATCCGTTTCGCGCAGGCTCGCATTGCTCTCGGCGGTAATGCCGATCGCACGCATGAAATCCATCGTCTCGCCGATGCGGTCGGCAAGCTTGCGGTAGCGTTCGCCCTGCGGGCTATCCTTGACGAAGCCGAGCATCCACTTCTGCACGTTTTCAAGGTTGGCGTAGCCGCCCATGGCAAAGGCGCGCAGCAGATTGAGCGTCGCAGCGGACTGGCGGTAAGCCATCAGCTGACGTTCCGGATTGGGGATGCGTGCGTCTTCGGTGAAATCGATGCCGTTGATGATGTCGCCGCGATAGCTCGGCAGCGAGATACCGTTCTGCGTTTCGATGTTCGACGAGCGCGGCTTGGCGAACTGACCGGCAATACGGCCAACCTTGACGACCGGCAGCTGCGCACCGAAGGTCAGAACGACAGCCATCTGCAGGAAGGCGCGGAAGAAGTCGCGGATCGTATCGGCGCCATGCTCGGCGAAGCTTTCGGCACAATCGCCGCCCTGAAGCAGGAAGCCATTGCCTTCGGCAACATTGGCAAGATGCGCCTTCAGACGACGGGCTTCACCGGCAAAAACGAGCGGAGGATAGCTTGCAAGCTGAGCTTCGGTCTCTGCCAGCGCTGCCTTGTCCGGAAAATCCGGCACCTGCTGGATCGGTTTCTGCCGCCAACTGCTCGGTGTCCAATTCTGTGCCATCTCACTCACCTGCTTGTGCGCCCGATCTTTCTCGGGCGGCCCATCATCGTAAATAACGCGCGCTTATAAACCTTTGCCGCCCGCTTGCAAAGGCGGGCAAACTACTGTGCGAATCTTTTATGGTGCAGCCGATATTTGCGTGAAAACGGGGGCGTTACACGCGCTCGCCATTGCGGATGCGGTAGCTTGGCGAATACATCGTCACCAATTCTTCCGCAGCCGTCGGATGGACGGCCATGGTGCGGTCGAAGTCGTCTTTGGTGCAGCCGGCCTTCAGCGTGATGCCGAGCAACTGCGCCATTTCGCCGGCATCGTGGCCGAGAATATGCGCGCCGATGACCTTGCGGTCCGCGGCATTGACGATCAGCTTCATGATCATCTTCTCGGCTCGGCCCGAAAGCGTCGCCTTCATCGGCCGGAACTGGGCGCGATAGACCTCCAGTTCAGGATAGCGCTTGGCAGCATCCTCCTCGGTCAGGCCGACGGTACCGATCTCCGGCTGCGAGAAGACGGCCGTCGGGATGAGTTCGTGGTCCGGCCGGGTCGGATTGTCCTTGTAGACGGTCTCGATGAAGCACATGGCCTCGTGGATAGCGACGGGCGTCAGCTGTACCCGGTCGGTGACGTCGCCGAGAGCGAAGATATTCGGAACGGAAGTCCGCGAATATTTGTCGACGATAACAGCGCCCTGCTCGTTGATCGCGACACCGGCGGCCTGAAGCCCGAGATTTTCTGTATTCGGCGTACGGCCAAGCGCCAGCATGACGGTATCGACCGTCAGCGCCTTGTCGTTCTTCGTCCGAACGCTGAGCCTGCCCTCTGCCTTCTCGACGTGCTCGATGATGTCATGGCAGAGAATACGGATGCCTTTCTCCTCCATGGCCTCATGCAGGCCTTTGCGCAGGTCGTGATCGAAGCGTGACAGGATCTCGGCACCACGATAGATCAGCGTCGTCTCGACTCCGAGCCCGTGGAGGATATTGGCGAACTCGACGGCAATATATCCGCCGCCGGCGATCAGGATCGATTTCGGCAGTTCCTTCAGGTGGAAGGCCTCGTTCGAGGAGATGCAGAGCTCATGGCCGGGCAGCGCCGTATGCAGGTTCGGCCTGCCGCCGGTCGCAATGACGATCGTCTCGGCGGTCACGGTCTGCCCGGTCTTCAGCAGCTTGATCGTATGGGCATCCACCAGCTCGGCGCGAGTATCGAAGATCTCGGCCTTGGCGTTGTCGAGCCCTTTGCGATAGAGGCCCTCCAGCCGGGCGATTTCCTTGTCCTTTGCCTCGATCAGCTTTTTCCAGTCGAAGCTGCTCTCGCCGACCGTCCAGCCGAAACCGGCCGCATCCTCGAAGTGCTCGCTATACTGCGAGGCATAGACAAACAGCTTCTTCGGCACGCAACCGCGAATGACGCAGGTGCCGCCATAGCGATACTCCTCGGCGATGCCGACCTTCTTGCCGAGCGATGCGGCCACGCGTGCGCTACGCACGCCGCCGGAGCCGCCGCCAATCACGAAAAGGTCGAAATCAAACGAAGGCATGGATCGCTCCTGTAGACGTCAGACGCGCGCGAAGCGCCAATGGGGGTCGCCCTCATATAGGGAGCCGGGACATAAAAAGAAAAGCCCGGAATCGATCCGGGCCTCGAATTTCAACTGCCTGCCGTACGCACCAAAAAGACGAAACATCTCTTTCGGAACGAATGCAGCAACGACGCGTCGCTTACTGCTTCGGCGCCGGCTGAGCGGCCGCACCGGCATCCGGCGTAACGACCGGCTGCTTGACGACCTTCTGCAGGGCATTGTTGCTCTGCTTTGCGAGATCGCGCGAAATGCCCTGGCTCCAGATATCGGCAGCCTTGTAGAGTTCGCGGGTGGCGAGCGGACCATCCTTGAGAAGCTTCTTGCCTGCCGGCGAACCGTAGAAATCGGCGATCGCCTTGAGTTCGTCAGCCGAGAAAGCCTTGGCATAGGTGATGGCAGCTTCACGCTCAAGATCGGCACGACGTGGTGCGAGCGCGAGCGCGGTGGCATCGACGGTCGAATTGATCGCATCGCCGAAATTCGGGTTTGCCTGGATCATCGTGCTCTTCAGCTGCTCGGCGAGATTAGGCAGAATATTGTCGAACTGGTTGGTAATGCCGAGAGCATTGATCGCGGCGCGGGCAGCCTTGATCTGATCCTCGGAAACCTCCTGAGCGTTGACCGAACCGAAGGCAATGCCGGAAAGAAGAACGGTTGCAGCGGCAAGACGGCCAAGACCCGCAAATTTGATCATGAGATGAGTGCTCCTATGTATTGTTGGCCTGCAACGTGCGCGCACCGGCAGGGCCGGCAATGATCGCTAATGTCGCCATATGGATAAAGAGCCCGTGTTCGACAACGCCGGGAATCGAATAGAGCTCGTTCGACAGCGCCTCTGCATCAGGAATGCGGCCGAAAGATGCATCGACGATGTAATGCCCCCCGTCGGTGACAAAGAGGCTGTCACCGGAGCGGCGCATGTTCAGTGCGCCGGAAAGACCGATGCGTGACGCCGCCTTCTCGATGAGGATGCGGGTGGAAACGAGCCCGAACGGATTGACCTCGATAGGCAATGGATATGCGCCGAGCGTATCGACGACCTTGCTTTGATCCGCAATGACGATCATGCGGGCTGACGATGCCGCAACGATCTTCTCGCGCAACAGCGCGCCGCCGCCCCCCTTGATCAGCGTCAACGCGCCATCCAGCTCATCGGCTCCATCGATGGTAAGGTCAAGTTCGGGAAGCTCGTCCAGGGATTTCAACGGGACGCCGAGCTCATTGCAAAGCTTGGCCGTCCTTTCGGACGTCGGAACGCCTTGGATCGAGAGGCCGGCAGCAACCTTTTCGGCGAGCAGGCGAACGAATTCCTCCGCCGTGGTGCCGGTGCCGATCCCGAGCCGCATGCCGCTCTCGACATGAGCGAGCGCGGCTCTCGCAGCCTCAATCTTCATCTGGCGGGCGTCCATGCGCCACCTGCTCCCATTGTTACGTTGGTCTGCTGTTTACACGGCTCTCCAGCCAAACGAAAGCCAAAATAACGGCATGATATAGAAATCCCCGGCCCCTTCCCGCCAAGGCATTCCGGCACTTCAGTTGCAATTGCCTACGCGATCTTTTAACTCCAAAAGACGCACTCTTTTCTCTGCAAAGGCCGATTCCTAGTGAAATCCCCCCTTGTCGTATTCGATCTCGATGGCACGCTGCTGGACACGCATGCGGACCTGATCGTCAGCCTAAACCATACGATCGCGGCGCTCGAACTTCCCCCGGTCAGCTACGACGACGTGACACATCTCGTCGGCAACGGCGCGCAGGTCATGATCGAGCGAGCATGCAAACTGCACGGCTATATGCTGACATCGGAAGAATTGCCCGCCCTTCTGCAGCGCTTTATCACTCATTATTCCGAAACCATGCCAGGCGTGACGCAGCCTTACCCGGGGCTGCTTGCAGCTCTCGATACGCTGAAGAGCCAAGGCTATAAGCTCGCCGTCTGCACCAACAAGATGGAATCGCTGGCGCGCACCTTGCTCGACCGGCTGAAGTTGACCCATTACTTCGAGGCCATTACCGGCGGTGACACCTTCACCGTCCGCAAGCCGAATGCCGAGCACCTGATCGGCACGGTCGAACGCGCCGGCGGCGACATCGCCCGTACGATCATGATCGGCGACAGCATCAACGACATCCTCGTCGCCCGCAACGCCGGCGTTCCCTCGATCGCCGTCCCTTTCGGTTACTCCGATGTCGGCATCGAAACGCTCGGACCGAACCGCATCATCTACCACTACGACGAACTGACGCCCGAGCTGGTCGAGGGATTGCTGGCCGCCTGAGGGGCATCAGCCTTTAAACGAAAAAGGGCGACCGATGGGCCGCCCTTATTCGTTTTCGCCGCTGAACAGACTTTAGATCTGAGCAGTGCGTGCCTTCGAGGTCGCATCGAGCGCCTTCTGCGTGGCGGCGTCACGATCGTAGACGTCGTTGAAGTACTGGATAACGCCATCCTTGTTCGGCCAAGCCGTGAAATAGGCGATGTAGATCGGGAATTTCTGCGGCACGGCCACAGCCTTGTTCTGGCCAGTGGCGATCTGCTTGGCGACGTCATCAACCGTGGTGTTCAGCACGGCGGCGGCCATCGCGCGCGGATCGGCAAGGCGGACGCAGCCGTGGCTGAGTGCGCGCATATCCTTCTTGAAGAAGCTCTTCTGCGGCGTGTCGTGCATGTAGATCGCATGCGAGTTCGGGAAGAGGATCTTCAGTTCACCGAGTGCGTTGTCGCTGCTCGGCGGCTGGCGAACCGAGATGCTCTTCGTCGAGCCGTACCAGTCGACGCTGGACGATGCGACGGCGCGGCCGCCGACTTCGACCTGATAGCCCATCCGATCGAGATAGTTCGGATCGGAACGCAGCTTCGGCAGCATCTCATTGATGATGATCGACTGCGGAACGCCCCAGAACGGATTGAATTCGACCGTCTGCACCTGATTTTCGAAGAAGAAGGTCTGGTGCTGCTTGCTGCCAACGACGACGCGCATCGACAGCTGCTCCTGGTTATTATTGTAGTAATAAACCATAAAAGCCGGCTGGTTGATGAAGACATAGCGCGGGCCAAGCTCAGGCGGCAGCCAGCGCAGCTGCTCCATGGCGATGACCAGCTTCTGGATCTTCACGTCATTGTTCTCGCCGACCATGGCGCGAACGGAGGACGAGCCGATCACGCCGTCGGCCGTCAGACCCTTCTCGCGTTGGAAGTCTTCAACCAGCGACACGAGTTCGGGCGTATAATCCGGCGTGCCCAGATAGGCATCGAAAAGATCGGCATGGGCGGCCTTCAGCGCATCCGATCCGCGGTGCTGGATCGCCTTGACGATGTTGGCCATTTCCGGGGAGCTGCCGCCCGGCTTCAGAATTCCGCTCAGCGAAATGGAGATATGGCTGCCGTCTGATCCGGATTCCGCACGAAGTTTCGCGAGCTCCGCCTTCAAGGCCAGGAATTGCTGATTGGATGGGTTTCGGCTGTTCAGATAAGCTGGAACATCCGGGCTGGCGCGCAATACGTCGAGCATCGCCGTCAGATTGACGTCCTTGCGCTTGAAGTCGTGATAGCCGGAAATCTTGTTCGGGTCGAGGCGACCCCGAACCGTATCCTGAACGAACATCAATATCTTGCTCGATAGCGCGAGCTCGAATTGCATGAGCGCGCGATCGCGCATGACCGGATCGGCGTTTTCCGCATCGGCACTGGGCAAAGTTACCGCATAATCGGCGGGATCGAGGCCGACGGAACCCGCATCGGCAAGAGCCGCCATGGCAGCCTTCGCCTTGTCGCTGACGGCATGATCTGCAACCCAGAGAAGCGGCTTGCTCTGATCGGCATAATAGGCTTCGATCGCCTTGGCGATGTCATTGGTCGCCATGACGCGCGCATCTGCCAGATAGCGGCGCTGCGAAATCCCGGTGTCGATCGCGACCGGCGAGGGAGAAGCATCTGCAACGGCACCCGTTACGACCGGGTCGGCGAAATGCGCCGTCGACACCAGGCGCATCTGGTCGGCCTTATAGGTATAATATTTCGGCGCATCGACGGTCGGCAGCGGCTGCTTTACTCGCGGAGGCTGATCAGGATCCAGCGTCTGCACCGGATTGACAGGAACGGGAGCCGAAACCTGCGTGCTCTGCTGACGGCCCTGGCCGCCGCGGATGAAATCCATGAGGGTCATGGCACTCGCAGAGGTTGCGCCTATCGAAGAAAGGCAACAGGAGAGAGCCAGGACGGATGCGGTGGCTTTGGAAGCAAGTTTCATTCTGTAATCAGTCCCTGTATCGTGCGATGACTTCGAGCTTGACGGTGCTGTTTTCAACTCGGCCGCGATGTCTTCGACATCGTATACTCACACTATGAAAACGGCGAGGCCCGCCTTTCGTTCAATGCCTCAACTTCATGTGACGAAGCGGTGGCGTCTTTCGCGGCTCAGTCCACACAAAAATATGAAATTATTGGTTAATGCTTTATTGAATTTTTGAAGACTTTTTAAGCGCCCGAAAATGCGTGTCCGTTAATATATGCGCAGCGTGTTAAAAAGAGCACGCCGCACCAAGCAAAACATGACTATAACAGTCACCAAATGGCGCTTTGATATTTTCATAGGGCCCTTTCGGACCTATATGAGCTGCTATCCGTCTCAATGGAAAGCAGGACCAGGAAGATGACCTCCACCCGCACCGAAACCGACACATTTGGCCCGATCGAAGTCGCCAGCGACCGTTACTGGGGCGCGCAGGCGCAACGCTCGCTCGGCAATTTCAAGATCGGCTGGGAGAAGCAGCCGCTATCGGTCGTTCGCGCCCTCGGCATCGTCAAGCAGGCGGCCGCACGCGCCAACATGGAGCTCGGCCAGTTGGATCCGACCCTCGGCAAAGCGATCGTTGCGGCGGCGCAGGAAGTCATCGACGGAAAACTCAATGAGCATTTTCCGCTTGTGGTCTGGCAGACCGGCTCGGGTACGCAATCGAACATGAATGCCAACGAGGTGATCTCCAATCGCGCGATCGAAATGCTCGGCGGCGTGATGGGCTCGAAAAAGCCGGTGCATCCGAACGATCACGTCAACATGAGCCAGTCGTCGAACGACACCTATCCGACAGCCATGCACATCGCCTGCGCCGAGCAGATCGTCCATCACCTGCTGCCGGCCCTGCGGCATTTGCATGCTGCTCTGGAAAAGAAGGTCGCCGACTTTGCCCATATCATCAAGATCGGGCGCACTCATACGCAGGATGCAACGCCGCTGACGCTCGGCCAGGAATTCTCCGGCTATGCCGCGCAGGTCGCCTCCTCGATCAAGCGCATCGAGCTGACATTGCCGGGGCTCTGCGAACTCGCCCAGGGCGGCACTGCGGTCGGAACCGGGCTCAATGCACCGATCGGCTTTGCCGAGAAGGTCGCCGACGAGATCGCCAAGAGCACCGGACTGCCCTTCGTTACTGCACCGAACAAGTTCGAAGCGCTGGCGGCCCATGACTCGATGGTCTTCAGCCACGGCGCCATCAATGCCGCCGCAGCTGCGCTGTTCAAGATCGCCAACGACATCCGCCTGCTTGGCTCCGGTCCGCGCTCGGGCCTCGGAGAACTCTCACTGCCGGAGAACGAGCCGGGCTCGTCGATCATGCCGGGCAAGGTCAATCCGACACAGTGCGAAGCGCTGACGCAAGTCTGCATCCACATCTTCGGCAACAACGCCGCGCTGACCTTTGCCGGCAGCCAGGGGCACTTCGAGCTCAATGTCTATAATCCGATGATGGCTTATAATTTCCTGCAGTCTGTGCAGTTGCTCGGCGACGCCGCAGTCTCCTTCACGGATAATTGCGTCGTCGGCATCGAGGCGCGCGAGGACAACATCAAGGCCGGTCTCGAACGTTCGTTGATGCTGGTGACGGCGCTCGCCCCGAAGATCGGCTACGACAACGCCGCCAAGATCGCCAAGACGGCCCATAAGAACGGCACGACCCTGAAGGAAGAAGCGCTGGCAAGCGGATTGGTGTCTTCGGAAGAATATGACACCATCGTCCGCCCGGAAACGATGATCGGCCCGAAGTGACATCACTGGACGGTGATCGTCCGGGCATGTTCTCCGATGTTGCAGCCGTGTGCATGGCCCCTCACCCCAACCCTCTCCCCGCATTGCGGGGAGAGGGCTAGGGTGAGGGGCCGGGCACAAGGTTTCGCCATCGGAAGACCCACCTGACCTGAGTATGCCCAATCAACGAACCCCACTTTGAAGTTTCAACTTATCAGCCAAACAATTGCTTTTGCCTCAAGCCGGATTTAGATCGTCTCCAAACATCTTCCCCGCCATCCGGCTTGAAAGGTTTCCCACATGGCTGATGATCTATTTCCCCTCGGCGACGACACGACCCCCTACCGCAAGATTTCGGGCGACTATGTTTCCGTCGACACATTCAAGGGCCAGGAAATCCTGACCGTCGATCCAGAGGGCATCCGTCTCCTTGCCGAAACGGCTTTCGCCGATATCAATCACCTGCTGCGCCCCGGTCACCTGAAGCAGCTTGCCTCGATCCTTGAAGACCCTGAAGCCACCGACAACGACCGCTTCGTCGCCTATGATCTGCTGAAGAATGCCAATATTGCCGCCGGCGGCGTGCTTCCGATGTGCCAGGATACCGGCACCGCCATCATCATGGGCAAGAAAGGCCGCCGCGTCTGGACCGAAGGCGGCGACAGTGCAGCGCTCGCCAAGGGCGTGCTCGACGCCTACGAGAAGAAGAACCTGCGCTATTCGCAACTCGCACCGATCAAGATGTTCGAGGAAAAGAACACTAGGAACAACTTGCCCGCACAGATCGATATCTACGAGGAAGGCACCGACGCCTACGAGTTCCTCTTCGTCGCGAAGGGCGGCGGCTCGGCCAACAAGACGTTCCTCTATCAGGGCACGCCGTCGCTGCTGACCCACGACCGCATGCTGGACTTCCTGAAGGAAAAGATCTTGACGCTCGGCACGGCGGCCTGTCCGCCCTACCATCTCGCGATCGTCATCGGCGGCACCTCGGCCGAGATGAACCTGAAGACGGTCAAGCTCGCCTCGACGCGGTATCTCGACTGTCTTCCCACGGAAGGTTCCGAAAGCGGGCATGCCTTCCGGGATATCGAAATGGAGAAGGAAATCCATAAGCTCACGCAGAGCCTCGGCGTCGGCGCACAGTTCGGCGGCAAGTATTTCTGCCATGACGTCCGCGTCATCCGCCTGCCCCGTCATGGCGCATCGCTGCCGATCGGCCTCGGCGTCTCCTGTTCCGCCGACCGCCAGGCGAAGGGCAAGATCACGCGCGACGGCATCTTCATCGAACAGCTGGAGACCGACCCGTCCAAGTACATGCCGGAGATCGACGAAGCCAAGCTCTCGGAATCCATGGTCCGCATCGATCTCAACCGGCCGATGGCGGATATCCTGGCAGAACTGTCCGCACATCCCGTCAAGACGCGCCTGTCGCTTACCGGCACCATCATCGTCGCGCGCGACCTTGCCCACGCCAAGATCCGCGAGCGCCTGGAAAAGGGCGAAGGCATGCCGGAATACCTGAAGAACCATCCGGTCTATTATGCCGGGCCGGCAAAGACGCCAGCCGGCTATGCCTCCGGTTCGTTCGGCCCGACGACCGCAGGCCGCATGGATAGTTACGTCGACCAGTTCCAATCCTTCGGCGGTTCCATGGTGATGCTCGCCAAGGGCAACCGCTCGCGTACCGTACGGGAAGCATGCAAGACATATGGCGGCTTCTACCTCGGTTCGATCGGCGGGCCGGCTGCCCGCCTTGCCCAGGATTGCATCAAGAAGGTGGAGGTACTCGAATATCCGGAACTTGGCATGGAAGCGGTCTGGAAGATCGAGGTCGAAGATTTTCCCGCCTTTATCGTCATTGACGACAAGGGCAATGATTTCTTTCAGGAACTTAACCTTGGATAGAATAGCTGTTTTGAATTGAGCATATCAAAAGGGGCGCATCGGCGCCCCTTTCTGTAAAACCCTCTTCAATTGTATTATTTTTTGAATAAAACCATAGTGACAGGGGATTTTTCATAACCATACTCTTAATATTTTCTCAAAGAATCTTTGCATAGATAAAGAAGAGTTTTAACAAATACATTATTACGGAGCTCACCGATGAGTACGGCGATTGCGCCAAAGGCGCAAATTCCCGACGTGGCAGGGCAAATTACCTACGCCATGCGATCCATGGGGGTCGCACCTATTCCGCGCAATTACGAACTTTTCTACGAAGCTTATATCGGCTCCAATCCCACTCTCACGCGTGAACTGGCGGCTCTGGGCAAAAACGCCGCCCAGGAGGAGCTGGACGCGATCGGCGCCAAGTATTTTCCGCATCATGCGGCTCGCGTCTTCGATGAAGCG
The DNA here is from genome assembly GCF_014193155.1 of Rhizobium sp. BK098. Lineage (NCBI taxonomy): Bacteria > Pseudomonadati > Pseudomonadota > Alphaproteobacteria > Hyphomicrobiales > Rhizobiaceae > Rhizobium > Rhizobium sp. BK098. Next base: position 771,861 of record NZ_JACHYY010000001.1, on the reverse strand, counting down.
CATACCCGCCTCGCCTCCGAACTCGATGCCGTCCTACGCGCCCTGCGTCAGGAACAGACAACACTCGAAAGCTATAACCGCCTGCTCGGCGAAACTAGTGAAAGCATAAGCTCCAGAAGCCACAACAGCGCCGAACTGCTACGCAGCGCCATTGACATGCTCGCCACAGCAACCGGCGATACGATGGCTCACGGTGAAAAGACCGTCGAGCATGTCGTGGAGCGCAGCCAGGAAATGGATCTGGTCCGCAAGGAGCTGGACGAATACAAGCGCATCGCCAACACCGATTCGCTAACCCGGCTTTCCAACCGCCGCGCCTTCGAGGACCGGCTGATCTCCATCTTCGACAACCAGCTTACCCGGCCGACGACCGCTCTGGTTCTTGCCGATATCGATCACTTCAAGCGGGTCAACGACACGTTCGGCCACCCGGTCGGCGACAAGATTCTCGCCACCGTCGCCTCCATCATCCGCGCCAATGTACGTCGCGCCGTCTTCGTCGCCCGCGTCGGAGGCGAGGAATTCGCTCTCATTCTGGAAGCCACCAGCATCGAGGAAGTTACGACGGTATGCGAACGGATACGTCGCACCCTCGAAGCGACGCCGTTCAAGAATTCGCGCACCGGGGTAGACTATGGTCCGATCACCCTCTCCCTCGGCATCTGTATGGCTTCGGAAGCAGCCGATTCCGGGGAGCTGTATAACAAGGCCGATCTGGCGCTTTACTGCGCCAAGAATGCCGGCCGCAATTGCAGCAGCGTCTATCAGGATGGCATGCAGAAGGATTTCACCAAAAGTTGGCTCATCTACAAGAATTAGAAGCGAAGCCAACCAACCGCCGGCGCTGCTTTCCCAGGCATGCCGGCGGCTTGCTTACCAGAGCGTTTTGGCCGCCCGTACGGGCGCCTCGCGATCATAAGTCTCCTGATCGAAATCGGCCTTCGCCGCCTTCAGCATCATACCCGGCGATGGCAGGCTTGCCGGATCGACGAACCGTTCCGCATTCCACAGCTCGGCCCGCATCACCGCCCGGGCACACTGGAAATAGACTTCCTCGATCGTAATCACGACAACGCAGCGCGGATGCTTGCCATCCATCTCGAAACTGTCGAGCAAGGCCGGGTCGATCGAGACGACTGCCCGACCATTGAGCCGCATCGTCGTATTCGATCCCGGGATGAGAAACATCAGCGCTATGCGCGGATCGCGAACGATATTCGCAAGAGAGTCGACGCGGTTGTTGCCGCGCCAATCCGGCAGATGCAGGGTCTTCTCATCCTCCACGCGAACGACTCCACCCAAGTCACCACGCGGCGAGCAATCAAGCCCCTCGGACGCGACCGTTGCCAGCGCCATGAAGGGCGATGCTTCGATCATTCGGCGATAGAGCGGTGTCAGAACGCTCGTGACCTTGGTGATCGACGCCTCGCCGGCGTCGCCATAGAGCTGCTTCAGTTCCTCGACGGATGTGACGATGTGCATGCGGCCTCACGCTTCTCTGTGGCATTCCACTCGAATCCGGGGCGGCGCAGACATTATTATGACGAGCGACGCAGCGGAGTTCGGTAGAACGATAACACTGTCCCGTCATGATTTTCGAGCGGATTTTCCTCTTGGAGGTCTTTAGCGAGGAAGTCCTTGATAGCCTCAAGCACGGGTGCGGCACTGACGATTCGCCGATGACCGAAGCCATTGGCCCAGAAGAGACGGACATGCGGACCCTCGGCCGCATAGCCGCGCGCATGATCGGCGCTCACTTCCTTGTCATCCTCGGCATGGATGACAAGAACTGGCCGGCTCGGATCGAGCCGGTCGCGCTTCTGGTCATAGGAAGCGAGCGTCCTGCCCGTTACCAGACGAACCTCGTCTTCCAGGGCCGCCTGGGTCGCAGGTCCGAGCCGCATCAGGCGGCCGAAATCCTTGAACAGCCAGCCCATGGCGCTCGGCGCACCGATCAACACAAGCTTGCCCGGACGAAGCGGCTCGATATCAGGCAAAAAGCCCGCGGATGCCAGTGCCAGGGATGCCCCACCAAAGGAGTGTCCGATCGCGGCATCGAAGGCTCCGAAACGGGCCGAGGCCGCGGCAATGGCGGAGACGGCCAAACGCACATTCAGGAATCGCCCGCCCGAGCGCCCATGCCCGGGAAGATCGAGCGAGATCACCTCCGCTCCATCGTCGGCAAGGAATGCAGCCAGTTCGGACATGTATTCACTGCTGGCACCCCAGCCATGGACCACGAGATAGCGTCTGCGCGGCCCCTTGGCTCCGCCATTGAAGCGGTAAGCCATGGCGCGGCCACCGGGAAACGGCAGCATCACCTGCTCCGCTGCAAGGAGACGCTGCCCGCCCTCCACATACGCAGACTTGGCCTTCGAGCCGCGCGGCCGACGCGATGGCGTCAGACAGAAAAGCCGGAAAGCCGCCTTGCCGGCGAGCCGCGGAGACAGCCTTTCGAGACCGGCGAGACCCGACCGGGTGACCTTGAGCGCAAAGGATGGCATAGTGGGAATCCAATAATGTTCAACTATGAACAATAAAGTACAACGATGAACAAAAATCAATCCCTTCCCTGGGACCATCCGCGTTTTCGAAGCTGGATCGCCGTGGCGCGCGCCTGCCAGCTGATGCAACAATCACTTGGACGGGCATTGACGCATCTCGACATCAAGCCACCGCACCTCGACATTCTCGTCAACCTGTTTCGCTTTGAAGGCATCTCGCAGCAGGAACTCGCCCGCAAGCTATTGGTCGGCCGCTCCAATATGAGCATGCTGTTGCCCCAGATGGAAAAGCGGGGACTGATCGAACGCCGCGGGGACAAGCAGGACAAGCGCGTGCTACGCCTCTATCTAACCGCAGAGGGCCGGCGCGTCACGGAAGAAGCCATGACCATCCAGACCACGCTCATCGACCGGATGCTCTCCGATGCGCCAATCGAAGAGTGCGAAGCGATCACCGTGCATATGGAGCGCGTCGTCAGCCTCCTGATGCAGGAAGAGCGTGAACCGCTGGAGCTCGCTGGCGATCAGTGATCGCCAGCTGAGCGCGCCGAAGGAACGACCCGGTTCAACGAGGCGAATTCCCAGATCGCAACGACGACGAGCACGGCCGTCGCCAGAATGCCGAGCTGATAGACCACGACCATCGGCAAGGTAAGCAGCAATAGCGCCAGCCCGACAAGCCCCGCCATATGCGATAGCGGCGGCCGGCCGGTGGTTACCCCTTTGAACCAGAGATTTCCAAGGAGGAAGACCGCCGGTCCGCCCAGAATGGCGGCCGCGGCATGCATATCCGCAGCATCATGCGGATGAGCAAAGAGAAATTCATCTCCGACGACGCTCAGGATAATTCCGGCCAAGATCGGAATATGCGCATAGGTGAATGCCTGCCTAGCGAGGCTGCCGGGCGTGTCGTCATGCTCGATGCGATGGGCCGCCCTTTCATGACCAAACTGAAAGTAAATCCACCACAGAGCAACCGTGCCGACGAAGGCGGTGACGAACACCGCGACGATCAAGGGCGTCACCGGCTGTTCAGCAAAGGTCTTGCCGGCCTGCAGCACTGCTTCGCCGAGACAGATGATGATGAATAGCGCACAACGTTCGGCCAGATGCGCGCCTGACACATTCCAATCCGCCGTCGTCGATTTGCCGAGCCCGGGTACCCGGAAGCCAAGCGCTGGAGCTGCATATTCGATGATGAGCGCGATCAGCCAAAGCACAATACGAGCCTCGCCCTCAACCAGCGCGCCTGATATCCAGAAGATGCCGGACAGGACGAGCCAGCTGGTGATGCGCAGGAAGTTGCGATGGTTGGCCGCGCTGGCATTCTTGAGGGCGTAGACTGTGAACAGCGAGCGGCCTACCTGCATGAAGACGTAGGCGCCGGCAAAGAAAATCGCCTTCTCGCCGAAGGCCTCAGGGATGGCAGCGGAAAGGATAAGTCCCGCAAACATCAGCGTGAACAGCATGATGCGCACCGGCATGCGGTCGGGATCGAGCCAGTTCGTTACCCAGGCGGTGAAAACCCAGACCCACCATACCGCGAAGATCAGCATGATAGCCTCGAGCGCCCCCCGTGGGGTGAAATGCTCGGCCAATGCATGCGCGAGCTGCGAGATCGAGAAAACGAAGACCAGATCGAAAAACAGCTCGACGAAGGAAACCTTGCTCTCGTTCTTGCTACCCTTGGCGCGAAGCCAGTTTTCCCTACCCCCAAGGATCATGCTTCCGTCCCCTGTCCGTTACTGGAGTTTGCTAATGCGGCTTTCCAACCGGGTCGCGGCTGAGACCCTTTTCCTTCAACTCAGCCTCATAGGCCGCAAAAAGCTCCTGGCCCTTTTCTCCAAGCTCGCGCAGATAGGACCATGTGAAAATGCCCGTGTCGTGCATGTCGTCGAACCCAATGCGAACGGCATAGTTGCCGGTCGGCGTCATCGACATGATGCCGACATTGCGCTTGCCCGGTACGGTAACCTTCTGTCCCGGTCCGTGTCCCTGGACCTCTGCGGAGGGAGACAGCACCCGCAGCATCTCTGCCGGCAAGTCGAAGCTCGCGCCGTTATCGAACGTCACCATGAGGTGACGGCGATCCTTCGAGACCCGTAATTCGGTCGGCCAAACGTCACTCATCGATTTTCCCATGCCTTTCAATGTATTTTCGAGAATTATGCCGCTACACGTTCACACGCAAGCATAATTGAAAGGCATTTTCCTTGACGCAACAATCGCCTATGCACACATTAGCAGTGTGATGGAGATTTGAGTGAATAGCATTGTCGGTACGATAGGCGGCGCCTCGCCGCTGGCAGCGGATAGAAGCCCGATGATTGATCCTTTCGGGCGCTCGGTCACCTATTTGCGCGTTTCCGTCACCGACCGCTGCGATTTCCGCTGCACCTATTGCATGGCCGAGCACATGACCTTCCTGCCCAAGAAGGATCTTTTGACGCTCGAAGAACTCGACCGGCTCTGTTCCGCCTTCATCGCCAAGGGCGTGCGCAAAATCAGGCTCACCGGCGGCGAACCTCTGGTGCGCAAGAACATCATGTTTCTGGTCCGCAAGCTCGGTGAGAGCGTGAAAAATGGCGCGCTTGACGAATTGACCCTGACGACAAACGGCTCGCAGCTTGCCCGCCATGCCGAGGAGCTTTACGATAGCGGCGTCCGGCGCATCAACGTGTCGCTCGATACACTGGATCCCGATAAATTCCGCACGATCACCCGCTGGGGAGATTTCTCCAAGGTGATGGAAGGCATCGACGCAGCGCAGAAAGCCGGTCTGAAGATCAAGCTCAATGCCGTCGCGCTCAAAGGCTTCAACGATACCGAAATTCCCGACCTGCTACGGTTCGCGCATGGTCGCGGCATGGACCTGACCGTCATCGAGACCATGCCCATGGGCGAGATCGACGAAGACCGCACCGACCAGTATCTCCCGCTCTCCCAGTTGCGCACCGATCTCGAGGGTCAGTTCACGCTGACGGATATTCCCTACCAGACGGGCGGCCCTGCCCGTTACGTCCAAGTCGCCGAAACCGGCGGTCGCCTCGGCTTCATCACGCCTATGACCCATAATTTCTGCGAGTGCTGCAATCGCGTAAGGCTCACCTGCACGGGCACGCTGTATATGTGCCTCGGGCAAAACGACGCGGCCGACCTGCGCACGGCGTTGCGTGCAAGCGAGGATGACGCCCTGCTCCATGCAGCGATAGACGAAGCCATCACCCGCAAGCCGAAGGGTCATGATTTCATCATCGACCGCACGCACAACCGTCCGGCAGTCGGTCGCCACATGAGCGTCACCGGCGGCTAAATCCCACCGAGAACATCAAATATGCAGCTTGAGCTTATTCGCAATGCGACGCTGAAGGTCACCTATGGCGGCCATATTCTGCTGATCGACCCTTACTTTGCACCGCGCCACAGTCTCCCGTCCTTCACCGGCCGCTCTCTTAATCCGATGACGGAACTGCCGCGTTCGATCGACGACATTCTCCAGGGCGTCGAGCTGGTGATCGTATCGCATCTGCATACCGATCATTTCGATGCCGTGGCGAAGGAGCGCGTGCCGAAAACACTGCCGATCCTTTGCCAACCCGGTGATGAAGGACGTATCCGCGACGCTGGCTTCACAAACGTCACGCCGCTCACGCAATCGACCGTTTGGCAAGGGCTGACAATCACGCCGCGGCAGGGCAGCCACGGCGTTGGGCCGGTCGTGGAAAAAATGGGGCCGGTCATCGGCCTCACGCTGGAGGCCGATGGCGAACCCACCGTCTATTGGGCTGGAGATACCGTGCTCTACCCTCCGGTCGCCGAAACGATCCGCGAATTCTCCCCCGAGATCATCGTCACCCATTCCTGCGGCGCCCGTTGGGATGGCGACCTGATCGTCATGGACGACAAACAGACGCTCGAAGTCAGCCGCCTCGCCCCGCAAGCGACTATTGTCGCAGCTCATATGGAAGCACTCGATCACGCGACCGTCACGCGCCAGGATCTTCGCCAAACCGCAGAGGCAGGCGGTCTCGATCCCTCGCGGCTGCTCATTCCCGCCGATGGCGAGACGCTCCATCTCGGTCGGTAATTCATTCGCAATTCATTCAATCGCGATAGCAAGCTTCAATCGAAAAGCGCCGGACATTGGTCCGGCGCTTTTCGATTCATGATGGTCTTTCTATCGATGCAGCCTTACGCAGCGCGGTAACGTGCATCCGCACTGCCATAGCTCGCATGCTCCGCCTCGCCATCGCCAGTGCGGAAGCGATCGATCTTTTCCGAAAGCATATCCACGCGCTGGCGCAGGCCGTGGATCTCCGCATTGTTCTCCTCGACCATCGCCGCGTTCCGCTGCGTGATCAGCTCGACTTCGGAAACCGCGCGGGTGACTTCCTCGATACCGGTCGACTGCTCTGTCGTAGCAGAGGAAATATCGGCAACGAGCCTCTGAACGCCGGTGACGTGGTTGATGATCTCGGTCAGGGCCGCGCCGGTCTGCTCGACCAGATGAACGCCGTTCCGCACCTGGGTGGAGCTTGCGGAAATCAAGCCCTTGATCTCCTTCGCCGCATTGGCACACCGTTGCGCAAGTTCACGCACCTCCTGAGCGACAACAGCAAAGCCGCGACCGGCCTCACCGGCACGGGCTGCCTCGACACCGGCATTCAGAGCCAGGAGGTTAGTCTGGAAGGCGATCTCGTCGATGACCCCGATGATAGTGGCGATCTTCTCCGACGAACGGTTGATCTCGCTCATGGCGCCCACAGCCTTGGCGACGACTTCGCCCGATTGGGTCGCATAGGCCTGCGTCTCGTTGACGGAGGTCGCCGTTTGCCGTGCACGATCGGCGGTCGAGCGCACAACGTCGCTGAGGCGATGCAGCGCCCGCGAACTTTCCTCGAGGGCGGCAGCCTGCTGCTCGGTGCGCCGAGCGAGGTCGTCGGCCGACATGGCAAGATTGCCAGTGCCGCCCTTGATCTCCTCGGCCGTGTAGCGAACGTCCGTCAGGGTCTCACGCAGCGCCTCGACCGCGTGATTGTAAGTGAAGGCCATTTCCACGAAGTCAGCCGAAAGATCCTCGCGCATGCCTTCTTCAAGATTGCCGTCGGCAAGCTTGGCGAGAACGTCGGCCAGCGCATTGAGTGCCTGCTTCTGCTCGGCTTCGATGCGGGCGCGCTCGGCAGCGCGACGGGCAGCCTCTTCCGCAGAGAGCGCACGGGCGCTTTCGGCTTCCCGCTCCAGCCGGACATTTTCAAGCGCGGCATCGCGGAAGACGCTGACGGAGCGTACCATGTCGCCGATCTCATCGCCGCGATTGCGGCCGTCGATCGCGACTTCCAGGTCGCCGCTTGCAAGGCGCGTCATCACGTCGGCAACGCGCTTCAGCGGACCGCGCAGGGTTTCCACGAGCATAAGGCCGCCGATGATGGCAAGCAGCGTGCCGACGATCATGGCGATGACCGAGACGTTGGCCGAACGCTCGCTATCTTCCTTGCCAAGTTCCTGTGCCTGGGCAACGAAGCCACGCAGCGAGGTCATCGCATCGGCGAGCAAGGTGTTGGACTGAACACGCGTCGTCTTCCAGTCGGCTGCCGTCTGCAGCAGATCGGCCGATCCATTGGTCAAGCCCTCGATCAGCGGCTTCATGTGAGCCGCAAAATCACGCATGGTGGCGTTAGTCGGGCCGAGCTCCGAAATCCTTGCAGCAATGCTCTGCAGATCCTTGAGATCCGCAAGAACCGGTTCGCGTGAGGCTGCATCGCGAACGTTTTCCATGCGCGAGGCATGCAATATCAGGCGGTCGACGAGACTAAGCGCCTGATCGACGTGATCCAGAAGCTCCTTCTGGCCGTCGATGATCTTGTCCAGGCTGACGAAGCGATCGGCAGCGGTATCGCTGTTCTTGGCCGACTGCAGGGTCATGTCGCCTTCGATCTTCACAAAGCTCTGCAAGATCGGCCCCATCGCCTCGACCTTCTGGTCCGGCGTGCCGGAGCTCTTCAATACCGCATCGAGCTTGTCGGCCGCATCGGAGGCATTGGCGACGAGGCTGGCGCCGCGCTTGGAAACCAGTGCCTTCGAAATCGTCACCTGCTTCAGGATAGCGTCCGCATAGGTACGCGCGTCCGAAATCTCCTCGGTGGAATCGGCCGCCATTTGCACTTGGATGCGCAGATTGCTCATCTTCTCCGAGAGGCCCTTATAGGCCGCAGCATCGTAGAGCAGTTCCTTGGCGAAAGTTTCCTTGTCGCTGAAATCCTTGCGGATGATGTCTATCTGCTTGCCGGCGGCTTTGGCGGTCGCCTCGATATTCTGCACCGCCTTCCGGATAGCTTCGACATCGCTATCCTGCTTCTGCCTGATGGACCAGAGCGTCGCTTCCTGCGTGCGCATCTTGGCGGCAAGCTCGGTGACCGGAATGATCTTGGCGCGCTGATCGTCACTGAGCAGCCCACTTAAGCGACGGACACCCTGTTCCTGCGCGTCGATCTTGGCGGCCAATGTCTGGCGCGTGTCATCGGAAGGTGAACCCGTGAATTCCTGCAGGGCAGCCTGAAGGTTCTCGAAATCGCTGATATTCTCGATCGTGGCGCGCGTCACGGTCATATGACCGTTCAGAATATTGGCCGTGTGATAGCCCACCAGGCCGACGCCGGCGATCAGAACCACCAGAGGCACCACGAAAATAAGGACTTTGGTGACAATCCTGCGGCCTTGCAAAAGACGATCAATGAAAAACATACGGCGCCTCAACTGGATTATTAAAAATCTCCAGCGAAGGCGGGATCGTCATTCCTGCTGCGCTGCGGTAGGTGCTTCTGCCTCATGCAAAACCGCTGTGAGCCTCTGGAAATAAGATTGAATAAGCATTAATCGCCTGCCTAAAAGCCTCTGCAATGGCAAAAAAACTGCAACCGCTGTCTCATTCCGCGACCGCAGCGCGAAAAATAACGTCAATGAATGACAAATATCTCGCAATGCACAATCGAATTTGACTGCCGCTCAAACGAATTCAACTTCGACCGAAACACAGCCGATTCCAATTTGCTGAAAACGGCGCTAATCCAGATGGGTATATTGGGGGACTCATCTTTCTCATGCGACTGACCAAGAATACGCAGGGCGCGCTCTTCATGGCGGCCTCCATGGCCGGCTTCTCCTGCAGCGATGCGCTGTCCAAGACCGTCATCGCCACGATGAATGCAGGCGAGATCATCTTCATCCGCGGCTTGTTCACGAGTTTTTTTGTGTATCTGCTTGCCCGTCGAATGGGCGCCCTGCGCAATTGGCGCGTCATCCTGCAGCCGATGATTGCGCTGCGCATCGCCTGCGAAGCTCTGGCGGCAGCGACCTACATCACCGCCCTCGGAATGATGCCCATCGCCAATGCCTCCGCTATCCAGCAGGCTGTTCCGCTTGCCGTGACGCTTGGCGCGATGATCTTCTTGAAGGAGCCAGTGGGATGGAGGCGATGGACGGCGATTGCCGTCGGCTTCGTCGGCGTGCTGATCATCATCAGGCCCGGCCGTGACGGGTTCACGACGGCCGCCCTCCTTGCTATCGCCTGCATGTTTGCAACCGCCGCCCGCGATCTGGCGACACGCTGCATAGACAAGGACGTGCCGTCGTTGATGGTCACGCTCTGCACCGCAATTTCCATATCCATATTCGGAGCATTGTGCATCATCCCCTTCGGCGGCTGGCAGCCGGCCAGCACGACGTCGCTCCTGCAGATCCTGCTGGCCTCCGTTCTGGTGCTGATCGGCTACCAGGGCGTCATATTGGCCATGCGCTCGGGCGAAATCTCTTTCGTCGCGCCGTTCCGTTATCTCAGTCTCATCTGGTCGGCTCTGCTCGGATTGATCGCCTTCGGCGAAGTGCCGGACGGATGGTCTGTCTTCGGCGCAGCCATTGTCATCGCCTCCGGTATCTATACTTTCTATCGCGAAAGCAGACGGCGGGCGGCCGAGCCTGTCGCGCAGGAATCAGAACCCCGCGTTCCCGCCTGAGGTCGCAATCATGTCCGACTTCATCGCCACTCCCGAAGATATTCCCGTCGTTCTGCTTGCCGGCGGCCGTTCCAGCCGCATGGGCGCCAACAAGGCCTTTGCAATGCTCGCCGGCGAAAGCCTGATCGCTCGTATCGCGTCGAAGATCGGGCAACGGCAGCTCAAACCGATCGCACTGAATGCCGATGCCGATTGGCCTAACGCCATGGGGATGCGGCTCATTCCGGATAGAATTCCCGGTAAATTAGGGCCGCTTGCAGGTGTGCTCGCTGCTTTGCAGGACGCGCAGTTACATCACCCTGAGGCCTCGCACATCGCCACCATCCCCATCGACACCCCGTTCTTTCCTTCCGATCTTGTCGCGCGCCTTGCCCATGTCATTCACGGCCCCGATGAGATTGCCATTGCCGCATCACTCGGTCAGGATCATCCTGTTTTCGGTCTCTGGCCCGTCTCCGCCACCGCCGATCTGGAACTATGGATCTCCTCCGACGACAAACGGCGCGTCAGGGATTTCCTCGCTCGACATAAAGTGCAGCGGGTGGAATTCGCCGCGGTCGAAACGGCAATCGGGCCTCTCGATCCCTTCTTCAACATCAATACGCCAGCCGATCTCGCCGAAGCGGAGACATGGCTGGCAGCTTTGGAAGACATGCCATGACGAAATCTCGGCCCAAAATCTTCGGCATCGCCGGCTGGAAGAATTCCGGCAAGACAGGGCTTGCGGTGAGGCTGGTCACGGAGTTCACCCAGCGCGGCTATCGCATCTCGACCATCAAGCATGCGCATCATGATTTCGATATAGACAAGGTGGGCGCCGACAGCTTTCGTCATCGCGAGGCCGGCGCGCATGAAGTCACCATCGTCTCCGGCACGCGCTATGCCATCATGCACGAATTGCGCGGCGCGCCCGAACCGAGCTTCGAAGAAATACTGACGCGTCTCGCTCCCTGCGACCTCGTCTTGATCGAGGGTTACAAGCGCGAACCCATCCCGAAAATCGAGGCGCGCCGACTGGAAGCGGTTAAGCGCGAACCGCTCGCCCCGCAGGACCGTCACATCGTCGCCATCGCCGCCGACCACCCTGTTGAAGACGCCGGTTCTCTTGCCGTTTTCAACCTCGACGATACGGTCGCAATTGCCGATTTCATCGCTGCAAAGGTCGGCCTCGAGGGCCCGTCGAAATGAGAAGGGCCGCCGGTTTCCCGGCGGCCCTTACTATCAAGCTATAAGCTGATCCCTTAGCGGTTCGATGCCACCGGACGCACCAGCGGCGTGATGCGGCGAATGGTGACGCGGCGGTTTTCCTGCGACGGGCCGAGCGTATTCACCTTGAGATACTGCTCGCCGTAGCCCTGGGTGACCAGGTTTTCGGCAGGAATGCCGTAGACATCCGTCAGCACGTTGGCGACCGATTCCGCGCGTTGGTCCGACAGGATCAGATTGCTTTGGGCCGAACCCACCGCATCCGTATGGCCCTCGATCAGGAAGGTTTCTGTCGGATCGCGCTTGATGATCTTCAACATGCCATCGGCGACACCGCGAAGGGTGCTCGCCTGCGACATCGGAATCTCGGCGCTGCCGGTCGCGAAGGTGATAGTATCGAGGTCGATACGGCGGATCTTGTCGCGGATACGAGCCGAATAACGGACTTCATTGACCGAATAGATGCGCTCGACCGGCTCGACCGGCGGCTCCCGCAGAAAGTCGTAATAGTCGGCATTGCGGTTCGATGCCGTATCGATGATGTACTGGCTCAACGGAATGAGCAGGCGCATCGGCGGCAGATCTTCACCCGGATCGCGGTAGTAGTCGTCATTGTCAGGACGACTTTCCAGTTCCGGCGAGTAGAACAGCACATATTCGCGGCCGCTTGCATCGATGCGCGAGCGCTGGATGATGTCGCCGTAGCGGTTGCGGATCGTGATGACGCGATCGCCGTCGGGCTGATCGATCGTCTCGCGGTAGCGGTCACGCGGCAGTTGTTCGTAGACCGGCCGCTCACCGCCTCGAATGAAGCGCTCGCTATCATCGTGACGAACGACATAGGTGTTGTCGACGTTGACGATGGTCCGGTTGTCCTGATTGATGATGGTCTGCACCGTCGTTCCCTGTGGCGCGGCGAAGTCCGGCCGGCGGTCGATGCGACGACCCTGCTCGCTGGTTACGGCTTCCATCTTGACCGGAGGTTGCGGTTGGCCGCCGGCTGCCGCGCGCTGGGCCTCAGCATCGGAGGTCGGCGGCTTGGTGTAAGCCGGTGGCGGCTGCTGGGCCGGGGCGGTCTGGGCCTGCCCGCTCTGCGAAGCCTGACCCGCCTGTCCGCGACCACCCTGGGCGCCTGGGGCAGCGGGATTCTGCCCATTGTTTAGATGCTCACCACGACGAACCGCATCCTTCTGGCTGTCCAGAACCGCGCTTCCGTTTTCGACGGGCAGGATAACGGGACCATTGGCGGAGGCGGGATTCTCCGCGATCTTCTTACGGCGCTCCAGTTCCTGCGGCGAGACCTGCTCGGCGGGAGGCAGCTGGATTTCGCCAGCCTGCTGGCCATTGCCGTTGGCGGCGGGAGCCGCTGCACCAGCTTGAGCCGGCGTCGCGGCGCCATTGGCCGGTTGCTGCTTCCCAGGCTGCGGCGTTGCCGGGTTGCCAGCCTGTGCTGGCTGTCCTTGCGGCGTGCCCTGCTGGGCCGGCTGCTGCGGATTGGCGGCGGGCTGCTCGCCTTGTTGCTGGTTCTGCGGCTGTTTGCCGTGGGTCTTGTCCCCACCCTGCTTCTGCCCCTGCTCAGCGCCAGGGGTCGCAGGCGTTCCGGGCTGTGCCTGCGTCTGAGGCTGCGTTCCCGGCTGTACCTTATGTCCCTGAGCAGGTTCACCGGCCGGTGCCGGCTGCTGCTCGGTGGGCTGCTTTGCCGGAGCCTCGGTCTGACCTTGCAGCTTGGGTTGAGCGTTCTGTTCGGGCTGCGCCTGCTTTCCAGGCTGGGCCCCCTGATTCGGCTGTTCGCCCGCGACGGGAGCCTGCTTTTCGCCCGGAGCCGGCTGCTGCGCCTTCGAACCAGGCTTGACCTTCGGCTCCGGCTTGGCCTCCGGCTGCGCTTCCGTAGCAGGCTGCTGCTCTACCTTCGGCTGCGGCGCTTCGGCCGGCTGCTGCTTTTGCGGCTTCGGTTGCTCTTGCTCCACAGGCTGCTTGGCTTCGGGCTGCTTGACCTTCGGCTTCGGCTGCGGTGCTTCCGGCTCTGCCTGGGGAGCGACAGCCTTAGGCTGCGGTTTGGCTTCGGGCTGTGCCTGAGGCTCTTCGGCGGGTTGCTGACGTTGCTTCTTCGGAGGCTCAGGCGGCGCCTCTGCGGCCGGCTGCTGCTTCTGCGGCTTCGGCTGCCCCTGCTCCGCGGGCTGCTGATGCTCGGCCTTCGGCGGCTGCGCTTCCGGCTGTTGCTGCTTCGGCGCCTTCTGCTGCGGCTCACCCTCGGGCTCAGCCTGCTTCATCTGGTGCTGCTGCTCGCCACCACCCTGATGCTTCTGGCCCTCCCCGCCTTCGGCAGGCTTCTTGTGCTTGAGCTGCTCTTCATCGGGCTGAGCTGCCGGCGCCTCCTGCTGCGCCACCTCGAAACTTGTATCTGCGGCGGTCGCGGCTGCGCCGGCGATGCCGTTGTTCAGCGGTACGATTGGCTGTTCACGAAGGGCCGCGGCTGCTACCGGCTCGAAGGCGAGCGATAGCGAAAGCAGCGGAAACGCGGCGCTGGCAAATAGTCTGGATCGCTTTCCCATAGGGGTCTCCTCTTATGATCTTTGTCCGCCGAATTGCGAATCTGAGCGGCAAGGCGATTGCCTCAGGAACCCGGCCAATTTTCGGTTCTCATGAGGCTGAATCGCGGCAAGCCGCTATATGTTCCCGCACTATTAGGTTGCCGTAATTAACCCTGCCTGAACGCAATGGATGGCTTACATTCAGATTTGCCTGTGTAGCGCGTGCATTACGGCGGCATTGCGCAAAGGCAGATTGCCTTTGTAATTCCAGTTGCATTTTCCCAAAAAAAAGTACGAATATCGCCGCGAGGCGGGCCACCAGCCCGCTCCACTCGAGCCGTCTGCCAAAAACAATAATGGGCTGCCGGCCACCAACAGAGAGGGTCAATATGCGCATCTCCACTCGTCTTATTGCCGCCGCGTCCTTCGCCGCAATGTCGCTCGTCGCCGGCGCGGCGCTTGCCGATGGCGACACGATCGTCTTCGGCACGGACGCGACCTACCCGCCTTTCGAATCGCTTGACGCCGGCGGCAAGTTCACCGGCTTCGATATCGATATAACCAATGCGCTTTGCGATCACATGAAGGTCAAGTGCACCTTCGTGAACCAGGATTTCGACGGCATCATTCCCGCCCTGCAGGCCAAGAAGTTCGACGCGATCATCTCGTCCATGTCGATCACGCCCGAGCGCGAGAAGATCGTCGACTTCACCAACAAGATTTACAACACGCCGCCGGCAATCGCCATTCCGAAGGACTCCACTCTCAAGGAAGCGACCGACGAAGCCCTGAAGGGCAAGACGATCGGCGCACAGTCCTCCACGACGCATGCCAACTATGCGTCCGCCCACCTGAAGGATGCCGAGCTCAAGCTCTATCCGTCGGCTGACGAATACAAGCTCGACCTCAGCAACGGCCGTATCGATGCAGCCATCGACGACGTCGTCGTGCTGTCCGAATGGGTGAAGTCCGATGCAGGCAATTGCTGCAAGATGCTCGGCACGCTGAAAAGCGACCCGGTCATCAACGGCGTCGGTGCAGGCATCGCCATCCGCAAGGGCGATGCGGCCCTCAAGGACAAGCTGAACGCCGCGATCGCTGCGATCCGCGCTGACGGCACCTACAAGAAGATCCAGGACAAGTATTTCGATTTCGACGTCTACGGCGATTGATCGCCCGTCGATTCCCTGGGAAAAGACGACGGCGGAAGCTTGCCCTTCCGCCGTTTTTGTTTGACAACGAGATGAATATAAGCAGAAACGCGGCAAAAGCCGCTAGGGGAAATATGGCATGAGCGGATTGTTTTCCGCCCTTGGTTCCTTGTGGACCTGGTTGAGTACGATTTTTGACCCATTGTGTGGTCCGGCCGGACTGTTCACTCTGTTCGGCCAAAATACGATGCTCGCCTGTGGCGACACGGGATGGGGCGACGAGCTAGCCGGTGGCTTGAAGATCACCATCACCGTCTCCGTCCTGACGCTGCCGCTCGGCATCGTCATCGGGTTCTTCGTCGCGCTGGCGCAGCAATCGGAAGAGAAATCGCTGAGGCTCGCCGCTGGCGTCTTCACGACGATTTTCCGTGGCCTGCCGGAGCTGCTGACGCTCTTCATCATCTACTATGGCATGCAGATCCTCTTGCAGTCCGTGCTCGCCAAATTCGGTTATGACGGCCCCGTTGAGATCAACGCCTTCGCGGCCGGCATGGTGGCGCTGGCAATCGTCTTTTCCGCCTATTGCTCGGAAGTCCTCCTCTCTGCCTTCAAAGCCATTCCCAAAGGTCAATATGAGGCAGGCGATGCACTTGGATTTCATCGAGCGCGAACCATGCGGCTTATCATCGTGCCGCAACTGGTGCGTATTTCCCTGCCAAATCTCGGGAACCTCTGGATGAACCTGCTGAAGGATACGTCTTACGTGTCCATCATCGGCCTTGCCGATATCATCAGGCAGACGGGGATTGCCGTTCGCGCCACCAAGGCGCCCTTCACCTTCTATTCCATCGCCTGCCTGTTTTATCTGACACTGGCCGTCATCTCTTCCGTCGGCCTCTTCTATCTCGATCGATGGGCTAAACGCGCGGAGGTCCATCGATGAGCCATGCCGAAGTTCTGATCGCCGCGCAGCCGGCACCGCCGAAGACGGTCACGAAGCTGTCCAAGGCGCGCATCGCCGGTTATTTTTTTCTGACCCTCTGGGCCATTCTCGGTATTTCGCTGCTGGCAATGATTATAAGCGGGTGGGATGTCGACAAGCTCGAAACCTATGGGCCGCGGCTGCTTCACGGTCTCTGGATCACGGTCAAGCTGGTCGCAACATCCTTTATCCTCGGCGCGATTCTCTCGATACCGCTGGCCTTTGCCCGTATGTCGAGCAACAAGATCCTGAGCACGCTGACCTATTGCTATGTCTATCTGTTCCGCGGCACGCCGCTGCTGGCGCAGATTTTCATGGTCTATTACGGTTTCCCGAGCTTTCGCTGGTTCTTCGAGGATATCGGCCTCTGGTGGTTCTTCAAGGACCCCTTCTATTGCGGCGTTTTCGCCATGACGCTGAACACGGCGGCTTATCAGACGGAAATCGTCCGGGGCGCCATTCAGAGCGTACCGAAGGGCCAGCGGGAAGCGGCCAGCGCCCTTGGTATCCATACCTGGATCGCCTTCCGCAAGATCATCATTCCACAAGCGCTCATCGTGGCGCTGCGCCCCTATGGCAACGAGATCATCCTGCTGATCAAGAGTTCGGCAACCGTCTCCATTATTACGGTCTTCGACCTGATGGGCGAAACACGCTACGCCTTCTCGCGGACCTACGACTACCAGATCTATCTCTGGGCTGCGATCTTCTATCTCGTGATTGTCGAACTCATGCGAAACGGCTGGGCGCGGATGGAAGGCGGGCTGACACGGCACCTCAAGCGCTGATCCTGCCAAGGCTGCGCCTGGGCGCAGCCTTGGCAGCACTCCCATGCAGTCGCTGCTAATACATTGATTTCTGTGAATAAATTTCCATCATGACATTTTTGTAAAGCTTGAGTTTACCATCTGTTGTTTCCATATTTGAGTGACCATGAGTCACGAACAAGAATGGGAACGGAAAGAGAAAGCTCATGCATAACGACATGCAAAAGCAGTTGCTGGGTTATGGGTTGACGACGGCGCAGATCTTCTACCGCCTGCCCGATCATCCGCAATTCCTGCAGACCTATATCTGGCAGGATTATGATCTCGCCCCGAACTTCCCGGAAATGCGCGGCTTCCTGAAATTCTGGCAGGAAACGCTGGATGGCCCGCTGCATTCCGTGCGCTATGTCCATCGCAAGCTGATTTCAGCGACCGAATGGCGAGCCGTGAAGGGCGAATTCATCCTGCATTAGCCGCATCGGGTCTTCGGCATCACCAGTGCGCCCGCTGGGCGACACGGCAAGCATTGCAAAAGCCGATCAAGCGCCTTAATGCCTGCGTGACGAATGGAAGGGCTGTCACTCATGGCAAAGAAGAAGATCGACGAAGACGCGCTTGCGGAAGCCTATAACCAGGCATTGGCACTGGAGAAGGCGGGCGATATCGACGCTGCGGTTCAGGCCTATGAGAAGGTGCTGGCTCTCGATCCGGAAGACCATGGTGGAGCAGCCGTGCGCATCGCCTCGATGGGACGCGGCGAGACGCCGGCCAAGGCGCCGGACGCCTATGTCGAAACCCTGTTCGACCAGCATGCCGAGGTTTTCGAGGATGTGCTGGTGGAGCAGCTCGGCTACCACGTCCCGGTTCTCGTGCGCCAGCGCCTGCAGGCTCTCGGCCTCGGTCCCTTCAAGCGTATGCT
Source organism: Rhizobium sp. BK098 (assembly GCF_014193155.1). Classification (NCBI taxonomy): domain Bacteria; kingdom Pseudomonadati; phylum Pseudomonadota; class Alphaproteobacteria; order Hyphomicrobiales; family Rhizobiaceae; genus Rhizobium; species Rhizobium sp. BK098. The sequence continues at coordinate 753,792 of NZ_JACHYY010000001.1, read as the reverse complement.
CGACCTCGGCTGCGGTACTGGCCTCACCGGCGGCACGCTGCGCGATATCGCCGAGGATATCACTGGCATCGACATTTCCGAAAACATGGTCGAAGTCGCCCATGAAAAGGATATTTACGAAACGCTCTTCGTTGCCGAGGTCGAGGATTTTCTCGACGACAATGACGAGGAAGCCTTCGATCTGATCACCGCGACTGATGTCCTGCCCTATCTCGGTGCGCTGGAACCCCTCTTCTTCGGCGCCGCCGAAAACATGACACCGGGCGGCCTCTTCATCTTCTCTTCGGAGACCCTGCCTGAGGCGACCATGGCAGGACGTCCCTATATAGTCGGCCCTCACCAGCGCTTTGCCCATTCCGAAGCCTATGTGCGCGAAAGGCTGACTGCGACCGGCTTCGAACTCGTCGAAATCACCGACATCAACGTCCGTATGGAAGATGGCCAGCCGACCCCGGGTCATCTGGTCATTGCCCGTCGTCTCGCCGATTGAGGCAAAATACATCCCATCGGAAATAGTTATCCATTTGGATAACTATTTCCTTGCGCGGCGACCGGCGAGCTGATACTTAGCCATTCAGATAAGTATCAGCTCGAATCTTGATCTTAGAAAGGTCGCCGCATGTCCCTTATTCTCTACCAGCATCCCCTCGCCTCCTTTTGTCACAAGGTGTTGATGGCGCTCTATGAAAACGGGACGCCGTTCGAAAGCCGCATCATCGATCTCGGCAATGCGGAATCGCGCGCCGCGCTGGTGCGCCTCTGGCCGCTCGCAAAATTTCCGGTGCTTCGCGACGAAGCCCTCGACAGCACCGTTCCCGAGACCAGCATCATCATCGAATATCTCGACCGGCATTATCCCGGCGCAACGCAACTGTTGCCGACCGAACTTTCGGATGCCCTGTGCGTCCGGCTCTGGGATCGCTTTTTCGATCTCTATGTGCAGGAGCCGATGCAAGCGATCGTCGCGGACGCGCGCCGGGCAGAAAGGGACAAGCGCCCGCAAAGCGTCGCCGATGCCGAGACCTTGCTGCGCACGGCTTATGGCATGATCGAAAAGCAGCTGGACGGAAAGATCTGGATCACCGGCGACAGCCTGACCATGGCCGATTGCGCCGCCGCGCCGGCTCTCTTCTATGCTGAAACCCTTGTCCCCTTTGGCGAAGAGCATGATCGGCTGAAGGCATATTATAGACGCCTCGTCGAGCGCCCTTCCTTCGCCCGCGTCCTGCAGGAAGCAATGCCTTATTTCCATATGTACCCTTATAGTGACAAGCTGCCGGCGCAGTTCCGGCCGGAAAAGCCGAATGCTTGAAGAATCGCAGGCGCTCGACCGCATGTTCCAGGCCCTGTCCGATCAAAGCCGCCGCGGCATGATTGACAGGCTCGGGCGTGGACCGGCTTCCGTCACGGAGCTGGCGCAGCCGCTCGACATGGCGCTGCCGACCGTGATGAAACATCTGCAGGTGCTGGAAACGAGCGGACTGGTGCTGTCGGAAAAGGCCGGACGAGTGCGCACCTATCATCTGCGCAAGGAAGCGCTGGCAGCCGTCGAACGCTGGATTGCCGAGCGCAAAGCATCCTGGAACCAGGCCTTCGACCGGCTCGACATATTTCTGGCAGACACATCGACGGAGACGACAGACGAATGAGCATAAGATCGACAGATCATACGACGATCACCATAGAGCGTCATTTCAAAGCACCCCTGCCGAAAGTCTTCAATGCCTGGACAATACCGGAACAGAAGCAGCAATGGTTCGCTTGCCATGGCGATTGGAAGTCGCTGGAGTTCCAGCTCGATTTCCGTGCCGGCGGCAGCGAAAGCAGTCGCGTCGCCTCAACCGAGGGCGTCATTCATGCCTATCAGGCGCGATATATCGACATAGTTCAGAATGAGCGTTTCATCTACGCCTTCGACATGATGCTCGACGACGTCAGAATCTCCGTATCGCTCGCAACGGTCAGCTTCGCCCCCGAGCCCGGCGGCACGAAAATGACCTTCGTCGAACAGGTCGCGTTCCTCGACGGCTACAGCGACAACGGTTCGCGCCTCATGGGCACGGAAATCGGCTTCGATAATCTCAAGCTCTATGTCGAGGGAGACGATAGCAGGCCGAATTAAGCCCGCGCATCACCGAGGATTGCCCCCAGCAGCTGCCCTTCGAGCTCTGCGAGCGCCGGATTGCCGTGACGGCGGGGATGCGGATAGGGAATGTCGAGATCGAGCACGATCCGGCCCTCGTCCAGCACAACAACCCGATCGGCCAGGTGCACGGCTTCACTGACATCGTGCGTCACGAGCACGGCGGTAAAGCCGAGCTCGCGCCAAACGCGGTTCAGCAGCTCCTGCATGCTGATGCGGGTCAAAGCATCCAACGCACCGAGCGGCTCATCAAGCGCGAGGATACCGGGTTTGCTGACGAGCGCACGGGCCAGCGCCACGCGCTGCCTCTGTCCACCGGAAAGGCTGGATGGCCATTCGTCTACCTTCTCGGCAAGCTGTACCTCGGAGAGAACCGAAGCCGTTTCCTTCTTCGATACGTTTTGCGGCACGCCCTCGCCCAGGCCCACCGCAACATTGTCGGCGACGGAAAGCCAGGGCAGCAGCCGCGGCTCCTGAAAGACGATGCGTGTATTGGGCTGTGTGTAACCACCATCGACCGCTTCAAAGCGAAGATGGCCTGCGCTCGGCTCTTCCAGCCCCATCAGGATGCGCAGCAGAGTGCTCTTGCCGCAGCCGCTCTTGCCGATGACGGCGACGAACTGACCAGCGGGAATATCGAGATCGATGCCGCGCAGGACGCGGTTGTTGCCGAAACTCTTCTCAAGACCCTTGATGTGGATAGCCGCAGCACCCGCAACTTGCGGCGTGATATCTGCGGCCTCTGCCCGTGGGCGATCGAGTGTGTTGACGCTCATGGAAAGCTCCTCAATTCCGATAGGCCGGATTCCAGCGCAAAGCCCTGCGCTCGATCGCCCGTGCGACGACATCGGCAAGCTTGCCGAGAATGGCGTAGATGACGAGCGTCAGCACCACGACATCAGTCATGCCGAACTCGCGGGCATTGTTGGCCATGTAGCCAATGCCCGACGATGCCGCGATCGATTCGGCAACGATGAGCGTCAGCCACATGATGCCGAGAGCAAACCGCAAGCCGACGAGAATGGACGGAAGTGCGCCGGGGAAGATGACCTTCCGGAACAGCGTCCAGTTGCTCATGCCGTAGACCCGTCCCATCTCGATCAGCCCGCGATCGACATTGCGCACGCCGTGATAGGTGTTGAGATAGATCGGGAAAAGCACGCCGAGCGCCGTCAGGAACAGCTTGGATTCCTCGCCGATCCCGAACCAGAGAATGACGAGCGGTACCATGGCGAGATGCGGAATGGTTCGCAGCATCTGCAGCGTCGTATCCGTCAGCTGTTCCGACAGCCGCGACACGCCGTTAGCGATGCCAAGCAGAAAGCCGATCGAGCCGCCAACCAACAGGCCGGCAAAGGCGCGGCCGGCGCTGACCAAGATATTGTTTGGGAGTTGGCCCGAAATCGTGGTCTGCCAGAAGGCGACCACGACGGCCGCCGGCGACGGCATGATACGGGTGGAGATCCATCCAAGCGACGAGCCCAGCTGCCATGCCGCGATAACGACAACCGGCAGCAGGAACGGCAGAAACCTCTGGAACGAAATACCTTGCCGCGCGACCCTGGCCTGGCGTGCGCGCCGTTCTGAGGCCACGCGGACGAAGGACGTGTCGAATGCCGACATGGGGATCTCCCTTTGATCTGGCGTTACGAGCCGGAAACGACCTTGAGATTGCCGCCATGACTGCCGCCCGCAAAAATCTGCTTGGCGCCGAATTCGTTACGGAACCCGGCACGCTGCTCGTCACGCTTCAATCCCAGTTCAGGGAACAGAAGCTCTGCGACACGATAAGCTTCCTCCAGATGCGGATAGCCCGAGCCGATTACGGTTTCGATTCCGAGCTCCTGATATTCCCGCAGCCTTGCAGCGACCGTCTTCGGCGATCCCACAAGTGCCGTACCAGCGCCAGCACGGACTAGGCCGACGCCAGCCCAGAGATTCGGCGACACTTCGAGCTTGTCGCGGCGACCGCCATGCAGCGCCGCCATGCGCTTCTGGCCGACGGAGTCGGACTGGTTGACGAATTGCTCCTGCGCTTCGCGGATTGTCTCGTCGTCGAGCTTCGAAATCAGCTTGTCGGCCGCAGCCCATGCCTCTTCGTCCGTCTCGCGAACGATGAAGTGAAGGCGAATGCCGAAGCTGACCTCGCGTCCACGCTTGGCAGCGGCTGCCCGCACCTTTGCAATTTTCTCGCCGACCTGCGCCGGCGGCTCGCCCCAGGTCAGATACTTGTCAACACGGCCAACAGAGAACTCGATGCCGGCATCGGACGATCCGCCGAAGTAGAGCGGCGGGCGCGGTGCCTGCACCGGCGGCAATCCGAGCCGCGCATTCGTCGCCTTGATATATTTGCCTTCGAAGGTGGACGATCCCGTCTCCAACAGCTCCTCCCAGACATGGAAGAATTCATCGGCATGGGCGTAGCGCTCATCGTGTTCCAGATGAATGCCGTCACCGGCGAGCTCTGCCGGGCTGCCGCCAACGACGATGTTGAGCAACACGCGGCCGTTCGAAACGCGATCAAGCGTCGAGGCGAGACGGGCGTAATAGGCGGGCGAGGCCGTACCCGGGCGGATAGCGACCAGAAACTTCAGCTTCTGCGTATGCGCCGAGAGCGCTGCAGCCGTCACGAAGGACTCTTCACAGGAAACGCCGGTCGGCAAAAGCACGCCCGTATAACCCAGCCGATCGACTGCCTGCGCGATCTGCTGGAGATAGCCGATCTCCGGGCCGCGGTTGAGATCGGCCGTACCCAGATAGGTGCCGTCACCGGAGGTCGGGATGAACCAGAGAAAATCGATGGGTTTTGCGGTCGCGGTCATGAAGCTTTCCTGCTTTCTGGATGCGCGTGGTCGGGAGCCACCTCCCGATGTTCGATCCGGATAATGGCATAGACTATCGATTACATCGACAATATGGATTTTTTAATTGTCGGCGTTTGACGAAATATTTTGCCCATAAAGTCCGCGCCCGTAGTGTTAGGGGCGCAGACGATATCCGTGGGTCTTGTCAGCCTCAGCTCGCCTTTGGTCGCCAGACGATGTCCGTGACGTTGAGCTTCTTCGGAACGATGCCAAGATTATAGAACTCGTCAGCCAGCCCCTGCTGATAGGTGATCGCCGCATCTGTAATGGTCGAGACGCCACCAAGATTTGCACCAGGGCGCGTCAGCACCACCCGCGTCACCTCGGCCGGCACGCCGGTGATTTCGGACATGGCCTTAACGGTGCCGTCCAAATCCGATTGCGCCGCCGCCCCCACCTTGGCCAGTTCGTCGATGACGTCGATAATCACCTGCGGATTATCCTTGGTGAAATCGCCGTTGGCCAGGAAATAGCTGAAGGAATCGACGATGCCCCGCGCAGTCGCAAGGATGCGGGTATCCGGATCGGCCTCTGCAATGGCGAGATAGGGATCCCAGATCGACCAGGCATCGATCGCACCGGTCTTGAACGCAGCGGCTGCATCCGGCGGCGTGAGATCGAGCGGCTGGATATCGCTGATCGTTAGCCCGCCTTTGCGAAGCGCCTTGACGGCGACGTTGTGGGCGCTGGAGCCGCGCTTGAAGGCAACCTTCTTTCCCTTGAGATCGGCAAGCGTTTGGATCGGCGAATCCTTGCGCACGAGAATGGCGGAGCTTTCGGGGCTGCCGGTGTAAATGCCGACGTACAGCAGATTGCCGTTGGCAGCCTGCGCAAACAGCGGCGGCACATCGCCCGTCGCACCGAAATCGAGAGCACCCGCGCCAAGGGCTTCCAGCAGCGGCGGGCCGGATGTGAATTCCGACCATTCGACGGATATGCCGCGATCGGAAAGCCGCTTTTCCAATGCCCCTTGACGCTTTGCCAATGCCAATACGCTGTTCTTCTGCCAGCCGATCCGAAGCGTCGTCGCCGCAGCCGCACGTGACTGTCGAACGGAAGGCAAAGCGAAGGCAACCGCCGCCGCACCGAGAAGGCCGAATGTCTGTCTGCGCGAAATCATCGAAGATCCCTTTTCATGAGGCCTCGGCGCTTCCGCGGCCACCGGCTCGTTGTCGATGGCTTAAAGATCGCAAATCCATAGATTATATCGACAAAGAATATTATGAAGATTCACGACGATGACGAAATTTCATTCCAATAAATGCAGAAATTTGAAATAAGATTTCACGTCGCGTGCCATGGTGACAAGTTGCCCGACAAATCGGTCTTTCGTCTCCGTGCCCTTTCGGCTAAGCCTGCGGAACAAATTCGGTCATGGAGTTATGAAATGGCAAAGGTCTCATTCATCGGCATGGGCGTCATGGGTTACCCCATGGCCGGGCATTTGAAGGTCAAGGGCGGGCATGATGTCACCGTCTATAACCGCACCGTTACCAAAGCTGAAGCATGGGCCAAACAGTATGATGGCAAGTTCGCCCCTACCCCGGCCGAAGCGGCTGCAGGCGCCGATTTCGTCTTCACCTGCGTCGGCAATGACGACGACCTGCGCTCGGTGACGGCGGGCGAGAACGGCGTCCTCTCAAGCATGAAGGCCGGTTCGATTCTTATCGACAACACCACCGCAAGTGCCGAAGTCGCCCACGAACTCTACGCAGCCGCCAAGGAAAAAGGCGTCGACTTCATCGACGCACCTGTTTCCGGCGGACAGGCAGGCGCGGAAAACGGGGTGCTGACCGTCATGTGCGGCGGTGACGAAGCCGCCTTCGAGAAGGCTCGTCCCGTCATCGACGCCTATGCCCGCATGGTCGGGCTGATGGGGTCTGTCGGCGCGGGACAGCTGACCAAGATGATCAACCAGATCTGCATCGCCGGCATCGTCCAGGGCCTGGCCGAAGGCATTCACTTCGGCAAGCAGGCCGGCCTCGATATCGAAAAGGTCGTGGAGGTCATTTCCAAGGGCGCCGCCGGTTCCTGGCAAATGGAAAACCGCCACAAGACCATGAATTCAGGCAAGTATGATTTCGGCTTTGCGGTCGACTGGATGCGCAAGGATCTCGGCATCGTGCTCGAGGAGGCCCGCCGCAATAAGGCCAAGCTGCCGCTCACGGCCCTCGTCGACCAGTTCTACGGCGACGTCCAGGCGATGGGAGGCAATCGCTGGGATACCTCCTCGCTGCTCGCGCGCCTGGACAAGAAGTAAAAGGCTGCCGGGAAATCAACAGCTTCTGCTGAGCGCCTCATCAGAGCGGCGCTCAGTCTATGTCAGTCCTCGTTGGACTTGGCATTTTCCAACAGCATGTAATCGAGCGGCAGCTCCGTCGAATACTTGATCTGCTCCATCGCAAAAGCCGAAGAGACATCCCGGATTTCGATCTTGGCGATCATGCGCTTGTAGAAGGCATCATAGGCGGCGATATCCGGGACGACGACACGCAGCAGATAGTCCACATCACCGCTCATGCGATAGAATTCGACCACTTCCGGGAAATCGGCGATCACTTCTGAAAAACGCTTCAGCCATTCGATGGAGTGACTATTGGTGCGGATGGACACGAAAACCGTGACCTTCGTATTGACCTTTTCCGGATCGAGCAAGGCCACGCGGCGGCGAATGACGCCATCCTCTTCCATCTTCTGAATACGGCGCCAGCAGGGCGTCGTCGAGAGACCGACCTTCTTGGCAAGATCGGCTACGGCCAGAGTGGAATCCTCCTGCAGCAGACGCAGGATTTTGCGGTCAAGACGGTCCATTAAAGCATCCCTTCGAATTATATTCTCTCTATAGCTCATTTTAAGCGATAGAAAAGAAACTTTTTCTCAAGGAAGCAGGCTTTTCACACGTTGTTGTAATACGGGAAGCAACTCGGCCTCGAACCACGGGTTACGTTTCAGCCAGCCGCTGTTGCGCCAGCTCGGATGCGGTAATGGCAGGACGGACGGCGACCGGTTGGTTAGAAGATAACGCCGCCACTCAGCGACCGTCTCGGTCATCGAACCCATGCGCTCCGCTCCAAGATGCCAAGCCTGTGCATATTGACCGATCGTCAGGATCAATTCGATCTGCGGCATCGCATCCATCGCCCGCTGCCGCCATAGTGGTGCGCACTCCTTGCGCGGCGGCAGATCGCTTCCCGCCTTGTCATAGCCCGGAAAGCAGAAGCCCATGCCCATTATGGCGAAATGATCCGTATTGTAGAAACTCTCGCGATCCACAGCGAGCCACTGACGCAAACGGTCACCAGAGGCATCGTTGAACGGCAGGCCGCTCTCGTGAACGCGCAATCCTGGCGCCTGCCCTGCGATGAGTATCCGTGCAGTCGATGATAGTGTCGCAACCGGACGCGGCTCATGCGGCAGGCGATCTGCCTCGCCCTTTGCCGGTGCGTCCCGACAGAGACGGCAGGCCGCAATCGCCGAACGCAGGATTTGCAATTCGCCCTCGTGCTTCATGGGGCGCTCCAACCGGCAAGCTGGCGCAAATAGCCGAGCCATCCGGCAATCGGATCATTGTCGTTGTCATGGGCCATAAGCTCCTCGCGCCGATAGTCGCTCGGCCTCTCGAAATCACTGGCCCAAAGCCCAGCCTTCGCCTGCCGTGCGCTCCGCTCCTCGCTTGCATAGCCGCCATAAGAAACCGCCATGCCACTGCGCACCATCGCGGCGTTGATATCGGCATCGCCGGCGACACATGTCACCAACAGGCGACCATAGCGATCCCTCTCCCGCCCCCGACATTCGGGCGCTCCGGTCTTAATCATTGTGGCAAGCGCCTTGCGTGCTTCTTCGCCGCAGGCCCAATCCGCGCCATTGCGTTGGCAGCGCTGCCGATATTCGGGCGCATCGATCCCTTTCAGTCTCAAGCGCTCGCCACTGGCGGAAAGCGTGTCGCCATCAATGACATAAAAGCTGCCGTTTTGAACGATTTCCGGTCGATTGTTCATCTTCAACGCGAATAATGCAAGAATGGCAAGCAGCGCGAAAGTGACCACGCCGTCACGAAACAGGCGGCCCGACCGCATCACGTTGTTGCCTCCTTTAAGAACAAATCCTTGGCGAAGATGGCAAACAAATCATTTCGGCGCAGCATCTTCTTAAGATTTAAACGCTAGGATGTAGCCTCAGGCAGGCTAAGTTTCAATGTAACCATGAGCAACGGCGTCAGCACATCGACAGATAAAAACATTGTCGACCGATCGCGCAGTCACCGTAACCGGGCTGTGTCGAAGGCCGTGCGGCAAACGCGCGAGCGCCTGCAAAGCGGCCATAGCCGCAACTTCGACCGCGAACTGATGATGATGCATATCGACACCTTGCGGCAGAGTGCCGCCGTCGTGCCGATCTTCGTCATCGTGGTCGCTGTTCTCGGCGTCTACCTGACGCGTGATGCCGGCATTCTCTTCTGGACCATTCCGATCCTCACGGCGCATGCCATCAACATGCTGATCGGACGGCGCGCCAAGAAGCAGGAAATGTCAGCCGAAAGCGCCAGAAAGTGGCGGCAGCTGCTTTTGCTGGGGCAATTGCTCGTCGGCTTCTGTTGGGCGCTTTTTGCGATGCAAAATTGCGCGACCTGCGGCGGCGACAGTTTCGCCTTTTACAAGGGCACGACCCTGCTAGCGGCAATCTGCATTACGGCCATGTCCAGCTTCATGCTGCCACGAGCTGTTCCGTTTTCCTTCGCACCGGCGACCGTAGCGCTGACCGTGGCAGCCATCCTGACGCGAAGGCCTTCCGATATCGCCCTCACCGCAGCCATTTCGGTTGCCGTGATATTCTTCAGCTTCATCACCAACCGCATGTATCAGTCGAACCTGAAGATTCTCTCTTTCCAATCGGAGAAGGACGATCTGATCGCGGAACTGGAAGTCGCGAAATCGATGTCTGACGAGGCCCGTAGGCGTGCCGAAGAAGCAAACCTCGCCAAATCGCGCTTTCTTGCTTCCATGTCGCACGAGCTTAGAACGCCGCTGAATGCGATCCTTGGCTTTTCCGAAGTCATGTCGGCGGAGGTCATGGGGCCGCTCAACAATCCGACCTATCGCGAATACACAAGTGATATCCATCGATCCGGCCAGCACCTGCTCAACCTGATCAACGAAATCCTCGATCTTTCTCGTATCGAGGCCGGCAAATACGAGCTGAACGAAGAAGCGATTTCTCTCCTCGATATTGCCGAGGATTGCATCGGCATGGTGCAGTTGCGTGCCCGCGCCAAGAACATTTCGATCTCATCGCAATTCGAAGCGCAGCTGCCTTCCGTCTGGGCTGATGAGAAATCGATGCGCCAGGTAATCCTCAACCTCCTGTCGAATGCGGTGAAATTCACGCCGCAGGGCGGCGAGATCAGCGTCAAGGTCGGCTGGACCGCCGGTGGCGGCGAATATGTCGCGATCAAGGACAACGGTCCGGGCATCCCCGAAGAGGAGATCCCGATTGTGCTGTCGGCCTTCGGCCAGGGCTCTATCGCCATCAAGAGCGCCGAACAGGGCACCGGCCTCGGGCTGCCGATCGTACAGGCCATTCTCGCCAAGCATGACGGTCAGTTCATGCTGAAATCCAAGCTGCGGGAAGGCACGGAAGTCATCGCTATCCTACCGCCCAAGCGCGTGCTGCAAAGCCTGCCGGCGGTCGAGGACGCGCCACTCGCCGAGCGGCGCAAGAAGAGCTTCGCGTAAACGAAGCATGGACGCTGATCGTTAGAGCGCTTCAGCTTTTCATGGAATCTCTGAGCCGCTCTATCTCTTTGTTGTCCCGCAATTCCGGACGGAAAACCGCTACGCACTTTCCCTGGAATTGCTCTAGCGAAACAGCAGATGGCTGCCGATGACGTAAAGCAGGTAGATGCCGGACGCGACCAGCATGCACAGAACGGCAAACGAGCCGAGATCCTTGGCATGTTTGCCGACGTTGGATATCTCCGGCGAGATCCGGTCGATCACCTCTTCCACCGCCGTATTCATGGCTTCGACTGCGAAGACGGCAAGGAACAAGACCATCGCGATGACAATCTCACCGATGGTCGCGCCGACAGCGATCAACAGGATCAGTCCCACTCCGGCAAAAAGCAGCTCCTGTCGAAAGGCAGATTCCTGCAACAGCCGCTGAAATCCGCCCCAGGAATAGCCGGCAGCGGCGAAAAAGTGCCGGATCCCGGTCTCCTTATTGACCGCTGATTTTGAAAACTCCGCCATTCGCGCTCCGCCCGTATTGTCCCGGTTGCAATCTGGATGCCTTGCGAATACCGCCTCACCGTGGGCGAAGCAAGGCGACAGCTCTCGCCGCCTCGAAATTCATTGCAGTTTTATGACGGAAAACCGATCATCTACAGGAAATTGAGCGGCGAAACATTTATTTCAACGTTTCGCCGCTCCGTTTTTCAGTGCTTGTTCGTAACCCCGGCGCTTTCGAACGTCGCCATGCCCGAATGGCAGGCTGCCGCAGCCTTGACGATACCGGCGGCCAATGCCGCCCCCGTACCTTCGCCAAGCCGCATGCCGAGCGCCAGAAGCGGCGTCTTGCCGAGCTTTTCGATCGAACGGAGATGACCCGGCTCGGCCGAAACATGCCCGATCAGGCAATGATCGAGGGCAGAGGGATTGGCAGCCTTGAGAATAGAGGCGGCGGCCGTCGCGACATAGCCGTCGATGATAACAGGGATACGCTCCATGCGTGCGGCGAGGATGGCGCCGGCCATGGCGGCGATCTCGCGGCCGCCAAGGCGGCGCAGGATTTCCAGCGGATCGTCGAGATGATCGCGATGAAGCGCGACCGCCTTCTCGACGGCGCCGATCTTGCGCTTCAGCATCTCACCTTCCGAGCCCGTACCGGGACCGACCCAGTCTTCAGCCTTGCCGCCATAGAGCGCGTAATGAATGGCCGCGGCGATCGTGGTATTGCCGATGCCCATCTCGCCAATGCAGAGCAGATCCGTGCCGCCGGCAATCGCTTCCATGCCGAAGGCCATGGTGGCCGCGCAGTCGCGTTCGCTCAATGCCGGTTCTTCGGTGATATCCCCGGTCGGGAACTCGAGCGCGAGATCGAAGACCTTGAGGCCGAGGTCATAGGCAACGCAGATCTGGTTGATGGCTGCGCCGCCGGCCGCGAAATTTTCCACCATTTGCTGCGTCACCGAAGGCGGAAACGGGGTGATCCCCTGCTTAGTGACACCATGATTTCCGGCAAAGATCGCCACCAGAGGCCGGGTCACGGCCGGCGGACGACCGGTCCAGGCCGCCAGCCAGAAAGCGATTTCCTCTAGTCTTCCAAGCGCGCCCGGCGGCTTGGTGAGCTGCGCATCACGTTCGCGCGCGGCCACGAGCGCCCGGGCATCCGGGCCTGGAAGGTCGCGCAGCAATGCGCGGAAATCGTCGAATGGGAGGCCGCTGACGCTCATGAATGCGTTCCTTGTCTTTTAGTCTCAAATCGGGTTCTTTGCGTGCGACTCTATTAGTCCTGGGAATCGGCGTGAACAACTCCAAAAGCGCCCGATGCTGTCGCGCGTATGGCGGGGAGAGGAAGAAATGCGGGAATATCTGCGTGACATCGCGCGCTCCGTCGCTTTCTTGAGCCGCATTCCCGTGCCGTCGTCCTTCTTCGAAGGCGATGACGGCAAGCTCTCGCGTGTTTCACGCGCTTTTCCTGTCGCCGGCCTGCTGATCGCCCTGCCCTCTGCACTGACCTTCAGCGTGCTGCTTGCCCTCAACGCCGATCCGTTGATGGCCGCATTGCTGGCGCTTGCCGTGCACACGCTCCTGACCGGCGCCCTCCATGAAGACGCGCTCAGCGACACGGCAGACGGATTAAGTGGCGGTAAGGACCGCGAGCGCGCACTCGAAATCATGAAGGATAGCCGTATCGGGACGTACGGGGCGGCAGCGTTGATACTGTCCTTCGGATTGCGGGCGGCAGCACTTGCCGCCATCGCCCGGCATCTCTCGCCTGAGGTGGCCGCGGTCGCAATCCTCGCCGCGGCCACCTTGAGCCGCGGTGCGATGGTCTGGCATTGGTACGCCCTGCCGTCAGCCAAACCGGATGGGATCGCGGCATCGGCGGGCAAGCCGGATGGCGACGCCATGCAACTGGCGCTGCTTGCGACACTTGGCCTTGCAGTACTGCTCGTCGGTCCTGCCATGGGCGTTCCGGCGCTGGTTGGCTGCCTTCTTGCGACAAGCGTCGCGGCATTTCTGGCCACGCGATATATCCGTCAGAAATTGACTGGCCATACGGGCGATACGATCGGCGCGACCCAGCAGATTTGCGAGATCGCGTCGCTCTGTACTCTTGCCATGTGCGTTTGAAGCATCGATATATGATCCCATGCTGACACCATGCATCCTCGTCTGCTCCATCGATCAGAACACCGGCTATTGCTTCGGCTGCGGCCGCACATCTGCTGAAATCGGCGCATGGATGAGCTATAGCGATGACGAACGCCGTCAGATCATGGAAATGCTTCCGGAGCGCCTGACCAAGGTCGAGCGTAAGCCACGCCGGGAGACCCGCCGCCAAAGGATGGCACGGGAGCGCAGCGCCGTATGAACCGCCTGAACATCGTTCTCGCCATTCTCGGCATCGGCCTCGCACTACTCGTCTTCAACAATAATACCGGCTCCACCTTCGGCATGCGCAATGACGACTTCGCGCGTTTCGTCTATCTCGTGCCGATCGCCCTGATGATGAGCGCCGCCGTCTGGGCTAGCCGACATACGGTCAGCCAATCGATCCGTAATCTTCTCATCTGGTTCGTCATCATCATGGCGCTCGCGACTACCTACATCTATCGCCGCGATGCCGAACAGGTCGGCAACCGCCTCTTTGCCGGCCTGATGCCCGGCCATGCCGTCGTCGTCACGACGAGCGAAGGCGGTCAGGAGGTCATTCTTCACAAACGTTCGAACGGGCATTTCGAAGCGAAGGTCATGATCAACGGCCAACCGATCGACATGCTGATCGACACCGGCGCCAGCACCATCGCCCTGTCGCAGGAAGACGCCGAGCGCGTTGGTATCATTCCGGAAAACCTCACCTATTCGCAGACGGTACTGACCGCCAATGGCCGCGCCAGAGCGGCCCCCGTAGAACTCGGCTCGGTGGCAATCGGCCCGATCAAGCGCAGGGATGTCCAAGCGAGCGTGGCAGAAGCAGGCAGGCTCGATCAGAGCCTGCTCGGCATGAGCTTTCTCGAAACCCTGGGGTCCATGCAGATGCAGACGGACGAGCTTCGGCTGCGAGACTAACGAACCACCGCGTGTGATAGTTCGGTTGGGAGCGAAGCATTCGCCGGCCTCTTCACTCTAAAAGATTGCATGTCCAAACCTTATAAGAGTGAAAAACGATGACGCCGGCAAGACCGAACCTGACGACTGAACTGCTGCTTCTCCTTGCGCTCGCGATCTGCTGGGGCGCCTCCTACACCTTCATCCGCGTCGGCGTGGCAACCATTCCGCCGATCACGCTGATTGCCGCGCGAACCCTGATCGCCGGTCTTGTCCTTCTCGCCATCATCCGCTGGCGCGGGCTGAGCTTGCCGAGAGACGCTGCCACATGGAAGCGTTTCCTCATTCAGTCCTGCCTCAACAGCGCCATTCCCTTCACGTTGATCGCCTGGGCGGAACAAACCGTCGATGCCGGTCTGGCGACCATATTGAATTCCACGACGCCGATTTTCGCTTTTCTGATCGCCGCTTTCCTGCTGCGCTCCGAGTCGCTGACGGGACGCAAGCTATTTGGCGTGATTGCCGGCATGGCGGGCATCTGCCTGATCATCGGCCTCGATGCGCTACATGGCATGGGCCGCCAATTGCTGCCGCAGCTTTCCGTTGTCGCGGCATCGATCTGCTATGCCTGTGCCGCCTTGTTCGGCCGCAATTTCAAGGGACTGGACCCGATGATGCCGGCAGCCGGCTCGTTGCTTTGCGGTGCCGCCCTCCTGGTCCCGGCGAGCCTGATTGTCGAACATCCCTGGCAGATTGCGCCATCGACAGCCTCGATCCTGGCACTGCTCGGCCTGTCGGTCGTCTCCACCGCGCTTGCCTTCAGCATCTATTTCCGACTTATCCAGACCCTGGGCTCGGTCGGCACGACAGCGCAGGCCTATCTTCGCGTCCCGATCGGCGTCGGCATCGGCGTTACCTTCCTCGGCGAGCCTCTATCCCCGACGGCAGCCATCGGTCTTGTCTGTGTCGTGGCAGGTGTCATGGCCATGACCATCGCACCACGCAGGAAGGCCCTGGCGTGAAAAGGCAATCACGTTCAGCGCTTGCATGGGATGTTTAGCTTAGCAGAGACAGATCGTCCCATGCGAAAATGAGATTGTCGGAGCGCCAGATAGGTCCCGGATCGGTGTAACGACCGATCAATCGCCCCCCAAGGGCGCGATAGAAGGCGATCGCAGGCTCGTTGCCGACGACAACGCCGAGCGCGGCGCCCGAATATCCCATGGCAGCAAACTCTTCCATCATTATCCGCATGAGCCGGCGGCCAAGTCCCTGACGCTTGATGGAGGGATCGATATAGAGCGATTTTATCTCACCGCGCCCCTCGAATGCTGGCTCGGACGCAGCTGCAATCGCGCCGATGCCGACAAGTCGCGCACCTTGTTCAGCCAGGAACACGCGCTGATCCCGACGCGGAGTGGCCAAAATATCGGCCCATCGCGCGACGGTAATCTTCATCAAGGACCCGATAGACTTCGGCAGGCGCGAGATCGCGATAGGTATCGCACCAGATCGCGCGATGCAACCTGGCGATGTCAGCAACATCACCGGCGAGCGCGGGCCTGATCGCTATGTCCGTCGTCATTGGGCATTTCTGAGGACGGTGCTACGCAGCGCGCCGACGAGATAGAGCGAACCGGTAACAAGCATCCAGCCGCCGCGCTCGGCGGCTTTCACCATCACCCGATCCAGCGCCCTGTGCGGGTCCGGCTCGGCTTCGCAATTCATACCCATGGACTTCCCCAACGCTTCCAGCTCGATCGCTGGATGGGCACGCCCCGATCCGGACGCTTCCGTAAAGACAGCATAAGCCGCGTATCGCGATAACACGTCCAGAAAGCCGGGTGCATCCTTGTCGGATGCCAGTGCGACGATGGCAACGCATTCGCCGCTGACTGAGGAGGAGCGCGTGATATCGCGCAACACAGCCTCGATATTGAACGGCACATGTGCACCATCCATGATGATGGGCAGGCTTTGCCGCCCCTTTGCCAATGCGGGCGACAGAGAGACGTCGAAACGCTCCATCCGCCCCGGCAGACGCGCCTTGTCGATGACCGCTTTTTCGAGCAGCCATGCACCGATCGGCTGACCCTTTTCGCCTCCCTCTCGCACACTCTCACCCTGTCGCCCCAGATGATCGAACACGAGTCCGACCAGGGCGATATTCGTTGCGGCAATCGTCTCATCGTCTGGAAGATTGGTCCGAAGCACCTTGCAGCCCAGCTCATCGGCGCGCTGCTGCAACACCTGTCCTGCGGCATCGTCGGCGGCAAGCGTCGTCACAAGCGTCGCGCCGGGCTTCAATATGCCGACTTTCTCCCGCGCGATCGCCGCGCGCGTGCTTCCCAGAATCTCCGTGTGCTCAAGGCCGATATTCGTGACGATCGCGACTTCGCCGAAGACCACATTCGTCGAATCCAGCCTGCCGCCCAGCCCGACCTCGACCACGATCCAGTTCAAACCGGCGTCCCTGAAGACGACGAAAGCGGCCGCCGTTATCACGTCGAACCAGGTGGCGTCCTCGCCGGCGGTTGCCGCCTGCTTCGCGTCCTCATAGCTGTCCAGAACCCGCATGATCGCAGTTGCCAGTGCATCGTCCTCGACCTCCTGGCCGAGAATGCTGACACGCTCATTCACCCGATCGACATGTGGCGATCCATAACGTCCGATCCGCCAGCCAGCCCGCAGCAATCCAGCCTCAAGGAGCGCCGAGACCGATCCCTTACCCTTGGTGCCGGCGACGTGGATGGCGCGAAAGCTCCGATGCGGGTTGCCCAAGCGCTGCATGAGATCGAGCATCGGCTCGAGACCGACCCGCATCTCTCCACGCGGCTTGCGCTCCCAATTGGTTAGTTGATCGAGCCGGGAGAGTGCCTGGGATAGCGAAGGGTTGAGATGAGCCTGCGACATTGAATGCTTTCCTGGACCATTTTGTTGCGGCTGAGAAAGCCGCAGGCCTTCTTAGTCCCGCCAGCCCGGCATCGCCATCAATTTCTCAAGCGATATCCCGTCCGGAAAATCCATCTCAGGATGATCAGACAGATGACTAGGAAAAGCGTGATCATGGCAAGGCTCAGCACCGGATTGACGTCAGCGATGCCGTAGAAGCTCCAGCGGAAGCCGCTGACCAGATAGAGGACCGGATTGAGATGGCTGACCGCCTGCCAGAACGGTGGCAGCATGTTGATAGAATAGAAGCTGCCGCCAAGGAAGGTGAGTGGCGGCACGACCAGCATCGGGATGAGGTTCAGCTGCTCGAAATTCCCGGCCCAGATGCCGATCATGAAACCGAACAGGCTGAAAGTGACCGCCGTCAGCACGAAGAACAAGATCATCATAAAAGGATGCTCGATCCTGATATCGACGAAGAAACTCGCGGTCGCGAGGATGATCAGGCCGATCAGCATCCCCTTGGTGGCAGCCGCACCGACATAGCCGAGCACGATTTCCGTCATGGCGACAGGCGCCGACAGCACCTCGTAGATAGTACCGGTGAACTTCGGGAAATAGATACCGAAGGAACCGTTGCTGATGCATTGGCCAAGCAAGGTCAGCATGATCAGGCCGGGCGTAATGAACGCTCCATAGGAAACGCCCTCAACCAGGTTGATGCGCGAACCGATCGCCGCACCGAAGACGATGAAATAGAGCGACGTGGAAATGACAGGCGAAACGACGCTCTGCAGCAGAGTGCGGCGCGTGCGGGCCATTTCGAACGAATAGATAGACTTGATCGCTTCGAAGTTCATTTGCCTGCCTCCACCAGCGAGACGAAAATATCCTCGAGCGAACTCTGGCGCGTCGAAAGATCCTTGAAATGAATTCCCTCGGCACCGAGTTTCGACAGCAGAGCCGCAATGCTAGACTGCTCGTGCTGGGCGTCGAAATCATAGATCAGCGTCAGTCCGTTTGGGCCTAGCGAAAGCCCGTTCCCGTTGAGAGGCTCCGGTATGGCATCGATCGGCTCGTTCAAATCGAGGATCAGCTGCTTGCGGCCGAGCTTGGCCATGAGCGCCCTCTTCTCCTCCACCAGCAGCAGCTCGCCGCCATTGATGACGCCGACGCGATCGGCGGCCTCCTCGGCCTCTTCGATATAGTGGGTCGTCAGAATGATAGTGACGCCGGAAGCGCGCAGGCGCTCGACCACATGCCACATGTCCTTGCGTAACGTCACGTCGACACCGGCCGTCGGCTCGTCGAGGAAGAGGATCTCCGGTTCGTGCGAGAGCGCCTTGGCGATCAGCACGCGTCGCTTCATGCCGCCGGAAAGCTGGCGAAGCATGTTGTCTTTCTTCTCCCAGAGCGAAAGATCGCGCAATATCTTCTCGATATATTCGGGATTCGGCCTCTTTCCGTGAAGCCCGCGCGAAAAGCTGACTGTATTCCAGACGGTTTCGAACTGATCGGTCGTCAATTCCTGCGGCACAAGGCCGATCAGGCTGCGCGTAGCGCGAAAATCGCGCACGACGTCATAGCCGCCGACGGTCACAGACCCACCGCTCGGGTTGGCAATCCCGCAGACGATGGAAATCAGTGTTGTTTTGCCGGCACCGTTCGGCCCCAGCAGCGCCAGGATTTCCCCTCGCTCAATATCGAGACTGACACCTTTCAGCGCCTGAAACCCGTTGGAGTAGGTTTTGGTCAGATTACTTATAGAAATGATCGGAGCCATAGCGAGGCAAAGTCCGGCTTTTGTGATGAATTTCGCGGCGTTTGCCCGCTATATAACCGGTTCTAACCTTTGACCACCCCACGGTAGCGGAACACAGCGTTCGCCCAGGGTAAATAAGCTGTCATCAAATCGTGACCTTCGTCGGGCATATAGCTCCTTAGGTGAGCAACGTTTGTCGCAACTCCGCCCAACGCCTCTTGGCGACACCGTCAGCGCCTGCTGTATTGGCCGATTTATTGCTTTGCATTCATATTGCGTACAGCATCATTGCAACATGAAGTTCTTTTCTGGAACTGGCAAGGATCCCCCGTCGTTGCCATGCTCCGCTCAAGCCGGCTCCGCCGGCTTTTTTCTTTTTTGCCAGCTTACGATCGGGAAGAGCCTACCAATTGCCGTTTACGCCGCAGCCCGCCGGCGGCAGCGTCTTGTGCTCGAAGCGAGCCTTCAGCATCGCGCAACCCTTGTCGCGAATGGGTCCAGGCATTATGGAGTTGAGACCGATGCCGACTTCATCGAAGGGATCATCGGCATAGGCGACATAAGCATACCAGCGGCCGCCAATGACGATAATGATGGCAATCAGTGCGGCAACGAGCGCCCTTCCCAGGCTTCTCTTTCGTCTCGGTATGTCTTCCATGAACCCCTCCCTGCCATTTAGCCCGCGCAGTTGAGCGCGATTCCGCCGAAAGGTAAATCAGCTTTCCCGTTTGGCAAGGGTGGATGCTGTCCCGGCAAAAGGCCAATCAAAGGCTGCAATAGCGCCGGCCGCCTTGACGGTCCCTGAGGTCGAAATGGAAGTGGTTCCAGTGCTCCGGATTGCTGCCTGGGCCGAGCACCGTATCGAAATAGCGGCAGCTGTCGCTGCGCACCGCCTTGAGCAACCGTCCTTCCCTGAAAGAGAACAAGCCCTTCTTCCGCACGTCAATCACGTGGCCATTCTTCAGGACAAAGGTACCAACATCGATCGCGTTGCCATGGGCATGTTCCGACATTGGATTATAGCGTTGCCGGCTATTGTTCATCCGCCGGCAGGAATAACCACCGAGCGGCACGATCGTGCCGATGCCCGTCCAATAGCGGGTGCGCGCCGCCGGCGCCAGTTCGTTCTTCACCCATTTTGCGAAGGCGAGCGTCACTTGGCAATTCAACGTGACGGCGGGCCGCACCGCTATATTGCCTGAGAGGCCGCTGAGCGAAACCGGATAGGGAACCTGACATGCCGGGCCGTTCGAGATCGCCGGCTTGTCGGTATAAACCACGCCCATGCGCTGCAATTCCCGACGGCAGGCGATTTCAGAAGGCGGCATCATGCCCGGCGTCGATTGCGGCGCTTCAAACTGCTGATCGAGGCGCGGTATCGGATTTTCGACACGCGGCAGCATCGCAACCTGCGTTCCCGGCAGCTGCCTCGGTATCCGCGACTGGTTGAGTTCGGCCTGTGCCGCCGGCCGCTGAATAATCGACCGGTTGGTCTGTACCGGCGCATCGGTGCCGATGCCGTCGACCACGGGCTGGTCGGATTGACCTTCCGCAATGTTCTGCTGCTCTTCCTGCGCCAATCCCACCACCGAGGCTGATTGCGCCTCTTCGCTCGGCCCGACGCCAAGTTCGGCATCCATGTTGACGCCCTGAGAGGGGATATCCGACTGCTGTGCTAAGCCGGCTTCGACATCCGTGGTGGTCACGGCCTCGCCAGTGCCGTTGGAACGAACGGGACCGCCACTCTTGTAACTGCTCGATGCGGAAACGACGGGATCTTGTACCCCTTGGTAGGCAAATTGGCGTTGCGGCACACTGCGATGCGGCTTGATGGATCCGACACGCGAGGAACTGTCTATGCCGGACGGCGGCACGAGGCTGTCGGCCGTACAGGCGACCAGCGCCGACGACAATAGCAATGGCAGCGCGACCCGCCGTAGAATGGGTAAAATGGTCATAATCCTGATCCGCTGCCCCAGCCACGGTCGGCAATGATTACAAATCCTAAATGGGAAGGGTGAACGAAAGCTTACCGCAGGGTGATCTCGGTGTTTCACACAGGCACCACGTCACCGCATAGTGGCTTGAAGCAAAACACCCACAGGAGTCCTCCATGGAAATGCGGGTATGGCTTTTCCATCGAGGCAGGATTGCATAGGCTGATTGTCGGAATCGACCGTCAACAGGAGCAGATGAATGAATGACAGCGTCAAACCGAGAGGCGAGCTGACATTGCGCACGCTTGCCATGCCCGCCGACGCCAATCCTGCCGGCGATATTTTCGGCGGCTGGGTCATGGCGCAGATGGACTTGGCAAGCGGTATCCGCGCTGCCGAGCGGGCGCGCGGCCGCGTCGTCACGGCAGCGGTCAAGGAGATGGCCTTCGAACTGCCGGTCAAGATCGGCGATACGCTGAGCGTCTTCACCGATGTCGAACGCGTCGGCCGCACCTCGATCACCCTGAGCGTAGAAGCATGGGCGCACCGGGCCCGTTATAACAGCCTGGAGAAAGTGACGGCTGCGACCTTCATCATGGTCGCGCTCGATGAAAACGGCTTGCCGAAGGCCGTACCGGAGGAGAGCTGACGCGATGGATTCCGCGCACACACCGGAAGTCTACGTCTATATCAGAACGGTCATGAGCATGGTGATCGGCCTTTCGCTGGCTCAGCTTCTGACCCGGCTTGCCGGTTTCGTGCAGGCGCCGGGCAAGAACAAGATCTACCCCGTCCATATCGGCTGGGTATTGTCCATGTTCCTGTTCATCATCCATTTCTGGTGGTGGGAGTACCGGCTGCAATCGGTTGCGCAGATCAATTTCGGCGTCTACCTCTTTCTCATCTGCTTCTGCTGCCTCTTCTATTTCCTATGCGTATTGCTCAATCCGCCATCGGTCGAGGATTATGGCGGCTTCGAGGAATATTTCATCTCCCGCCGCCATTGGTTCTTCGGCCTGCTCGCGGTGACCTACGCGGTAGACCTCATCGACACATTGCTGAAGGGGGAAGCCTATTTCCGGTCGCTCGGCTGGGAATATCCAATACGCAATGTCGTCTATATCATCCTTTGCATCATCGCCTCGATCACCGCGAACCGGCGCTTCCAGGCGGCATTCGTGATTGTCGGGCTGATCTATCAGATCACATGGATCTTCCGCCTCTACGACGTGCTTCCGGTATAGCGATCGCATCCGCCAGCGGGCATTATAGCCACCGCCATTTGGGTTCCTGCGATCCTTGACCAAGACATCGCCATATTGTTCAGATCGATTACGGTCTGGGACGCAGGTGGGAGACTGAAGCCTTGAGGACAAAGAGCTATGCATTGGGATTGGCGCTCGCTCTTTCGCTGCCCTGGCTTGCTCATGCCGAGGACCCAGCCCCAGGACCCGCCAATACGACGATCGACCTGAAATACTGGGTGGAATTCGCAAAACAGGGAAATCCGGCCGCTCAATATGGTCTCGGCTATCGCTACGCCAACGGTCAGGGCGTGGAACAGGATGACGCTCAGGCCGTCGATTGGTATCGGAAATCGGCTGAGCAAGGCAATGCGCAGGCCCAATATGCACTCGCCTACATGTATGCCAGCGGCCGCGGCGTCGATACCGATCTGAAGCAGGCAAACGACTGGTATTTAAGGGCGGCGCAGGCTGGCAATGCCGATGCCCAATATGCCATCGGCTATTCCTATGCCAATGGCCGCGGCATGGCTGTCGATAATGAAAACGCCGTCACCTGGTACCAGAAATCCGCCGCCCAGGGACAGGCGCAGGCGCAATATGCGCTCGGCTACATGTATGCCAATGGTCTCGGGGTGCATCAGGACGAGGCGATCGCACTCGTCTGGTATCGCAAGGCAGCTGACCAAGGTCGGCCCGACGCCCAGTATGCGATCGGCTACATGTACGACAACGGTCAAGGCGCCGAAGAAGACCATGAACAGGCTGTCGCCTGGTACAAAAAGGCCGGCAGTCAAGGAGTTGCGCAGAGTCTGTATGCAGTCGGCTACGCCTATGCCAACGGCAAGGGTGTCACACGGAACGATGTCGAAGCCTATTCCTGGTATATGAAGGCGGCGATAAAGGGCCGCGCCGACGCCCAATACGCCGTTGGTTACAGTCTTGCGAACGGGATAGGCGTCGCCCGAGACTACAGGCAGGCGCTGCAATGGTATCGCAAAGCTGCCGATCAGGGCCGCCCGGATGCGCAATATGCCATCGGCTACCTCTACGCCAACGGCCAGGGCGTGAAGACTGACGATGACAGCGCGGTGAGATGGTATCGCAAGGCCGCCGAACAAGGCGACGCACAGGGTCAATATGCCCTCGCCTACATGTATGCCGGCGGCCGCGGCGTTAGCAGGGACTATGGCAAAGCCTTTGACTGGTACCAGAAGGCGGCAAGCCAGGGTCACGCTGACGCCCAATACGCGCTCGGTTATATGTATGAAAACGGTCAGGGGACAACGGCTGACAAATCGACCGCCGCTAGTTGGTACCGCAAGGCGGCCGACCAGAACAATTCACAGGGCGAATATGCGCTCGCCTACCTTTATTATCAGGGCGCCGGTGTTCCCAAGGACTATGGCCAAACGGCCGCTCTGTTTCGCAAAGCCGCCGATAAGGGCGATGCTCGGGCGGAATACGGTCTTGGATATCTGTATTATAACGGCTATGGCGTGCCAAAGGACTCCAAGATCGCTGCCGACTGGTTCAACAAGGCGGCGGCCAAGGGATTGCCGGAAGCGCAACACGGGCTCAGCTACATGGAAGCCAATGGCGACGGCCCGATCAAGGATCTCGGACCGCTGGGACAAGGGGCCGCCGATAAAAAGGGCTCGGGCGTCAGCACGGGCTGGCTCTTGTTCCATTTGCTGATGGTGCTCGTGCCTTAGCGGTTGCGAAGCACTCGACATGCTAATTCAACGGATTTCGACTGAGGGGTAGATTGTGAACTGGAAGAAAGCGGCAGCAGGTTTGCTCTTCGCGCTGGCGTCCGCGGGAGTCGCACAAGCCGATGTCGGACGAAACAGCTACGATCGCGGCGACATCAAATCCGGCCTGGATTACTGGCGACCCCTGGCGAACAAGGGCAATCCCGCTGCACAGCTGAAACTCGGACGAATGTATGAGGAGGGCAATGGCGTCGAAAAGAACCTGACGCTCGCCCTCAGCTGGTACAAGAAGGCCGCCGATCAGGGCAATGCCGAAGCGCAATTCAACGTCGGCACCATGTACGATCAGGGCGAAGGCGTTACCGCCGACAAGAGCCAGGCCATAGCCTGGTACAAGAAGGCTGCGGCACAAGGATACCTCAACGCGCAATACAATCTCGGCGTCGTCTACGACACGGGCCAAGGCGTAGCCCAGGACAAGCCGCAGGCGTTTGCCTGGTACAGCAAGGCCGCCGAACAGGGCGACGCCGATGCGCAATTCAATGTCGGCACCATGTACGACCAGGGCGATGGCACGGGCAAGGACAAGACCAAGGCCGTCATCTGGTATCGCAAGGCGGCCGAACAGGGAAAAGTCGAGGCGCAATACAATCTCGGCATTATGTATCGCGACGGCGAAGGCGTCGCCAAGGACAGCGCTGCCGCCTTCTCCTGGTTCAAGAAGGCGGCCGACCAAGGCGATGCCAGTGCGCAGTTCAATATCGGGGCCATGTATGCCGATGGCGATGGGATCAGGCAGGATCAGGCCGAAGCGATCGCATGGTTCCTGAAAGCTGCAGCGCAGAACGATGTCGAGGCCGAATACAATCTCGGCGTCATGTTCCGCGATGGCGAAGGCGTTACCAAGAACGGTCCAAAGGCGATCTACTGGTTCGAGCGAGCAGCCGAACATCGCTATGCCGGCGCGGCCTATAATCTCGCCATGATGTACCGCGACGGCGATGGCGTTGCTGCTAATGCGGCCAAGGCGGCAGAATGGTTCCGCAAGGCGAAGCATTTGGGTTACGACGGAGACGCGGAGCCGCCGGACGCTCCCTCCGGTGGACAGACTATTCCGATTTGAGCGCTTTACGGGCCGACCGGTAAACCTTCATGGCCTGTCGATCATTGCCCTGCTCCCGGTGGAGCGCGGCAAAGCATGCGGATACCTATCGGACGGTCATCATCAAGTCGGGGATTGCCTTGGCAAAGGAAGAGATGGAAGACTGTCGCGGCGCCGCGCCTGATTTGCTGCTTCTTCCCTTGAGAGGATAGATCGTCGTGAACCTGAAATATCCCATGCTCCCCGTCTCGCTCCTACCGCCGCTTCGCATGGCTTCGCTGACGGTGGCGATCGTGCTGCCGCTCTCTCCGCTTCCGATGGCGGCTATGCCGGCGGAGGCCGCGCCCGGTTCGTGCTGGTCGCTGCTGCAGAGCAAGTTCGGCCCCGAGATCGAAAAATCGGTGAATGAGGCCGATCCGTGCAAGAAGCTCCCGGGTGTCGATCACAAAGACAAGTTCGAGGTGAAATCGCTCGATGTCTGCGACGGTTCGAATGGTGGCGTCCAGATCAATGCCCATGCAGAGATGGCCTGCAAATCGCATGGCGTATTGAAGACGACGATCAAGGGGGAACTCGATGCCTCGATGACCGTCGATGTCGGCGCATGCCACATCACCGACCTGCATCTCGGCATCAATGGCCCGATCGGCGAGCTGATATCCTCGGTCGGAGGCCTGCAGGAACTTGCCCGCGGCTTTGCCCAGGCCAAGATCTCGGAAATTTGCGGAAAGTGAAGAAGGGCCGGTAAGGATCGCCGGCCCTTGAGATGGAAGGACGACAACCGGTTCAGGTTTGCATGACACTATCGGCTTGCCCTGCGTCTTTGCCGCCGAACCGAACACCCTTCTTCTCGAAGCCAAAGCCGGCAAACAACGCCACGACGACGGCCACGATGCAGGCGACGATCAACAGCGCCAGCGCATAGTCGCCGCCCCATTGCTTGGCAAGCCCGGCCTGGATCGAGGCATTGCCCGAAGCCAGCAGATTGCCGAGCTGATAGGCAAATCCGGGGAAGGTGCCGCGCACCTCGTCCGGCGACAATTCGTTGAGATGCACGGGGACGATGCCCCAGGCGCCCTGCACGAACAGCTGCATCAGGAAGGCGCCGATCGCGAGCATCACAGGTCCGTGGCCCCAGACCCAAAGCGGGGCGACGGGTATGGCCAGCAGCGCCGCGATGACGATCGTCCGCCGCCTGCCCCAGCGCTGTGACAAAGAGCCGAAGGTCAGGCCGCCGACAATCGCGCCGATATTGTAGACGATGGCGATGGCGCCGACCGTATAGGAATCATATTGCCGCTGGGTTTCGAGGAAGGTCGGATAAAGATCCTGGGTGCCATGGCTGAAGAAATTGAACGCGGTCATGAGAAGCACGGCCCACAGGAAGAGCGGGATATTCTCACGCAGCACGGTGAGAAACGGCCGTTGCGGCTTGGCCTGCCGCTGCAGGAAGGCTGGAGATTCCTCCACGTTACGCCTGATATAGAGCACCAGCAGCGCGGGGACCGCACCGACGAAGAACATGCCGCGCCAGCCGATGATCGGAAACAGCAGGAAGAAGACGATCGAGGCGATCAGATAGCCCGAGGGGTAACCGGCCTGTAGGATACCCGATACCAGACCGCGGGAATCCTCAGGTATCGTCTCCATGACGAGCGACGCGCCCACGCCCCATTCCCCGCCCATGGCGACGCCGAAAAGCGCACGCAGGACGAGAAACATCGTCAAGCCGGTCGAAAAGCCGGTCAGGAATTCGAAGACGGAATAAAGCAGCACGTCGACCATCAGGGTCGTGCGCCGCCCGAACCGATCCGCCGCGAGCCCGAAGATCAGCGCGCCGAGCGGCCGCATGGCGAGGGTAAGAAAGATCGCCACGGCAACCGCCGGAACGTCTGTGTGAAATTCTTCGGCTATATGCTTGAGAACGAAAACCAAAATGAAGAAATCGAAAGCGTCCAATGTCCAGCCCAGATAGGCTGCGATCACGGTGTTTCGCTGCTGGGGGGACAGGGAACGTAAGCTATCCAATGCGGTCATCATGATCCTCCGACCGGATGGCGGCGGCGAGGCGGGCAATACCGGATGCCGTCGAAGCTGGGGAAACCCGGCATTGGCCGGGCATGTCGACGTTGCGGCTGGTTCCTCCCTTGGCGCCTGCGAGGAGCGCGCTATGCGGACTTTGGATCAGCGATAACGCATTAGCCGCCCGTGGGTTGTAACATATTTGACATCTCCGGCGAATGGAAAAATCCGCCACTTTGTTTCCCTTTTGTACCCTTTACCCCTTCACATCTGCGCGATCTGTCGCCATATTCGCCTCATGGCCAAATCATCGAAAAAATCCCCCGCCCCGACCGGTTTCGAAGAGGCGCCGCAGGCACCGTTTGAAGGTGCGCCGCTCAGCGGTAGCGTTGCCGATTGGGTGAAGCAGCTCGAAGCCGATGCGGAAGCATCCGGTGTCGAAACCCAGCGCGAGATCGCTTCGAAGGCCGGCAAGCACCGCAAGAAGGTGGAGATAGCTGCATCCAAATCAGGGCGCGGCACATCGATGGGTGGATCGACCGATCCGAAGACACGTGCCGCTGCCGGTCTCAACCCGGTGGCCGGTCTCGACATCGCGCTTGAAGACGCCGATAAGATTTCGCGCGAAGGTGTTACGGCCACCGTCGAGGCGCTATCGAAGCTAATCGAAAGCGGTAATCCTCTCTTCAAGGACGGCAAGCTCTGGACGCCGCACCGCCCTGCCCGGCCGGCGAAATCCGAAGGCGGCATCCGGATCCGCATGGATTCGGAGTATCAGCCCGCAGGCGACCAGCCGACGGCGATCCGCGATCTTGTCGAGGGATTGGAGAATGGCGAGCGCAGTCAGGTTCTGCTCGGCGTCACCGGCTCCGGCAAGACCTTCACCATGGCCAAGGTCATCGAGGCGACACAACGCCCCGCCGTCATCCTCGCGCCGAACAAGACGCTGGCGGCACAGCTCTATTCCGAGTTCAAGAATTTCTTCCCGGACAACGCGGTCGAGTACTTCGTCTCCTACTATGACTATTATCAGCCGGAAGCCTATGTGCCGCGTTCGGACACCTTCATCGAGAAGGAAAGTTCGATCAACGAGCAGATCGACCGTATGCGCCACTCGGCGACGCGCTCGCTGCTGGAACGCGACGACTGCATCATCGTCGCATCGGTTTCGTGCATCTACGGTATCGGCTCGGTCGAAACCTATACGGCGATGACGTTCCAGATGAATGTCGGCGACCGGTTGGACCAGCGTCAGCTTCTCGCAGACCTCGTGGCGCAGCAATACAAGCGCCGCGACATGGATTTCATCCGCGGCTCCTTCCGCGTTCGCGGCGATACGATCGAAATCTTCCCGGCCCACTTGGAGGATGCCGCATGGCGCATCTCCATGTTCGGCGATGAGATCGACGCCATCACCGAATTCGATCCGCTGACCGGCCAGAAGACCGGCGACCTGAAATCGGTGAAGATCTACGCCAACTCGCACTATGTTACGCCGCGCCCGACGCTGAACGGCGCCATCAAGGCGATCAAGGAAGAGCTGAAAATCCGGCTGGCCGAACTGGAAAAGGCCGGACGCCTGCTCGAGGCGCAGCGCCTGGAACAGCGCACGCGCTACGATATCGAGATGCTCGAAGCCACCGGCTCCTGCGCCGGCATCGAGAACTATTCGCGCTATCTGACTGGCCGCAATCCCGGCGAGCCGCCGCCGACTTTGTTCGAATATATCCCTGACAATGCCCTGCTGTTTATCGACGAAAGCCACGTCTCGGTCAGCCAGATCGGCGGCATGTACCGAGGCGACTTCCGGCGCAAGGCGACGCTCGCCGAATACGGTTTCCGTCTGCCCTCCTGCATGGACAACCGGCCGCTGCGCTTCGAGGAATGGGACGCCATGCGCCCGGACACGATCGCGGTTTCGGCAACGCCGGGCAGTTGGGAAATGGAGCAATCCGGCGGTGTCTTTGCGGAACAGGTCATTCGCCCGACCGGCCTCATCGACCCGCCGGTCGAAGTGCGCTCTGCCCGCACCCAGGTCGACGACGTGCTCGGCGAAATCCGCGAAACCGCCGCCAAGGGCTATCGCACGCTCTGCACCGTGCTCACCAAGCGCATGGCCGAGGACCTGACGGAATATCTGCATGAACAGGGCGTGCGCGTGCGCTACATGCACTCGGACATCGACACGCTGGAACGCATCGAGATCATTCGCGATCTTCGCTTGGGCGCTTTCGACGTACTCGTCGGCATCAACCTGCTGCGCGAGGGTCTCGACATTCCGGAATGTGGCTTCGTCGCCATCCTCGATGCCGACAAGGAAGGCTTCCTGCGCTCGGAAACGTCGCTTATCCAGACGATCGGCCGTGCCGCGCGTAACGTCGACGGCAAGGTCATCCTTTATGCCGATACCATTACCGGCTCGATGCAGCGGGCGATGGACGAGACCAGCCGCCGCCGCGAAAAGCAGATGGCCTACAACAAGGAACATGGCATCACGCCGGAATCGGTCAAGGCTAAGATTTCCGATATCCTCGACAGCGTCTACGAGAAGGACCATGTCCGCGCCGATATCGGTGGCGCCTCCGGCAAGGGCTTTGCCGATGGCGGCCACCTCGTCGGTAACAATCTGCAGGCCCACCTCAACGCGCTGGAGAAATCCATGCGTGATGCCGCTGCCGACCTGGACTTCGAAAAGGCGGCACGGCTGCGCGACGAAATCAAGCGTCTCAAGGCCGTCGAACTCGCCGCCATGGACGATCCGCTCGCCCGCGAGGAAGCGAAGAGCCTCGAAAGCCGCAGCTCGTCATCGAGCAAGCGTGCACCGCCAGCGCTGGATACCTCCCGCTCCTACTTCGCCAAGCCGAGCCTCGACGAAATGGGACCGGGCAGCGATGCCGGCACGCCGCTCTTCCGCAAGAATACGCTGGACGAGATGACCGTCGGCCGCACCGAAAAGCCGGTCACAGGCAAGGTGCCGGACAAGCCGATCACCCGGGCAAAGCCGGGCGTCGGCTCCTATGAGGACCCGGTGGACGAGAAGCAGCGCAAGGGGCGGACAAAGGGCAAAACGGGACGACCCGGGCGATAAGGCGACCGCGATTGTCGGATATCTGCCGCCCGGTGCTGCCGATTTTATGAAGGCTGAGGCCTGCGAGCGTGGAGCAATGCCTTGCTGACGAGGCTGTAACCGCTACATGGCATCATATGAGGAGGCCCACGGGGAGTCGGAAGGCGCTTGAGCGCGTACCGGGCCGGTGGGAAGCGATAGCAAGCTGGGGAGAAAGACCGATGTCCGAGCCTTTGATCGTCCGTCGCGAGACCCATGTCTCGGCGCCGCCTGCCGCAATATTCGCACTGCTGACTGATCCAGAAAAGATCCTGCGCTGGATGGGCACGGAAGCCCGGACGGAGCCGGAGCCTGGCGGCATCTATCTCGTCAACGTCACTGGGAGCCGTTTTGCGCGCGGCTCTTTCCGCGAAGTCGTGCCGGTTCATCGCCTCGCCTATAGCTTTGGCTGGGAAGGCAGCGAGGAAGTGCCTCCCGGATCGAGCCTTGTGGAGATCGACCTGATCGAGCAACCCGACGGGACGCTGGTGCGCCTCACCCATACCGGCCTGCCGACGGTCGAACAATGTGAAGCGCACGCAAAAGGTTGGGCGCATTATCTCGACCGCATGGCAACGGTGGCCGCCGGACGCGATCCTGGCCCCGACCCCATGCGCGGACACGACGGCAGGAACTGATGACGTTTTAAGGGCGGCGTCATCGGGCCAGATGCTCGATGGCCGCAATAGCACCGCCCGGCGACAGCCATTGCTTATGGCATTTTGCTTTCAAATGCCGTCGGCATGGTCACGTCGGCACGGATGACAGCCGGCAAGCGTCATGGCATGATCGCCGCATGGATTTGCCCGCTCCCCTCGCCTGGCTGGTCGACGAAGCCGGCACCTCGCCCAGTCCCGAACGCTTCCTGGCCGATCTGGGCGGACATCTATTGGCCGCCGGCCTCCCGCTTGCCGGCAGCGCGCTGACGCTTGCCGCGCCGCATCCGATCATCACGCAACATACGTGGCTATGGCGCGCCGAGACCGGAGCGGTGACCGAAGCTCTCGGCTTCGCCGGCACGGCGCTCGGACAGGCCGGCCGCGATTGGCTCGGTGATCTCGGCCCGATATGCGAGGAAACGATCGGGATCGCGCCCGGCAATTCCGTGCTTGCCTGGGCAAGCATCCGGCCGTTCAGCACCTCCGAAGCGGAAAACCTGCGCGAGATCGCCCGATTTGCCGCAGCCCCTTTGGCGGGATTGGCCGCACGCGCCACCCTATCCACCCTGCTCGAAGCCTATCTCGGCCGCAGAAGTGCGGCGCGCGTGCAGGCGGGCGCGCTCAGCCGCAACAGCGGCGAAACCATCCGCGCAGCCCTGCTCTGCGCTGATCTGCGGGATTTCACTGCTCTTTCCGAAGCGACTGAACCAAGCGTCGTGATCGCGGCACTCGATGCCTGGTTCGACCGCGTCGCCGGCGCCGTGCATGCCTTCGGCGGCGAAGTGCTGAAATTCATGGGCGATGGCGTGCTGGCAATCTTCCCCATGAGCGGGACACCGAAGGAAGCCTGCGAGGCGGCCTTGCGCGCCGCCACCGCCATCCGCGCCGGCATGGCGCATCTCGACGCGACGCGGACAAGCCAGGGCCTGCCGCTGCTCCCCTTTGGCGTCGCGCTGCATTTCGGCGACATGCTCTGGGGCAACATCGGCGCTGCCGACCGCCTGGACTTCACCGCCATCGGCCCCGCCGTCAACCTCGTCAGCAGGCTGGAGGGCCTCTGCAAGCCGCTGGGACACAACGTGCTGATCTCGGGTGCGCTTGCGGCGGAAACGACGACGACGCTGGTGTCTTTAGGGGACTATGAGCTACGCGGGATTGCCGAGCCTTGTTCGGTGTTTACGCTAGCGGAGGCTCTTAGTGAATCACCGGCTTTACATCCGTAAGTTTCTGTACAAGCTCGGCTTCCACAAATTTATAAAAGATTCGAAACAACATTGGGAAGGCATTGACCAAGCTTTTCAACAAACCTAACGGTGATCTCTGTATCTGCTTGATCAATAGGCCAAAGAGAAATTCCGGATAAAGTCGGATTAACATCAGCTTCGTGAGCGATTTTATTTCGCCGCTTCCAAATGCTCTTCAATTGAGCCATTAATGAGCTTTTGTCGACGTTCTCATTATGCAATTCGTTATGATTTTCTACTATTAATTCCCAAGGCTTATTACAAAAACAAGAGAGAACCTCTGATAATTTCTGCGGATCAACAAACGCTTTGTAAGAGTTCCGCTCACGAATATCCGCATCGACGGCAGTGTATCTCTCTTCAGCTCCAGAGATCATCGTGATCTCCATTGGAAGAACAATATTTCTGGTCGGAATTGCATTCCTAAATCGATACGATGCTTCAATGGCAACAATTTCGTGAACATAAAAATCAAAAGAACTAACGGCTTGAAAGTACGCCGCTCTCAAAGCGTCATCGTTTGCAGGATCTCTGCGAATGTGAGAGAGTCCATTAAAAAGCTGAATCATATCTCTTGCACGAGCGATCGCGTGGGCGAATGCATCGTTGCAGCCTTCAAATCTAGACATGTTCTAAAAACTACTTGTAAGCTTGATAACTTTTTCGGCGCCATCTTTAAAGCGAGTTCGAATGTCTTCAATTTTCTCTTGATAAGTTTCGGCGACGTTTCCTCGATAAGGTGTATCTTTATGCAGATCGATGGCAAACACTGGCTTGGCAATTTCCTGGGCTATCGCAATTAGACTATCGAAGTTCGCTATCTCCATAAGAAACTCATGAGGATTGGCTCCCGCAGATTTATAAATTTTCGGGTCCAGCAACATCTGAGATTGGTCCAAGGCGCCAATTAGTTCACTTTCCTTTGTCGCCTTCAATTTATCAAACCACAACTGAAACGCTTGTGTCGGCTTGGCTTCTTCATCGCCGCGAGCGCGCTTTCTAAAATTTTGAACTGTCGAACCCAAATACATCGGGTGAACCATTGGAAATGGATAATCAGCCGCACGCAGTATAGAATTACTTGCAGCTTTTTTTCCCCATTCAGCCCATTTCGGCAGAACGCGAGCCAAGGATTTTAGAGCCATCGATGAAAAGAGGTCAGGCGCCATTGGGATTATGAAAGCATCGCTCGTCATAAAAAGGTTTTGATTAATGGCACCGAGACTCGGGCTCATATCGATCAATACCAAGTCAATTTGGTAGGCCTTTGCGGTCTTCTGGATTGCAAAACGCAACGCCCCAGGGATATTTTGTAGAGCAGAAAGCGTATTGCTTAACTCATGCGCAACCGCAAGCTGACTTTCATACTCCGAAAGACCAACATGACCCGGAAGAAGAAAGAGGTTTTCTTGAGTCGGCGCCTGATAAGCCTCAACGCCTGAGATTTGGTAGGGTCGGGATTCAAATGCTGGTCTTACCGCATCTCGTATATTTCGAGGTTTCTGCGGATCAGTGCTTTCAAAAGGATAATCTTCGCCCTCAAATCCGCCTAAGAAGACGCCGGTCAAGTTGCACTGCGGATCGCAGTCAACGACCATCACTCGCACACCCAGCTCGGCAAGCATCCAAGATAAATGGAAAGTTGTAGTGGTTTTCGAAACTCCACCTTTGTGATTGAAAATAGCTATCTGCTTCATGTGCTTCTCCGAGTATGATGTATCTCACTACCGGAAATCGCACGAGCATGCAATGATAGGTTGAGAGCAAGGAAAGTAATTGCTCCAAACTGACTGCAGCCGTTCTCCGGATATATTTAGAAATTAGCTTTCACGGAAAGTAATACCGATTGGCGTAGATAAAGACAGTAGTGTTTTCCCAACCCCTTGAAATTCCCCACCCAATCCCACCCGTTTCCCACCCTGCCCCGATATTGCCCCTTGCCTTTTTCCACAAACCCTGTCACCCATATGCATGCTCGGGCATTTGCATGCCGGTGACTGGACTGATTTGGTGATCCGCTTGCGGCAGGCAGCGGTTGGGTCTTCTGACCCGCGCAGACGTTCTTTCCCCGTACGTGAACTACTCGACTGGCTTTCGCATGTTGCGGAAGCAAAGCCGTCCGGGTTCATCCGGATAAACTAAGACTGATGGGTAAAGGACTATCCCCCATGGCCACCAAGGGCACCGTAAAATTCTTCAACCAGGACAAGGGTTTTGGTTTCATCACTCCTGACGGCGGCGCAAAGGACGTTTTCGTCCACATCTCCGCTCTTCAGGCTTCCGGCATCCAGTCGCTGCGCGAAGGCCAGCAGGTCACCTTCGACACCGAGCCGGATCGCATGGGCAAGGGCCCGAAGGCTGTCAACATCCAGGCTAACTAAGCCTCGGGTGACTGCCTGAATAAGGTTTCGAGCGGCGCGGTGCAAACCGCGCCGTTTTTCGTTTGATCTTTTTTCGTTTGCTGGATGAGGTTTGCAACGGGTTCGAATCCTATCTCGCCCTTGGTGGGCGAGATGGGCCCCCTCAAGCGCTAACCCGTTCGCCCTCGCCGGCAAAATCCACTGCCGCGAAGGCGGCCGCAATCACCTCCGGCCCAGCCCCCGGCTTATTGGCGTCGGTGGACAGGATCTGGCGATAGCGGCGCGAGCCCGGCAAGCCGGTAAAGAGGCCGACCATGTGCCGCGCGACATGCTGCAGGCGGCCACCGTTGGCGATGTGGCGCTCCACATACTCAATCATCCGGTCGCGCAGTCCGTTCCAGTCGGCCTCGGCAGCCGGTTCGCCAAAGAAGCGATGGTCGACATCGGCAAGGATCGCAGCATTCTGATAGGCGGCGCGACCGAGCATGACGCCGTCAACGTGAGCCGAATGCGCCTCGGCTTGATCCAGCGTCTGAATGCCGCCATTGATGCCGATGAACACATCGGGCCAGCGCTGCTTCATGCGATAGACGATGTGATAATCAAGCGGCGGTATTTCGCGATTCTCTTTCGGCGACAGGCCCTTCAGCCAAGCCTTGCGGGCATGGATCCAGATTGCATCGGCGCCGGCATCGAGCACGCGCGTCATCAGCTCCGGCAAGGCCTCTTCCGGCTCCTGCTCATCGACGCCGATCCGACATTTCACGGTGACAGGCGCCTTCGAAACCGCCTTCATCGCCGCAATGCAGGATGCGACCGTCTCCGGCGTCAGCATCAGGCAGGCGCCGAAGGTGCCTGACTGCACGCGATCGGACGGGCAGCCGACATTGAGATTGATCTCGTCATAATGATACGCCTCAGCAATCCGCAAAGCCTCGGCAAGCTTGGCCGGATCGGAACCGCCGAGCTGCAGCGCGACAGGATGTTCGGCAGCATCATGCCCCAGCAACCGGTCGCGCGGCCCGTGAATGATCGCATCGGCCACCACCATCTCGGTATAGAGCAATGCATGCCGGCTCATCTGCCGATGCAAGTATCTGCAATGGCGATCCGTCCAGTCGATCATCGGGGCTACCGCAAAGATCTTGCGGCCAGTTTTCAGCGCATCGCTATACATGGGAAACCTTTCTGATCCGCGCTCTACACCAAATCCCTCAAAAAGGCCAGTTTTCGTGGCAGTCACAATGATGCTAGTTTGCCGGACGGAGTCGGAGGGCAACAGGCCTT
The DNA here is from genome assembly GCF_014193155.1 of Rhizobium sp. BK098. NCBI lineage: Bacteria > Pseudomonadati > Pseudomonadota > Alphaproteobacteria > Hyphomicrobiales > Rhizobiaceae > Rhizobium > Rhizobium sp. BK098. The sequence goes on along the minus strand of NZ_JACHYY010000001.1, from coordinate 718,180 downwards.
CTCGAGAAAGAACAAGAGTTTCGAAAGCCCATATGAACGCCCCATTGACGACAGTCATTCCGCCGCCCGCCCCTGTCCTTCTGCCGATCGAAGGTGAGACCGAGTTTTTCCCTGTACGCCGTGTCTATTGCGTCGGCCGCAACTATGCCGACCACGCCATCGAGATGGGTCATGACCCTACCCGCGAACCGCCATTCTTTTTCCAGAAGAACCCCGACAATCTGCTGGTCTCGAGCGATTTCCCCTATCCCGCCCTGTCGTCGGACGTGCACCACGAAGTGGAGCTTGTCGTGGCGTTACGCGGCGGTGGCGCGAACATCCCGGTAGAGCAGGCACTCGACTGCGTCTATGGCTATGGCGTCGGCATTGATTTTACCCGTCGTGACCTGCAGAGCGAGGCCAAGAAGCTCGGTCGCCCCTGGGAAATCGGCAAGGCCTTCGATCATTCGGCACCCATCTCCGCGCTCATACCCGCCACCCACGTCGGCCATCCAGACAAAGGCGGCATCTGGCTGATGCGCAATGGCGAGGCTGCGCAGAGGGGCGATCTCTCCCAGATGATCTGGAAGGTGCCCGAGATCATCGCCGAGCTTTCCAAGCTCTTCACGCTGGCCCCCGGCGATATCATCATGACCGGCACGCCCGCCGGCGTCGGCCCCGTTGCCCGCGGTGATCGGATCAGCTGCGCCGTCGATGGCGTCGCCAATCTTGTGCTGAACGTCGTCTGACCGAGGAGGATCGACCATGCCGCTCTACGCCCTTGCCGGCTCGACGCCGAAAACACCCGAGCCGGGCCGTTACTGGATCGCGCCGGATGCCAGCGTGATCGGCAAGGTCGAAATCGGCGAAGATGTCGGCATCTGGTTCGGCGCGGTGCTGCGTGGCGACAACGAGCCGATCGTCGTTGGCAAGGATACGAATATCCAGGAAGGCACGATGGTTCATACCGATCCGGCCTACCCGACCACCATCGGCGAAGGCTGCACGATCGGCCATCATGCCATCATCCATGGCTGCACCATCGGCAACAACTCCTTGATCGGCATGGGCGCAACGATCCTGAACGGCGCGAAGATCGGCAACAATTGCCTCGTGGGCGCCAATGCGCTTGTCACGGAAGGCAAGGAGTTCCCGGATGGCTCGCTGATCGTCGGCGCACCGGCAAGAGCGATCCGCACGCTGGATGAAGCCGCGATCGAAGGCCTGCGCCGCTCCGCCCGCAACTATGTGGCCAACTGGCAGCGCTTCGCACGCGATCTTAAAAGATTGGATTAGAAATTTCTAATAACTCCATGGCGAGTATGAAATAAACGACGATTCGCAGATCAAGCCGCGCAATTGGCGCAATGACCGCGAATTTCGATGGTCGACTTTTCCGCCTTGAACTTCTGCGATTTCAGCCAGTCCATCAGCCGATGATCCACCTCGTGATCGTGAAACTCGATCACTTGGCCGCAGCTTTCGCAGATGGCGAAGGCGACGAGGCCATGGCTATGGCAATCCTCATGCGGATGGGCGCAGGCGACGAAGGAATTGATGCTTTCGAGCCGATGCACCACGCCGTATTCCAGCAGCTTGTCCAGCGCGCGATAGACCTGCAGCGGCGCGCGAAAGCCCTGATCGCGCAGCTTGTCGAGAATGGTATAGGCGCTGAGCGGCGCTTCCGCCTTGGTCAGGATATCGAAAACGAGAGACTGGTTCTTGGTGAGCATCGGAGTGGTCATGATGACTGTCCTCTCTGTTGCGCCGCTGGCGTGCCGCTCCTGCGAACAAGGGGCAGCAGACTGATGATAAATAGAACGAGCGCCGCAACCACGATCGACGGGCCGGACGGTGTGTCGTAGCGCAGCGACCCGAATAGCCCGCCGACAACGGCGATAGCGCCGAGCAGCGAAGCAAAGATCGCCATCGTTTCCGGCGTGGCGGCAAAGCGGCGTGCGGTGGCCGCGGGGATAATTAGAAGCGCGGTGATAAGCAGGATACCGACGATTTTCATGGCAATCGCGATCACCACGGCCATCAGCAGCATGAAGAACAGCCTTGCGCGCTCCGGCCGCAACCCTTCCGCCTCGGCAAGTTCGGGATTGACGGTCGAGGCCAGCAGCGGCCGCCAGAGCCAGGCGATTGCCGCCAGGACGAAGATGCCGCCGCCCCATATCACCGCAATGTCCGACTGGGTGACAGCCAGAATGTCGCCGAAGAGGAAAGCAATGAGATCGATCCGCACCCAGCTCATGAAGGCGACGATGACCAGGCCGATCGCCAGCGTCGCATGCGAGAGAATGCCGAGCAGCGCGTCAGCCGACAGCGCCTGCCGCCGCTGCAGGAACAGGAGCAGGATCGAGACGAGTGCAGCAACGGCAAAAACTGACAGTGTCAGATTGAGTTGGAACAGCAGCGAGAGCGCCACGCCGAGCAGCGCCGAATGTGAGATCGTATCGCCGAAATAGGCCATGCGTCGCCAGATGATGAAACAGCCGAGCGGCCCGGTCGTCAGCGCCAGCCCGACGCCGGCCACGACGGCGCGCAGGAAGAAATCGTCAAACATGGCGTTCTCCCTTGCTGTGGTCATGATTGTGATCATGGCCATGATGGTGACCATGATCGTCATGTTCATGATGGTGGTGGCCGTCGTCGGCATGGCAATGATCTGTTATCGAGCCGTTAGCATGTTGTACGCGGCCATCAGGCAGATGCGTGTGGTCGTGATGATGGCTGTAGATCGCCAGGGATTGTGCCGCCCGCATACCGAACAGTTTTACATATTCCGGGCTCTGGCTGACGGTCTGCGGCGTGCCGCGGCAGCAGACATGGCCGTTCAGGCAAACCACGGTATCCGTGGCCGCCATGACGACATGCAAATCATGTGAAATCAGCAGGATGCCGCAGCCCTGTGAATTGCGGATGGACTTGATGAGATCGTAAAGCGCGATCTCGCCGTTGAAATCCACGCCCTGCACGGGCTCGTCCAGCACAAGTAGATCGGGCTTGCGGGCGATGGCGCGCGCCAATAGCGCCCGCTGGAATTCGCCGCCGGAAAGATGCTGCACCTCGGCCTTGGCAAGATGCGCGATGCCGACGGCTTCCAGCGCCGCGATCAGCTCACGCTCCGGCAAAGGTCCCGTCAGCGTCATCAACCGCTGCACGCTGAGCGGCAAGGTCCAATCGATCGCAAGCTTCTGCGGGACATAGCCGACCTTCAGATTGGCAATACGCTCCACGCGCCCTTCGTCCGGCTTCAAGACGCCGATTGCCGTCTTGGCGCTGGTCGACTTGCCGGAACCGTTGGGGCCGATCAGCGTAACGATCTCGCCCCGGCTCACGGAGAAATCGACCCCACGCACCAGCCAGCGACCGCCGCGTCGGACGCCGACATCATGGAGCGACACGAGCGGACGGCTCTTGCTGTCTATGGAGGAAAGCATGAAATTTCCAATTGCACTATTGCGCCATGCTATCGCACACGTTATAGCATAACGCAATTGATGTAATAACATAACAGACCCATTCAAGGGCAACCTGGCATGAACGCAGCAAAAACTCTTCTTCCCGTGGCGGCCTCACTTTTCCTTTCCGGCCTGCTCGTCGGTACGACCGCAACCGCAGCCGGTGCGCCGAAAGTCGTCGTTTCCATCAAGCCGATCCACTCGTTAGTCGCCGCCGTCATGCAAGGCGTGGGCACCCCGAATCTGATCGTCGATGGTGCTGCTTCGCCGCATACCTACGCGCTGAAGCCCTCGAATGCGCGCAGCCTTCAGGAGGCGAAAGTGGTCTTCTGGGTTGGGCCGGGCATGGAAGCCTTCCTGCAGAAACCGCTTGCCGCACTCGGTTCCAATGCCACCATCGTCGAGCTTGACGATGCGCCCGGCATTACCAAACTCAAGTTCCGCGAAGGCGGCGCCTTCGAACCGCATGACGACGGCGATGAACACGAAGCCAGCGACGATCACGCCCATGGACACGACCATGATCATGGCGAGTTCGATACTCACCTCTGGCTCGATCCGCATAATGCCAAGGCGATGGTCTCCGAGATCACCACTTCCCTGGTCGCGGCGGACCCCGTCAACGCCCTGACCTATCAAGCGAACCAGAAAGCTCTGAACGACAAGCTCGACGCTCTCGATACGGAAATCGCCTCGACCCTCGCCCCGGTGAAGGACAAGCCCTTCATCGTCTTTCACGATGCCTACCAGTATTTCGAGCACCGTTATGGCGTGCGCGTGTCAGGTTCCATCACGGTCAGCCCGGAAACCATTCCGGGGGCGCAGCGCGTCGCCGAGATCCACAGCAAGGTCGCCGACCTCGGCGCGACCTGCGTCTTCGCCGAGCCGCAATTCGAACCGAAGCTGGTCAACGTGGTGCTCGAAGGCACCTCCGCAAAATCGGGAACCCTCGATCCGGAAGCTGCAACGCTGCCGCAGGGGCCGGATCTCTATTTCGACCTGATGCGCGGCATCGCGAGCTCCCTCAAAGCCTGTCTTTCAGCGCAAGGCTGAACATCGCCGAAGGAAGCGGGCATGCTGCTCGCTTTTTTCACCACAACATATGTAATGATATTACATTACAAAGGAAGTTGTCATGAACAAGAAGCTCCCAGTCACCGTACTCTCCGGTTTTCTCGGCGCCGGCAAGACGACGCTGCTCAACCATATCCTCAACAATCGCGAGGGCCTGCGCGTCGCCGTGATCGTCAACGACATGAGCGAGGTCAATATCGATGCGGCACTGGTGCGCGATGGCGGCGCAAATCTATCCCGGACGGAAGAGCAACTCGTCGAAATGACCAATGGCTGCATCTGTTGCACGCTGCGCGACGATCTGCTGAAGGAAGTCCGCCAGCTCGCAGAGCAGGATCGCTTCGATTATCTGCTGATCGAATCCACAGGCATCGCCGAGCCCCTGCCCGTTGCCACCACCTTCGAGTTCCGCGACGAGGATGGCAGCAGTCTTTCCGACGTTGCCAGGCTCGATACGATGGTGACCGTCGTCGACGCTGCCAATCTTCTCGCCAACTATGGATCAACGGATTTTCTTGCCGATCGTGGCGAGACCGCTGGCGACGGCGATAACCGGACCATCGTCGACCTTCTGGTCGAGCAGATCGAATTTGCCGATGTTGTCGTTCTCAACAAGGTCGGCGCGGCGACGGCAGAGCAACGCGACGCCGCCCGCAAGATCATCGTCGGCCTCAACCCCGATGCACGTCTGATCGAAGCCGATTTCGGTGTGGTGGAACCATCGAAGGTTCTGGGCACCGGACGCTTCGACATCGATCGCGCCGAAACCCATCCGCTGTGGTACAAGGAGCTGCACGGCTTCAAAGATCACGTTCCGGAAACAGAGGAATATGGCATCCGTTCCTTCGTCTATCGCGCGAAGAAACCGTTCGATCCTCTTAAATTCCAGGCCTTTCTCAATCGGTCATGGCCGGGTGTTATTCGCGCCAAGGGCTTCTTCTGGCTCGCGACCAGGCCCTATTATGTCGGCGAGCTGAGCCAGGCCGGCGCGTTCGTCCGGACGAGCAAGATGGGCCTCTGGTGGGCAGCCGTGCCGCAAGACCAGTGGCCGCATGATCCGAGCTTCAAGCGTGCGCTGGCGCCCTATCTCGATCCGATATGGGGGGATCGCCGCCAAGAGCTGGTGTTCATCGGTGCCGATCCGATGAACGAAAAGCATCTCACGGCCGAACTGAACGCCTGCCTGATTGAGGCGGACGGCTTCACGCCCGAACGCTGGCGGAACCTGCCCGATCCCTTTGCCAGTTGGAACATGACCGCAGCATGAAGAAGACGAAACCAATAAGATTCCAATGCCATTGTTTCGAATGCAGCACCGATGACGAGCAGACCGATGATAGATCGAGCTCCGGTACGAACGAAACGGATCAGGCCGGCATAAAACCAGGCGAAGAGGAGCATCGCCTGATCACGGACGTGATTGGAAAATTGCTGTTTGGTGCCTGAACGGCAGGTTCAGGCCACCAACATGCCCGCAGGAACGGCGATGATCTCATGCATGACCAGCAATGCGCCGATCACTTCTTCTTTGGCACGCAACGGGGTAATGGTGCAGCGAAACACCTTGCCGGGTTCGATCTGCCGATAGGAGGGATAAAGACACTCCACCTTTTCCCCGGCAAAGCAGGCATCGAGCTTCGCCTTCAAACTGATTTCGAAATCTTCCGAGCCGATGAATTCCGAGATGTGACGCCCCACAAGCTCCATCGACTTCGATTTCAGAAATTCCGAATTGGCGGCGTTGCTGTAAAGATAGCGATAATCTCGTGTGACGACCGCGACACGATTGGGCAGGCTGTCCAGAATGACATCATTCAGAACGCTGCCTTCCTCAAAGCCGAGCGTATCGTCCCGGTCGATTTTCTCGCTCGAAAAGACTCGGAAAACTTCGCCCGCTGCTTCGCTCGCACCGCCGAAATAACGATCGATCAGTGCCGAAAGCGACGCAGAATTGCGCAGGACCCGCGAGCGATCATCCGCTTCTTCGCGGATGAGATTGTTCATGAACTGGAGCTGCATGTAAATTTCAAGCAGACTCACGGCCTTATAGGCCAGGATAGCTGCGATAAGGGGCTCTAATTCACGATCGAGCGATGCCACAAGCTCGTCGTCGCCAAGTTTTATCGCACGCTGAATCTGACTACATTTCATGGAGAAGGCATGAAAGAGTGCCAGCAAAATTGCCCTCCTGTCCCTGACCACAACAGGACGCAGGGGCCTCGATTCCCGGCGCTGCCATGCCCAAGGATATTCAGCTTGGTGTCCGCATTCTCACCAAACTTTCTATACTGTGAATTAACATGACTTATCCCCACTTTCAATCGGGATGAGCAGAAGTTCTCGCCAAAGGAGAACTTTATGAAAAACAAGGCTTATAAGCACAATGACTGGATGCGGGCACGCACATGGAGCTGCGGCCAACCCAGGGGGAAACGAACCTAGAAGACGCTCTTCTTGATATTCCAGCGATCATGATACCACAGCCATTGCTCGGGATTTTCCCTCACCCAGCTCTCTACCTTGTCGTTCAGCAGCTGTGCCGTTGCGGTCAAATCGAGTGCGCCGGCTTCATTGCGAGGCATCTCAAGCTTCGGCTCGATCTCCAGCCGGTAGCGATTGTTAGGCAGGCGGATGCAACGGGCCGGATAGACTTCGCAATTGAACTGGCGCACGAGCTTCGGGAGCAGCGGGTTGGTCTTCACGTCGCGACCGAAGAACAACGTCTTCAAACCTTTACGGAATTTCTGGTCGACCAGCACACCGACGCCACGACCGGCCTCGAGCTCTCTGGCAAGCGCGAACGACGAGCCAGCGTGTGATGGCACGAGATTGCCCATACGCTTGGCACGAAAGTCGAAAACCTTCTGAGCGACATAGGGATTGTTCGGCGGGCGAAAGAGCACAGTCACCTTCAGACCAAAGGCGGCGCCGGCGACCGGCAACAGCTCGAAATTGCCGGTATGCCCGGTAAAGACGATGAACGGGCGCGGATTGTCCCGGAGATCGAGAAAGATCGGAATGCCGGAAACTTCGATGCGGCCAGGCTTGTCGCTAAAAGGATCGAAGTCGAAAAGCCGGTCGAGAAAGACGTATTCCGCTGCCAGGCGCCCCATATTGCCCCAGCTCGCACGTGCGATCTCTTCAATCTCCGTCTCGGTCTTTTCCGGAAAGGCATTGCGCAGATTGGTCAGCATCAGCTGATGCCGGCGCATACGCGGACCGATCTTGCGGGTCAGGCGATCGGCAAAGTTGATACCCGCATCCGCCGGAAACAGTTTCAGGAAATTCAGGAAGCCGAAGATGACCTGCGCCACCAGCCACTGCTGGAAATTTCTGAGCGCAAGGACAATCCGGGTGAGGAAAAGCTTCACGCGGCTCAGTCCATCTTCAGGATGATCTTGCCGAAGATCTGGCGCGATTCCATCCGCTCCAGCGCTCGGTCGATGTCATTGAAGCTGACTTCGGTATCGATCACTGGGTGAACGAGGCCCCGCGCCATCTTCTGCATCGCGTTGGCCATGTTCTCCATGCGGCAGCCGAAAGATCCGAGAAGCTTCAGCTGCTGCTGGAACAGCATCATCAGGTTCATTTCGGTCGAAACGCCCGATGTCGAACCGCAGGTGACGAGACGACCGCCGCGCTTCATGCAGAGCATGGAGCCAGCCCAGGTATCCTTGCCGACATGCTCGAAAACCACGTCGACGCCCTTCTTCTTCGTCAGCTTGCGCACGACGCCCTCGAAGCGGTCGGTGCGATAGTTGATGACGTGATCAGCGCCAAGCGCCTTCGCCTTCTCGATCTTGTCGTCGGAGCCGACCGTGGTAATGACCGTGCAGCCGATCTTCTTGGCAAGCTGGATGGCAGCCGTGCCGATGCCCGAGCCGCCGGCATGCACCAGGATGGTTTCACCGGGCTCCAGTTTGGCATTGTCAAACAGCATGTGCTCGACCGTGCCAAAGGTGACGGGCGCAAGAGCAGCACCGATAGCATCGACGCCGGGAGGCGCCGGAACAAGCAGGCGAGCCGGGAGATTGACCTTCTCCTGCGCGAAACCATCGAGATGGAAACCATGCACGCCGCCGACATGTTCGCACAGATTGTCGCGGCCTTCGCGGCAGTGGCGGCAAAGGCCGCAGGTGCGCGCGCCGTAGATCGACACGAGCTGACCAGGCAGCACATTGGCGACGCCAGGTCCGATCGCCTCGACCACGCCGGCAGCCTCTGCACCGATGACCAACGGCATCTTGCGCTTGGCAAAGGCCATGCCGCGCCAGCCCCACACATCAATGTGATTGAGGGCGACGGCCTTGACGCGCAACGTCACCTCACCGGCGCCCGGCGCCTCCGGCTCCGGCAGATCGGTGATCTCAAGTTTGCGGTCGTCGATCAGTTGCAAAGCACGCATGGCAAAGTCCCTCGCCCCTCGGGCGCAGTTGTATCCTGTTTTTCAGATGTCCGCTTAAGCCGGTTCAAGCGCCATGACAAGGCTGGCGTTCTGCCCGCCGAACCCGAAAGAGTTCGAAAGGACAGCATTCACCTGCTTTTCACGCTTCTTGTTCGGCACCACGTCGAGGATGATCGACGGGTCCGGATTGTTGTAGTTGATGGTCGGCGGCAACGTGCCGGTCAGCATCGTCTGCAGCGAGAACACGGCCTCCACAGCGCCGGCGGCCGTCAGAGTATGGCCGATCATGGATTTGTTCGACGAAACGGGAATGGTCGGAAGCCGTTCGCCGAAGACGGCGGACATAGATCCATATTCCATCTTGTCGTTTTCGGGCGTCGAGGTGCCGTGAGCATTGATGTAGCCGATATCGGTCTCGGCCATGCCCGCATCGGCAAGTGCTGCGCGGATCGTCGCGATCGCCGGACCGCCGTCAGGCGAAGAGCGGGTGCGATGGAAGGAGTCCGCCTTGTCGCCGGCGCCCTTCATGATGCCGAGGATCTTGGCGCCGCGTGCAACAGCCGCCTCCAGCGATTCCAGCACCAGCGTCGCCGCTCCTTCGGCAATGACGAAGCCGTCACGATCCTTGCTGAACGGCTTGGATGCCTTGGTCGGCGGATCGTTCTGCGTCGACAGCGCCGAGAGCAGCGAGAAGCGGATCAACGCCTCCGCGCTCAGGGATCCGTCGGTCGCAACCGTCAGTGCCCGCGTGGTGCGACCCTGACGGATCGACTCAATGCCCAGCTGAATGGCCGTTACGCCCGACGCGCACGCCGTCGACAAGGTTACCGGCAGGCCACGCGTGCCAAAACGGTCGGCAAGGCGCTCGGAAATGGCGCCGAAAAGAGCGGCTTCATGGAAGGCGGTATCGGGGCGCTGGCGCATGGCGGCAAGGAAGCGCTCATATGCATCGCCCTCGTGATCTGCCGGAGGAGAACGGTCGGCCAGCTCGAAGCGGGCGCTCCATTCGGGTTCGATCGGCGGCGCAGCCAGGAAGAGCGGCGCGTCGAAATCGCCGGAAATCCCCGCCTGGGCCAAAGCTTCGATAGTCGTTTCACGGGCAAAAGCATAGGAGCGCTCGACAGCGTTCGGAACGGGGATATCGATGAAATCCACCGTCCCGGCGATCCGCGTCGAAAGCCCATCTGTCGGAAAGCGCGTAATGCCGTGAATGCCGGACGTGCCCGAAGATAGAGCGTTCCAGTTATCCTGTAGCCCCTGCCCCAGCGACGTGATGATCCCCATGCCGGTGACGGCGACGATCGGACGTCCGAGATGATCCTTGTAAGCGGTCATGTCCTGTTCCTCACGCTTCGGCTGACAGTACGGCGATACCTTCGCCGCGCGCATGGCCGACGGTTGTTACCACGGCATTGCGTGCGCCCGTCGCCATCGGCTTTTCATTCGCGGCATCGAAGGGCGGCACCTTGGCTTTATTGGCGACGGCCAGTGCCGCAAAGGCGAGCCCGAGCGGAAACTGGCCTTCCAGCCCATGCCCGGAAACGCCGGAATAGCCACGAATGGCCGCCTTCGGAAGCTGTGCTTCGATCACGGCTTTTTCGCGCTTGGCGAGATCGGGAATTGCTGTCGTACCGGAGAAGACGACCGTCGCATCGCCAGGCGCCTGCTTTGCGGGTGCGAGCATGCGCTCCAGCCGTGCTTCGAGCTTGCCTTCGTCACGCCGGCCGCGATCGCCCTCGACCGCATCGATCGTCGCATAGATATGCGCGCCGCGAGCTTCGGCGTGCGCACGCGATTCAAGAACGAGGAAGGCGCTCAGCGAGCCCATGATCATGCCACCGCCATCTTCCGGCTTGCGCGACCAGACAGGATGCCAATTACCGATAGCATGCGCATTGATGGACTCGATCAGCAGGATCATGTCGAGGCGCTCGGCGGAAAATGCGCCGCCAACGAGAGCATGGCTCGATTCACCGGACTTGATGCGGTGGAACGCGGTCTCGACGGCCGAAATACCGGAGGCTTCTTCACCCATGAAGGTGCGCGACGACCCCGTGACCTTGTGCACGATTGAGATATTGCCGGCGAGCAGGTTCGAAAGCTGCGCAAGGAATAGCGTCGGCCGCAATTCGGTTGTCAGCTTCTCATTCAGCAACAATTCACGGTCGTTGCGCTTCAAGCCTTCGTTGACGATCAGCGTATCGACATTGGTATCGCGCTCGCCACCCCCGGCCGCGACGATCATGTCCATGGTGCTGCAGGCTTCCAGATCGTCCTTGAAACCGGCATCGTCGAGCGCCAGACCGGCGGTGAAGACGCCGATGCGCTGCCAGTTTTCCATCTGCCGCTGATCGCCACGCTTTGGAATCTGCTGCGACCAATCGATCTCAGGCAGGGGATGCACGGGATAGGGCTTGAACTTCTCGGTTTCGACGATGGTCGCCGGCGCTTTGTCCGCCTTCAGCAGGGCGACATGCGCGTCCTTGCCAACGCCCTGGCAGGTAACGATGCCGATACCCGTTATGACCACATCATTCTGAGCCTTGCTCATTCATCAATCCTCTTCGAATGCGGCGCCGAACAAGCCGGCAGCATCAACCGTTGGCGGCGATGGCGTCGAGAAGTCCGACCTCGCCTGCCCGCTTGCGCACGATATCGCCGAGCGGCACCTCATTAAACGGCATGGTCCGCAGCTTCAACTGCGCATCGCAGACCTTCTTTCCACCGATGGTGATGCGCGCCTTGGTGACAGCAAAGCCCGAGCCCTCGTGCTCCAGATCGGCTTCGATATCGAGTTCGGCTTCGGGCTCCACGAAGGTCCGCATCTTGGCGCCATCGACCGACATCAGGAATGGCATATAGGCAAATTTTGTCGCCGCAAGCACGAGCATGCCCGAAGCCTGCGCCATCGTTTCGATAAGGAGAACGCCGGGAACCAGCGGCATGCCCGGGAAATGACCTTCGAAAATAGGGCTTTTCGCCGGAACGACGGAATGAGCCATCAACCGGCCCTTGGACAGATCGACAGATTCGACCCTGTCGATCATCTGGAAATATTCCAGCAGCATCAACGCCTCCGATCCAACTCGGCAACAAGGAACGTGCCGGGTGGGATACGCTATTTAAGAATAAAACCGCCCGGCCGCCATATTCATGGGCGGCTGGGCGTCAAAAAAATGCAAGGATGTCGCTCAGCCCTTGGCGGCGCGCAGCTCATCGATCTTGGCGCAGAGATTCTTCAGCACGAAGTACTCTTCGGTCGAGACCTTGCCTTCGTTGACTTCCTGCGTCCACTTCTCGAGCGGGATCTTGATGCCGAATTCCTTGTCGATCGCAAAAACGATATCCAGGAAGTCCAGGCTGTCGATGCCGAGGTCGTCGATCGTGTGGCTATCCGGGGTGATGGTGTCACGGTCGATTTCGCTGGTTTCAGCGATAATGTCGGCAACTTTGTCAAATGTAGCAGTCACTGCCCATACCTCTTGAAATAATAATTCAATCCCCCTCATAGGGAAATCCATTCCAAAAGCCAATGGTTTCCACCAGAAACCCCGGCAATTTGGCAAGCCACTGTTGCGCAAACAGCAAAATGACCGTCGCGTCATACCTGTGAAATCGCGTGCGACGTGGACGCGGGATATGGCAGCATTGCGGCCGAACCGCAACGGCAAAGCGAGTCTATTCGCCAGAGATCATTCGCTGATCACGATGCGTGTATTGTGAAGCCCCGCGTCAGCCGCCATGGCAAAGAAGGTGGCAGCATTGCGGGTATCGAGCCGAACGCAGCCATGCGATGCCGGCCGGCCGAGCCGCCGCACCTCATAGGTGCCGTGAATGGCATAGCCGCCGTTAAAAAATACTGCGTAGGGCATCGGGGCATCGTCATATTTCTTCGAGCGATGATCCCTGGACAGCCATTTGGCCGTGTAGGAACCGATCGGCGTCACATAACCTTTGCGGGCCGTCGACACTCGCCAGCGATACTTCAGAGCTCCATCCTCGGAAACGGTCATTGTTTGCGATCGAAGATCGACCACCGCGACAACAGTTCCGGCACGAGCCGAAACGCTGCTGAATTGCATACATAGACATGCCGTTACTGCTAACGCGATACGCTTCATCTTGCCCCTCCGACCGTTTGCTTCCTCTCGAAGCAATTCAGACGATGGGAGAGTCTATCGCTATGCCAATTATACCGAATTAATACATATAGTGAGCGATTGCTTAATTTAGAGACGCTCACAAGAGCAGCAGGAAGCCAAGGAAAGCGAGAAGCGTCAGCATCGAGCACGCGGAATAAAAGATGGAAATACCCGCTTCGACGTCACTCACGGTCGCCGTATCCCGGCCGGCACCGTTGATCATTGGCTCGCGCACGAGCTCGCCGCCATAGATTCGCGGGCCAGCAAGCTGGATGTCGAGGGCACCGGCCATTGCCGCCTCTGGCCTGCCTGAGTTGGGCGAGCGATGCAGCCCGCCGTCGCGGACGGCGATGCGGATCGCATTTCCAAGCGCGGAGATTCCCCGCTTGGCCAAGGCTCCGGCGGCAATCAGCAGAATGGAGAGCCGTGCAGCCGGCCAGTTAGCGATATCGTCCAGCCGCGCAGCGGCGCGGCCGAAATCGACATAGGTCTCGGACTTGTGGCCGATCATCGAATCGGCGGTGTTGAGCATCTTGTAGAAAAACAGGCCCGGCAGACCGAAAACGCCGTACCACAGGGCCGGCGCAACGACGCCGTCGGAAAAGTTCTCGGCGAGGCTTTCGATGGCCGCACGGCAAATCCCAGGCTCGTCCAGTGTCTCGGGGTCGCGGCCGACGATGCGCGACACGGCAAGACGGCCGCCTTCCAAACCATCGGAGCGCAATGCCCGCGACACCTCACCGACGTGATCGGCAAGGCTCTTCTGCGCCATGAAAACCGCCACCAACCCCGCCTCTACCAATATGCCGAGCCAGCCGAAAAAGGCGAGAAATCCATGAATAGCCCAGCCAGCGATGGCAGCGCCCATCAGCAACGCGACGATCGACATCAGCCCATTACGACGGCGAAGAACGCCCGGCAGATGCTTTGCATTGAACCGTTGATCGAAAGCCGAAATCGCCTTGCCGAACAGTACGACAGGATGCGGAAAGCGCTGCCAAAGCCAGTCGGGATCGCCGACGAAGCGGTCAAGCAGCAAGGCAAGGACCAGAATGAGCAAATGTTCGTCGGCGGTCATGTCGACTAATCCTCTAATACCCCGGCGAGTCTTTCATCTGCCGCCTCATCAGGAGCGAGTCCGAAGCGCAGCCAATTGCGGGCGTAATCGAACTTGCGGACGAGAATATGATGACGGCAGAGATGCGTATATATGCCTTCGGCGCGGTCGTCTGCAACCAATGCAAAAAGAGGAGTGCCTCCCGCTACATGTAGCTTCGAACGTCGCAGAACCGCTTCCAGCGCCGAACGCCGCTGGAGAATGCGGTTTCGGATGGCGCTTGTATCGCTTTCCATCAGGGAGGCGGCAATCGAAAGGGCCGGCCCCGAAACCGCCCATGGTCCGAGCCAATCCTCGAATCTTGTCATAATCGAAGCTTCGGCAATCACGAAGCCGAGCCGAAGTCCGGCTAGGCCGAAAAACTTTCCGAACGAACGGAAGATGATGAGATTTGGCATCGAGGCGACAAAAGGCGCCGTGCTTGCCGCCGGTTCGACGTCGCCGAAAGCCTCGTCCACCAGAAGAATGCCGCCTTGCTCGCGCTGCCTGGCATGCAGTTCCCGCAACTGCTCGATGGGCAGCACCCGCCCATCAGGATTGTTGGGATTGACGGCAACGACCAGCCTGTCGTCGACCGTGAGTTCGGCAATCGTCGAAACCTGGCGAACCTGCAAGCCGGCGAGCGTAAAAGCGCGCGCATATTCGCCATAGGTCGGCGAGAAGATCGCAACCCTGCCGCCCGTCACGAGCTTTGGAAGCAATTGAATGACGGACTGCGTGCCTGGAACCGGCAGCGGCAGAATATCGCCGCTGCGGTAATAGCTCCTCGCCGCTTCCCGCGCCCGCTCCTGCAAATGCTGGTCAGGCAACCTGTGCCAAGCCGCAACGGGGATTTCCGGCAGTGTCATCGGATTCGGATTGATGCCGGTCGACAGATCCAGCCATTCTTCCGGACGCCCGCCATATTGGCGCGCCGCCGCGGTAATCCCGCCGCCATGGACGATCCTGGTGGTCATGCGGCTTCACCGGCTAGATCGATCAGATGCATGTAGGAGCCGGCGATGTTGCCGCGTTGCAGACCGGCTGTACCGAGATCGATATCGAGCGCATCCCTGACGGCAAACAGACGGTCCGCCTCGCCCTCCGATACGATGGTCGAATAATGAAACTCATGCGCCGTCATCGGCTTTTCGAAGAAGGAGTTGGCAAGCGGCACCACGCGTCGATAGCCGAGATGCCGCTGTCGTTTCTCGTAACTGGTAACGACGGGCAAGAGGCCCAGCATTTCGTGGTGCACGCCCGCCGCATCCACAAGACCCTCGCCGAGCACCATGTACCCGCCGCATTCGCCATAGATGCGCACCCCACGCGAGGCCGCCGCCTTCACGCCATGCCGGAAATGCTGGGCGGCGGCGAGCTTTCCAGCGTGCAATTCCGGATAGCCGCCCGGCAGATAGATCGCATCCGCATCGGCCGAAGGAGCTTCATCCGCGAGCGGTGAAAAGAAGGATATTTCCGCACCGCGCCGCCTCCAGCCGAGCAGCATATGCTCATAGCAGAAGGCGAATGCGATATCCCTTGCCACCGCAACGCGCTGGCCGAACGGCATGAGCCGCGCGATATTGGCCGCGGAGGTGCGAATGAGATGCTGCTGCGCCGCCCGCAAGAGCAGATCGAAATCGCAGGCCTTCGCGACGACCTCTGCAGCCGCCTCGATAAACTGCTCGAGCGCCGCATGCTCTCCAGCCTGCACCAGACCGAGATGCCGCTCCGGCAATTCCAGGCTTGTATCACCGCGAATAACGGCGACGACAGGCATACGCACCGCATTCAGTGCCTGGCGCAGCATTTTCTCGTGCCTATCACTGGCAACGCGATTGAGCACGACACCGGCAATGCGGATATCGGCGCGAAAATTGGCAAAACCGCTGACGACGGCCGCAACCGACTGCGACATGCGAGAGCAATCGATGACGAGCACGACGGATAGACCGAGCAAGGCGGCTAGATCGGCCGGCGTGCCCCTGCCATCGGCCGCCCCGTCGAACAGGCCCATCATCCCCTCGATCACGAGCATCCGTCCTCCGGCCCGGTGAAGCGCGGCATTCGCTGAAATCAGCTCAGCGCGCATGGCCCAGGGATCGAAATTGAGGCAGGGCGATCCGACCGCTGCTGCGTGAAATGCAGGATCGATATAATCGGGGCCGGCCTTGCCGGGTGCAACCGCAACACCCCTGTTTCTCAATGCCCGCAGCAAACCAAGCGTGAAGGTGGTCTTGCCGGAGCCTGAGGAGGGTGCTGCGATCAGAAGTCCGCTCATGCCGGCACCTTGCGTCCGCTCTCGCCCTGCCTTTCGCTCGGCGATACCAGCGTGCGGCCGGAAAGCGCGCCCAGCCAGTCGAGCGACGGCCGCAGTTTCACCACCTCGCCGACGACGACAATGGCCGGCGGCTCGAGACCGGATGTTTCGATATCTGCGGGCGCACGCCCAAGCGTTGTCTCCAGTACTTGCTGGGAGAGCGTCGCCGCATTGCAGACGAAGGCAACAGGTTCGTCCGCCGAACGACCGGCGGCAATGAGATTTGCACTGATCTGCGCGATGTGCTTCATCGCCATATACATGACGATGACGGGCGATCCCTTGCCGATCGCCTCCCAATCGATGGCGTCCGGTACGACGCCGGACGAATCATGGCCGGTCAGGAAGGTGACGGCGTGATTGACGTCGCGATGGGTAACCGGAATGCCGGCATAGGCCAAGCCGCCGATCCCGGCCGTAATGCCGGGCACGATGCGGAAGGGAATGCCGTGCTGAACGAGCATCAGCGCCTCCTCACCACCACGCCCGAAGACGAAAGGGTCACCGCCCTTGAGGCGCAGAACGCGCTTGCCAGTCCGCGCCAGTTCCACCAGCCGCAGGGAAATGTCCCGTTGCTTGGCCGATGGCTTGCCGCCGCGCTTGCCGGCATATTCCAGCGTAGCGCTCGGGCGGGCAAGCTTCAGGCAATCTTCATTGACAAGAGCATCATGCACGATGACATCTGCCTCGGCCAGCCCTTTGGCGGCCAGCAGGGTCAAAAGCCCCGGATCGCCCGGCCCGGCGCCGACGAGCCAGACCGACCCCGGCTCCAGGGCCGGCAGAGTGGAAAAAGCGGTATCGTTCATCCCATGTGTCCTATGCCCGGACGGGCGAAATTGCAATGTTGAGAACGGGATAAGGCGATCTCGATTCGACATCGCTCCCACTGCAAACATTACGTCACATACCCGATCGGCATGAGCGGCAGCACGCTATGGGCTTTTCCAACCACGACAGGAAACGAAAAACGGGTTTGCCGATCGCGTGACGCCCCGGACTGGATATTTCCGCACACCAATAGGCTCTTGATAGAGCTGGAAAATGGTCTTCAGCGAATTTTGAAGGGGGCACTGTCGCCCCCTTCACCGAACTTAGTGCTTCACCTTGCCCAAAATCGCATCGCGGATCAGATCGAGAACCTCCTGCGAGCGAATGCCGATGCAAGCGATCTGGCTCGGCAGATTGTCCCAGTCGCTCGGCGGAAAGTGGCGGCCGGCCGGCTTGATAACCGTCTGACCATCGGCAATGCCGCCGCAGACGACGCGGATCGATCCCTCGATCGTGTCGAACAACTCGGGCGCCACGACATAGACGCAGGCGCAGCTGTCGTGAACCATCATGCCGTCTTCGACCGCATGCTTGTAGAAATCGATATAGGACTGCGACAGATCGGCCAGGAGCCGCACGGAAGGTCCGCCCGCTTTCGCCATATCAGCGAGATAGCCGCGGCTCATGGTCGTCACCGACGTCACGTCGAGACCGACTACGACCACCTTCCAGGCTGCCGTCATGACGAAATCGGCGGCTTCGGGATCGCCGTGAATATTGGCTTCCGCGACCGGAGAAACATTGCCCGGTAGGTAGAAATTGCCGCCCATGATGACGACATCCTTTACGAGCTTGGCGATTTCCGGATCGTGCTTCAGTGCTAACGCCAAATTGGTCATGCGGCCGACAGCGACCAGGGTCACCTCGCCGGGATGGGCGCGAACCGTGTCGATGATGAACTGATAGGCCGGTCGCGGATCGGTCGGCAGGTCGATCGTCTCGGGCACGTCGATGTCGCCGAGACCGTTATGGCCGTGAACCATCGTCGGCCACGGGCGCTCGTGCCGCGAAGGATCGAAGGTAACGCTGGCGCCGCGCGCGACCGGGCACGGAATATCCCACTCGCGTTTGAGGAACAGCGCATTGCGGGTCGTGGTATCTACGGAGGCATTGCCGAAAACCGTCGTCACGCCGAGAAGGTCGATACCCGGATGACGATGCAAAAA
Source organism: Rhizobium sp. BK098 (assembly GCF_014193155.1). Classification (NCBI taxonomy): domain Bacteria; kingdom Pseudomonadati; phylum Pseudomonadota; class Alphaproteobacteria; order Hyphomicrobiales; family Rhizobiaceae; genus Rhizobium; species Rhizobium sp. BK098. The sequence continues at coordinate 699,703 of NZ_JACHYY010000001.1, read as the reverse complement.
GAGAAGCGCCATGGCGTCATCGACGCCAGGATCGGTATCATAAATGACCTTATGCATGATTTTTCCTTACCAACATACTGAATAAGCTTGATCTTTCGAAATTTACTTCGCTTGGGACCAGCGCTTGGCCTACCGGCATACACGAGAACAGACGGCGGTGAAATGCCGTCGGGATCTCCTGCAGATCATTTGCGAGACTTGCATTGCGAATTCGCTGCTCAGGCAATCCTGGCGATCGCCGCCGTAGCAAAGCCGGACTTGATCTTGGGAAGCACGAGCTCGGAGTCCGGACCGGCGGCCGCCAGCGCCGCCGCTTCTGCGACGCCGTGACAACCGACATGCGCGAAAACAATCTCTGAGGGATTCTTCAGTCTGGGTGTCTCCCGCTCCAGTGCAGTCGCCTTGAAGAAGCGTGCCGGGAGACGAAAATGCGTGGCGGTCTCGAGGATAGCCGGTTCATCCATGCGCGTGTCGATCGATACAACAGCCAGAACCTGATCACTCCCGATTCCAGCTTCCTGGAATGCTCTTTCCGCAAGCATCCGCACTTCATTCCAGTCCGTGCCGCGCTCGCAGCCAAGACCCAGAAGATAGCGGCGGGTGGAATTGGCATATGTCGTCATATTCGCTCCCAGCAACATCGACCGATATAGCAGCTGTAGCGGGCAGCTTTCGACACGTCAATTTTGCCTGGTGTGTCCCGATAGCAATTGCCTTGCGGCGGGCGAAGTGCCAGAAGGCCGCTGATTTCCCGCCTCCGAGTTCCCACCTTGCCAGATATTACATTTCAACTCCTGCTTTTGCTCTTTGCCGCTGCGTTCTTCGCCGGTTTCGTCGATTCGATCGCAGGCGGCGGTGGGCTGATTACCGTGCCTGCCATGTTGTTGGCCGGTATTCCTCCGCTGCAGACCCTCGGCACGAACAAGGTGCAGTCGATCTGCGGCGCGGCTTCGGCAACCATCGCCTATGCCCGACAAGGACATGTCAAGCTTCGCGAGCAGCTTCCGATGGCGGCGATGGCTGTGATCGGCGGCATGCTCGGTGCGATGCTGGCGACCATCATGCCAAGCCAGGTGCTGCGCATCATCCTGCCCTTCCTGCTGATCGCAATCGCGCTCTATTTCGCCCTGAAACCCAATCTCGGCGATGTCGAAAAGCATCGGCGCATGAGTGCCGGACTTTTCGGCGTGACGTTCGTGCCGCTGATCGGTTTCTATGACGGCGCGTTCGGCCCCGGAACCGGCTCGTTCCTGATGCTCGCCTTCGTGACGCTCGCCGGCTTCGGCCTCTTGAAGGCGACGGCGCATACGAAGCTGCTCAATTTCGGATCAAATCTCGGCGGCCTGATCGTCTTCATCTTCTCCGGCGCCATTCTTTGGAAAGTTGGGCTGACGATGGGGTTCGGCCAATTCCTGGGCGCGCAGCTCGGTTCGCGGCTTGCCATGCGCATCGGCGCCAAGCTGATCAAACCGCTGCTCGTCATCGTCTGCATCGCCTTCGCGATCAAGCTGCTGGCAGACCCCACCCATCCCGTCAGGATCTGGCTCGGCCTCTAGAACGGGCCTTTGATTACCTCCGACGTAATTGATAGTACTTCCGTCCGCGCCGATGATCGCCCTGCCTGAACGGTTCAGGCGATCCAAAGGAGTTGACCGATGACCGACGCAAACACCATTGCTGACCGCTATATCGCCATCTGGAACGAGGCCGACACCGAACGTCGCCGTGCGCTCATTGCCGAAGCCTGGACGGAAGACTGCAGCTACGTCGATCCCATGATGCGCGCGGATAATCGCGAGCAGATCCACGCGCTGGTCACGGCCGCCCATGAGCGCTTCCCCGGCTTCCGTTTCACGCTCATCACCGAGGGCGAGCGCCACGGCGACAATCTCCGCTTCTCCTGGGGCTTCGGTCCGGCCGGCGCCGAGCCTCTCGTCAAGGGCACGGATTTCGCCATCCTCGAAGGTGAACGCCTGAAGTCCGTTCACGGCTTCATCGATCAGCTGCCGGCTGCCGCATGATGAACCCGGCCCGCTCTCTCGGCGACCATCTGCGCGAATGGCGGCAACGCCGCCGCCTGAGCCAGCTCGAATTCGCCCTTGAAGCCGATATATCGCAACGGCATTTGAGCTTCATCGAGAGCGGGCGGGCACTTCCAAGCCGTGAGATGCTGATGCATCTCGCTGAACGGCTCGACGTCCCCTTACGCGAACGCAATCCGATGCTTCTGGCGGCCGGCTTTGCCCCGGTCTTTCCAGAGCGCAAACTGGATGATCCGGCGCTTGCTCCGGCACGGCGCGCGATCGATATGCTGCTGAAAGGACACGAACCCTTCCCAGCTCTGGCCGTCGACCGACATTGGACGCTCATCGCCGCCAATGCCGCCGTCGCTCCGCTGCTCGCGGGGGTGACCGATGCCTCGCTGACCGAAAGACCAATTAACGTCCTGCGGCTCAGCCTGCACCCCCACGGCTTGGCGCCTCGGATCGCCAATCTCCATGAATGGCGGGCGCATCTGCTGGAACGCCTACGCCAGCAGATATCGGCGACAGGCGATTCAATCCTCATAAAACTGCTTGCGGAACTGTCCGCCTATCCTGCGCCAGCGACATCGAAGTCGGCGGCTCCGGAACGGGATTTCGCCGGCATCGCCGTACCTCTGGAGCTCGTCACCGAAGTGGGACATCTGTCGTTTCTGTCCACTACGACCGTCTTCGGAACGCCCGTCGATGTCACGCTGTCGGAACTCGCCATCGAATCCTTCTTTCCCGCGAACCCGCAGACGGCGGAAGCGCTGAAGGCGATGCTGCCGGGCAGCTAAACGTTCGCCAGGCGATCAGAACTCGACGCCCGGCTGTCCCTTGATGCCCGAGCGGAACGGATGCTTGATCAATTCCATCTCGGTGACGAGGTCGGCAATCTCGATCAGCTCTTCCTTGGCGTTACGGCCCGTCAAGACCACATGCGTCATGTAGGGCTTCTCATTCCTGAGGAATTCGATCACGTCGTTGATGTCGAGATAGTCGTAACGAAGCGCAATGTTGATTTCATCAAGCAGCACCATAGAATTACGCTCGTCGCGGATCAGCTCCTTGGCCTTTTCCCATGCAGCAGAGGCCGCTGCCACGTCTCGGGCTCGGTCCTGAGTCTCCCATGTGAAGCCCTCACCCATCGTATGGAACTGGCATAGATCGGAGAAATGCTTCTCGATCAGATCGCGCTCGCCGGTCCACATGGCGCCCTTGATGAACTGCACTACCGCACTGGGCTTCCCATGAGCGATGTGGCGGAAGATCATGCCAAAAGCGGAGGAAGACTTTCCCTTGCCCTTGCCGGTATGGACAATGATCAGACCCTTCTCATCGTTTTTGGTCGCCATGATCTTGTCGCGCGCGGCCTTCTTCTTGGCCATCTTGTCGGCGTGACGGGCGTCGTCGCTCTTCGGGGCGTCCGCGCCGGTTTCGGCCAATTCGTCGCTCATTGCATTCTCCCTGATATGATCGATTTCTGTGCCAGTGGGCCACCGCGCCAAAGATAGAGCGCGACGAGTGGCTGGTCTTCCGTGCGCATGGCGTGGCGGATATTCGAGGGGTGATGGATGATCTCGCCCGACCAGCGCGGCAGGAATGGCTGGGCATCCTTGCTCCACAGCGAGCCGTCGGTCAGCGGGATATAGATCTCCTCAGCCTCGTGGTGATGATCCGGATAGTGCACGCCGGGACCAAGCAGCAGGAAGCCGCCGGCCATCTCCTCGCTCGCAAAATGGCCGCGCGTGCCGAACAGCTCGACCCAGCCGTATCTTTCGAGGAAATCGCCGCCGAAGTCGGTGATGCTGTAGGTCTGGGCCCAATGCAGTTCGTTCGCGGCTTGAAAGAGCCTGTCGAACAGCACGCCTTCTGCACCCTCGCCCAACTGAGCATGCTTTCGAAGATATTGGACGACGGGCAAGTCGTGCATCGCAAGCGAGCGCTGTTGCGCCGGCCAGTCAAAACCTTCCGTGAAATGCTGCAGCATCCGATCGCTGCGCGACAGTAGGTAATCCCGAAAACCAACCAGAAGCTCGTCGATCACACTCATTCCGCCGCGTCCCTGCCCTTATCAAGGCTTTCGAGATCGAACCGCGCTGAATTGCTTCTCGGCGTCCAGAGCTGGCGATCGATCGCCTCAAGCAGACGTTCCCGCATCTCCCGAAGTGCTGCCGGGTTCTTCTCCGCCATGAAATCACGCACGCCTTGATCCACGACGAAGGCCTGATAGACGGCCTCGAAATGATGATTGCGCACAGCACCCGTCGTCGCGGCAAAGGCAAAGAGATAATCGACCGTTGCTGCGATCTCGAAGGCGCCCTTATAGCCGTGGCGCATGATGCCCTCGATCCACTTGGGATTGACGACGCGACCGCGCACCACACGGCCGATCTCCTCTTCCAGCGAGCGTATCACAGGCTTTTCCGGCCTCGAATGGTCGTTGTGATAGATCGAGGGACGCGCGCCGCCAAGCTGCTCGGCCGCCGCCGCCATGCCGCCCTCGAACTGATAATAATCGTCACTGTCGAGCAGGTCATGCTCGCGATTGTCCTGGTTCTGCACGACCGCCTGGATCGAGCGCAACCGCTCCTCGAAGACGCCGCGCTCGGCTCTTCCTTCCTCGCCGGCGCCATAGGCATAGCTGCCCCAGACGAGATAGGCTTCGGCCAGATCCGCGCGCCGTTCCCATCCCTTCTCATCGATGAGTGCCTGCAGACCGGCACCATAAGCCCCAGGTTTGGAACCGAAGACGCGATAACCAGCCCTGCGGCTGGCAGAGGCAGCGTCGAGGCCGGCAGCTTCGAGCCGCGCGATCTCACCGCGCGTGCGCGCCGCAATGGGATTGTCAGCCGCATCTTCATCGAGCATACCGACAGCACGGATGGCCTTGTCGAACAAGGCGATCTGTTCGGGAAACGCATCACGGAAGAAGCCGGAAATGCGCAGCGTCACGTCGACACGTGGCCGCCGGAGCATGGCCGGCGGAATGATTTCGTAGCCGGTGACGCGGCGCGAGGTCATGTCCCAGACGGGCTTGACGCCGATCAGCGCCAGCGCCTGCGCGATATCGTCGCCGCCCGTGCGCATGTTCGAGGTTCCCCAGGCCGTCAGTCCGAAGGAAACGGGCCACTCGCCATGGTCCTGAACGTAACGGCGGATGAGCAGTTCAGCCGATTTGCTGCCAAGTTCATAGGCTGCCGGCGTCGGCACGGCGCGACTGTCTACCGAATAGAAATTTCGTCCCGTCGGCAGAACATCCGGCCGACCTCGCGTTGGCGCGCCTGATGGACCGGGTGGCACGAAACGACCGTCGAGGCCCTTAAGCAAGGCTGCGATCTCGGCATCACCGCAGGCGAGAATGGAGGGCTGCAGCTTTGCGGCGATCTCGCCGAGAACCATGCTGGTGTTTGGCCAAGTCTCGGGGCAGGCTATGTCGCCATTCACGAGTTTTGCGGCCAGCAGTTCGATACGCTCGACGGTGTCGCCCTGGGTGCGCCAGGGGGTATCGGACATATCTTGGAGGATTGATGGGCGCGGGCCGGTCCAGTCAGCGGCCATGTCGCAGTCAAGCGGGTCGAATGGTTTGCTGGGAGAGTTACCCCCCTCTGTCGCGAAAGCGACAGAGGGGGGTATGGCACGCTCCGAACCCTCAAAAGCATCTCTTGCAATCGCCCGCTGCAAGCTCTGATCGCCCCCCTCGCCCAGTCCGCGCGGCACCCTTGCCAGCGCCACCGTCAGATCCGTCAACAGCCGCCCGGAAGGCGAAACGCCGAAGATGTGCAGGCCGTCGCGGATCTGCATTTCCTTGAGGTCGCAGAGATAAGCATCAAGCTTGCGCAAGGCCTCGTCTTCACCCTCGCCCTTGGCGATGCCGGCATCCTGATCCAGTCCGATATCGGCGACGAGATCGAGTATCTGCTTGCGGAGCAGACGGATGCGGCGCGGATCGCCGCCCGAAGCCTCGTAATATTCGTCGACGAGCGCCTCCAGATCCTTCAGCGGGCCATAGCTTTCGGCGCGCGTCAGCGGCGGCGTCAGGTGATCGATGATGACGGCGCTCGTGCGGCGCTTGGCCTGCGTGCCCTCGCCGGGATCGTTGACGATGAAAGGATAGAGATTCGGCAGCGGTCCGAGGATCGCTTCCGGATAGCAACTTTCCGACAGTGCCAGCGCCTTGCCCGGGAGCCACTCGAGATTGCCGTGCTTGCCCATGTGGATGACGGCATGGGCATCGAAGGAGCGGCGCAGGAAGGCATAGAAGGCGAGGTAGCCGTGCGGTGGAACGAGATCGGGAGAATGATAGCTTTCCTTGGGATCGATGTTGTAGCCGCGCGCCGGCTGGATGCCGACAAGCACGTCGCCGAAGCGGGCGAACGGCAAGGCAAAGCCGTGATCGATCGCGTAAGGATCTAGCTCCGGCTCACCCCAACGCGCCGTGATCTCATCCTGAATCTGTTTGGGAAGCGACAGGAAGAAATCCTTGTAGTCGCTGAAGGAAAGCGTCTCGCGAACGACGCGGCCGTCATGCCCCGAATTTGTCGGACCTTCCCCCAAGTGCCGCATCAGCGCATCGCCATCGGCAGGTAGATCGGCAACCCTATAGCCCGCCGCCTGCATCGCCTTCAGCACCTCGATCGTGCCGGCGGGTGTGTCGAGCCCGACTCCATTGCCGAGCCGTCCATCGCGATTGGGATAGTTCGCCATAACAAGCGCAACACGGCGATCACCGGGCGGCGTGTTGCGCAGCCGCGCCCAATTGGCCGCGAGCCGCGTCGTATAGCGCATGCGATCCTCGAGCGGTTCGCTGGCGACGATATTGGCCTCGACCCTCTCGTCATAGCGGGCGGCCGCCTTGAAGGACACGGCTCGGGCGAGAACGCGCCCATCCACTTCGGGCAATGCGACATTCATGCCGAGATCGCGCGCCGAAAGCCCCTGCGAGGATGCCTCCCACGCCTCCTTCGATGAAGCCGAGAAGATGGCCTGCAGAACCACGGCGTCGCCCGTTTCCAGTACCGTCGCCTGACGATCCGCGCCCGGCGCCGAAACGGCAAAGCCGGTGGCGTTGATGACCACGCCCGGTTTCAGCTCGGTAAAGACGCTTTCGAGAATGCCGACGGACACGGCGTCCTTCAGGCTATAGGCAAAGACCGGCAACGGCCGCATGCCCTCGGCAATGAGGGCCTCTATCATGGCCTCGACGGGTCTGGTTTCACCGCTCTGAACCAGCGCGCGGTAGAAAGAAACGGCAACCGTCGGGGGGTCGAATCCTGCAGGGGTCACCACCTGTTCGAAAGCGATGTCGGCGTCCGACGACTGCTTCAAAGGAGAGTCTTGCCCCTCATCCGCCCTCCGGGCACCTTCTCCCCGCAAGCGGGGCGAAGGGGGAGCCGTGGCCTCGATATGCCCCCTCTCCCCGTCAATACGGGGAGAGGGCTGGGGTGAGGGGCAAGCTCTCCATTCGATTTCGAGCCCCCTCCACTCCTCGACGCCGATCACGCCCCTGCCCGGCCACCATATCCCGGCCTTCATCAGGGGTGCAGCAGGCATAGGCTTCTCAGCGCCCGTGAGCATCGCCTCTGCATAGACAAGAAACGCCCGGGAATTCGCTTCCCCGCCCTCGATCAGATAGGACCAGAGCGCGTTGAGATCATCGAGCGCAACGTTGGAGAATGGCGTCAGCCCAGGATCCGGCTTCGAATCCCCCGGCAGCACCGCAATCAAGGCGCCCTGGCGCGCCGCGCAGGCATGCAGCGCTTCCAGAGCATAATGGAAGTAACTCGCCCCTCCCAGCGCCCGCACGATGATGAGCTTCGCATGCCGCGCTGTCCTGTCGACATAGGTATCGACGGACATCGGATGCTTGAGGCTCATCAGGCTTGCAAGCCGAAGGGAACGGTCGCCCTCACCATGCGCCGCGGCAATCGCCGCAAGCTCGGTATCGGCAGCCGACAGAAAGAGGATATCGCCGGGCGACTGCCCAAGGTCGATCGCCTCCTCGCCGTCGCTGATCGTTCCCTTCTGTGCCAGGAGGAGATGCATGGATTTCCCTTAGGCCAGCGCCTCGATCGCCTTGCGCACGATCGTCTCGTCCATCTCGTGCAGACCGATCACCACGAGCCGGGTCGCGCGAGCTTCGCCCGGTGTCCAGGGGCGATCGAAATAGGTGTCGATGCGGCTGCCGACGGCCTGCACCTGCAGGCGCATGGGCTTGCCGGGGACATCGACAAAGCCCTTGAGGCGCAGCACGTCATGCTCCGCAATCACGCCCTTCAGCGCATCGACGAAAGCCACCGGATCGGCGATCGGGCCAAGCTCGACGACGAAGCTGTCGAACTCGTCGTGATCGTGCGGCGTGCCGTCCTCATGCTCCAGCTCGTGATGGGATTTGCGGTTGACAATATCGTCTTCCGTGCCGATTCCGAGGCCGAGCAGGATGGCGGCCGGCACATCGCCGTTCTTCGCTTCGATGATCGTCGGCTTGCGGACCGTGCGCGAGGCAACCTCGGCGCGGACACGGCCGAGACCGTCGATATCGATCAGGTCGGTCTTGTTGAGCACGATCAGATCTGCGCAGGTCAGTTGGTCCTCAAAAAGCTCCTCGATGGGGCTTTCGTGGTCGAGCGAATCATCCTCGACGCGGGCAGCCTCGACGGCGTCGTGGTCGTCGGCGAAACGGCCGGCGGCGACGGCGGCGCTATCGACGACGGTGATGACGCCGTCGACGGTGACGTGGGTGCGGATGTCGGGCCAGTTGAAGGCAGCGACCAGCGGCTGCGGCAGAGCAAGGCCTGACGTTTCGATGACGATGTGGTCGGGGCGCGCATCTCGCTCCAGAAGCTTCGTCATGGTTGGAATAAAGTCGTCGGCCACGGTGCAGCAGATGCAGCCGTTGGTCAGCTCGATGATATCGTCTTCGGTGCAGTTCTCCGCGCCGCACCCCTTCAGCACGTCGCCATCGACGCCGAGATCGCCGAACTCGTTGATGATCAGCGCGATCTTCTTGCCGCCGGCATTCTGCAGGAGGTTGCGGATCATCGTCGTCTTGCCGGCTCCGAGGAAGCCGGTGATGACGGTGGCGGGAATCTTTTCCTGGTTCATATGCATCAACCCTTCATTTTCAGCGGCAAGCCCGCTGCGATAAAATAGACTTCGGCACTTGCCGCTGCGACCATTTGGTGCAGACGGCCGGCATGATCGCGAAATTCGCGCGCCATGCGATTTTCCGGCACGATTCCCAAGCCAACTTCGTTGGAGACGAGAACGAGCCTCGATCGTGCGGTCGGCAGAAAGGCGGTCAGGGCGGCAAATTCCGCCGCCATGTCACGCTCGGCCATCATCAGATTGGTGACCCATAGCGTCAGGCAGTCGACAAGCACTGCCCGCCCCTCGGCATCGATGGCGGCAAGCTGCCCGACGAGATCGATTGGCTCCTCATGCGTCTGCCAAAGGTCGCCGCGGTCGGCACGATGCTTCGCGATGCGCTCGCGCATCTCGTCGTCCCATGCCTGCCCTGTCGCCACATAGTGACGTTCAAGACCCGTGTCCGAAACCAGGGATTCGGCAAACCTGGATTTGCCGGAACGCGCGCCGCCAAGGACGAAGACTGCTTGGGAAGCCGGAGGCGACATGTGTTATGCCCGCTCACACGCAAAAGCGAGCGCCACCAGCACTAAGTCGATACCGGGAAACAGGCGTCCAAACGCCGAAAAAAACTCGTCTTGCGCCATGACAACCTCCGTGCTGGCAGCGGAACTGACGTTCCATAATAGGCTTTGTGCCTGGCACGCATGGCAGGTCTCCTGGCTCGCGGATAAGGCGCCGCGACGGGGGCGGACCGAAACCGGTCGCCCCCAATCGTGCACAAGCGGATCTTTCTCGCCTTCCCGGCAGTCCATCATGAAAAGGCGGACGATTCGTAGAATAAGAGGCGTCCAGCCCCGGTTAATCATGATGCCACGCCAGTGGCTTTTTCGACTTGAGCCTGTCCCGCCCCGTTCGCCCCATGCGAACCATCGACAGAATAGGCTTCGAACCGAATGAAAGACCCTGACCGCTCTACAGTCGCGGGGTCGGCTGTGATGAGAACGCCCGGATTGGGTCCGTCCCTCCACATTCCCTTTTCATCCCATGCGGCAGATCGCCGCTCGGGAACCATTCGTTATGCCGGCAATGATTAGGCTTTCACTTACGTCAAGTCAATCAAGGGCATGGATGCGACCTGCGCCGTCCCGATTGCGAAATCGGCGGAAAATTCTCATGAAACCAGCGGCTTTTTTGCCGTATTTCTTTGATGTTAGGAGTTTATAGAGGGTAAGCTCTCACATTCGAGTAAAACGTATCGTCCGTTTCCCATGCTGCAGAAATTCCAACCGCGACGCCTCGGCGTCTTCTCGGCCCTATTCGATCTCGGTCGCTTCAGGGCATTGCTGCGCCGTGGCGAATTGGGACTTGTCTTCGCCGGAGCGCTGGTAGGCATAGTATCCGGCTGTGCGGTCACGGCGATGAGCTATATCTCGCGCAAACTTCACAGCGTCATCTATGGCATAACCGACTACGAACGCTTGAGTTCGGCGGCAATGGCAATTCGGGACAAATCGGTAGTGTTCATCGCACCGATCGCAGGTGGCATCATTCTCGGCATCCTGCTCTACATATTGTCCCGCACACGCAAAAAGCCGATGGTCGACCCGATCGAAGCCAATGCGCTGCACGGCGGTCGCATGTCGCTCACCGACAGTATCATCGTTGCCGTGCAGAACCTGATCTCGAATGGATTCGGCGCCTCTGTCGGACTTGAGGCCGGCTACACGCAGATTGCCGCCGGCATCGCCTCCAAATTCGGCTACAAGATGCAGATGCGCCGCGCGGATCTGCGCATGCTCGTCGGCTGCGGCGCGGCCGGCGCCATCGCCGCCGCTTTCAACGCGCCGCTCACCGGCGCCTTCTACGCCTTCGAGCTGATCATCGGCAGCTATTCGATCGTGACCCTGACACCCGTCGTCGTTTCGGCGCTGATATCCACAATGATCGCAAGACTGCTTGCCGGCGACGACTTTGCCATCGATATCGATCACTTCGGGGCGATCGTGCCGGCGGATTATCTTCCGGCCATCCTGCTCGGCGCCTTCTGCGCCGGTATCGGCATCCTGATCATGCAGGGCGTCGCATGGGTCGAGGAACTGGCGCGCAAAAGCTCGATCGCGCCGCCTTTCCGCCCTGCACTTGGCGGCTTGGTGGTGGGAACACTGGCGTTGATCTCGCCACAGGTTCTGTCTGCCGGCCACGGCGCCCTGCATCTTAACCTATCGGCCGATGTGACGCTGAGTGCACTTGTCGGCGTCTTCGTCCTGAAGTCCCTGGCATCAGCGGTCTCGATCGGCTCCGGCTTCAGAGGCGGTCTCTTCTTTGCGTCGTTGTTCATGGGTGCGCTGCTCGGTAAGATCTTCGCCTATTGCGCACCTTATTTCGATCACGCCACGCTGACGCCGGCCGTCTACGCAGTCGTCGGCATGAGCTCGCTTGCCGTCGCGATCATTGGCGGGCCGCTTACCATGACCTTCCTGGCGCTCGAAATCACCGGAGATTTTCCGATCACCGCCCTGGTTCTGGCGGCGGTCATCACCTCCTCGCTGGTGGTGCGCACGACCTTCGGCTACTCCTTCGCCACGTGGCGCTTCCATTTGCGCGGCGAGAGCATCCGCAGCGCTCACGATGTCGGCTGGATCCGCAACCTGACCGTCGCCCGCATGATGCGCCCCGATGTGCATACGGCCAGCATCGACATGAGCATCGAGGAATTCCGCAGGAATTTCCCGATCGGCTCGGCGCAGCGGGTCATCCTGGTTGACAAGAACGAAAAATATTCCGGATTGGTTCTCGTACCCGACGTCTATGCGAGCCCCGTCGAAAAGGATGACGAGGAACACGGTCTTTCCGATTTCATCCAGCTGCGCAATGAATTTTTGCAGCCGCAAATGAACGCCAAGCAGGCAGCAGCCATGTTCGAGCAGACGAAGAGCGAAGCGCTCGTCGTCGTCAACGACCTCATCGAACGCAAGGTCATCGGCCTGCTGACGGAGAGCTATACGCTGCGTCGCTACAGCGAAGAACTCGACCGCCGCCGCCGGGAAGTCTCCGGCGAACTCTAGGCGACCAGACCGTCGAGCCAGGCGGGATCGAGCACAGCTTCCAGCTCTGCTGCAACTTCGTCCAAAGCCGCGTCGACGCTGGCGCGATAGTTCATGCGCTCGCCGGAGAGGCCGAAGCTTGCCAGCAGCTTTGCCCGATAGCTGTCACTGCTGAAAAGGCCATGCAGATATGTGCCCATGATGCGACCATCCGGCGATACGGCTCCATCAGGCCGCCCGTCGATCATGGCCGATGGCCGCTCGCAGTCCCGGCCCCGCGTCACGCCGAGATGGATTTCATAGCCCGATAACGGCACATCATACTCTTTGGAGACGGCAGTGCTGTTGCGCAGGGTCTTTTCCGGCGCCATCTCCGTCTCGATATCCAACAGGCCCAATCCCGGCGTCTCGGTCACCGATCCTTCGATGCCAAGTGGATCATGGACCATGTGGCCGAGCATCTGGTAGCCGCCGCAAATGCCGATGACGCGGCCGCCGCGGCGAACATGCGCGGCTATATCACGGTCCCATCCCTGCTCGCGCAGATTAAGGAGATCACCGATCGTAGACTTCGAACCCGGCAGCACCACGAGCGCTGCATCGGCAGGCAAGCGCTCTCCAGCGCGGACGAACACCAAATCGACATCCGGTTCGGCCCGCAGCGGATCGAGGTCGTCGAAATTGGCGATGCGCGACAGCACGGGTACGGCGACCTTGAGCGCGCCAGAGGAACCCCGAGCAAGTCGCTCCAATACGACCGAATCCTCCGCCGGCAGGCGCGCCGCCGCCTTCAGCCAGGGGACGACACCATGGCAGTGCCACCCCGTGAAGCTACCAATTGCCTCGATACCCTCAGCGAAGAGGGAGACATCGCCACGGAACTTATTGATCAGATAGCCGCGGATCATCCGCCGATCTTCCTCCGGCAAGATATGGTACGTGCCGACCAGCGACGCGATCACGCCGCCGCGGTCTATGTCGCCGACCAGCACGACGGGGACATTAGCGCGTGTCGCAAAGCCCATATTGGCGATGTCGCCGCGCCGCAAATTGATCTCGGCGGGCGAGCCTGCCCCCTCGACGATGACGAGATCGGTCCCCGCCCGCATCGTGGCGAAGCTCTCAAGCACCGCGCCGAGCAATTGCGGTTTGAGCGCCTGATAGTCCCGGCCATTGGCTTGGCCCCAGACCTTGCCCTGCACGATGATCTGGCTGCCGGTTTCCGATTGCGGCTTCAACAACACCGGATTCATATGAACCGATGAGGGAACGCGTGACGCCAGCGACTGCAGCCACTGGGCGCGTCCGATTTCGCCGCCATCTTCGGCAACGGCGGCATTGTTCGACATGTTCTGTGGCTTGAACGGGCGCACTCTCACGCCCCGGTTTGCGAACAGCCGGCACAAGCCCGCGACCAATACCGTTTTTCCGACATCGGAGCCGGTTCCCTGCAGCATGATCGCTCTCGTCATTCCTCACCACCTTGATATGCTACAGCCACTGAAAACGCTGGATTCTGCCTTGATTTTGCCGCGATCTCCGCCCCTCGGAGCCCACCGACACGATACAAAAATGCATCATCGTCCGATATGCTCTGTTTGCGACATTGGATGACGATTTCATCCATTGTGAGTTACGCGGAAGAGGATTATCTCCATCGCGAAAACAAACAACGAAACCGGCCGGTCCGGGTCGGAGGATACCCCAATGCTTTTCATCTTCAACAGACAGAATTCCATCCAGATCGCCTGGAACGGCAAGCTTCCGGCTCACCGCCCCGAGAGCCGGCTGCAGCAGCTCGATACGCGCTTCGGCACGGTGGGCTTCATCCGCACGTATAATGTTGGCTGATAGCGCGTCAAGCCGCTAGTCCAACACACGAGAAGCCGCCATGCGATAGCATCGGCGGCTATATTTTTGCTCAATGTCGGGATCGGAGCGGATTGCCGCTCTCACACAGAAAACTGTCTTGTAACGGCGCTCTTTAAAGCGCGAAAACCGCGCGATCCAGAGATCGACACGGTTTGCCAAAAACGCCGGCTTCCCTGCACATACACCGCAAGGTTCGCATTCCCCGGTACGCTATACCTGATCCAGGGAAGCAGCGGTTGTCCCCCGCCACGCATCGATTGATAAACCGACATCGTTACTGGAGGGTTATTAAGTGCTTAAATTAGAGTGAATCTGAAAATTTTTTGAAAATTTTCCGCTTTGCGTTGAGAAATCGCAAACGACGCAAATGAGATATAAAACGTCTTCCAGGGACACGATATTTGAGCACCATTCAAATCCGCCTGGGTGGCAAAGCTTTGAGCAAGCCATGTGATGGACGTTTTACAGCCATGAATGGCAGAAAATAGGCTAATTCAGGCGCTTAATTAAGCTTCTCCAAGAGACACGATAACGTCCATCGGACGACCGGCTGTTGATTTCTTCATCCAAATCCTTACGCTGCCTGATGTCGATGCAAAGAATGCCCGGCCGCGATAAAGTTCAGCGGTCGCAAAAAGACCAGATGCACGACGGCAGCAAAGGGGACCGTACGGGCGTCGTCAGCGGCGTATGAACGGTTGCAATTGGACCGCGCTGACAGGGGATCGACAGAAATCGAACGCATTAGGGTCGATTTCCGCAACGTAACGAAAAATTGGGAGACGATATCAATGAAGAAGCTTCTCGCTTCAGCCATCTTCGCATTCGGCGCCTATGCTTTGGCTGGCTCGGCGCACGCTGCGGATTGCGGCAGTGTATCCATTGCTGAAATGAACTGGGCATCCGCAGGCGTCGCCGCGCAGGTCGACAAGATCATCCTGCAGAACGGTTACGGCTGCAATGTCACTCTGGTAACCGGCGATACACAGCCGACCTTTGCCTCCATGAACGAAAAAGGTCAGCCTGACGTCGCACCAGAGCTTTGGGTAAACGCTGTGCGCACCGCGCTCGACAAGGCCGTATCCGAGGGCCGCTTGATTGTGGCCGCACCGCTTCTGAGCGACGGCGGCGTCGAAGGCTGGTGGATTCCGAAGTTCCTCGCCGACGCCCATCCGGACATCAAGACCGTTCAGGACGCCCTCAAGCATCCCGAACTCTTCCCTGCGCCCGAAGATCCGTCCAAGGGTGCCGTCTATGACTGCCCGGCAGGTTGGAACTGCCAGATCTCCACGACCAACCTCTACAAGGCTCTTGGCGCCGACAAGCTCGGCTTCACGCTTGTCGATACCGGCTCCGCCGCAGGTCTCGACGGTTCGATCGCCAATGCCTTCGAAAAGAAGACCGGCTGGCTCGGTTACTATTGGGCTCCGACAGCCATCCTCGGCAAGTACGAGATGGTTCGCCTGAGCTTCAACGTGCCGCATGACAAGAAGGATTGGGATGCCTGCACGTCGCAGCAGGATTGCGCCAATCCGAAGGTGAACTCCTATCCGGTTTCGGACGTCTATACCGTCGTGACCAAGGACTTTGCCGCAAAGGCCGGCATCGCCATGGACTACATGAAGACCCGCAAGTGGGATAACGCCACGGTCGGCAAGGTTCTCGCCTGGATGACCGACAATCAGGGTACGAACGAGGACGGCGCCAAGTACTTCCTCAAGACCTACCCCGATATGTGGACCAAGTGGGTCGCTCCGGACGTCGCCACCAAGATCAAGGCATCGCTCTGATCCATGTTGCTGAATCGGCGGTGGCCTCGTGCCTGCCGCCGATTTCATATTCGCGCAGAACACCTCAAACGACGCTCATACCGACAGTGCGGCTCGGCACAAGGTCGCAACGAGTGCAGATTGATGGTGGCGAATATAGTAAGAATGCAAGGGCAGCCTGAAGAACCGGTCGCAGCGCTGCAAGCCATCCGCACGTGAAGGCCACACGGGCGGAGCGGGACAAAACCGGACCAAGAAGGGGAAATACATGGCTATTCAGTGTACGATCCTGCCGAATGTGCTCTGCAACTTTCCGGCAATAGATGAATCGCTCATACGCCTCGCGCGCAAGAATATCGACGACGGCTTCAGGGCGTCCGTACGCGCCTACGGCACTCTCATCGATGCCATCGTGCAGCCGCTGCAATGGTTTCTGAACTATCTCGAATGGGCATTTACCAATACGCCCTGGTTCATCGTGCTCATCGTGATGATGCTCGTCGTCTATGCAGCAAGCCGCAACCTGAAAATTGTTGCCGGCACCGCGATCTCCATGATCCTCATCGGCGTCTGCGGCCTTTGGACCGACACGATGATCACGCTCGCGATGGTAACGGTCTGTACGCTGATCGCCATCGTCATTGGCCTGCCGATCGGCATATTGATGGCGCGCTCAGACCGGCTGCAATCGATCGTCAATCCGATCCTCGATGTCATGCAGACCATGCCGAGCTTCGTTTATCTGATCCCGGTCGTCGTCATCTTCGGCATCGGCAAGGTGCCGGGTCTTATCGCCGTCGTCATCTATGCCGTCCCACCGATGATCCGCCTGACCAATCTCGGCATCCGCCTCGTGGACAAGGAAGTGCTGGAAGCCGCCGACGCTTTCGGGTCGTCGCATCGCCAGAAGCTGTTCAACGTGCAGATCCCGCTCGCACTGCCCACCATCATGGCCGGCATCAACCAGACCATCATGATGTCGCTCGCTATGGTCGTCGTCGCCTCCATGGTCGGCGTCGGCGGGCTCGGCCGAAATACGCTGCAGGCGATCAACAATCAGTTCTTCACCGTCGGTTTCCTCAACGGTTTCGCATTGGTCGCCATCGCCATCATTTTCGACCGAACGAGCCAGGCCTATGGCAGACGGCTCCAGAAGCACTCGGAGGTCATCCATGGCTAGTCACGCGATCCAGATAAAAAACCTCTACAAGATTTTCGGCCCTCGCGGACGCGACTATGTCGACCAGGTCAAGAACGGCTTGGGTAAAGCCGAACTCAACGAGACGCATGGTCATGTGCTCGGCCTGCAGGATATCAACATCGACATGCCGGCCGGCGCCATCACCGTCGTCATGGGCCTTTCCGGCTCGGGCAAATCGACGCTGATCCGTCACATCAACCGCCTGATCGAGCCGACCGCCGGCGAAGTGCTCTATGACGGCGTCGACGTTTGCAAGATGAACGAAAACGACCTGCGCGAATTCCGCCGCCACAGAACGGCGATGGTATTCCAGAAATTTGCACTGCTGCCGCACCGCACGGTGATCGAGAATACGATCTACGGCCTGGATATCCAGGGCGTGCCGCGCTCCGAAAGCGAAAAGAAGGGTCAGTATTGGATCGAACGCGTCGGACTGAGAGGGTTCGAAAGGCACTATCCGAACCAGCTTTCCGGCGGCATGCAGCAACGCGTCGGCCTTGCCCGGGCGCTGACGAACGATGCCGACATCCTGCTAATGGACGAAGCCTATTCGGCGCTCGATCCGCTGATCCGCGTGGATATGCAGACGGTGCTGCTCGATCTGCAGAAGGAGTTGAAGAAGACTGTCGTCTTCATCACCCACGATCTCGACGAGGCCCTGCGCCTTGGCGATAAGATCGCAATCCTGCGCGACGGCAAGGTCGTGCAGCAGGGCACCGGTCAGGAGATCGTGCTGCAGCCTGCCGACGACTATATCACGGCCTTTGTTAAGGAGGTGAACCGCGGTCGCGTCATCCAAGCTCAGACAATCATGAAGCCGCTTTCGGGCGAACCCAGCGGCACGCGCGTGCCTGGCGACATGACGCTGGAAGTCGCCGCCAAGCAGATCACCGAGGCGGGCCAGACAGGAGCCGTCGTCACGGATGCGAGCGGCAAGCCTATCGGCACGATCGATCTGCAAAGCATCATCGCCGCCATGGTCACGCCCACGACACACGACACGGCAGAAATGGCAGCAGCCTGACGGCGCGATTTTCATCTCAAGTGACAAAGCGCCCTTACGGGGGCGCTTTTTCTGTCTTGTTGCCGCGTCGACATATGGGGCAGCCATCTTGTCGTTGTGTTCACATAAAGAAATGTTTATATCTGCATTTGACACTCTTTAGAGCCGCCGCATCCGAGGACACACTATGACCGTCGCCACCAATCCCTTGAGCGATCTGCTTGCCGAAAAAGGCGTACTGCTTGCCGACGGCGCAACCGGCACGAACCTCTTTGCCATGGGCCTGGAGGCCGGCGAAGCGCCCGAGCTCTGGAACGAACAGCATCCCGACCGGATCACGAAACTGCATCAGGATTTCGTCGATGCCGGCGCCGACATCATCCTCACCAATACCTTCGGCGGCACGCGCCATCGCCTCAAGCTTCATCATGCTCAGGATCGCGTGCACAGTCTCAATAAGACGGCGGCCGAGATCGCCCGTGCCGTTGCCGACAAGGCCGGCCGCAAGGTCATCGTCGGCGGCTCGGTAGGGCCGACGGGCGAGTTGCTGATGCCGCTCGGCGCCTTGACCTATGAAGACGCCGTCGCAGCCTTCGTCGAGCAGATGGAAGGCCTTCAGGCCGGCGGTGCCGATGTTGCCTGGATCGAAACCATGTCTTCGCCGGACGAGATCCGCGCTGCTGCCGAAGCCGCTGCCAAGGTCGGCTTGCCCTATACATATACCGGCTCGTTCGACACGGCCGGCAAGACGATGATGGGCCTACACCCGAAGGATATTCATGCCGTCGCCACCGATATCGGTGCAGGGCCGCTCGCGGTCGGCGCCAATTGCGGCGTCGGCGCATCGGATATCCTGTCCAGCCTCCTCGACATGACGGAGGCAGACCCGGCCGCCATCGTTATCGTCAAGGGTAATTGCGGCATTCCCGAATATCGTGGCGCAGAGATCCATTATTCCGGCACACCGCCGCTGATGGCCGACTATGCCCGTCTCGCGCGCGATGCCGGAGCCAAGATCATCGGCGGATGCTGCGGCACCTCCTGCGGCCATCTGGCCGCCATGCGGGAGGCGCTGGACAGCTACGTGCCCGGCGCTCGCCCGACGCTGGAGACGATTATCGAGCGGATTGGCCCCATGCGCAACAAGACGGCCAACGAAGGCGGCGCCGCTCCGGCGCGTGAGCGTCGCCGGCGCTCCTAAGCAATTTAAGGAAAGCCCGACAACCGAGCTTCCCCCTGCGAATCGGGTATTTTTGCCTTGAGCCTTGTTCGGCACTGCCGACAGTTACGCGCCGAATATCGGCGCGTAACGGGCAATCGCCTATCTTTCACCGCCGATAGCGCGGCCCTCGGTGAAATGCGGAACAATCCGGCTGTCGAAGGCCTTCAAGGCAGCGCCGATGGCCTGGTGCATGTCGAGATATCGGTAGGTGCCGAGCCGCCCGCCGAAATGGACATTCGCCTCCGCCTCGGCCCGCTCGCGATAGCGCAGGAATATCTCCTTGTCCTGACGCGTGTCGATTGGATAATAGGGTTCATCGACGCGCTTCGCCGATCGTGAATATTCCCGCACAACGACCGTCTTTTCGGTCTGGTAGCTTCGCTCGGGATTGAAATGCCGAAACTCGAGGATACGCGTGTAGGGGATTGTTTCATCGGCATAATTCATGACCGCCATCCCCTGGAAGTCGCCGGTGTTCAGCGTCTCTTTCTCAAAGTCGATGGTGCGCCAGCCCAACTCGCCTTCGGAATAATCGAAATAGCGGTCGATCGGGCCGGTATAGACGATCGGAAGCCCAGCCGGCAGCGTTGATTTTAGCGAGAAGAAATCGACGCCCAGGGCAATTCGGATCTTCGGATGCTTCAGCATCCTCTCGAAAATCGCCGTATACCCGTCGACCGGCAGGCCCTCATACTTGTCGTTGAAATAGCGATTGTCGAAGGTGTAGCGGACCGGCAGGCGCGTAATGATGTGTTCGGGCAGGTCACGCGGATCCGTTTGCCACTGCTTGGCCGTATAGCCGCGGATAAACGCCTCATACAAGGGCCGGCCGATCAGAGAAATCGCCTTCTCTTCCAGATTGGCCGGATAGCGGCCGGCCATTTCCGCCGCCTGGTCCGCAATCAGTGCCCTCGCCTGGTCGGGCGAAAGGCGTCGATTGAAGAATTGCGAGATCGTGCCGAGGTTGATCGGCATCGAATAGACTTGATCGCGATAGGTCGAATAGACACGATGCTTATAGTCGGTGAATGCGGTGAACCTGTTGAGATAGGTCCAGACCAGTTCGTTCGGCGTATGAAAGAGATGCGCGCCGTAGCGGTGAACCTCGATACCGGTCTCGCTATCGAACTCGCTATAGGCATTGCCGCCGACATGTTTCCGGCGGTCGATCAGAAGCACGTTCTTCTGCAGCTCGTTGGCCACCCGCTCCGCGAGCGTCGCGCCATAGAAACCGGCGCCAACAACAAGCAAGTCAACATCGGCGAAATTGATCATGATCGCGAGACCAACCCCCTTGCCGCCAACTTTCGATCAGACCTGCCCGAATACACTGAAGACCTCCAATTCGAACTTTGTCTCTTCGACGGCAATAGAGCGCCGATAGACACCGAAATCCTCGAATCTCTCCGGAAAATTCTGGATCACGTCATCGATCGCTCTTGAAATCTCGTGCGTTCGTTGGGGATGATTGCCAAACTTGTATTTGGCCGGAATGGGCAAATCCTCGAAATTGCTGGCCGAGCCGTTCCGACCGGTGATCACGCAGCATCCGAGCAGCGCCGCTTCGCGCGGCATGCGATCCTTGCCGGCATGTGGACCAAAGTCGACGTAAAGCTTGGCTTGCGCCATGTTTTGATGGACTTCCGTCGGCGACATGTTGCTGAGGATCTTGAATTCATATTGCGGAGACATGGTCGCCAGTTGGCGCCCGAAAGCCTCGGCCTTGTTGTTGAACAGAACCAGATCGCGCCGCTGCTGAATCGGCTGTGGCGCCACGTTGTTTGCCAGTGTCGTAAAATCCGAGATCCGCAAGACATCGCTGAAGCCCAAAATACTGAGCTGTGCCGTGGCATAGGAGGATTGCGACAGCATCTTGCAGTCGTTCTCCAGAAGGAACGGTACGCCGCCCAGCGGCATCAGATGCCGCATGCCGTAATCGAAACTCAACCACCAATAGGCTTTAGTCGCCTTCTTGAAGAGCGGAATCAGATGCGGCCATATCTCCGGAAACACCACGATCGCGTTTTCGTTGTCGATGATATAGTCCGAGCTTTCGGTCGCGTAGGCCCGATATTGCGGATGAACGGCATTCTCGTATTCCCGAAATACCATTGTGGTTTCCCCATCAGGGGACGGCATCAGGGAGTGATCGGAACCGTTGGTATAGACCATCCTGGCGCTGCGCCCGATTTTGGTCAGCCTTGCGCAAAGTTGGTGAAGGGCCTCCGGGCCGCCCGTCATATGATTCGGTGGGCAGAGGATGTAGATCGTTTCATTTCCAGTCATAGTCGCAGTCCACCTTCACATGTCGTTTGCCGATCCGCCCGCCACAGGCGCCCGGTTCGCCGCCAAATTGCTCTAAAAAACCTAGCCGCCCCTCGCCATCAAAGCGGAAAGAATAGTCGCCTGCTGGCGCTCGCACATGAGGCCGAAGCCGCGGCTCGCAATTGCCGACCGTCTCTCGTCGTCGCGAACGAGCTCGATGCAGGTTTCGACAAGCCGATCATAATTGCAAAACGCCATTCCCTTGGCAAAAGCAGCCACTTCCGGGTCGTGGATATTGCCCTCGCTGACGACGCAGGCGCCATTGGCAAGCAGGAAGGAAACGCGGCAAATCTCGAAGATCGCGGCGTCGAAATGATGCACGTTGAGGACGATTTTGGAGCGCCCGATGAAAGCGTCGCGCTCGGTGCCGTAGACACCGAACAGGTGAACGAGGTTCAGCCCGCTTGCTTGCAGCGCCACCAGCACATGCTTGCGGCGTTCGTTGACCGAGCCGTAAAAGAGAACGTCGATATCCTTCACCGGCGCTTGGGGCACACGCGTCAGGTGCCTGTTGTATCCCACATCGAGAATTTCGGCGGGAACGCCGAACCTGGCCAGCCCCTGGCGATTGCGCTCGCTGTAATCGAGCACGGCGAATTTCTTGAGCAGTCCGAGATATCGATGATTGATCCAACTGCTTTCAGCCGAGACCTGCTCCATATTCACGATGATGCTCTCAGGTGGCAGCCATTGCGCCGCGACAGAGGGCAGCAAATTTGCGCCGTAAACGATCGGTACGCGTCCGTTCCAATCTCGCGGATTGGTAACCAGAGGTGCACTGCCACCGAGTTCGGCAAAGGCGTAGTGAAGGCCGAGGGCAACATCCTCGAAAGCGCGGCTGTGAACGTAGCCCTCTGGGCTGACGATCCAAATACAGTGCCGATCCTTGTGATGTTCCCAACCGAAAGGAAAGGCTGGCAGGGCGTGTTCCGCGCCATGCGATGCGACAGTCTGTTTCTCCGCTTGCGCGTGCATGTTGATCCTTCTCGAAGACTCGCTGGAACCCCTCGCTTGAAAACTGCGCGATGGGCCTTGCTCAAACCTTGCGAGACCGAGAGCCGGTGGAGAGCTTCGTGAAGGCGTTCTTGTCTATATATTGGAGCTACCCTAGCCCGGCAGCATTTGCGTCACCGCGATGATCGGACCGAGCGGAAACAGGCTGTCGCGCCTTTGCCATTCCGGTATGTCGACGCTGGAAATGCTGCCGTCGAGAAACAGGGCATTCGGACAGTTCAGATCGTCGCGAAACAGCGTCGCAAAATCGTGGAAGCGCACCGCGCCATCGGAAATGGCGAAGATGACCTTGCCGTCAGAGTTAACGCCAACGCCGTTTCGCGTCTTCAAGCTCGGGCTGTCGGCCAAAAATGACGGATGGAGCTTGCCGCCGATGACCAGCATCGGGCCGGACTGCGTCGCGTAAAAAGGTTTGATGCCGGAAGCAGCGAAGGCCTTGCTCTCCACGATCCCGACCCTGCCTCTATCGACATAGAAAACCCCGTTCGGCAAGAGATGGAAATTGCCCCAGCCCTTGTTGGTATTGATCGCCTTCACCTCGCGTCCGTTTTCGATGAAGAGACCGACGGGAGATTGATCGTCGAGATACATGCCGCCGTTCATCGCAAAACGCACATAGACGCGCTCCTGGCGCAGATCCATTTCCAGCGCCCGGAACGAACCATAAGGCTTACCGTTGCGGTCATTCTGGAAAATCTGGACGTCGTAATGGGCGGGATCGAAGGTGCAAACCGTGTAGCCGTCACCGAGATGCTGAACCTTGCGGCAGGCCTCACCGGCCGAGGCGGTCGCGGCAAAGGCAAGAACGGCAAGGCTGAGTATCAATCGAATCAAGCGCATAGCTCCGCATCAATAGCACAAGCGCTAGAACGCATCGCAATGCGGCGAAACAAGGAGTACGCGGGAACTAAAGCTGGAGTGCCGCCATATGGAATGCAAGCTGTTCGGCGGGATAACGATAGCCGGCCCCGATCGGGCAGGCATTGCGTGCGAGACAACCGCCGACCATGCAGTCGGCCTGCCCTTCCCGCGTACGCAAATGCGAGCGACAGCTTGGAACATGAAAGCCCGCTGTCGTTACGGCCGCTACCGGGCAGGCAGTGACACAGGGCTTGTCAACGCATACATCGCATGGATGCTGAGGAAATGCCGGTGCGAGGTTATTTTCAATGGCATCTGCAAATCCCAACGCGCCACGATAGCCGTGCCACACGCCATAAACAGGATGGATCAGTATACCGAGCGGCGATGCCTTCAAGCCTTCGGCCTGCATGGCCCATCGCTGGAACGGCTGCCAAGGCGGATCCGAAGGAAAATAGGCCGTGGCACCCAAGTCACTTGCAACTGGCCGGATGACTATCTTCGACCAGTCGTCGAGCGGGTCGGGCCGGCCGGCATTCTCGGGCAATTGCCACCAGCGCGAAAACGGAATCCAGATCGAGCCGCCGATATTGCCAAGCAGGACCACGCTTTGCGCCGCCGTGCCATCGGCCAATAGCGGCCCCTCGCCGTCGCCGAAGGACACTATACCTCGAACGAAAACTCCGTCGACGCCGAGCGCCGCACGAAGCCGTTCGAGTATGAGAGGGCCGCGGCTCACCGTGGCCCCTTATATTCATAGTGCGGCCGCCAGACTTCCTTCTGGATGAGGTCGGCAACGCGCGTCGCACCGCCTTGCTCCCTGGCGGCCTCGGGCTCTCTTCAGGTGAAAGCGTCCGGCATGGAGTCCTTGCGCGTC
This sequence comes from Rhizobium sp. BK098, assembly GCF_014193155.1. Taxonomy (NCBI): domain Bacteria; kingdom Pseudomonadati; phylum Pseudomonadota; class Alphaproteobacteria; order Hyphomicrobiales; family Rhizobiaceae; genus Rhizobium; species Rhizobium sp. BK098. The sequence continues at coordinate 675,402 of NZ_JACHYY010000001.1, read as the reverse complement.
TGGATATAGGCCAGAAGAGCCTCGTCGATCGCCGGATCGAGCGGCGGCGCTTCGTAGTGATCGAGCCAGGAACGGCAAAGCGCATTGGCGCGCTGTTCGATGCGCTTCTGGCCTTCGATCTCCCACTGCTCGAAGGAATTGTTGTCCGCAAGCGCCGAGCGATAGAAGGCGGATTGGAAGTTGGCCTGCGTGTGGCCGCAGCCGAGATAATGGCTACCCGGGCCGACTTCGCGGATGGCATCGAGCGCCTGACCGTTCTCCGAGAGATCCACCCCTTCGGCCATCTTCTGCATCATGCCGAGCTGATCCTGGTCGATCATGAACTTTTCGTAGGAGGAAACGAGCCCCCCTTCGAGCCATCCCGCAGCGTGCAGCACGAAATTCGTGCCAGCCAGCAGCGTCATGTTCAGCGTATTGGCGGATTCATGCGCCGCCTGTGCATCTGGCACCTTCGATCCGCAGAGCGAACCGCCGGTACGGAACGGCAGACCGAGGCGGCGGGCGAGCTGTGCCGCGCCGTAGGACACGAGCGAGGGCTCCGGCGTACCAAAGGTCGGCGCACCCGACTGCATCGAGATTGATGCTGCGAAGGTACCGAACAGCACCGGCGAGCCCTTGCGGATCAGCTGCGTAAAGGAAGCACCCGCCAGCACTTCGGCCAGAATCTGCGTCAGCGTGCCTGCGACCGTCACCGGGCTCATTGCGCCCGAGAGAATGAAGGGCGAAATGACCGAGGCCTGATTGTGACGCGCATAGACCTTCAAGGCGCCGACCATTGTCTCGTCGAAGACCATAGGCGAGTTGGCATTGATGAGGTTCAGCGTCACGCAGTTGTTTTCAACAAAATCGTCGCCAAAGACGATCTTCGCCATCGCGATCGTGTCTTCGGCGCGTTCCGGCGCAGTCACCGAGCCCATGAACGGCTTGTCGGAATATTTGATATGGCTGTAGACCATATCGAGATGGCGCTTGTTGACCGGGATATCGACAGGCTCGCACACCGTGCCGCCGGACGAATGCATCGACGGCGCCATATAGGCGAGCTTCACGAAATTGCGAAAATCCTCGATCGTCGCATAGCGGCGGTTGCCCTCGAGATCGCGCACAAAGGGCGGGCCGTAGACCGGCGCGAAAATCGTTGCCTTGCCGCCGACATGGGCGTTGCGTGCGCTGTTGCGGGCATGCCAGGTGAATTCCTTCGGAGCCGTCTTCAGAAGCTCGCGGCAAAGGCCCTTCGGAAAGTGCACGCGCTGCCCTCGCACGTCGGCACCGGTCTCCTTCCAGAGCGCCAGCGCTTCCGCGTCATCGCGAAACTCGATGCCGATTTCTTCCAGAACCGTATCGGCGTTACGTTCGATGAGCTGCAGGCCCTCTTCGTCAAGCACTTCGTAGACGCCGATCTTGCGGGTGATATAGGGGAGCGAAGGACCCGGCCCACCGCCGCTGCGCGAAGCACGCCGCGCTGCCGCACCCCTGCCCTCGCTGCGCGAACGCCGTCCACCGCCATCATTGCCTGCAGCCGGTTGCTCAATCATATCGTCCATGATGTTTCCTCACTCCTGCGCATGGATGCGTCTATCAAGCGCCATGCTACCCGATTCCGCCAAGCGGACGTTCCTTAATGCGCCAGCAATTAGCATAGGACAGACATGGACTGCTAATATCAACTGTTCTTCGTCCGTCGCGATTGTTCCGTGCGACGTCGCATTCAAAAAGAGTTTTGGCGGCCTTCCGGTCTATCCGTAATGGCGGCAGTGTTTTATACAAGTCTCTGATGCATTGCACGAAAACGGGATGGAGCGCATGTCTGACGACGAAATCATTCTCTCGGAACTTTCTGACGAAGAGCTCGTGCAGCAGATGCATGACGACCTGTATGACGGCTTGAAGGAAGAAATCGAGGAAGCCACCAATATCCTCCTGGAGCGTGGCTGGGCGCCCTATGATATTCTGACCCAAGCGCTGGTCGAAGGCATGCGCATCGTTGGCATCGACTTCCGCGACGGCATTCTCTTCGTTCCGGAAGTTCTGCTGTCCGCCAATGCGATGAAGGCCGGCATGTTTATTCTGCGTCCGCTTCTGGCGCAGACCGGCGCGCCGAAGCTCGGCAAAATGGTGATCGGCACCGTCAAGGGCGACATTCATGACATCGGCAAGAACCTTGTCGGCATGATGATGGAAGGCGCAGGCTTCGACGTCATCGACCTCGGCATCAACAACCCGGTCGAAAACTATCTCGACGCCATCGAGCGGGAACAGCCCGACATTCTCGGCATGTCGGCCCTGCTGACCACGACGATGCCCTACATGAAGGTTGTCATCGATACTCTGAAGGAAAAGGGCCTGCGCGATGACTACGTCGTACTGGTTGGCGGTGCGCCGCTGAATGAGGAATTCGGCAAGGCCGTAGGCGCCGATGCCTATTGCCGCGACGCCGCCGTGGCGGTCGAAACCGCCAAGGAATTCATGAAGCGCAAGCACAACAGCCTGGCTGCCGGCGCCTGATTGCAAGAAACTGATGGCCGGCGATAACCAATGGGTTGCCGCCGGCGCATCGGCATCCCAAATTGATTATTGAGCCGCCTTCTTGACGGTATGACCAGCGTCCTCCGTCGCGTGGACCGCGTTTGCAGTATCTCTGCCCACGCCGCGTATGGTATTGGCGCAGGAAGCAAGTACCATGAGAACGGCGCAGGCCGCTGCAATTTTCGTGAGTGTCGATGCAGTCATGATTGGGAACCCCCTCTGAGTGGATATCGATCAAAAAAATGCGGAGAAGAACCCTCCGGGCGATAAACGTATAACAAAGCAAAAGGTTCATGTGATCGCGTGCGGCGCAATCGCACGCGAAATACTGGCGCTTACCCGAATAAACGGGCTCGATCACATCGATCTCCACTGTCTTCCCGCAATCTATCACTCCTATCCGCAGAAGATCGCACCAGCACTGGAAGAAGCGATTGCCGATGCCCGCTCTCGCGGCTTCGAAAAGATCTTCATTGGCTATGCCGATTGCGGCACCGGTGGCGATATCGACAGGATTTGCGAGCGCGAGGGAATAGAGCGGCTTTCCGGACCGCATTGTTATTCCTTCTTTACCGGCAACGAGGCCTTCGCGGCGCGTGACAATGATATCACCTCGTTCTTCCTCACCGACTTCCTGGCCCGCCAGTTCGAAGCCTTCGTCATCGTCCCGCTGGGTTTGGACCGTCATCCCGAATTGCGCGATATGTATTTCGGCAACTACCGCAAGGTGGTCTATCTCTCGCAAGAGGAAGATCCGGCGCTGCAGGCAAAGGCGAAGGAAGCCGCCGCCTATCTCGGACTGGACTACGAATATCGCTACACCGGGTACGGCGATCTTGCCCGCGAGTTGCTGACCGTCTGATTACGACACCTACGTCGCTTTTCTGTCTTCCTCCTCTTTGCTTGGGCCGACATGCTGGACGACGGAAGAACATTCAATCACAGTTCGCACCCGGCCGTTTCAAAGGATAAAGCGCCTTGGCGATACTTCCAGACAAGGTTTTCATCTCGCGTCGCTTTTCGGCATGTGGCGCGTCGTGGCGAGTGCAGTCCCAAGGTCGGCCGGCGTGCATTCTGGCGTGAAGAGGAGATTTGTGCATGGCGGATCGCATTGTCGTCTACTGGCGGGACATTCCGGCCCAGGTGATCATCAAGAAGGGCAGGCAGACGGCAAAACGCGAGCTTTCGTTGCGCTTTACCGAAGCAATAGACATGTGCGCCATGCGCACCGGTGCCGCTGAAACTGACGATTATCTCGCCGAATGGCGCAAGGCGGACCCGGTGCCGGTATCGGACGATCTCGAAGCCGAAGCAGACAAGGCGGCGAGCGAGCTCGAGGCAGCTTATGATCGCGAGCGGCTGGTGGCTCTGGTGAAATCCGGAGGCCGCGATAATGGCTGATGCCGTTCAGAAGCCCGGCAATGCCGCCGCGGGCGCAAAAGCGGCCAGCGGTGCCTATACGCCTGCGGGAGTTTCGCCCAATCGCCGCGCCCGGCGCAAATACACGGTCCGTCTCTGGGCCGTGCGTCACTCACGTTTCTTGGAATGGTTCTATCGTCGCTTCGCCGACGCCTTCCTCCTGCTTCATCCGCTGTGGAAGGCGTTCGGCTATGACCGCGTAGAGCGCCCGATCACCTTCATCGAACGCAATGTGAAGGGCTTCCTGTTCGATTGCCGCATGTGCGGCCAGTGCGCGCTATCATCGACGGGCATGTCTTGTCCGATGAACTGTCCGAAGCAGCTGCGCAATGGCCCCTGCGGCGGCGTGCGCGCCAACGGCAATTGCGAGGTGGAGCCCGATATGCCCTGCGTCTGGGTGCAGGCCTGGAATGGCTCGCGGAACATGACCCACGGGGACGCGATCCTCAACGTGCAGAAGCCCGTGAACCAGTCGCTGCGCGAAACATCCTCCTGGCTCCGCGTCACGGCGGAGGCCGCGGCAACCCGCGAAACGGCGAAAAAGGAAGCCTGAGCGATGTCGCATATCGATGAAAACCCGCTTGGCGTCCATCTGCCGCTCGATCCCCTGCCCGGCCACTCTTCGCTCGGCCGGCTGGAACGCGTGCTTCGCCGCGGCGAGTTCGCCGTGACAGCCGAATTGAACCCGCCCGACAGCGCCAATGCCGAAGACGTTTATGAACGCGCAGCCATCTTCGAAGGCTGGGTCGATGGTATCAATGCCGTCGATGCCTCGGGTGCGAACTGCCATATGTCTTCAGTTGGCATCTGCGCGCTTCTGACACGCATGGGCTATGCGCCCATCATGCAGATCGCCTGCCGCGACAAGAACCGCATCGCCATCCAGGGCGACGTGCTGGGCGCAGCCGCCATGGGCGTTTGCAACATCATGTGCCTGACCGGTGATGGCGTACAAGCCGGCGATCAGCCGGGCGCCAAGCCGGTCTTCGATCTCGATTGCATGTCGTTGCTGGAAACCGTGCGCATCATGCGCGACAACGCGAAATTCCTCTCCGGCCGCAAGCTGACCTCGCCGCCGAAGGTCTTTCTGGGAGCCGCCATCAATCCCTTCGCACCGCCTTACGATTTCCGACCCTACCGGCTGGCGAAGAAGATCGAGGCCGGGGCGCAGTTCGTCCAGAGCCAGTATTGCTACGACGTGCCGATGTTCCGCGAATACATGAAGAAGGTGCGCGACCTCGGCCTCACCGAAAAATGCTTCATTCTCGTCGGCGTCGGCCCGCTTGCATCGGCAAGAACTGCCCGCTGGATGCGCTCGAACGTACCGGGTGTCCACATTCCCGATGAAATCATCAAGCGTATCGAAGGTGCGCAGGATCAGAAGAAGGAAGGCAAGCAGCTCTGCATCGACATCATCAACGAGGTGAAGGAGATCGAGGGCGTTTCCGGCATTCACGTCATGGCCTACCGCCAGGAGGAATATGTCGCCGAAATGGTGCATGATTCCGGCGTGCTCAAGGGCCGCCAGCCTTGGAAGCGTGAAGCCGGCCGCACCGATGCCCTGGTTGCCGAGCGCCTGCATCAGATCAGCGAAGGCCGGGAAGAAAACCAGCAGGCGATGGCGGAAATTGCAGCCCACCATACGCCGCCGCAGACGCATTGAGTTCGATAGATAGAGGCGGGCCAGGAGAGGAATCGTCCGGCTTGTAACCCAGATCACCGCACGATAGACCAGCTATCGGGCCAACTGACCAGAGGATCAGACATGACGCGTACCATCGTTGCCTCCGCCACCCGCGAGATCATCATAGGCTTCGACCAGCCTTTCTGCGTGATCGGCGAGCGCATCAACCCGACGGGGCGCAAGAAGCTCGCTGCCGAGATGATCGAAGGCAATTTCGACACCGTCATCAAGGACGCTCTGGAGCAGGTGGCCGCCGGTGCGACCATGCTCGACGTCAATGCGGGCGTCACGTCGGTCAATCCGAACGAGACCGAACCGGGTCTGCTGGTGCAGACGCTGGAGATCGTGCAGGGTCTGGTCGACGTACCGCTCTCGATCGACAGCTCGGTCACGGCGGCCATCGAAGCCGCACTCAAGGTTGCCAAGGGCCGGCCGCTGGTCAATTCGGTGACGGGCGAAGAGGAAAAGCTCGAAGCCATCCTGCCGCTGGTCAAGAAATACGACGTGCCCGTCGTCGCCATCTCTAACGACGAGACCGGGATTTCCATGGATCCGGACGTGCGTTTCGCGGTCGCCAAGAAGATCGTCGAGCGCGCCATGGATCACGGCATCAAGCCGCATGACATCGTCGTCGATCCGCTCGTCATGCCGATCGGGGCGCTGGGCGATGCCGGTCGCCAGGTCTTCGCGCTGCTGCACCGCCTGCGCAACGAACTCAAGGTGAACACCACCTGCGGCCTCTCCAATATCTCCTTCGGCCTGCCGCACCGCCATGGCATCAATGCCGGTTTCATCCCGATGGTCATCGGCGCCGGCATGACCTCGGCGATCATGAACCCCTGCCGGCCGCAGGAAATGGAAGCCGTGCGCGCCGCCAACGTGCTGAACGGCACGGACGCCAATTGCACCAACTGGATCATGACCTATCGTGACTACAAGCCGGCAGAAGGCGTCGCAGCCGCCGCAGCAACGGCGGCACCTGCCGCCGGCGGCGGACGCCGCGGCGGTCGTGCAGCGCGCGCCGGTGCAGGAGCAGCGAGGGAATAAGATGTCATCCGGTCGCGGCCTTTCCAATGATCTTGCCACGCTCTGGCTACAGACACCTGTCGTGATCGCGATCAGGCTGCAGCAGATGTGGATGGACGCGCTGACCGGCAATGTGAATGCCGCCGAAATGAACCGGATGGTTTCCGAAAAGATGATGGCCGCGGCGGAAAGCGCCGTTGCCGTAAATGCAGCAATGATGCAACAGGGTTTCGCGGCTCTGACGTCCGCGGGCACGACAAGCCAGCGCAGCATCGTCGATGCGGTCACCCACGCTGCGATAAAACCCTATAGCAAGCGCGTTCGCTCGAACGCACGCCGTCTTAGCAAATAGAAAGGCTGATCCGTGGCCGAAGCCAGCGACAGCGCCAAACCTCTCGTCCTTTTCATGCCGTCCGGCAAGCGCGGCCACTTCCCCGTGGGAACACCTGTGCTGGAGGCAGCCCGCCAGCTCGGCGTCTATGTCGAGAGTGTCTGTGGCGGCCGTGCCACCTGCGGGCGTTGCCAGGTATCCGTGCAGGAAGGCAATTTCGCCAAGCACAAGATCGTCTCGGCCAATGACCATCTTTCGCCGATCGGGCCGAAGGAAAAACGCTATGCCGAGGTGCGCGACCTGCCCGAAGGCCGCCGGCTCTCCTGCTCCGCCCTCATCCAAGGCGATCTCGTCATCGACGTACCGCAGGATACCGTCATCAACGCACAGGTGGTGCGAAAGGCGGCCGACGAGCGCGTCATAGCCCGCGATCCGGCCGTGCACATGTGCTACGTCGAGGTCGAGGAGCCCGATATGCACAAGCCGCTTGGCGATCTCGATCGCCTGAAGGCGGCAATCGCGGCCGACTGGAAATACGACAATCTCGAGGTGGATTTCCACCTCATCCCGCAGGTGCAGTCGATCCTGCGCAAGGGCGAATGGAAGGTGACGGCCGCCATCCATCGCGATCAGGAGAGCGAACGCCCTCGCCTCATCGCGCTCTATCCGGGCTTGAAGAACGAGGCCTATGGCATTGCCTGCGATATCGGTTCGACAACGATCGCCATGCATCTGTCGTCGCTGCTCTCGGGCCGAACCGTCGCCTCGGCTGGCGCCTCCAATCCGCAGATCCGCTTCGGCGAGGATCTGATGAGCCGCGTCTCCTATGTGATGATGAATCCGGACGGCCGCGAGGCGATGACCAACGCCGTCCGCGAAGCCTTGAATGGCTTGATCGACAAGGTCTGCGCTGATGGTGGTGTATCGCGCGAGGATATTTTGAATGCCGTCTTCGTCGGCAATCCGATCATGCACCATCTTTTCCTCGGCATCGACCCGACGGAACTCGGCGGTGCGCCCTTCGCGCTTGCCGTATCCGGGGCAGTGCATCTGAAATCGGCCGAGATCGGCCTGCCGATGAACACAGGCACACGCGTCTACATGCTGCCCTGCATCGCCGGCCATGTCGGCGCAGATGCGGCTGCCGCGACACTTGCCGAAGGGCCGCATCGTCAGGATGAAATGATGCTGCTGGTCGATATCGGCACCAATGCGGAAATCGTGCTCGGCAACCGCCATCGCGTCGTCGCCGCTTCCTCGCCGACCGGGCCTGCCTTCGAAGGCGCGGAGATTTCCAGCGGTCAGCGCGCCGCTCCCGGCGCGATCGAACGCGTGCGCATCGATCCCGCCACCCTCGAGCCGCGCTACCGAGTCATCGGCATCGAACAGTGGTCGGATGAGCCGGGCTTCGAAGAGGCTGCCGCCAAGGTCGGTGTGACAGGCATCTGCGGCTCGGCCATCATCGAAGTCGTCGCGGAAATGTTCCTGACCGGCATCATCTCGGAAGATGGCGTCGTCGATGGCTCCATGGCTGCACGCTCGCCGCGCATCCTGCAGAATGGCCGCACCTTCTCCTATCTTCTGCGAGATGGCGAACCGCGCATCACAGTCACCCAGAACGATATCCGCGCCATCCAGCTTGCGAAGGCAGCGCTTTATGCCGGCGTCAAGCTGTTGATGGACAAGCAGGGCATCGATCACGTCGACCGCATCGGCCTCGCCGGCGCCTTCGGCACCTTCATCGATCCCAAATATGCGATGGTGCTGGGGCTCATTCCCGACTGCGAACTCGACAAGGTTAAGGCCGTCGGCAATGCCGCCGGCACCGGTGCGCGCATGGCGCTGCTCAACCGCGGGCATCGTCGCGAGATCGAGGAAACCGTCAGGAAAATCGAGAAGATAGAAACGGCTCTTGAATCAAAGTTTCAGGAGCATTTCGTCTACGCCATGGCGCTGCCGAACAAAGTGGACGCCTTCCCGGAGCTCTCGAAGGTAGTGACTTTGCCCGAGCGCAAGCAGATCTCCGACGATGGCGGAGAAGGCAGCGGCCGCAGGCGTCGCCGCAGCCGCGAATAAAGATCGACTGGCCGCGATTCACGCGGCCATTTTGCGCCCGATCTCGACGAAGGCCTGGCGAATGCTGTCTGCCACCGCTTTCATCGGTCCGGTCATCTGCGATGCCGTCAGCAGACGAATGTCGAAGGACGTCAGTTCCGGCAGCCCCTCGTTCGGTCCGAGAATTTCCATGTCATCGGTGATGTAGGAGCGCGGGAATGGCGCGACGGCAAGATCGGAAACGATCGCGGCGCGCTGCGCCATCGTATGGGCGCTGAGATAGGAAACGCGATAGGCGCGCTTCTGCCGCTCCAGCTGCGCCATGGCTTCAGACCGCCAGATGCAGCCCTCTTCCCAGATCGAGATCGGCAGCGGATCGCGGCGATAGGCGGTACCGCACTTGGCGCCGGCCCAGACGAGACGCTCAGTGTAGATGACCTCACCCTCGGTCGGGAAAGGACGCGTCGCGCAATTGATCAGCGCGAGGTCCAGCCGCTGTTCCTCGATGCGCTTCTTGAGCTGGATGCTCATATCGACGACGACATCGACCATGATGCCGGGATATGTCTCAGAAAAGCTCTTGAGGATGGTCGGCAGCAGGCGTTCGCCGATATCGTCAGGCGCCCCAAGCCGCACGACGCCGCTGAGTTCAGGCATGATGAAGCGCGACACCGCCTCATTGGAGAGCGCCAGAATATTGCGCGCATAGGAAAGCAGCATCTCCCCGTGCTGCGTCAGGCTCACCGAGCGCGCATCGCGCAGAAACAGCGTCACGCCGAGCTGCTCTTCCAGCTTTTTGATCTGCATGGAAACAGCTGACGGCGTACGAAAGACCGCATCGGCCGCGGTTGAGAAATTCCCCGTTTCGGCAATCGCCACAAAGGTACGCAGAACTTCATTGTCAAGCAACGGTATGGGCCGGCGGAACGGTACGGTCATATCGACTACCTTTCAATTTTTCTGATCCTAAGCACCATATCATTTCATTTGTCTGAATGTCAACGAAGCACCATATTAGACGTAATGGAAATTCATCGCAGCCTCAAAGGAGTAAAATCATGGCTGGCATGGTATCGGACGAAGCCTCACGGCTTTTCTCTCTTTTACGCCTCCGCAAAATTCAGCGGATGGCGCAGCATACGCTCGACGAGATTGCCACCCGCTTTCCCGCTCATCTGATCGATGACGTCAATGCACGCGGCCTCCCGCCGGATCGCACATTGTCGGCGCTGGAGCGGAAACCCGGCAAATTGCGTTCGTTCAATAATACTAATGGCAGCTATAAGATCTATTCGTTTGATTGATAGATCTGGCAGGCCCATATTAAACCCGTGACATTTTGAGCGGTTGACACTGAAAGGACCCTGAAAATGACGACCATCAGCTATAGACAGACCGGCACGCGGAACCCGTTTCCGTCAGGCGGAAGTTACATGCCCTTCTTTTCTCGCCTCGCTAAGCGCTGGCAGCAGTGGCGCTCCCTTCGCGAGCTTGAATCTCTGTCCGATGACATGCGCAAGGACTTGGGCTGGCCGGCCGCAAACGAAATCAAGAAGCCGAAGGCTACCCGATGATAATCAGCAAGAACAACGGCTGAAGGCGGCGCTCAACCCAAGCGAGCGTCGCCTTTTGAACATTTACGCATCAAGATGCGAATCGCATTTTAATCCTGAGAATTACCCACAAATATATTTCGTCGCTTGAGCATATTGCTCGCTTCCCCTTTGCTTCTCTCCTTCATAGCCCAATTTTTCAAAGTAGACGCAAATATCCCTTTGCGGCCGCGATTATCCATGCCAATGTCGCTTATAGACCATCGGGCCGGCGTATTTGACGCAAGGAATACGTAACGGCCCTGGAACATGGATTTTCACGACATGAGCAAGACCCCGATCAAGACGCGCTCCCTGGTTTTCTTCCTTGTTCCGCATTTCACCATGCTGCCGTTTTCCGCCGCGATCGAGACGCTGCGGATTGCCAATCGCATGCTGGGCTACCCCGCCTACACGTGGCGGCTCGCCTCGACGGACGGTCAGAAAGTCTATTCCTCCAGCGGCATCGGGCTGGAGGTCAATTCTTCCCTTACCGACGAGCGCCGCTATCTGGGCGGCGAGAACCGCCCGAACATGGTGCTGGTCTGTTCCGGCATCTATGTCGAAGAATTCCACAACAAGTCGGTCAATGCCTGGCTGCGTGAGACATACAATCGCGGCGTCGCCGTCGGCAGCCTCTGTACGGGCGCGCATGTGCTTGCCCAAGCAGGATTGCTGAACGGCAAGCGCTGTGCGATCCACTGGGAGAACCTGCCGGGCTTTTCGGAAACCTTCCCGCAGGCGGAAGTCTATGCCGATCTCTACGAGGTCGACAGCAACCTCTATACATGCGCCGGCGGCACCGCCTCGCTCGACATGATGCTCAATCTCATCGGTCAGGACTTTGGCGAAAACCTCGTCAACCGCGTCTGCGAACAGCAGCTGACCGATCGTGTCCGCAGCCCGCATGACCGCCAGCGCCTGCCGCTGCGCGCGCGTCTCGGCGTGCAGAACTCCAAGGTGCTATCGATTATCGAGCTGATGGAAAGCAACCTCGCCGAGCCGCTGTCGCTGCTGGAAATCGCTGACGATGCCGGCCTGTCGCGTCGGCAGATCGAGCGCCTGTTCCGGCAGGAAATGGGCCGCTCGCCAGCACGCTACTATCTTGAAATTCGTCTGGATCGCGCCCGGCATCTACTGGTGCAATCCTCCATGCCGGTCGTTGAAGTGGCGGTCGCATGCGGCTTCGTATCGGCCTCGCACTTCTCCAAGTGTTATCGCGAACTCTATAATCGCTCGCCGCAGCAGGAGCGCGCAGAGCGCAAGCTGACCATGTCGACCAACCGCACCGGCATCGTCGTCTGAGACCGACGGAAATCAAGGCAATCGGATTATTGCAGGCGGCTTACTGGGCCGCCTGTTGGGCCATCTTGAAATCGGAATAGACCTGGTTTCGGCCATTGTGCTTCGCCATGTAGAGAAACTGGTCGGCAGCATTGAGATAGTTGTCGAAGGACTCGTAGCCGGCAATTTCCGCAACCCCGATGGAAACAGTCACCGAAAGCTCTTCGTCGTCGGCATGAACCTTCAGGCTCGCAAGGCTGAGGCGGACCTCATCGCACAGCTCGGTTGCCGCACGCGAATTCATTTCCGCAAAAAGAATGGCAAACTCTTCGCCCCCAAGGCGGGAGAGCAGATTATCCGTGCCTTCCAGAAGCGTGTGAAGCCTGCCGGCAACGGCCTTCAGCACTTGGTCTCCGATCTCGTGCCCATAAGTATCGTTCAGATGCTTGAAATGATCGATATCGAGAATGGCAACGGAGCTCGGACGCTGACGACGCAGGCATTCATTGACCAGACGCGGGCCATGATCATAGAAATAGCGCCTATTATAGAGACCGGTCAGGTAGTCGCTCGCCGCTGCCGCCCGCAATTGCTTCAGCTGCGACAGCGTCTCCACATTCAATGCGATGCGGCATTGCAGCTCTTCCTGAACGAAGGGCCGATAGATGAAATCGCTGGCACCCGCCTTCAGAAATGTCGCAGACAGCAAACGATCGTTCGAAGACGAAATGCCGATGATCCGCATCCGATCCGAGCCATAGCGGTGGCGGATGCGGCGGGTCAGTTCATGCCCGTTCATGTCAGGCATATTATAGTCGGTAACGACGATTTCGATGTCGTCGAATGTTTCGAGCATTGCCAGGGCCTCGACACCCGTGCCGGCTTCAGCGACCCTGAATTGCTGGGCGTGCAGCAAGTCCGTCAGCATTTTCCGCGCCGAAGGCACATCATCGACGACCATCACGCGAACGGACCGATTGGCAATGGCGCGCCGGACGGAGGAAACGAGATTGTCGAGGGCGAACTCGCCATCCTTGAGCACATAGTCGACGACATTGCGCTCCATGATGCGATTGCGCGTCGCTAAGTCGAAAGATGCCGTAAAAACGATGGTGGGAATGTCATGGGCGACGGCAACATCCAGGGCTTCTCCATGGGCAGCGTCGGGGAGGTTAAGGTCGATCACCGCCATCGTGAAGCTGCGATCCGCCCCTGCCAGCACCTCGTTCAGCACTTTCAATGAAGAGCAATGGGTTACCGCAAGACCGAGTTCGGTTTCGAACCGATGCGATAGCACCGCCGAAAACATGCGCGAATCCTCAACCAGAAGTATTTTCTGGCTGCCGTCGCGGTGACCGATGCCACCGCTGAGGTTTCCCGCATGCAGTACCATTTCCCTTCAATTCCTCCCACACCATCAGGTGTATGAATATTCAGTCAATTGCAGGTCTGCTAAACCGTCTTGCCCGTATCCTGAACAGGATTCGTGAAAAAATTGGAACCGCCGATTGCGGAGATTTACATAAAAGTGATTTTTCCTCACTTTTTCTGGATTGCTCAAGCCGATTTTATCGGGCCTGTACCTCCCTAGCGGGCGGCTGAGCCGACTGAATCTGCAACAGCGTGTCGAGATTCTGATTCACGCGGCAGTAGAATTCCTCGTCGATGAATGGCCGCAAGATGAAATCATTGCCGCCCGCTTTGAGGAAACGGGCAGAAAGCAGCCGGTTGCTGGATGACGAGACACCGATAATGCGCAGCTCATGGGAGCCGGTGGTCGCGCGGATGCGCCGCGTCAGCTCGAATCCGTCCATGTCGGGCATATTGTAGTCCGTTACCATAAGGCCGATATCCGAGCTGGCCCTCAGGATATCGAGCGCTTTTGCACCATTCTCCGCAACGCTGACGCGGAAATTGTAGCGTTTCAGGCGGCTGGACAGCAAAGCGCGGGCCGTTGCGCTGTCGTCGACGATGAGAACGTGGTGACGGTGGTTGGTCAGAAAGCGGCAGATCGATTCCGCCAGCATATCCACCGCAAAGATATTGTCCTTGAGAATGTAATCCACCACATCCTTGGCGATCAGCTCGTCGCGCGTGCCTTCGAGAAAAGTGCCCGTGAAGGCGATCGTTGGAATGCTGAGATCGAGAAGATAAGCCAAGGCCTCTCCCTTCTCGGCACCCGGCAGGTTCATATTCGAGATCGCCAGCTTGATCGGCTCCGACGACTTGTCGTAGGCAAGCTGCAGTTCTTCGAAATTGCGGCAAATCTCGACGTCGATGTCCAGAAGCTCCTTCAGCTTCGCCCTGACCATCGATGTAAAGAGATTGGAATCCTCGACAAGAAGAATGCGCGAGCCGGCAAGAGACGCGCCGGAATATTGCATCCCCGAAACACCCAGAAATGGCATAATGAAAACCTGTTTTTGAAAATGATCCCCTCTGTATTGTTTTAAGACAAAGCTTTTGCGTATTTGTTAAGTCGATTGGTTTCCCGGAAGTGAAGAAAATTATGCCGGTCGGCCGACGCCGTTCGAGGCGCGGGCCTTTCTTGCAGCGCATTGTCCATGTCGAGAAGTCGGGCTTAAAGCTTCAGACGGAGCACACAGGCGGCGGTTTACCTGCGTGCAACTTACTCCGCTGCGGTCCGGCCACGACGCCGGCTCGCCCCCTTTGCCCCCGGCACTTTATCTTCGCGGAACGAAGCAGAGCCCTCCTGAATGGCATCTCCGGCCTCGGGCCCGTCGGCAGCATCCGTCAGTGCTTCGGCTGTAGCATCCAGCTGCCTGCCTCTCCTACCGTCGCGAACGATATGCAGTTCCTGATGTGGATAGGGAATTGAAATCCCCTCCTCGTTGAAGCGCTTCAGGATTTCGATGCGCAGATTGTTGCGGATCTCCATGCCGTCGGAGAGATCGGACAGATAGAAGCGCATCTCGAAATCGAGCGATGACGGCCCGAAACGCAGGAACTCCACATGCGGCTCCGGATTCCTGAGCACCTTCGGGATCGAGCGTACCAGCTCCAACAGGATATCCATCACCTTGCGCGGATCGGCATCATAGCTGACGGATACGGGGATTTCGGAGCGGCCGAGCCTGTTGCGATGCGTCCAGTTGCCGAGGGACGCGTTGATGAGCTCGGAGTTTGGCACGATGATAGACTGCTTGCGGAAGGTCTCGATCTCGGTCGCACGCACCGAGATGCGCTTGACGATGCCTTCCGATGTACCCGAAACGATCCAGTCGCCAACCTTGAACGGCCGCTCGACCAGCAGGATCAGGCCCGACACGAAGTTCGACACGATATTCTGCAGACCGAAACCGATACCGACCGAGAGGGCACTGGCGACGAGCGCCAGGCTGGACAAATCGATGCCGGCAGCGGAAATGGCAAAGATCGCCGCCAATGCTATGCCCAGATAGCCGATGCCGGTTCTCACCGAATTGCGGACACCCAGATCCACCTGCCCGCGCGCCATGACATTGCTGTCGAGCCACCGCTGGAACCAGCGCGTCACCAGATAGCCGCCCGCAAACAGCAGGATACCGACAAAGATGCCGAGCAGCGAGATCGACATGTTACCGATCTTGATCTCGGTAAAGAGCCTGTAGGCGAAGGCTTCCAGATCCTGAATGTGGAAACCCCAGGAGAGCAGAATCAGGGGAATGCCCGTCAGCAGCGCGACTGCGTAGGTCGCAAGTCCGGCTGCGAGACCTGCCTGATCAAGCGCCACCTCACGCAGCTTCAGGCGGTTTTCCAGAAAGCGGCCGATAATGGTTTCGGCAAAAACGCCCTGCTTGGACACGGCCTTGCCGAGCTGAAAACCGAGATACATGGTTGCAATGACAGCACTCGTCACGATCATCTGCGTTGCCATGAAGCGGGCAAGCCCCACATAGCCGATGAACGAGGTGAAGATCACCAATATGCCGAGAGCGCGAAGAATGATGGCCATGCCATGCGGCCAGTGGCGGCCAGGCGCATCCGGATCGCCATTCTTGGCCAGCATCGGCGAGCCGAAGGATGCCGCAATCAGGATGAGGCCGATCAACAGTGCGGCCAGGAAGCTTTTCGCCACGGTAACGACGACCGGTGATCCCATGGACTCGCTGATGCGGTCGAAGACATAATCCAGCCCGTTGACAACGGCCATCGCCTGAAGGCACCAGGTGAGCGAATGCGCTCCCTTATTTGACAGCTTGACCAAGCGCCAATGCGGCCGGAATGGCGCGAAGACGGCGTTGCTGAGGCGACCGACAAAATAGACGAGGCCGATAAAGCCAAAGACCGCCGCCAGTATCGGCGCGATGTCGGGCCGCAGCACGTTGAAATTCGAGAGGAAGAAGAAGGATGTGACAAGAAAGGCTGCCAGCGACAACGTGCGGATCAGCGTCGACCAGAAGGCGACGGAGAGTCGGCTGATATAGGGCGGATTCTCGATAGCCTCGTCCTGCACGTAGTAGCGGCGGAACAACCGATAACCCCCAAAAAGAAATATCAGCGCAGCGCCGATTGACAGGCAGACGGCAGCCAGAAGCGAGGCAAGCTTTGCCTTGAGCACGAAGGCGATCCAGCTCGTCACCGCGGCACTAAACTTGACGCCCTCCTCGACCAAAGCCGCGCCTGCATCGTCGAATGTCGTGGTGGAAACCTCCGTCCGCTTGAATAGCGTCTCGGCAAACAACTTTCGGCGCATCTCCATGAATTGCATCGAAAGCCGATTGCTTTCTGCGGTCAGATTGTCTGCATCCAGGATCACGGCACTGATCTGCGAGCGTTCGGCATTGAGCCGGTCGCGCTCCTGTGTCACGATCGGAGCCTCAGGCGGCTGGCCTTCCTTCGGGGCAGCACCGAGTTGCGTCAGGCGTGCATCGATCTCGGCGGTACGGGGTTTTAGGCGCGCGGAAATAGCAGCAGTGGTGCGATTGAGTTCGTCAACCTGGCCGGAGAGCGCTACGAGCGTCTCATCATCAGCTGTTGCCTGCTTCGCCGCCTCCTGAAGCGATGCGTAGGTCTTCTTTGCCTTGCCGAGTTCGGTGACGGCCGTGTCCAGCAGCCCATTGGCGAGCTGTCCGGGCGGTTGATCCGTTTGCTGCGATGTCTGGGCCGGCTGCTGATCCTGCGCAAAGGCATTCTCGCCCACCAGCAGCGGACCGACGATGGCAAACATAGCCAATCCCAGCAGCAAAAAAGGCAATAGAAAAACACGAGATTTCAGCGGGCGCAAGCAGAGCTCCTCGTTGCACATGAAGTCGCAGCCAATGGATGACCGAAATCTCCGCAAAAACAGAGATCCGACTCGTCCTATAATATGATTGCGAATTCCATAGTCTTTACGCGTACGCCTTGTAAGACAAAGAAAGGCGACACGAAGGCATTTCACGCCCTTATCCTGTCCAGAACCTCGCTCAAAACTTGGCAACGCCGCCTCATACTGGACATAACCTATCGCACGGACCAGCGCCCATCCAGAAATAGGCCAGAGAACCACCTTGGCAATGATAGATTATACGCGCTGGGCAATCAGGATGAAGGTGGCGCCATGATCGGCGCCCGCAGCAAGCCGCTATTCTGCCGCGACGCGGTACGCTTAACGAACCAAACGATCGCCACCTTGCTTGCAAATGGAGACGCTGCTGAGTGGTCAGCCCGCCTTGCATTGCGGATGAAAACGTTCCGCCACGCTTTCGGCGGCCGCATAGGCCTGCGTCACGATCTCAGGCACGAGATCGATGTCCGGGAGACTTCCAAGCCCCAGGGGGCCGATCGCAAAGAGTCCCTCCGTCGAACGCCCATTGACCTCGAGTGCACCCGCTGCATCGACCGCGAGACCAAGGCCGAGCTCGTCCGGCACCGCAAGGCCGGCGTCGATAAGGCTGCGCAGCAACGGCGCATTCAGATCGGGCGCCTGGCATCGACAATCGATCACGTCATCGGCATAGAGCTGCTCGGTCTCCTGTCGTCCCGCGGGCCTCAAAACCAGCCCTGTCGGCGTCCGCCGGATGAAGTGACCGCGCCGCAACACCGTGTTGCCCTCAGCCATCTCCTGATTGAGGCGAACATGCAGGGCTTCGGGCAACCGATTGCGATGGCTGTCATAGAGCGCCCGCAGATGACGGTTGAACTGCTGCTTCCGACCGGCCGGCAGGGATCGCCATAGCGATCGGGCGTGCTTGCGCAAACCATTCATGACTGACTGCCAGCTCTGCCCGTTCGCCTCCGCCTCCTCGCAAGCGCGGCGAATGAAGCGAACAATTTCGCTGAGTTTGTCTGGCATCTCATCTGCAGGGAAAACCGGGTCGGCATTGTTGCGCGTATGGCTCTGCGGCAGGAAGCCCCGCCGCGAAACGATGGTGATCTGCCCCGTATAGCCGTTTTCGCGCATCTGCAGCAGCCGATCGACCACGCGCAGGCCGCTTCCCAGCAGGATCGTGTGCGGTCGCGACACAAGGCGTCGCGCACGAACGGTGGTCGGGACCGTCACGAGATCGCTGGCCTGCGCCTCCCAATCGGCAATGCCGTAGCCCGTTGCCAGCACCACCATATCAAATGGCGCATTGCCGGCCCCGTCGCTCTCCACCACGAAACGGCCGCCGCGAACACGCCTGAGACCGAAGACCGTCTCGCTGCGGACCTGCACTGCCACATCGCGCCGTGATGAGAAGGCTTCCGAAAAGCGCTGGTAGACGTAGTCGCTGAAAATGCTCTTCGGCACGAAGATCTGCAGGAAACCCGGTATGGCGGCGGGGACGGCGCTACGGAAAGGCGCATTGCTGGAGAGCCATTGATTGAAATCGTCGGGATCGCCGGCAGAGACCGAAAGATCGCGTACGCGACTGTTGAGGATTTCGCTGCTGTGTCCCGAGGCGAGCGCCTGACCACCGCTGACGCTGGAATTGGGATCGAAGAGCTGCAGATGGAAGGGAAAGCGCACTGTCTTCAGCAGGGCGATTGCCATCATCATACCGGAAAAACCACGTCCGATCACGGCAATCCGCGGCATCACATAAGCCGACGCCGCCGCATTTGTCCTGGCGGAAAAGAATCCCTGAACCGTCATATCAACTCCTGGGGCGAGAGGTGGTCGATCATGCCTTTCTTGGGCTTGTCACTTAACTGCCCGAAATTCAAACTCTGATCTGACGCTCGACAACCGAAGAACGGCGGCTGACAAAACGCATAAGAGCCGCTTCGGGTCTCAAAATTCCACCATTCTTCTCCAACGAAAGAAAGGTGCGACAGGCAGGTCCAACTCGGTGCAATATCCGATGCCTGCAATCGTCCGCCATTGCTTCTTGAAGCGATGAGGCGGCATGATTATTGTCATTGTCTACTTATTTAGTCGTATATGAAAGCGCGAAAATGCGCCTCTAGCAAGCGCTTTCTTCTGCGGGCGGAATCGGATCGGCGATAATGCGGCTTGAAAAACATCCAGCGGTCGGTTGCTTTCTTCGTGCCGCGCCTTCGATTGAACTGGGAAAAGGAAAGCAATTCCGGGCGCTAAGATCAGATTTCGAAACCGCTTTCGCTGTGGAGGGAATGGCATTGGAAGGCATCGAGTTCGCTATTCGACCTACTGACATCGGGTCGAGCGCTTACAATTTTTCAGTCGGCGCCTATTATACAGAAGGGTGCGAAACCAGCATCTCGCTGATTTGCCACGCTCTGAGGAGCCGAGCCGGCGCTGGTCGAGGAGTGACAAATGGGGACTGTTTCCCAATTGTATGAACGCGTCAGGCCGCCCGCCCATCGCGTTCAAAGCGAAGAAGAGGCGCTCGATATTGCGCGCTCGTTTGCGGCGGCCTTTGCACAGCAGGCGAGCGACCGCGATATCAACCGCATCCTACCCTATAACGAGGCCGAGGCTCTATCCCAATCGGGGCTGCTTGGAATTTCCGTTCCTTCCGAAAATGGCGGCATCGACATTTCGAACAGCGTTCTCGCCGAAG
Organism: Rhizobium sp. BK098; assembly: GCF_014193155.1. Taxonomy (NCBI): domain Bacteria; kingdom Pseudomonadati; phylum Pseudomonadota; class Alphaproteobacteria; order Hyphomicrobiales; family Rhizobiaceae; genus Rhizobium; species Rhizobium sp. BK098. The sequence continues at coordinate 655,536 of NZ_JACHYY010000001.1, read as the reverse complement.
TCATCGCCATCCTTGCGGAGGCCGATCCTTCCATCGCGCAGATATTGCAGACGCATTTTCACGTGCTGGAAGCGGTCAGAATTGGCGGCGGTGAGGACCAAAGGGCACTCCTTTTCGATCGCGCCATTACCGGCGATCGTTTCGCGAGCATCTTTTCCGAGGCCGGTGCAAGCGGCGCCGACCATTCCTGGCATCTGACATCAGACGGGCCTGGCTTCCGCCTCAACGGACGTAGCAGGCCGTCCGCCAGCATTCTCTTTTCAGATTGGATCGCGCTGTTCGCGGCGGACAAACGCCAGGGATCGATAGCCGCTGTCGTGCCCAGAAATGCGGAAGGCATCCAAATCATTGACGATTGGGACGGCTTTGGTCAACGCACCTCCGGAAACGGCACGGTCATATTGCATAATGTCTATCTCGATACCGACACCCTGCTCGTAGACCGAGAAAAGTTGGCGGAGCCGACGGTGATCGATTGCGTGAACCAGCTCACGCGCGCTGGAATCAATCTCGGTATCGCCAGATCCGCACTGGCAGCGACTATGGAGTTCGTGCGGGCGCGTTCTCACCCGGGGGAAAGCGATGGCGATGAGCAAGCCGTCAACGATCCGCTGATCGTAACGAGAATCGGAGAAATTGCCGTCCGAATCGAAGCGGCAACGGCAACGATGGAACGAGCCGGCGGCAAGATCGACGCGGCGCAGATCAATCTCACGGAAGACCACGTCATCGATGCGGCGCTCTCCGTTGCGGCAGCCCAGACGATGACGGCTGATATTGCGATGGAGGCAGCCGACACACTGTTCGAGCTTGCCGGCACGGCGTCGGCGGGCATCGGCCTGAACCTCGACCGCCATTGGCGCAACGCCCGCATCCATACGCTGCATGAACCGGCCTGCCAGAAATACCACATCGTCGGCAACTACCATCTCAACGGCGTGAAGCCATTGAAGAGTTGGTTGCCTTGAAAGCCCAGTTACGTCGAAAATCAGGCGGTATGAGAAGCGCGTCGATCTTCCCGTTCCGGGACGTCGAAATCCGCACCGCCGGCGACGAATTGTTCCAGCGACATGTTGTCGAGAATTTCGGCAATCGCGTCACGCACCTCCGTCATCGAGCGCCGTACCTGACAACGCTCCGGATCGGAACAGTCGTCGCAGGCTTCATAGGCCGTGCGGCTGGCGCAGCGGATAGGAGCCAGCGGACCGTCCAGGGTACGGATGACGTGGCCGATGCGGATTTCCGAGGCGGGACGCGACAGCGAATAACCGCCGCCTGGCCCCTTCTTCGAACGCAACACGCCGGCGTTTCGCAATTCGAGCAAGATGGTATCGAGAAACTTCTTCGGAATATTGTTGCGTAACGCGATATCGTTGATGAACGCGGTTTCACCCGGGCCGAGGCGTGCGAGATCCACCAGCGCCTTCAATCCGTACTTTCCTTTTTTCGTAAGCATCGCCGTCCGCTTTACTGCAAAGTCAGTTGTTGAAAACCCGGCATGGCTCGAAAGAGACTCAACGGGCCGATCCTGTCAGCATGGGACTGCGGAAGTAACCCCGCAATCTCGTGGGAACAAGATAGTAACTCACAAATTGTATAGTTTATATGAGTAAATTTAGGCAAATGTATCGTCTGAGCAACGAATTTGCGGCTTTTCTTGGATTTTAGGCGGCACTACTGTCCAAATATGCCTTCCCTTGCCCACGCGTCGTGTAATCGGCGATCGCGCCGGCCACCTGGTCGGCCACGAGAACGGCGTGCTCGACCACCTCGGGCAATCCCATCAATTCGCCGAAGGTTCCGCGTGCAAGCGGTCCGGAGATAAACAGAGATGGGCTCACTGCACCGTCGGCTGCCAAGGCGCGTGATTGCGTATCGCAGGAAAATCCCAAGCGGGCGGGATCCAATGCGAGATATCCGGCTTTCGACAACTCATCAATCCAGGCTTGGGATTGCAGAATGCCTCGGTGTCCGGGACCCGTGGTGACGACGACCGCATCGAATTGCCTTCTCACGAAACGGTCGGAACGGCTCAATCGCAACCGGCAATCGATGACATCATCGGTAACGCCAACCTCCGCAACCGAAGCCGCCAGCACCTCAAGCCTGCCGCTTGCAAGCGCCCGTTCGCTGACAGCTTCCACCTGCGGCGCAACACGGAAACGATGGACATCCCAAAACGGCCGCAAATGCCGAACCAGCCGGCGTCGCTCCTCGATCGGAAGCGCCTCCCAGATTTGCCGCCCCTGCGTCCTTACCTGATCGATGACCGCATGCCAGCTGCGTCCATCACCTTCCGCCCTGCGGATAGCCGCTCGCACGCGTTTCAGCAGATCAACCGCGGTTTTCGAGGGCTGATCAGCAAAATCGCCGAATAGCTCCTGCTTGACCGCGGCATGGCCGCGCGAGCGCAGACCGCGTCGGGATATCGCGGTGACCGGCCCCTTATGTCCCCTAAGTTCGAGCGAGGCGATGACGTCGGCCGAGGTCAGGCCGTTGCCGACCACAAGGACGCGATCTCCGGCGCCGACGACCGAAAGCGCATCAGGACGCGTTGGGTCGGCAACAAAGCGTGGGTGATCGGCAAGCGCATCCCGCAACACCTGCGGCGGCAAAGGCGACGGGTGGCTTGTCGCGATGACGAGAATATCGGCATCAACGCGCTCTCCGCCAGCACCGGTCACCGCCCAGCGGCCGCCCGTCCTCTGGATCCGCTCGACGCTTTGCCTGACGTGGCGCAGCCGCCCGTTCTCGACGAAGGGACGGATCATGCTGTTGATATAGCTCCCGAAAACGGAGCGTCGCGGAAAAAGACTGCCATCGACGGCAATCGCCGCATCATCATCGGCAAGCACATTATTTTCCAGCAACCAGCGCTGAAAATGTTCGATGTCATCGGACAGCAGGCTCATCCTCGCCGCAGGCACGTTGATGCGATGGGCGACATCCTGCGTGTCGTAGGCGAGCCCTGCCCCCAAACGCTCCCGCGGCTCGAATATGAAAACCTGCCCAGCCCGCAGCAACTGTCGCTGCAGCAGATGAAAGGCAACCCCGGTTCCGGAAACGCCACCGCCAACGATAACGACAACAGGCAGGTCACGCGGCTGATGGTCAGAGCCAAGGGTCAATAGCCAACTCCCTCCAAATCGATCGCACCACGTGATTTCTGCAAGCGTTGGGCAATCGGACTTATCACTGTGCCGATGCTATACTCTATAAAATTTGTTGACAATACGATTGCAGCGCGCGCTCGCCCTCGCCGCAACCAGTAGCAGTTAATAGAGTGCTGATATCTCTTTGGAAACAACTGGTTATTGTGCCTCGCACAACATTGTTTTTGCACCGCAGGATGCAAAAAACTTGGCATGCGCCCGCGGGAGGAACATACTAGCGGTTGTTCTGGTTCGTGTTCTCTGTGGGAGGAGAAACATCATGGAACTGCTTCGACTGCTCTCCGCCTTCGATTATACGCTGATCGTGATTCTGGCCGCTATCTTTGTATTTAGCGTCATGGAAGGTGGATATAGGAAGCCTTGAACGCACATGGCCGAAAGCGATGGCCATTGCCCTCGGCCGGACATGTCTGACGTTATTTGAACGTGGAGTGATCACCGGAAAGCTCCGTTGGCCGGCCCGGCCTATCCGAGCGCAGGCGCGGGCGTCGCTTACAGCAACAGCATAATCTGGTGATGTAGATTGGTTGATGCGCGATCAGTGCCCGGCTGGATGTTCAGTCAAATCAGAGATTGCAGCTCGCGCAAAGTCTACGATAGGGTCCAAACTCACTACTTCTAGTTTAATGATGAGCCTTCTCGGTTATACTTGCAAAAACAAAAGAAAAAATTGCAGCACAGGATTGTATAATCCGATGTATTTATTCATCGCCTTGATAAAAACAATTCACAAGCTTCGCGCAAACAATTCATGGGATATTTCCAGCATCAATAAACGCAAAGCAAACAGGATATACTTATGGGATACGACTGGGACGGCTTAAAGACGCGCCGAATGCGAAGACTGAAATATGGGCTTTCTCTATTTCTTTTCACGATGTCGATATCAGCGCCGACCGCGTTTCTCCTGCATCTGCGCTGAAGCCATTGGCATATCGGTCGCTTCGTGACCGTTTCAAAACTTCTCCAACTGCGAAAGACGTCGTTCAACCTGATGGGAACCAAAGCAAGCCTCCATTCGTTCCTGGAGGAACTTACCCGCAATCAAGGAGGAGGGCATCATGGCCGACATCTCGCTGGACAAGGACATCAATGCGCAGATCGATGAACTCCGCAGCCAGATCGATAGGCTCTCCACCGATTTGGCAAAGCGGATCGATAGCGCCTCGGACCGCGCCGACGAGGCCCTTTCTTCAGCAAAGGGAAAAGTGGCAAACATCGCGGATCATGCCCGCTCCGAGGGCCGGAACGTAGTGCAGGCCGCAAAGGAAAATCCGACAGCCACAAGCTCCGTCCTGATCGTGACGGCGCTCCTCGGCTTATTTACCGGCCTTCTACTGGGCAGGCTTTCCGACTAGAGCGACAACCCTACCGACAACGTCGATTGCTGTCCGATCGGGAGAAGAACCGCGGACGAACACCTGTCTTATGCTGAAGTACGGGAAGGACGTCGCGCCACGGAGTTTAGCGCGGATGCGATGAAGCTCATGGAAAGCCGCTGGAACGAGATCAAGCCCGCTGCATTCCGGAATAGCACGGAACTTGTATTGGAAACCGTTTCCAATCTGCTGGAAGCCGCGCAGCCGAAAACCCTCGAGACGTTTCGAATTAACTAACGATTTCAAGGAGTTTTTGGTGGGTGATGTAGGGCTCGAACCTACGACCCGCTGATTAAGAGTCAGCTGCTCTACCAACTGAGCTAATCACCCGTACCGCTTGCTGGCGGCGTGACCGGGCATATAAATAGGATCGGTTTGATTGTCCAGCGGCCAGACGAATTTTCTTTGTTTTTTTGTCAAAAAAATTTCAGGCGCGACAGAAAACTCAATGAAATCAAAGCTCAATAATTCCTGATGCAACACGCACCGCCTGGCCGCCGATGCGGGCATTGGCGATCATGCCGCCATTGATATCGAGGTGAAGATGAATCAGCGATGGCCGCCCCATCTCGATGCCCTGCTCTATGACGACAGGATGATGCCCATCCGGCAAAGCATCGAACTGATTGATCGCACCGGACAGCGCCGCCACTGCAGCACCCGTCGCCGGGTCCTCGACGATACCCATTCCCACGGGGAACATGCGCGCGTGGAATTTGGCAACGTGATTGACGCCGCCGCGGCAATAAATGAAAGCCGAAGCAAGCGCGCCGTCGACGAAGGGCACCGTCTTTTCCCAAAGCTGCAGATCGAACTCCAGCCTTTCAGCGGCGCCGACATCGTGCACCGGCACCAGAAGAAACGGCACTCCGGCACTCCATATGGAGGGTACATGGTTCTCGAAGCCAACCTCGGTGATCTTCAGGCTGAGTGCATTGGCGATATCGGCCCTGTCGAGCGGCAGCGGGATCTCCTGCGACTTCTTCGGTAGATCGAACTCGGCAAAACTCGCCTTGTTCTGGCGTAGCTTGATGGCGCAGCGCACCGGTCCGACGCGCTCGTCGAGAACGGAAACGAGATCGAGGTCACCGCCATGATTGGCATGGAGCTTCTCTGCCAAGGCGATCGCCGTGCCGACTGTCGGATGCCCTGCAAAAGGCAGTTCGCGACCGGGCGTGAATATGCGCAGGCTCGCCGTGTGGGCGGGATTTTGCGGCGGCAGCACAAAGACCGTCTCGGAAAGGTTCATCTCCCTGGCGATCGCCTGCATTGCCTCATCGCTCAGGTCCCCCGCATCGAAAATGATTGCGAGCGGATTGCCCGCCAACTTGTTGTCGGTGAACACATCATAGACACTGTAGCTGCGCGCCAATCTGGCCTCCATCCATACTTCCAGACTTGATTATTCATACCGGCAAGCGACCCCAGCGCAAGCCCAAGCTATCTACCGCCACCGAAGAACCAAGCAAGGATCGGCAGCATCGCCACGCTGTAGTGATGCGCGGCGGGATCTGCCGAGCGAATGGCGACCACGCCATCGACCTCGTCCTCTTCGGAAACCAGTATATGCGCCTCGATGCGCCGAAGCATATCCTCGGCCGTCCACGGAAAGCGGAAAACCCGAAAGAGCGTGACGGAACGATTCATATGGGTTGCGTAGTATCCAGGGTCGGCGATCGCGTTGTTCAAATCCAGACCGGTTTCCTCCAGCACCTCGCGTCGCATATTGCCAGCGACGTCGGCGTGGTCGTTGACAATATCATTTTCGTCCATCGATCCAGCCGCGCAATAAATTTGGCCGGGATTGGCAGTGTGCGGCGCCATGCGGATCGCGATGATCGCACCATCGGACGATACCGCCACCGGAAATGCGAAAAGGTGAAAGCCACCGTGCCGCTCGCTTTGCTTGCGCCACCAAAGGAAGGTCGAGAAAGGCGTCACATAGGCTTCACCCCTGACGAGGCCGTCGGCAAGCGAAAGACGACGCTGGAAGATCATGCGCCCATCAAAGAGGGCTGGATTGGCGGCGATTTCCCTTGCCCAGTTCTCCTGCGCCGCCGCAGACTCCTGAACGTGGAAAGGATGCTCGCCTGGCAGCACGGCAAGATCGATCCCGGAAACGGGAAATACGGTGCCTTCCGGCGGCCAGCCGGCCATGTCGTTCTGTTCTGAGATGCTCATATCAAATCCAATGTCATGACGACGGGGCAATGGTCTGAGGCTTTCGGCCTGTCCCAGCCGACGCGCGGATAGCGCTCCACCTCCTGCCCCGCTGGGAAAATAGTGCGGAAAGGCTGGCCCGAGCGGATGATATCGGGCATGCGCGTGGCATTGGCGCGTGCCAGCGCCGGAGAGAGCCAGATGTAATCAAGCTGGCAAAGCCTCTGCTCCTGCGGCCCTCGGGCGTGGTAAAGCGTCCAGCGGTCAAGCTCGTTCCGCCGCCGCACGACATTCTCCGCAAAACCATCATGGCTGAAAACATCAAGTGCGCTGCCCTTCTCCTCGCCGCGTGGTTCGAACCGATAGCCGCTGCGGCGTGTGCCGATAACATCGATCCATTCCTGATAGTCGTTCATGTCGCCGCAGATGGCGAAATTCTTCGTCGCCGTGTGGCCAGCCCCGAAGCAATCTTCGATGATGCGGCGAACCGCCATAGTCTCGGCTCGGCGGATCGGCATGGTCGCATGACGTCCATCCACGCCTTCGCGTGCAGGTCCCATCGATTTCAGATGGATGACATAGAGCGAAAACGGAACCCCACCAATATGGAGGTGCAGCTCCAGGCAATCGCGCTTGAAGATCTTGTCCTCCGAATGAAGGCCGAGCTCGGCGAGCTCGTCGTTGAAAAGGCCGAAATTGCCGTAGGTCACCATGGCGTGACTCTTGATGTCGCTAAGCACGATCGGCTGGCCGTCGCGCGTTTCCTCGCGCATCATCACGGCAACATCGATGCCGCGGCTGTCATTGCCTTCGATCAGGAATTTCTGCCGATAGCCATTGCCGACCATGCGGTAGAGATAGCCATATTCGAAAGCCTGCAGCGCCGCCATGTTGTCGACCTCCTGCAGGCAGATGATGTCGGCATCGGCATCCGCAATCGCAAGCGCCGTCATCTGCCTGGTGTCGTCGGTTGCCGCAATCACACGCGCTGCTTCCAGCTGCTGATAGATCTCTTCATTACGGACATCGAAGAGCTGCAGAACGCGATCCTGGCGCAACTGATTACGAAAACCAGTGTAATCAAAACGGGTCAGAAGATTTTCGACATTGAAAGTCGCAAGGCGCAGGGACATGAAGCATTCCAGTTTAAGAAAAATGTGAGCCGGCTTATTATACTCGCATCATCCGGCCTTGGCTGTTACCGTCGATTTGAACTTGCCCATCAGATACGGGCCGGAAAGAACGGGAGCATATTTCGGCTCCTCGCCTTCCTTCAGGCACGACGGCAGGCAGGCGATTTCGGCAAACCAGTTCGGCTGGTGGAAGAAGGCCAGAGACTGGCGGCGCTGCATGCCGCCCTCTTCCGGCGGCGGGTTGACGACACGATGCACCGTGGACACCCAGCGATCGTTGGTCCAGAGCGCCATCAGGTCGCCGATGTTGATGACGAAAGCACCCTCCACCGGCGGCACCGGCGTCCAGTTGCCATCGGGGGCGATGATCTCCAGCCCTTTCGAGCCGGGTTGCGGCAGGAGGATCGTCAGGCTGCCGTAATCGGTATGCGCGCCGGCGCGAAGCTGGCCCGGCTGCGGTGGCACATGCTGTTCGGGATAATTCAATGCCCTCAGCGCACTGATCGGAGCATCGACATAGGAATCGAAGAAATGTTCATCGAGGCCGAGCGCCGTTGCGAAGACACGCATGATACGCGCCGCGAGATCTTCCATCGCTCCATAATAGGCTTTCCATGCCTCCACGAATCCTTCAGGCCCCTCCGGCCAGATGGTCGCGGCATAGCAGAAGCCGAGTGCTTCAGGATCTGTCATGCCTGAGGGTACGGAAAGCGGGCCACCATTGAAGCTTTCCTTCAGATCCGGCGGCGTGTCCACGTTGCGCGATTTTGCAAGTGCCTCAGTGCCCGGCCCTAGATAGCCGTAGGGGTAGCCGGGATAGAGCGTTTTCGCCTTCTGCTTCACCTCAGACGGCAGATCGAAAAAAGTCTGCGTCTTCTTCCACGCCTCGGCGATCACGGCATCCGCGACACCGTGGTTGGCAATCGCCAGAAAGCCGGTCGAGCGGCATATCCGATCCACCTCCGCGCCGAGCCGCTTCTTCTCGTCATAATCGGCTGCTTCGAAAGCGCCGAGATCGAAAATCGGAAAGCTATGATCGGACATGCGCGACTCCCCTTCGTGACGTCGAGCAAATCAAGCATAGGAGGCGACATGGAACAACCATCTTGTCCCCTACCGATCAAAGCCGCCAGGCGGAGCGGATCGCTACCCGATAATCATCGCCCACGGCAACAGCCTCACGGCTATAGGCGCGCAGCACCTGTCCATCCGGCATCGACAGCCTCAGCGCATAGCGCTCACCTTCATAAAGGATGGAATCGACAAGGCATGAAATGCCCTCCCCGTCGACAACCACGTCCTCCGGCCGCACGAGAATATCCGCTCTGGCCGTGCCGCCTGCCCGATTCTCCCACAAGCCTCGGAAGAACGGCCAATCGATACGGCGTGGACCGCCATCGGGAAAAGCCATCGACAGGATGGCACCCTGCCCGACAAGGCCGCCGACCATTTTCCCTTCGGGGCGCGCATAGATCTCCGCCGGCGGCGCCACCTGCAGGAGCCGCCCTTCGGACATGACGGCAACGTCGGTCGCGAGCGCCATCGCTTCGCTCTGGTCATGGGTGACATAAATCATGGTGGCACCGGAGCGCTGGTGGAATTCGCGAAAGGTCTCCTCCATCTCCTTCTTCAGATGACGGTCAAGGTTGGCGAGCGGCTCGTCCAGCAGCACGACATCGGGCGATGTCACCAGGCAGCGGGCGAGCGCCACGCGCTGGCGCTGGCCACCGGAGAGATCGGCGGGCCGGCGTTCCGCATAATCGCCGAGGCGCACGGTCGCCAGTGCCTCGCGCACCTTCTCGCGATAACGCTCGCCAGAGATGCCACGCACCTTGAGCGGATAGCCGACATTGTCAGCGACGTTCATGTGCGGCCAGAGCGCGTAGGATTGAAACACCATCGCCATATTGCGCCGCTCCGGCGGCAGCATGCTCGCCGCATCCGCCAGCAGCCGTTCGCCGAGATGGATGGAACCGTCCGTCGGCTGTTCGAAACCGGCGATCATTCGAAGCACAGTCGTCTTGCCGCAGCCGGAAGGGCCAAGCAGCGCCAGGAAGCCGCCTTCCCGAACATCGAGCGACAAGGCATTGACGGCAGCGCGTCCGCTCGTGCCGAAATCCTTGCTGACATGATTGAGGATCAGCTTCGCCAAGGCACCACTCCCTTCGGCAGGCGCTTGGCCATGATTTCCAGAGGCGCCATCATGATGACGACCATGGCGATGACGATGACCGACATGGCCGAGGCTAGATCGGCGCTCCCGCCATCGTCGAGATTGTAGATGACGACGCCCAGCGTCTGCGTGCCGGCCGACCAGAGCAGCGCCGAAACGGTCAGCTCGTTGCAGGCGATGAGGAAGACGAGGATCACGGATGCGCCCGCCGCCGGCGCGATCAGCGGCACGATGATGTCGGCAAGACGGCGGAAAAAGCCGGCCCCGGAAAGTCGGGCCGCCTCTTCCAGTGCCGGATCGAGCTGCAGGAAGGCGCTCATGACCGGCTTCAGGCTGACCGCGAAATAGGCGGAGAAATAGGCAAGCAGAATGATCCAGATCGTCCCGTAAAGCGTGACGTTGAGGATCGGCAAGGGTGCCGCAAACACCAGGATGAAACAGACAGCGATGATGATGCCCGGAAGCGCATAGGGAATCTCGATCATGCCGCCGACGATGCGGCTCAGCATGTCTTTGCGCCGCGTCAGCGCATAGGCCGCGAGCACTGTCACCAACAGGAGACCGAGTGACGTCACGCCGGCGAGGAATAGCGAATTGGAAAAGGCCGTGCGTGTTATGCTCTGCCGAAACAGGATTTCAGTGAAGGCGTTCAGCGATGCCGTCTTGACGGTGAGAGGCACGCCATAGGCCGGCACAAGCGCACCTGCGACCAGCGCCAGAAAGGGAGCAACGAGGATGACGAAGAGGATGGCATAGAGCACCGGCAGCGCCAGATAGCGCCAACGGCCGAGCGAAAAGGCAGCCGTCGCGCCGGAAATACCGATGACGCGATAGTCACGCCCCTTCAAGGCCCTGCCCTGCACGGCAAGCCCGGCAATCGCAATGATGGCGATCATCGTCGAGAGGACGGCGATATCGCCGAAGGTGCGCGGCCCGAAATTGGAGAACTTCGTGAAGATCAAGGTCGAGAGCGTATAGATCGAGGCGGGAATGCCAAGGATCGCCGGAATGCCGAAATTGCCGATGGAGGAGACGAAGGCGATGGCGGCTCCAGCAATGACACCGGGCAGAGACAAGGGCAGAATGATATCGCGGAAGACACGCATGCCGGACGCGCCCGAAAGCCTTGCGGCCTCGACGCCATCGCGCGGCAGCGCCATCAGGCCGGCGCGCAGAGCGAGATAGACGAGCGGCGCATGCTGAACGCCGTAGAGCAGCGCAATGCCGCCAACAGAATAGAGCGGCTGCGGCGAACCGAGCGGCGGCGCGATGTGCAACGCTTTCAGCAAGGGGCTCGATGGACCGGACATCTGCACCCAGGCAAGCGCCGTTACCTGCGGCGGAATCATCATCGGCAATACGAAGAGGAAGCCGAGCAGCCCCCTGCTCGGCAGATCGGTCAATGTCAGCAGGAATGCGAAGAGGCAACCAAGGACCACCGAAACGATAGTGCCGAGCACGGCCGTTTCGATCGTGTACCAGGCCGAGCGCCAGAGCGAGGGATCGGTGATGAGTTCATAGGTGCCGCCCCTAAGCAGCGCCTCGATGCCGGCAAACGCCAGCCGTGCCAGCGGCAGGACACTGAGCAAAAGCACAACGGTAACAACAAAAGGAAACAGCCAGGTCGGCTGGCTGTTTCCTCGACGCACATATGAGTACATTCCAAATCCGGGTTGGATTATTTCGACTTGAAGTAGGTGGAGAAGGTCTTCAGGTCCTGATCCGTGTTTTTGAGAGCATCGGCGGCATTCAACGGCAAAACCTTGATACTGTCACGTGCCGGGAAGCCTTCCGGCAGCGGCGTGCCATTGCGGGCCGGAATATAGCCGAGCTTCAGGAAGCCTTCCTGCCCCTTTTCGGAAAGGACGTAATCGACGAACTTCCTGGCGGCATCGGCGTGCTGCGTGCCGGCAAGGATGCCGACCGGCTCGGTGACGGCCGAAACGCCTTCCTTCGGGAAGACGAATTCCAGCGGAGCGCCCTTGGCCTTTTCACGGATCGGCATGTAATCGACAATCATGCCATAGGCCTTCTCGCCGGAAGCAACCGACTTCAGCACGGCGCCATTGCCGCCGGAAGCGATCGCGCCGTTGTCGGCGAGGTGCTTGTAGTAGTCCCAGCCGAGGCTGCCGACGCCGGCGAGCGTCTGTGCGTGGATGAGAGCAGCACCCGAAGCAAGCGGGCTCGGCATGGCGACGAGACCCTTGGCTTCCGGCTTCACCAGGTCCTGCCAGCTTGCCGGCTTCATGGCGGCAGCAGTGTTGTAGACGATGCCGGTCGTGATCAGCTTTGTGGAATAGTAATAGCCGCCGGCGTCATAGAGCGACGCATCGTAATTCGCGGCTTCCGGCGACTTGTAGGCGAGCAGCTTGCCAGCTTCCTTCAGGCGCTCGAGCGTTACCGTATCGGCGATCAACAGGACATCGGCAACCGGAGCGCCAGCCTGCATTTCAGCCTGCAGCTTGGCAATGATCTGCGGCGTACCGTCACGAACCCAATCGACCTTGATGCCGGGATTGGCGGCCATGAAACCATCGACGGTTGCCTGCGCATCGGCGTTCGGCTGGCTGGTGTAGAGGACGAGATCGGCAGCATTGGCGCTGCTGGAGAAAAGAGCAATGGCCAACAGGCCGGCAAAGGCGGAAACAAAGGTCTTCATGAAAACGTCCTCGGCTAGATTGTAGGAGGTTGTCTAGACGCAGGGCTTAACATGATTGTGACAGTTGAATTTGAATAGACTGCCGTTCATATGATGATTGAATCTTGACCCCAGCCATCAGGCACTATTTTCTGAGGCACGTTATTCAGACGGGATCGAGGAGGATAGATCTATGGAATATCGCCTGCTTGGCCGCTCCGGCCTCAAAGTTTCCACCATCACCATGGGTACCATGACCTTCGGCGGAGTCGGCTGGGCAAAAACCGTTGGTGATCTCGGCGTCAAGGAGGCCAAGAAGCTCGTCGACATGTGCATCGATGCCGGCGTCAACCTGCTCGATACCGCCGATGTCTACTCGCAAGGCGCCTCGGAGGAGATTCTCGGCGAGATCATCGGCGGCCCGCGCAAGAACGGCGTGCTCATCGCCACCAAGGCACGCTTCCCGATGGGGCCGGGCGTCAACGATGTCGGCTCATCCCGCCAGCATCTTATCCAGGCCTGCGAGGCAAGCCTGAAGCGCATGAAGACCGACGTCATCGATCTCTACCAGCTGCATGAATGGGACGGGCAGACGCCGCTGGAAGAAACGATGGAAGCGCTCGACACGCTGGTTCGCCAGGGCAAGGTCCGCTATATCGGCTGCTCGAATTTTTCCGGCTGGCACATCATGAAGGCACTTGGCGTCAGCGAGCGCGACAAGCGCGAACGCTTCGTCAGCCAACAGATCCATTACACGCTGGAAGCGCGCGACGCTGAGAACGAACTGGTGCCGATCAGCATCGACCAGGGCCTCGGCATCCTCGTCTGGAGCCCGATTGCCGGTGGCCTGCTCTCAGGCAAGCATCGCCGCAATCAGGCAACACCGGAGGGCACGCGGCAGTTCGCCGGCTGGACGGAACCGCCGATCCGCGATGAAAGCCGCCTGTGGAATATCGTCGATACGCTGGTGGAGATTGCCGACAGCCGCGGCGTCTCGGCAGCCCAGGTAGCGCTTGCCTGGCTTATCGGCCGCAAGGGCGTGACCTCAGTCATTATCGGCGGCCGCACGAAGGCACAGTTCAAGGACAATCTCGCCAGCGCCGAGTTGAAGCTGACCGACGAGGAGCGCAAGCGGCTAGACGACATCAGCCTGCAGCCGCTGATGTATCCCTACTGGCACCAGCGCAATACGGCCAGCGACCGCTTGAGCGAGGCCGATCTTGCGTTGATCGGTCCGCATCTGGCGAAGTGATAAACCCCTTCTCCCCTCGGGGAGAAGGTGCCGACAGGCGGATGAGGGGGATACCGAGAGCACAAAGACGAATGGGACACAGCAATTGGCCCCCTCATCCGACCCTTCGGGCCACCTTCTCCCCGAGGGGAGAAGGTAAAAACTAGGCCGCCATCGCCCCGATCTCATCAGCAATCAACTTGCCGAGCCGCGAGATGCCCTCTTCGATCATCTCGTCATTGGCACAGGAGAAGCTGACGCGGAAAGTGTTCGCACCGCTGCCATCGGCAAAGAATGCCTGACCCGGCACGAAGGCGACCTTCGCCGTTTCCAGCGACCGTGCCAGCAACTTAGCGCCATCCATTCCCTTCGGCAGGGTGATCCAGACAAACATGCCGCCTTGCGGCTTCGTCCAGCTCGTACCGTCAGGCATGTATTTCGCAAGCGCCGCCAGCATGCAGTCGCGGCGGTGGCTATAGGTCTTGCGGACCTTGGCAACCTGCGCATCGAAACCGCGCTCGGCGACCTGATGGATCGCGATCTGGTTGATGGTCGAGGAATGCAGGTCGGCCGCCTGCTTCATCAGCACCAGCTTGCGGATGACGGGCGCATTGGCGACGACGAAGCCGACGCGAAGGCCGGGCGCCAGCGTCTTGGAGAAGCTGCCGCAATAGATCGTGCGCGTGTCGTTGATGCTGCCCTTGCGCGCGATTTCCAGCGCCAGGATCGGCGCGACCGGCTCGCCGTCATAACGCAGCGACTGATAGGCTGCGTCTTCGATGACAGCGATATCCAGCTCTTCGGCAAGGTCGAGCAGTTTCTTGCGGCCGGCCAGATCGACAGTCTCGCCCGTCGGGTTGGCGAAGTCGGCCGAGAGATAAGCGAACTTCACCCTGCCCCCCGCCTGCGAAGCCGCGGCGCGGTAGGAATCCGGCGTGCGGTTGCCGTTCGGCGTCAACTGATCGTAGGTCGGCTCATAAGCGTTGAAGGCCTGCAGCGCGCCGAGATAGGTGGGCGCCGTCACCAGCGCCGTGTCCTTCGGCGACAGGAAAAGCTTGCCAAGATAATCGAGCCCCTGCTGCGAACCGGAAACGATGAAGACATTTTCGAGCTCACAGGGAATGCCGAGCGCGCCCATCTGGCCAACGAGCCATTCGCGCAGCGGCTTGTAGCCTTCGCTGACCGAATATTGCAGCGCTGCATTGACAGTCGGACCGGAAAAGATGTCGGCATAGGCCTGCTTGAATTCCGCATCCGGAAACAATGCGGGATCGGGAATGCCGCCGGCGAAAGAGATGATATCCGGCCGCTCCAGCAGCTTCAGCAGCTCACGAATTTCGGAGGCGCGCATACGGCTCGAGCGCGTCGCAAAGATATTTTCCCAATTCAACATGGGGCTTCCTCGTAATTTTTGGTCTTTCCAACACAAAATCACGCAACAAAAGATAAGTCAACAATACTGACCTATTTTGTTTGTCATGGTGACAGATATTGTCTGCCTTTCCTGCTAGCATCGACGATGGCCTTACAAAGGAATGAACGCCAGCCAGCATGAGCACCGACCCGACAGCGTCCTTCTATACCGACAACGCCGCCATCTACGCAGCGCGTGAACGCCGGCTACCGCGCCAGAGGCTGGATGCCTTTCTGGCCGCCCTGCCCGCCCGCGCAACCATCCTCGAATTGGGTTGCGGCGGTGGACACGATGCCGCCTACATGATGTCGCGCGGCTTCGACGTCACGCCGACGGACGGTTCAGCCGAGCTTGCGAGGGAAGCGGAAAAGCGTCTTGGCAGGCCCGTTCAAGTGATGCGTTTCGAAGCCTTGGACGCTACCGAAATCTTCGACGGCATATGGGCGGAGGCCAGCCTGCTGCATGTTCCGCGATCCGCTCTGCCAAATATCTTCGACCGCATTTTGCGCGCCCTGAAATCGGGCGGCATCTTCCACGCCAGCTTCAAGGCGGGTGAAGCAGAGGGACACGACAAGTTCGGACGCTATTACAACTATCCTTCCGCCGTATGGCTTGAGGCTATGCTGAGCGCCAGAGGATGGAAGAACATCACCATGACCGAAGCCGATGGTGGCGGCTTTGATGGCGAACCGACGAGATGGCTCTACGTCAAAGCTCAAAAATAGAAAGGCCGGAGCTTTCGCCCCGGCCCTCCAATCCGGCTCTCGCCGAAAGCTTAGTTGACGGCCTTGTCGACCAGCTTGTTCTTGCCGATCCAGGGCATCATGCCGCGCAGCTTGGCGCCGACTTCTTCGATCTGGTGGCTGTCGTTGTTGCGGCGGATGCCCTTGAAGCGGGCAGCACCCGAACGGTATTCCTGCATCCACTCGGAGGTGAACTTGCCGGTCTGGATGTCCTTGAGGACGCGCTTCATCTCAGCCTTGGTTTCTTCGGTGATGATGCGCGGACCGGTGACGTATTCGCCCCATTCTGCCGTGTTCGAGATCGAGTAGTTCATGTTGGCGATACCGCCTTCATAGATCAGGTCGACGATCAGCTTCACTTCGTGCAGGCACTCGAAATAGGCCATTTCCGGAGCGTAACCGGCCTCGACAAGCGTTTCGAAGCCGGCGCGGATGAGCTCGACGAGACCGCCGCAGAGAACGACCTGTTCGCCGAAGAGGTCGGTTTCGCACTCTTCGCGGAAGTTGGTTTCGATGATGCCCGAACGGCCGCCGCCGACGCCGCAAGCATAGGAGAGAGCGAGTTCAAGCGCGTTGCCGGAAGCGTTCTGGTGAACGGCAACGAGGCAGGGAACGCCGCCGCCCTTCTGGTATTCGCCGCGAACCGTGTGGCCCGGGCCCTTCGGAGCAATCATGACGACGTCGACCGATGCCTTCGGCTCGATGAGGCCGAAGTGAACGTTGAGACCGTGGGCGAAAGCGACCGCAGCACCGTCACGGATATTCGGAGCGATGTCGGCCTTGTAGATGTCGGCCTGCAGTTCGTCCGGGGTCGCCATCATCATCAGGTCGGCCCAGGCAGCAGCTTCGGCAACGGTCATGACCTTGAAGCCGTCGGCTTCGGCCTTCTTGACCGTGGGGGAACCGGCCTTCAGTGCGATCACAAGGTTCTGTGCGCCGCTGTCCTTCAGGTTCAGCGCGTGAGCGCGGCCCTGCGAACCGTAGCCGATGACGGCGACTTTCTTCGACTTGATGAGGTTGAGATCGGCATCACGATCGTAATAGACGCGCATTGTTTGTCCTTCCGTTTGCTTGTCTGGGTGCAGATTTTAAATTGTCAGACGGTCGCTGCTGCTTCCGCCAATACCTTTTCCGTGCCGTAAAGCTTGAGGAAGGCGCTGACCGCCTTCTCAGCCTGACGGCTCGTATCCTTCAAACCGGGCTCGCCGAGCAGCATGCGCACATGCAGGTCGGAGACGATGAGCCCATAAAGCGTGTGATATGCCTCGTCGGCATCGGTAAAGCGCAGCAGCCCCGCCCTCTTGCCGGCATCAATGAGACCGATGGCGCGGCGGTCGATCTGCCGGCGGCCGCGCTCCAGCAGGAGCTTGCCGAGCTTGGAGCCGTCACGGTTCGACTGACCGATTGCCAGACGGTTCAACGCAAGTGAAACGTCGCCGGCCAAAACCTCCAGCAGATCACGCGCGAAAATCACGAGATGATCGTGCAGACTTATCGTATTCAGCCGCTCGCCATTGCGCTCGAAGGTGCGAACCTTGCTGGCCTGATAGGTGATCATCGCCGACAGCAGGCCATCGCGGTCGCCGAACCATTTGTAAAGACTTTCCTTGGAACAATTGGCGGCGCGTGCAACGCCCGAGGTCGTCAGCGCCTTCTCGCCGCCATCGACGAGCAGACGCAACGCCTGTTCCAGAACGGCGTTCTGGCGCGGCGAAAACTCGCTCGACTGTCCTGCTTCGCTCAGCACGATGGTTACTCCCAAATGCGTACCGTACGGTACGGTTCGTGGCGCTTTATGCAGGACACCGACGCAGCCGTCAAGCGGAATTCGTTGCTGCACCGCGTTAAAAAGACGGAGGACACTTGTCATGGCATGCGCACAATAGATAGATCATATCGGTCTCTATTGCTGCGAGATCGTTCGGTGAAACCCGTGGTCAATCAATCTTATAAAGCGGCGCCAGCCTGGCGCGTCGGATGCATGGAAAGCGGTAAACGCTGGGCAATCACCTGGATTGCTGGAATCTGCTTTGCGAGCGGACTATTTCATCTACCCGTACCGGCGTACGCAGCGTCAAAATCCCTGGCGCGTCCCGCCGGGCACTATTGCGGCAAGCTTCTCTCCAGCGATCGGTTGGTCGAGGTCGAAACGTCGCTGCAGGTCGATGCGAAGGGTCACATATCGGGAACCTATCATTTCGACGACGATGGCAACGCGACGGTCGGCACACTCTCGGAAATCGGAACGACACCCGGCAGAGCGCGAACACTGCGATGGTTCGACAAATATGGAATGGGCTCGCTGACGATCCGCTTCGATGCCGGCTATCATCGTTTCGAAGGTCTGTGGGGGCCGCAGGACGTCACGCCGAGCTACACATGGAATGGCGGCAGCTGCAACGCGCCGATCAGCTAACTGCCGTCGGCCCGAGACCTACTCAGCGGCAACCACGCTATTGCGCATCGCCTCGACATCCTTCAGCGGCGGCAGGCCATAAAGGCGGCTGTATTCCCGGCTGAATTGCGAAGGACTTTGATATCCGACGCGATGGCCGGCCGATCCCACGTCAAGCTGCTCGACGATCATCAGCCGGCGCGCCTCATGAAGCCGAAGCTGCTTCTGATATTGCATCGGCGATAGTGCCGTAACAGTCTTGAAATGGTGATGCAGCGAGGAAACGCTCATGCCGACGCGTTCGGCGAGTTCTTCGATGCGCAGCGGCTGCGTATAGTTGCCGCGGAGCCAGGCGACGGCCCGCGCCACCCGGTTGCTCTGGCTCTCCGCCATCGCGATCTGCAGCAGCCGAGGGCCATTCGGACCGGTCAGCAGGCGATAGAGGATTTCCTGCTCGATCAAAGGCGCCATGGCTGGAATATCTTCGGGCCGATCAAGCAATCGGAGCAGCCGCAGCGAGGCATCAAGCAGTTCCGGCGAAGCGGCATTGACCGCAATGCCGCGCACAGGCTCGGTCAACGCCTGACGCGGAATGCTGACGCGCGACAGGAGCTCTTTCAACCGTTCGCTGTCGAGCGCCATACCGAAACAAAGATAAGGCGTATCGCTGCCGACATTGGTGACCTGCGTCGATACCGGAAGGTCGAGCGCGGTCAAAATATACTCGCCGACACCGTAATTGTAGGTCTCGGCGCCGATTGTCAGGTTCTTGCGGCCCTGAACCACGATTGCAAAACAGGGCCGATAAGCCCCATGCTGCCACACGGTCGCGGCCGACTGCCGATAGAGATTGAGATTGTCTATCGGCGTGCGATGTTCGCCGTCTTCCGTGGCGAAACGTGCAACGATCGACGCGAGTTCCTGATTGGGATTGAAAGGCAGTGTCATGCGCAACCAACTGTTTTCGAGCAGATATCGATGCCTATCTAGGTAGCACCGTTCGATCGCGAAAGACCCGCTGCTTATTTAGATTCGCAGGATCGTACATAAAGCTTGCAGGATCGCTCTAACGCTGTGGCCCGGACCTGATGCATGGTGGGGCATCGAAATTCTACTCCCAATCCATCCGAAAAGATAAGGAAATCTCCCATGCCTATCGCAAAGGGTTATGCAGCAACCGACGCGTCCAAGCCGCTCACACCATTCACTTTCGACCGTCGCGACCCGAACGCGGACGACGTCCTCATCTCCGTCAAATATTGCGGCGTCTGCCATTCCGACATTCACCAGGCCCGCAACGAATGGGGCGGCTCGAAGTATCCGATGGTGCCCGGCCATGAAGTCGCCGGCATCGTGACCGCCGTCGGTTCCGAGGTCACGAAGTTCAAGGTCGGCGACCGCGTCGGCGTCGGCTGCTTCGTCGATTCCTGCACGACCTGCGCCACACGTGACCTGGATTACGAACATTACATGCCCGGTCTCGTCCAGACCTACAACGACGTCGAAGCCGACGGCAAGACGCCGACCTTCGGCGGTTATTCCGACTCGATCGTCGTCAAGGAAGGCTATGTCCTCTCCTTTCCCGACAATATCCCGCTCTATTCGGGCGCACCGCTGCTCTGCGCCGGCATTACGCTCTTTTCGCCGCTGCGCCACTGGAAAGCCGGGCCGGGCAAGAAGGTCGCGATCGTGGGCATGGGCGGCCTCGGCCACATGGGCGTGAAGCTGGCCCATGCCATGGGCGCCGATGTCACGGTTCTGAGCCAGACGCTGTCGAAGAAGGAAGACGGGTTCAAGCTGGGCGCGAAGGACTACTACGCCACCAGCGATGCCGAGACCTTCACGAAGCTTGCCGGCACCTTCGATCTGATCATCAATACGGTCGGCACGGCGATCGACTGGAACGCCTATCTCAACCTGCTGAAGTATGATGGCAGCATGGTGCTGGTCGGCGTTCCCGAACATGCGGTTCCGGTGCATGCCTTCTCGCTGATCCCCGGCCGTCGCAGCCTTTCCGGTTCCATGATCGGCTCGATCAAGGAAACCCAGGAAATGCTCGACTTCTGCGGCGAGCACAACATCGTAGCCGAGATCGAAAAGATCAACATCCAGGAAATCAACGAAGCCTATGAGCGCGTTCTGAAGAGCGACGTGCGCTACCGCTTCGTCATCGACATCGCTTCGCTGGCATAAGCACTGTTGCGCAGCAACTCATACGAAAA
Organism: Rhizobium sp. BK098; assembly: GCF_014193155.1. Lineage (NCBI taxonomy): Bacteria > Pseudomonadati > Pseudomonadota > Alphaproteobacteria > Hyphomicrobiales > Rhizobiaceae > Rhizobium > Rhizobium sp. BK098. The sequence goes on along the minus strand of NZ_JACHYY010000001.1, from coordinate 634,875 downwards.
AGGGCAGCCGCTACGGCTGCCCTTTTTCATTCCTCGCGCATGGTTTCCTTCTGCGTGATCAGCCGGGCGCTGTGCTGCCGGCTGATATAGATCCAAAGCCAGCTCCAGGCGACGGCGATGCGCCAACGCACGCCGATCAGGAAATAGATGTGGGCAAGCCCCCAGACCCACCATGCGAGCCATCCCTTCAGCTTGATCCAGCCGAAATCGATGATCGCAGCACTTTTGCCGATCGTCGCAAGGCTGCCCTGATGGCGATAGTGGAACGGTCCGGGCGACGGTCTGCCCGCAAGCTTTGCCTTGATGACTTTGGCGACATAAGCGCCCTGCTGCTTGGCAGCCGGAGCGATCCCCGGCACGGGGCTGCCATCGTCACGCATGACGGCTGCGGTATCGCCGATGATGAAGATATCCTCCTTGCCCGGCGCCCTCAGATCCTTGTCGACAATGGCGCGGCCGGCACGATCGGCTGGAATGCCAAGCCATTTCGCCGCCGGCGACGCCTCGACGCCAGCCGCCCAGACGATGGTGCGGCACGGCACGAAGGTGTCGCCGATCGTCACGCCTTCTGCCGAGCATGAGGTGACGGGTTTGCCGAAACGGACCTCGACGCCCAGCAGCTCGAGTTCCTTGTGCGCATAGTCGGAGAGTTCCTGCGCAAAAGCCGGCAGCACCCGCGGACCGGCCTCCACGAGCAGGATCTTCGCCTTGCGGGTATCGATATTGCGGAATTCCTTCGGCAATGTCGTCCTCGCCAGTTCCGAGATGATCCCGGCGAGTTCAACCCCGGTAGGACCGGCGCCGACAATCACGAAGGTCAACAGTGCCTCGCGGACGGCAGGGTCGGTTTCCATTTCCGCCTGCTCAAAGGCCAGCAAGAGGCGCCGGCGGATGGTGGTTGCATCCTCCAACGTCTTCAATCCAGGCGCCACCGGCTCCCACTCGTCATGGCCGAAATAGGCATGGGTAGCGCCGGTTGCCAGCACCAGCGTGTCGTAATGGATCTTCTGACCGTTCTTCAGAAGCACCTCATGCGCCGCGCTATCGACGCCGACAACCTCGCAGAGCAAGGTCGTCACGTCAGGTCGATCGCGGAAGAAATTGCGGATCGGCCAGGCGATCTCGGAGGTCGCAAGCAGAGTGGTTGCGACCTGATAGAGGAGTGGCTGAAAGAGGTGATGATTGCGCCGATCGATCATCGTGATGCGGACGGGAGCACCCTTCAGATCATTGGCGAGCTGTACCCCGCCAAAGCCGCCTCCGACCACGACGACATGATGATCCTGCATGGCAACACCTCGCGATTAACTCTGCTCAAAAACGTAGGGTTGAGAAGGATATGCAGCAACCATCTTTTATGCATGGCACCTCTGCACGGCTACGATATGGTCAAGGCGCCTATTGTGCATACCCGACAGGAACGGAGGCGCCGCTTTTAAGTTCCTCCATCGAGATCGACGCCGAGACGTCGAAGAGCTCGATCTTGCGCACGAGCTGCTTATAGATGACATCGTAATGCTCGACGCGCGGCAAGACGATCTTGAGGATATAATCATAATTCCCGGTAAGCCGATGCGCCTCGACGATCTCGGGGATATCACCGATGACTTTGCGGAAGGATTCTATCCACTCGTCGGCGTGATGCGCCGTCTTGATCATCGCATAGACCGTGGTTGGCACTCCCATCTTCTCGCGATCGAGCACGACGATACGCCGGGCGATATGCCCGCTTTCCTCAAGCCGCTGTATGCGGCGCGAGCAGGCCGACACCGACAGGGCAACGCGATCGGCAAGTTCGGTGACGGAGATGCCGGCATCCGCCTGCAGAAATTCGAGAATCTTTCGGTCACGTTCATCAAGCATGTACGGCAACTCCTCATATATACGCCAATATTTTGCACATAAATCGAAAAATGCGCAAACATTTGCAGAGAGATCCTGATAAGCTTCAAAAAACGCAAACATGCGGCGGGTGAATCGCCGCACTATTCCTCCATTCAAAATCCACGAGCGGAGAACAGCATTATGCGCACTATTGGCCTGATCGGCGGCATGAGTTTCGAGAGTTCGGCAGTCTACTATCGCCTGATCAACGAAATGGTCCGCGAGCGCCTCGGCGGCCTCTCCTCTGCGGAGCTGGTCATGTACTCCGTCAACTTCGAGGAAATCGTCGCGCTACAGAAGGCCGGGCGCTGGAACGATGCCGCCGAGCGCCTCGGCGATGCGGCGGAAGGCCTGCAAAAGGCCGGGGCCGAATGCGTGCTCATCTGCACTAACACCATGCACCTGATCGCACCTCAGGTTGCCGCACGCGTTTCAGCTCCGCTCATCCATATCATCGATGAGACCGCCGCGGCCTTGAAGGCCGCCGGCAGGGTCAAGCCGCTGCTGCTCGCCACACGCTACACGATGGAACACGGCTTCTATGCCGAGCGTATGGCTGAAAACGGCGTCTCCATCATGGTGCCCGGTCCCGAGGATCGCACCGTCACGCATGATATCATCTTCAACGAACTCTGCGCTGGCATCATCAAGGACGAGTCGCGCCGGAAGCTGAACGGCATCATCGAGCGCGCCAAGGCGGAAGGTGCCGACAGCGTCATTCTCGGCTGCACCGAGATCTGCCTCATCCTCGATCCGAAGGCACTGATCCTGCCAGGCTTCGACACGACGACGATCCATGCCGAGGCGGCCGTCGACTTCGCGCTTGCGAATGAAAAGAGCAGCAAAAGCTGCGCTGCCTGACCTCGATCAATTTACTTGACTGAGTCCAATAAATAACCAACATCGTCTCCATACCTGAGGAGACGATGTCATGCCCGCCGCTGCCGATTTCACGACCATCGATGCCGTCCGTAACTTCAATCGCTTCTATACGAATTTCCTCGGCGTCCTGAACAAGGCCTATCTCGACAGCCCCTATACGCTCACGGATGTGCGCGTGCTGTTCGAAGTCGGCTTCCGCGGTGGCGTCGCAGCTTCCGCGCTGACACGCGAGCTGCATCTCGACCCCGCCTATCTCAGCCGTATCGTCAAGCGCTTTCGCGAGGACGGGCTGGTCGAAACGACACCGGATGCGAACGATGCGCGCAGCCAGGTCATAAAAGTCACCGACAAGGGACAGGCGCAGTTCGAGGAGTTCGTCCGCCGCTCACGCGCGCAGATCGCCGGCTATTTCGAAAAACTCGCGCCTGGCGAACCCGAGCGTGTCGTTGCAGCGATGCAGACGATACAGGAAACACTCGGCCCCGATCGAACCGCAGCGCCGCCCGCGCTCATTCGTAATCACCGACCCGGTGATATCGGCTGGATCGTACAAAGCCAGGCGCGCTTCTACACCGAAGAATTCGGCTGGGACGATCGCTTCGAAGGCTTGGTAGCCGAAGTCGCCGGCAAATTCCTGTCTAATTTCAACCCGCAAAAAGATCGGTGCTGGATTGCCGAGCGAGGCGGCCTCAATGTCGGGTCCGCCATGATCACCGATGGCGGCGACGACATCGCAAAGCTTCGGCTGCTCTATGTCGACAAGACAGCGCGCGGCCTCGGCCTCGGTAAGATGCTGGTCGATGAATGCATCCGTTTCTCGCGCGATGCCGGCTATAGAACACTCTCGCTCTGGACCAATGACATTCTCGATACTGCACGCGCCATCTACATCAAGGCGGGCTTCAAGCTCGCCGCAGAGGAGAAGCACCGCATGTTCGGCCCGGAACTGAACGGTCAGACATGGGAACTCGATCTCTGAACGCAGGCGGCTGACTGCGTGAATGGACACCCTCTGGTTTTGCCCATATCCTCAATGCTTCCCTGATTTGCAATGAGATACCAACGATGGCCGAAAGTGGCGAAATCCGGATAGAACCCATATCAGCCGAGCATATCGAAGGTTTTCACAAGGCGCTCGATACGGTCGCGCGTGAGCGGGAATATCTGTCGCTGCTCGAAGCCTTTCCGCTGGAAGAAACACGCATTTTCGTGCTTGGCATGATCGAAAAAGGCAATCCGCAGTTCGTCGCCCTAGACGATGGGAAAGTTATCGGCTGGTGCGACATCAGCCGTCATGGCTTTCCTTCCCATGCCCACGCCGGCAAGCTCGGCATGGGCATCGTCTCCGCCTATCGCGGCCGAGGATTGGGACGTCGATTGTTAGAGGCGACGCTGCATGCCGCGCGGGATGCAGGAATAGAACGCGTCGAACTCAGCGTGCATGCCGACAATGACAGAGCCATCGCGCTCTACGAAAAAGTCGGCTTCGTCCGCGAGGGCCTCGCTCGCAATTCCGTACGCATCGACGGCCGCTATAAGAACGCGATCCACATGGCGTTTTTCCACGAGTAGCAGGACCGGTCGCAATCAGTATTCTTTCGATTCTTGCTGCGACGCAAAAATTCGCTTGATTTGGAAACGATCATTTCCTAAAAGAGTGGCATGACGACAGACACGCTCGACATCGCACCGAAGCTTCGTGGACGTCCGCGTGAATTCGACATGGATTCCGCGCTGGACGAAGCGCTGCGCGTTTTTTCCGAGCGCGGCTATTATGCCGCCTCGATCAGCGAATTGACCGAGGCCATGGGTCTGACCGCAGGAAGCGTCTACAAGGCTTTCGGCGACAAGCGCGGGATCTTCCTCGCCGCGTTCAGCCGGTATCGTCAGGTCCGCCAGCAACTCATCGACGAGACGCTTGCGGAAGCTCCGAATGCTCATGAAAAACTTCGTGCCTTGGTGATGTTCTTCGCGGAGGCCTCATGCGGAGAGATCGGCCGCCGCGGCTGCCTTGTCGTCGGAAGCGCAACCGAACTTGCGCTTTTCGACGAAGAAGTCGCCGGTCGCGTCGGCGTCGCCTTCGATTTCGACGAAAGGCGTATCCTCAATTTGATCCGTCTCGGACAGGAGGATGGCTCCATATCGAAGCATGTCGATCCGGAAAGCACCGCCTGCACGCTGCTGGCCCTGACGAAGGGCATGCGCGTGATCGGCAAGACCGGCCGCAAGACCGAACAGATGCTCGCCGTCGCCGAGACAGCCATGAAACTGCTGAACTGATTTTCACTGAAATTTCGGGGAACGTAACCCCCGCTCCTATTGAGGACGAGACATGCCCGCAACTGCCGCTGCCAGACGGGAGAGCACGCCGCTCCCGGAAAAAACCATTTCGCCGCTGCTGACATTCATGTTCGCCGCCGCCTGCGGGCTGGTGGCCGCCAATCTCTACTATGGCCAGCCGCTTGCCGGCCCCATCAGCCAGTCACTCGGCTTCAGCCCGGCGGCGACCGGCCTCATCGTCACGCTGACCCAGATCGGCTACGGCCTCGGCCTCCTGCTGATCGTCCCGCTCGGCGATCTTCTCGAGAACCGGAAACTAGTCCTGACGCTGGTGGCGCTTGCCGCCGTCGCGCTTGTCGGCGCGGCCTTCGCATGGTCGCCGTCGCTGTTCCTGCTCGCCTCGCTCTGCATAGGCCTTGCATCCGTTGCTGTGCAGGTCCTTGTTCCCTTTGCCGCTCATATGGCGCCTGACGCCAGCCGCGGCGCTGTCGTCGGCAATGTCATGAGCGGCCTGCTCGTCGGCATCATGCTCGCCCGCCCGGCTGCGAGCTTCCTGTCCGAGCTTCTCTCCTGGCACGCGGTCTACATCATCTCAGCCGGCGTCATGATCGGGCTGATCGTCATCCTGCGCCTCGTTCTACCGACTCGCGTGCCCCATACGAAACTGCATTATGGGCAGCTGCTGTCCTCCATGGGCCACCTCGCGCTCCGCACGCCGGTCCTGCAGCGGCGTGCGCTCTATCAGGCCTGCATGTTCGGCGCCTTCAGCCTCTTCTGGACGACGACGCCGCTGCTGTTGGCAAGCCCTGCCTTCGGCCTGACGCAGAATGGCATCGCCCTCTTCGCACTTGCCGGAGCCGCAGGCGCCGTCGCCTCGCCGATTGCCGGACGCGTCGCTGATCGCGGCTGGACGAAGCTTGCGACAGCCTTCGCCCTGGTGCTCGCCATTATCGCCTTCCTGATCGGCCATTTTTCCGGCAGCGGTTCATTGCTGGCGCTGATCACGCTCACGCTGTCAGGCATCATGCTCGACTTTGGCGTCCAGACGAATCTGGTACTCGGTCAACGCGCCATCTTTGCGCTCAGCGCCGAGCATCGCAGCCGTCTCAACGGCCTCTATATGGCGACCTTCTTCGCTGGCGGCGCCCTCGGCTCGGCGCTTGGCGGCTGGGCCTATGCCACCGGCGGCTGGAACATGGCCTCCTGGATCGGCGTCGCCTTCCCGGTTATCGCGCTGCTTGCCTATCTGACCGAGCGCAAGAACTGATCAAGACGGCTGCGGCACCGCCAGCCGCAGCCAGTCACATTCCCGCAAGCCTGCGCCATGAAACGGATCGACCAGGGTGCCGGAGACAATGCCGGCCAGGATCTGCGGTGCCGGCGGTACTTTGGCGATGGTTGCGACCAGTCGGTCGCGGATCCAGGCCAGTGCCGCAGAGTCCGATTGGTAGAAGGGCGTGAAGGCCGCTGAGAGCAGCTGAAACAACCGCACATGCATTCGCCGTGCCTTGGCATAGGCAGCAAGAGCGGCATCGATCGTTTCATGTCCCGCCAAAGCGTGCGCGAACGCGGCCACATCGAGCAACGCCATGTTGGCGCCCTGCCCGAGCTGCGGACTGGTGGAATGGGCCGCATCGCCGACGAAAACAGTCCGCCCGCTATAGGGCGTCATCACCGTGCGATGGGCATAACGCGCCAGCGTCAACTGGTCCCAGTCTGTAATCTGCTCCAGCAAAGGCTCGCATTCAGGCCAGTAGCCGCGGATTGTCTGCTTCCAGCGCTCAAGCCCACGCCTGCGCACCTCGTCGGCGTCCGCCACCTTCAAGCTCCAAAACAAAGCGGCCTGCTTCGGCAAATCCGGCCTTCTGCTGCCGATCGGCAATACACCGATCATCACGCTCGCCTTGTCATAGCGTTGCGTCAGCGCTGCCTGATCCACCAGCCCATCCGGACAATCGAGCGTCGCCCAAAAGGCGCCGTAGACGAGGTTGCGTACACGCGGCGCAACGGGCGATGCCGTCACCAGTTCCGAGCGCGCGCCGCTGGCGTCGATGACGAGATCATAAGGTCCGAGGCGCTCGCCACCTTCGACAGAGAGATAGCTTTCACCGCCCTCCTCCGCCACACCGATAGCACGCTGGCCGGTATGGATCGGATGTTGCCGCGCCGAGACTTCGTCGTAAAGCGTATCGAACAGGGCCGCACGATGAACGCCAAGCCCATAGCGCCCGCCCGCCAACGCATTGTAGCGCACATCGAGGACGATGCGGCCGCGGGTGGTTTCCGTGCCGAACAATCGATCGATGCGGTTGCCGGCGGCGTGGATGGCGGGACCAAGCCCGAGCGATTCCAGCACGGTCAATCCAGTCGGCTGCAGCATTAGCGCCGAGCCGACGGGAGCCGGGCTATCGAACCGTTCGATGATATCGGTCGTATGGCCGGCGCGAGTGAGAAAGAGAGAGGCGGCAAGACCGGCAGGCCCGGCGCCGACGATAGCGATCTTCAAGGGCTTCACTGTGACGGCTCAGTCCGGCGATTGATCGAAACGGGCTCTTGCGGCCTTGACGGCCTCATGATTGGCCTCCGCCCAATTCAGAAGCAGCGCCAGTGGCTCGTAAAGCGAATGGCCGAGAGCCGTCATGCGATATTCGACGCTTGGCGGCTTGGTGGGAAAGACCTCGCGATCGACATAGCCGTCGCGCTGGAGGTCGCGCAGCGTTTGTGTTAGCATGCGTTGGGAGATATCGGGCACAAGACGGCGCAACTCGCCGAAACGGTATGGCCGTTTGGCCAGTGTTTCCAGCAACAGCACTGACCATTTTCCGCCGATCTGCGAGATCAGATCCCGCACCGGACAGTTGCTGAAATCGAGATTGCTGAGATCGACGTCGCGTAACGGCGGATTTATGCTGTCACGCAGATTGACGACGGCGCTAGCTGCCATGCCGGTTCCCTTTTGGTAACTTGGAGCCGAAAAACTGCCTCCTTTACACTGCGAAGTCAATTCCTATTCTAGTGCTAGTCTCTTTTTGAGAGCAACAAGGCCTCTGCGAATGTGCGGCGGTCGAACAAGGGAAAACACATGAGCAGCACTCTTCTCGTCACCGGCGCCGCCGGCAAGCTTGGCCAGCGCGTCATCCATCACCTTCTCGAGACATACAAGGTCGCACCCGGCCGCATCATTGCGGCCACGCGCAGCCCGGAGAAGCTTGCCGACCTGACCGCCAAGGGCGTCGTCACCCGCAAGGCCGATTTCGACCACTCCGACGCCCTGCCGGCCGCTTTCGCCGGCGTCGACCGGCTGCTGATGATCAGCACCGATGCGCTCGCCGTGCCCGGCCTGCGCCTGAAGCAGCACGCGGCTGCCGTCGAAGCCGCGAAGAAGGCTGGCGTCAAGCATGTTCTCTATACCTCTATGCCTGCCCCGGAAGGTTCGCTCGTCAGCTTCGCGCCCGACCACCTCGGCACGGAAAACGCCATCAAGGCAAGCGGCATCGGCTATACGATCCTGCGCGACGCCTGGTACTTCGATAACTATCTGATGGGCCTGCCGCACAGCCTCGAAGTCGGCAAATGGTACACGGCAACCGGTGGCGGCCGCGTAAGCAATATCAGCCGCGAAGATTGCGCGCTCGCCATCGCCGCTGCCCTGGCTTCTGACGCAACGGGCAGCGCCACCTACACGCTGACGGGCTCGACCGCCGTCACCATCGACGACGTCGCAAGCGTCGTCAGCAAGATCACCGGTCGTCCTCTCGAAGTCGTTCAGGTCAATGACGAACAGCTTGCCGCCGGCCTTACCGGCGCCGGCCTGCCGCCCTTCGTGGTCGACATGCTCGTCTCCGCCGACGCCAACACCCGCGCCGGCAAATTCGACATCCTGACGAACGACTTCAACAAGCTGACCGGCAAGGAGCCGCAGACGCTGCGCAGCTTCTTCGAGGAACACAAGACCGCATTGGCTGGCTGAGTTTTGGAAGGGGTCAGGTGAGGCTTCGTTTGCCGCACCCTTGTACAAGGCCCCTCACCCCAACCCTCTCCCCGCTTGCTGGGAGAGGGAGCTTTCATGCCTCACGCACGAACTCCAATCGAATGAGATAAGTACCGTTTGCGCGCTGTCATCCCTTCTCCCCGCACGCGGGGAGAAGGCTAAGATGAGGGGTCAGGCACTATGGCGCATTAAAGACGCCCTCGCCCGACCAGCCCAAGCCTATTCCTATCAAACCACCTGACCGCAAGCCCGGCGGAAGCGACGCACCGTTTCGGCCATGCCGTACTCCAGCGCATCCGCCGTCAGCCCATGACCGATCGAGGTCTCCGCGAGCTTCGGAATACGCTTGAGCAGCGCCGGCAGGTTGGCGACCGTCAGGTCATGACCGGCATTGACGTCGAGACCATTGGCGAAGGCGGCGTCGGCGGTCTTGCCGAGCGCTTCGAGAATGACGGCAGCCTTTTGCGGATCATCGTAGCAGCCGCCATAGGGGCCGGTGTAAAGTTCGATGCGGTCAGCACCGACCTCCTTGGCAATCTTCACCGCCTCAGCATCGCCATCACCATCGGCAAACAGAGAGACGCGGCAGCCGATCGTCTTGTACTTGGCGACGACATCGACCAGCAGATCGCGATTCTTGCGGAAATCCCAGCCGTGATCCGATGTCGCCTGCGAGGGATCGTCAGGCACCAGCGTCACCTGCTCGGGCTCGGCCGAAGCACAGAGATCGAAGAATTCGTCGCTCGGATAACCCTCGATATTGAACTCCGCCTCCGGAAACTCGTCATCGATCAGCGCGCGGATGTCTGGCAGATCGGAAAAGCGAACATGCCGCTGATCGGGACGTGGATGAACCGTCAATCCGCTCGCACCGGCCGCCAGCGCGATACGGCCCAAACCCGTAACGCTCGGCCAGGGAAGATCACGCCGGTTGCGCAGCATCGCGATGGCGTTGAGGTTCACGGAAAGCTTGGCGGGCATGATCGAAATCCCTGATTTTCAAAGCGGATGATAGCAGCCGTTTTATGCCATTATGGTCAACAAAACCAACGAGATTCCGACATCGTTCCATGCAAAACTTTGATGGGCACGGCAAAGCAGCATCACCACGCGGTGACGCATCGGCAGCAATGTCCTTCTGCAGATTTTTATGACCGCAAATGCCGTCCTATCGGACGATGGTCAGCGTCTCGGCGGCACGGGTGATGGCCGTATAGAGCCAGCGCTCGCGCGTATCGCGGAACGCCCAGCTCTCGTCGAACAGCACCACATTGTTCCACTGTGAACCCTGGGCCTTATGCACCGTCAGCGCATAGCCGTAATCGAATTCGTCGTAGCGCTTGCGGGTCGACCACGGAATCTCGCCCTCGACATCCTCGAAGGCCTGTTTCAGCAGCTTGATCTTCGCCGCGCCGCGATCCATGTCGTCGTCTTCCGGCCGCACCAGCAGGTTGATGCCCGGCTTCGTCGTTTCCCTGGAAGAGGTCATGACCTGCCAGAGTGAACCGTTGAGCAGCCCCTTGGCGGGATCGTTTCGCAGACAGACCAGCTTGTCGCCGGATTGCGGATACTCCGCGGTAAACCCTTTTAGCTCGCGCAGACGTTGATTATAGCGCCGCCGCGTCCGGTTGGTGCCGACGAGGACCTGATCGGCCTCCATCACCAGCGGCTGCGTGACCTCGTTCTTCGAGATCACCTGCGCGGTGCCATAGTCGCCGTGCATGATTTCCTTGCCCTCACGCACCTGCATGGCGAGCTGGATGATCGGATTGTCGCGCGCCTGACGATGAATATCCGTCAGCAGATAATCCGGTTCTTCGTTCGTGAAGAACCCGCCGCCGGAAACGGGCGGCAGCTGTCCGGGATCGCCAAGCACGAGAATGGGCGTGCCGAAACTCATCAGATCCTTGCCGAGCGCTTCGTCCACCATCGAGCATTCGTCGACAATGATCAGCGCAGCCTTGGCGACCGGGCTCTGGCGGTTGATGGTGAACATCGGGGCGATCGATGTCTTGCCCGTCTCCTCGTCCTCTACGGCCTCTTCACCGCGCGGCCGGTAGATCAAGGAATGGATGGTCTTGGCATTGGAGGCGCCGCGCGAGCGTAGCACCTGCGCCGCCTTGCCGGTAAAGGCAGCAAACAGCACGTCGCCATCCACATGCTCGGCGAAATGCCGCGCAAGCGTCGTCTTGCCCGTGCCGGCATAGCCGAACAGACGAAACAACGGCGAGCGCCCCTCTTTCAGCCAGTTTGCGACGGCCTTGAGCGCTTCATCTTGTTGCGGCGCGAATTGCATGGTTCGACTTGGCAGGATTCGGCTAATGGAAGCAAGCGGTAAAAATACCCGGCGAGCTGGGAATAAAATCCCGAGCAGGCGTGTCTCATGTCCGGCAACGCCAAATGCGAGGCCTGGACGACCATCGTTCACCCACCCGAGGAGAGACATCATGAAGACCCTGAGTTTCCTGGCCGCGCTTGCTGCGGCATCGGCCTTTGCCACCGCCGCCTTCGCCGCGCCTGTCAAGACGGTCGACAGCGCCAAGGGCAAGGTGCTGGCCGGCGAAAACGGTATGACGCTCTATACGTTCAAGAACGACAAGTCGGGCGAATCCAATTGCAACGGCGATTGCGCAAAGGCCTGGCCGCCGCTCATGGCCGATGGCAAAGCCAAAGCAGAGGGTGCATATTCGATCATTACCCGCAAGGACGGGATGAAACAGTGGGCAAAGGACGGCATGCCGCTCTATTTCTTCGTCAAGGACGCAAAGTCCGGTGATGTCGCCGGTGACGGCTTCAAGGGCGTCTGGGATGTCGCACGGCCCTGACCGGACCAGAAACGGCGCGGCGGGCCCCTCCGCCGCGCTCGATAGTTTCGAGGCGGAGGTGCTGGCGCTCCTCCCCTCGCTGCGACGCTATTCGCGCAGCCTCGCCCAGTCGGATGCCGATGGCGAGGACCTGCTTCAGGATTGTGTCGAGAAGGTTCTGACCCGCCGCGGCCAATGGCGCGGACTGAACCTGCGCAGCTGGATCTTCACCATCATGACCAATCTTTACCGCAACGAGCGGCGCCAGCAGGGCGGCCGCAGCTTCGTCGATATCGATGACAACAGCCACCTGCCGGCTGACGAAACGGACAACGATCCGCTACAGCGATCGCGCCTCGAAACGGCGTTGTACAGCCTCGGCGAAGACTATCGCGCGGTGCTGATGCTCGTCGTCGTCGAGGGCTACAGCTATCAGGATGTCGCCGACATGCTCGATATCCCGATCGGCACAGTCATGTCGCGCCTGTCACGCGCCCGCCAGAAGATGACCAGCCTGCTGAATGCAGAAAATGTTGTCACGCTTCGGAGACCAAAATGAACGAACACAAACCGACCGTGACCGAAGCGGATCTTCACGCCTTTGCCGATGGCCTTCTGCCGCCGGAAAAACAGGCGGAACTGGATGCATGGCTGGCCGAAAATCCTGAAGAGGCTGCTTCCGTGGCTGCATGGCAGGCCCAGAACCATGACATCCGGGCCATGTTCTCCCCTTATGCGGTATCGAGAGATGGCGACACAGACCTCATTTTGAAAAGCAGAACCTCATCGGCCGCACAGGCGTTTGCCCCGCAACGAAGCCCCAAGCTGAGGATGCTTGCCGCCTCATTAGCGCTCTTCATCGCCGGTGCTGCAGCCGGCCACTTCGGCCCTGATCTTTTTGCCAGACCCGAATTGCAGCTGACATCAATCGAAGCTCTGCCGCAGCAAGCACACTCGGCCTTCGTCGTCTATGCCAGCGATGTCCGCCATCCCGTCGAAGTCGGAGCGGATCAGGAGACACATCTTGCCACTTGGCTCGGGAAGCGCATGAATGTCGCTAGCCTCAAGGTGCCGAGCCTGCAGAAACTGGGCTTCCAGCTCGTCGGTGGCCGGCTGCTGCCGATCAACGGTACGCCCGGAGCGCTATTCATGTACGAAAATGCCAGCGGCCAGCGTCTGACCGTGCTGGTGGGGCGCAATAGCGGCAACACGACGACCAGCTTCCGCATCGCCAGCGACAAAGCCGTCGAGACCTTCTACTGGATCGACGGCGATCTCGGCTATGCCGTGACAGGCGAAATCTCGCGCGACATGCTGCGGCAGGTGGCGGACGAGTGCTACAAGCAGTTCTCTTCCTGACGCCGGCGGGACACTCGCATAGGACATTTAGATACGGGCCGGCCACGCGCCCTCGTGGTTCGAGACGGCCCCTTGGCCCTCCTCACCATAAGGGCTAGTCTTTTGCGCAGGCCGATCAGGTGAGCTTTCATGGAATTCGACACTCGCTCCATCCTTATCCTAAGGTGCGGAGGTCGCAGATCGAAGCCTCGAACGGCAGGGATGGTCCCAGGCAAGCCCGCCTTCTAACGTCGAGGATCATTCTCCAGCGCGATCGGCTTTCCATGCGGCGTGGCCTCCGCCGCACGTTGCCAGCTTTGCTGCAAAGCCAGGATCGCATCGGCATCCGCGATACCCTTCGACGCGAGCAAGCCAGACAGCGCCACCACCCAGCAATCGAAATAGTCGCTGCCGTCGACCGCGCGGCCCGGCTTGTGCAGCTCGCCAGACAGGCGCTCCGCCCATTCGCTCCAGGAAAACAGGCCTGTCTCGTGCAGATGCACGGTCATGGCGAAAGCCTCTGCCGCCCAGGGTTCCGGAAAGACCGGCTCACCATCGGCAGACTTTGGCAATCCAGGCGATTGCGCCAGAGGCGATGGAACCTCACACACGCTCAAGATAGCTCTCCCAGGCATCGATCGAGACGGTCAACGAGGGATCAGCGCCCTCACCCCAGATCTCCGCACCGTCGAAGACCACCGTATACACCCATTGCGGATTTTCGCCCCGGCCATGGGCATTGTCGTCGGGAAAGACGAAAGAACCCTGCACGGCCTCAACGACACCGATTTTGGCGCGGGCGTAGCGCGGCAATCTGGTGTGGCCAGTCGGATTGAAATTCTTGGTGCGGACGTGATCGCCGACGGCAAAGAGCGGTACAGTATCGACCGGCCGGTCGCAAGGACCGCCCTTGGCCAGCACACCGTCGACCATATCCGCCTTCAAAATCCGCTTCGGCACTCTGCCCTGTTCGAGCGAACGACCGGTGCGCAACTCCTCCGCCGTGGCAAAACCATGCCGCTCCAGCAGCATATCGACTGCGCGGGTCCAGATCTCGTAATAGCTGGCACCCAGATAGTCGGCCGGCGGAATGTTTTCGCGCGCATGCCGGCTCTCGTCGATCGGCCAGGCCCCAAACGCACCGCAGGAGAGCGTGATGCCGAGCGCGCGCTTTTCCCATTCGGCGTGGAAATAAGGCTCGTTCGGCTCCGGCGCGACCGGGCCGAAACCCATTTGGCCGCCAAGATCGTGCGGCCCGTTCATAGCCCTGCCTCCGGCATTCCGACGACCGCCGTGCCGATCATCGCGTCGCGGCTGACGAGATCCGCCAGCGCCGCCTCACCCATGCCTTCGGAACCGGCCGGCCGCTCGGGGATTACCAGATAGCGAAGTTCCGCCGTCGAATCCCAGACGCGGATCTTCGTTTCCTGTGGTAGCGTCAAGCCGAATTCGGCAAGCACGCCGCGCGGGTCGATCACCGCACGCGAACGATAGGCCGGCGCCTTATACCAGACCGGCGGAAGCCCGAGCACCGCCCAGGGATAGCAGGAGCACAGCGTACAGACGATCAGATTATGCGTTTCCGGGGTATTGAAGACAGCGCGCATATGCTCGCCCTGGCGGCCGATAAAGCCGAGGCTTGCGATCGCCGCTGTCGCGTCACGCCGCAGCCAGTCGGCGAAATCGGGATCGCTCCAGGCTTTCGCCACCACCTGCGCGCCATTGCGCGGCCCGACCTTTGTCTCATATGTCTCCACGATGCGGTCGATCGCAACCGGATCGATCAACCCCTTTTCCGTCAGCAGCGTTTCCAGCGCCTTCACCCGCGCCTGCATATCCGAATAGTGGTTGTCGTGGTGATGATGACCATCGTCATCATGCGAGTGGTCGTGGGACATAGCCGTCTCCCTGTCTCTTTGCGCCTACTTTAACATCGGCCAGAGACTGAGCACCAGCAGAACGGCCATGGTTATGTTGAACCATTTCAGCCGGACGGGATCGGAGAGCCAATCGCGCAGGACGGAGCCGAAGCCGGCCCAGGTCGATACGCTCGGGACGTTCACAGCGGCAAACGCGAGCCCGACGAGAAGGACAGTGAAGAGATAGAGCTGCTCATTTGTGTAAGTGGCCATGGCGGTGACAGCCATCACCCACGCCTTGGGATTGACCCATTGGAAAGCAGCAGCGCTGATGAAACTCATCGGCTTTGCATCGCTTTCTGCCTCGCTCAGGCTGCGCGAGGTGCCGATCTTCCAGGCAATCCAGACGAGGTAGGCCCCGCCGGCGAATTTAAGCGCGGTATAGAGCACCGGCACCGTGTGCAGAAGCGCACCCAATCCCAACCCCACGGCAATCAGCAGCACAAAAAAGCCGACGCCGATGCCGAGCATGTGTGGAATGGTGCGCCGGAAACCGAAGTTCACACCGGAGGTAAACAACATCATGTTGTTCGGTCCGGGCGTGATTGAGGTCGTGAATGCAAAAAGTAGAAGAGCCAGAAATGTATCCAGCGCCATGATGCCTCCTAGGATACCGTATCGTGACAAGGCGGCATCCAAAATTCTTCTTCACGCGCGCAAAAATACGAGGGCGCATGATCGTGCGACATTAGTTCGCCGGCCATACGAAAGCCATAGGATGATTGTCACCGTGACACGACGCATGTCGATTGAAATCCGGCCGAATGCTTCTATCCTTCGATTTTCTGCAGTGAGGAATGATCATGCGCGAGCCCATCCCAACCGTCACCCTTCCCTCGGGCATCCAGGTTCCGGCACTTGGCCAGGGCACCTGGAATATGGGCGAGAATAGCGCAAGCGCCAGGGATGAGATCGCCAGCCTCAAGACCGGCCTCGATCTGGGCATGACGCTGATCGATACGGCTGAGATGTACGCAGACGGCGGCTCGGAAGAGATCGTCGGCAAGGCGATCGAAGGCCGTCGCGACGAGGTTTTTCTTGTCAGCAAGGTCTATCCCGCCAATGCCAGCCGCAAAGGCGCGGTCGAAGCCTGCGAACGCAGCCTGAAGCGCCTGAATACCGATCGCCTTGATCTCTATCTGCTGCATTGGCGCGGCAACTACCCGCTTGAAGAGACGGTGGAAGCTTTCGAAGGCCTGAAAGCCGCCGGCAAGATCGAGGCCTGGGGCGTTTCGAATTTCGATGTCGACGATATGGACGAGCTGCTTTCCGTGCCGAACGGCGGCAATGTCGCCGCCAATCAGGTGCTCTACAATCTCTCCCGACGCGGCATCGAATACGACCTCTTGCCCTGGTGCCAGGAGCGCAGCATTCCGATCATGGCTTATTCACCGATCGAGCAAGGCCGCCTGCTCCATCATCCCGAGCTGATTCGCGTCGCCAAGACCTATCAGGCGACCCCGGCCCAGATCGCGCTTGCCTTTCTGCTGGAGCGCGACGGCGTCATATCGATCCCGAAATCCTCGAACGCACAGCGCATCGAGGAAAATCGAGACTCTGTCGATATCGATATTACAGATGAGGATTGGGCCGTGCTCGATGCCGCCTTCCCGCCGCCGTCGCGAAAGAAGTCCCTGGACATGCTGTAGGTTCAGGCGGCCGCCTTCTGCTGCGCGACGATCAGCTCGATCGCCCGGAAGACGTCGATTTCGCGCCAGTCAGCCGGATCGCGATAGGTCGGATAGAGCGAAAAGGCGGCGGCGGCGATCTGATCGACCGTCCGCCGCTTCGTCCGGCGTCCGGCGAGCGCTGCCTTGGTGTAAACGCCGAAATGATCCTCGGTCACGCCCCAGCCGGCATAGAAGGGCGCGGCATAGCAGCGAACCGGAATGCCGCGCAGAAGCGCATCGAAGCCAAACTGGCTGGAAACCGTCCAGACCTCGTCCACGACGTCAAGGATCGACGCCACGGATACCTCGTCATCGACTAGGATTGCATCACCTTTCGAGGCGTCACGCGTGAGATACCCCTTGCGAAGGCCGGCCATGACATCCGGATGGGTGCGGATCAGGCATTGCGCATCGGTTGCCAGCGCATCGGCGAGCATCTTCTCAAAGGAGACTTTTGAGCCGAGCGCACGACCGACAGAAACGTCGCCAACGACCTGATCAACCAGCAGAATGCGCCGCTTGGCCGTCTGCTCGATGTGAGGCGATCGATGAGGAAGATGATTATATTTCGAGAGCTTGTTAAGAACGATCTGCTCGCGAATTGCGCGGCCGAGCTCTCCCACCTCCCCGGCACCTTCTATCAGCCGCTCAAGCCGCGACGGGCTGTTTGCGTCGACGGGCAGACCAAGATCGTCGATAACGATGGATAGCGGAATAGCGCCGGACTTGCCGAGCCCCATCGACCGCAGAAAGCCGTCCTCCAGATGCCAGTGACGCAATCCGCGAAACCGCGCAATCCTGGCGGCCACCTTGGCCGGCGCACGGCCACCCCAGGATACGACACCGCCTATTCCAGGAGAAGCGATCGAAGCCAGCTTCTGCGAGCCGAAATAATGTCCGAGCCAGGGAAAGTCACTTCGTACGAAAGGCGCGGCGCCGAGGCGCATACCAGCGGGCGGATGCCATGGCTTTTCGCCGATATCAGCCATTGTTACCGCGTTTCCCCTTCTCCCCTTGGGGAGAAGGTGCCGTCAGGCGGATGAGGGGGTGTCTGCCAGGAGCACGAAAATTCGTGAATTCAAATCGGAAAGCGCCCCTCATCCAGCCCTTCGGGCCACCTTCTCCCCAAGGGGAGAAGGAATTTGCAGCCCCGATTTGCCTCATATGCGATGCCCCCCTCAACGCCGCAGGCCCTTACATCCCTTGCGAACCGCGATTCATTGCAGCAATGCCGGTGCGGCAGACTTCGATGAGACCGAGCGGCTTGATGATGGCGATGAACTGATCGATCTTCGAGGACTTGCCGGTGATCTCGAGAATGAAGTGCTCGATGGTCGCATCCACCACCTTGGCGTGGAATGCGTCGGCGAGCCGCAGCGTTTCGGCGCGCATTTCGCCGCTTCCGGTCACCTTCAGCAGCGCCACTTCGCGCTCGATCGGCCGTTCCTGGCCGAGTTCGCGGGCGCGTACCGTCAGATCGACGACGCGGTGAACGGGAACGATGCGCTCGAGCTGCGCCTTGATCTGCTCCAGCACCTGCGGCGTGCCGCGCGTGACGACGGTGATGCGCGACAGATGCGCCTGATGCTCCGTCTCCGAAACCGTGAGGCTTTCGATGTTGTAACCGCGGCCGGAGAAGAGGCCGATGACGCGGGCAAGAACGCCGGGCTCGTTGTCGACAAGCACCGAAAGCGTGTGGCTCTCGGCCGCCGCGGTTTCGGGCGAAATGAAGTAGGCGGAGCCCGTGGGTTGAAGGTGTGCGTTCATGATCCTTGTTCCGTTTCCTCGGTTCTTGTTCGGTATGCCAGCGAGATCGGCCGGGCGCAGCTTGTGCCGCACCCGACTATCGATCAAACCAGCTGGCGACCCTTGGCATCGATCGCGTTGGCGACAGCCTCATCGGTCGCCTCGTCCGGGAGCAGCATCTCATTATGTGCCTTGCCCGAGGGGATCATCGGGAAGCAGTTGGCGAGATTGGCGACACGGCAATCGAAGATGACCGGCTTGTTGACGTCGATCATTTCCTGGATGGCCGCATCGAGGTCACCCGGCTTCTCGCAGCGCAGGCCGACGGCGCCATAGGCTTCCGCAAGCTTGACAAAATCGGGCATCGCTTCCGTGTAGGAGTTCGACAGGCGATTGCCGTGCAGCAGCTGCTGCCACTGGCGAACCATGCCCATGTACTGGTTGTTCAGGATGAAGATCTTGATCGGCGCATTGTGCTGGATCGCAGCCGACATTTCCTGAATGCACATCTGGATCGAGGCATCGCCGGCAATGTCGATAACCAGGCTCTCCGGATGAGCGATCTGAACGCCGAGCGCAGCCGGCAGGCCGTAGCCCATGGTTCCGAGACCGCCCGAGGTCATCCAGCGGTTCGGCTGTTCGAAGCCGTAGAACTGCGCCGCCCACATCTGGTGTTGACCGACTTCAGTCGTGATGTAGGTATCGCGATGCTTGGTCAGCTCATAAAGGCGCTGGATCGCATATTGCGGCATGATGACGTCGTCACTCGGCTTGTAGGCGAACGAGTTGCGCGCGCGCCAGCGCGCAACATCGGCCCACCAGTCGCCGAGGCGGTCGGCGGCAGGCTTCTGCGGCAGGGCACGCCACAGACGAACCATATCTTCCAGAACATTGCCGACATCACCGAGAATGCCGATATCGACGTGTACGTTCTTGTTGATCGACGACGGATCGATATCGATATGGATCTTCTTCGAATTCGGCGAGAAAGCATTCAGGCGGCCGGTAATGCGGTCGTCGAAGCGCGCACCGATGCAGACCATGACGTCGCAATCATGCATCGCCATATTGGCTTCGTAGGAACCGTGCATGCCGAGCATACCGAGCCAGCTCTTGCCCGATGCCGGGTAGGCGCCGAGGCCCATCAGCGTCGATGTGATCGGGAAATTTGTCAGCTCGACCAGCTCGCGCAGCAGCTTGGAAGCTTCTGGACCGGAGTTGACGACGCCGCCGCCGGAATAGATGACCGGACGACGGGCATTCTTCATCAGCTCGATCGCCTGGTGAATCTTGTTGAGATCGCCCTGGATTTTCGGCTGATAACTTTTCTGGACATCATGGGCTTCCGGCGGCGTATAGGTGCCGGTCGCAAACTGGATGTCCTTCGGAATGTCGACAACAACGGGACCGGGACGGCCTGACTGCGCAATGCGAAAGGCTTCGTGGATGACGGCAGCCAGTTCGTTGACATCCTTGACCAGCCAGTTGTGCTTGGTGCAGGGACGCGTGATCCCGACCGTATCGCATTCCTGGAACGCATCTGAGCCGATCAGCGTGGTGGGAACCTGACCACTGAGGCAGACGAGCGGAATCGAATCCATCAAGGCGTCCTGCAGCGGCGTGACCGCATTGGTCGCACCGGGACCGGAGGTGACCAGCATGACGCCGACCTTGCCGGTGGAGCGGGCATAGCCTTCGGCCGCATGGCCGGCGCCCTGCTCATGGCGGACGAGAATGTGCTTGATGTCGTCCTGCTGGAAGATCTCGTCATAGATCGGAAGCACAGCGCCGCCCGGATAACCGAAGATGTGTTCGACGCCGTTGTCCTTGAGCGCCTGCAACACGATCTCCGCGCCTGTCATTCGATTGCCGCTCGCCTGATTATCTGTGCCGGTCATACGTTTGTTCCGCTGTCTGCTGGAGTTTTGGAAAGATGAAATCTCGATTTCGGGCATAAAAAAAGGCCCCTTCGGGAGCCTGTCATCTAGCGCATGGGTGGCTATCGCCGGATGGTTACACCATCCTGCCCATGCGCCTTCCCACCACGATAAGAACGATCGAGTTTTTCATGGGCCGAAGTGATAGACAGAAAATTTCGAAGCGTCAACGCGTGAAGCAATAAAAAATCGCGGCGGCATCATAACCCCATAAAAAGAGCGGATGGCAGACAGGGTTTTATTAAGCCCACGTCTCTATGCTCCGACATCTAAAATTGGGGTAATTGTTTGCTGAATAACGATCTGCAGACATCAGGCAGCGCGGGAGATCTTGATCGCCGCGACAAGTTGAAACCGGGAAATCGCTTTCTCGGTCGCGTCGTCGCGTGCAACGGTTCCAGAGCGACGATCGCCGCTGTGGCCGAGGCCGGCGGCACGGACCTGACCGAACTCTGGTCGGTCGGCCGACTGATTTCCATCAGCGTCGGGAAGAACCGCGTCGCAGCCCTCGTCTATTCGATGAATACGCAGAGCGTCGGTTGGGGCGAAGGGCAGGACAATCTCTTTCGCATCGAGGTGGAATTGCTTGGCGAAGTCCGCGTCGGACCGGATGGGCGCGAGGAGTTTTCGAGCGGCATTACCGCCTATCCCTATCTCGGGGCCATCGCGCATCGCATCCGTGCCGCCGATCTCATGCGCATCTTCGATGCCGGCAAGGGCAGTAGCTGCGTCATCGGCAAGCTGACGCAAGACGAAAGCATAGACGCCGCCATCCACATTCCCACGATGCTGGCGAAACATTTCGCGGTCGTGGGATCGACCGGTGTCGGCAAATCCACCGCCGTATCGCTGCTGTTGCACAAGGCAATCACAGCCGATCCGAAATTGCGCGTGCTGATCCTCGATCCGCATAATGAATTCGCTGCCGCCTTTCCAAGGCACGCTGTCGTCATCGACACTGACACGCTTGATCTGCCCTTCTGGCTGATGCGTCTCGACGAATTTAGCGAAGTCATCTTCCGTGGCCGGCCGGCGGTGCCTGAGGAACTCGATGCTCTGCGCGATCTCATTCCCGAAGCGCGCCGTGCCTTCCGAGGCAGCGATTCAGCTCTGATGCGCCGCCAGACGGAAAAGTCTTCGGTAACGGCGGACACCCCAGTCCCCTATCGCATGGCCGATCTGCTGGCATTGATAGACGAACGCATCGGTCGCCTTGAAGGCCGTCAGGAAAAGCCGCACCTGCGCTCCCTGAAGATGCGCATCATCTCGGCGATCAACGATCCCCGCTATCATTTCATGTTCTCCAACAATACGATCACCGACACGATCATGGAGACCATTGCCAAGATCTTCCGCATTCCAGGCGACGGCAAGCCGATCTGCACCTTCCAGCTCGCCGGCATCCCTTCGGAAGTCATCAATTCCGTTGCCTCCGTCCTTTGCCGCATGGCCTTCGAACTGGCTCTCTGGAGCGATGGCGCAATCCATATGCTCGTCGTCTGCGAGGAAGCTCACCGCTATATTCCTGCCGATCCGAGCCTTGGCTTCTTCCCGACGCGCCAGGCGATCGCCCGCATTGCCAAGGAGGGACGCAAATACGGCGTATCGCTCGGCATCATCACGCAGCGGCCGGGCGAACTGGATCAGACGATCCTGTCGCAGTGCTCGACGCTGTTTGCCATGCGCCTTGCCAATGATCGCGACCAGGAAATCATCCGCTCAGCCATCCCGAACTCCTCGATATCGACAACCAGCTTCCTGTCATCGATCGGCAACGGCGAAGCTATCGCCTTCGGCGAGGCTATCGCAGTGCCGATGCGCATGCGCTTTTCCCAGGTCGATCGACATTTGCTGCCGAAAGCGAGCGGCAGCGTCGCGAAAACCAGCGAGGACTCGCCGGACACTGTCGATTTGCGTACGATTGTCGGCCGCATGCGCTCGATTTCAGGCCCCGATATCAGTCCTCTGCAGCAAAGCTACAATGCTATGCCCGTGACGGATATCAAGGATGATTTCGACGAAGTGCCAGTCGAGCAGCCAATCCGGCCCCACGTGGAACCGAACCCGCCGCCGATCGAACCCTATCGTCCAGACATGCTGCCTCGTACCGCCGCACCGCAGCCGGCAGCGGCTTCACAAACGTCGATTGACAGCAAGCTTGCGGAATTGCGCCGCGAATTCCGCAGCGACGAAGGAGACACGCGCTCGGTACCGCCGAGAGAGCCCGCTCCATCCCTGCGGCGCGAACCCGGCTTGTCCTTGCGGGACAGCATTCTGAGAAAGCCGCTCAGCAGTCTTTACGACAAGGACTGATACCGGACTACGGGCTCAAGCGCTCCCAACTCCCGTCCATCTGATTACGGAACCAGGTCATCTGCCGTTTGGCATATTGCCGTGTCGCCGCGGATCCGGTTTCGATGACCTCGGCACGCGTCATCTCCCCCTTCAGCATCGCAGCGATCTGCGCGACCCCGATCGCCTTCATGACGGGCATTTCCGAGGGAAGATCCAGTGCCAGCAGAGCCCGCACCTCGTCTTCCGCTCCCATCGCCAGCATCGTCTCGAAACGACTGTTGATGCGCTCATGCAGGATAGCGCGCTCAGGCAGAACCACGATCTTTCGCGCACGGTCGGGATTAATGATCATTGGTCCGTTCTTACCCTGAAAAGCGGCGATGGACCGGCCCGTCGCTTCAATCACTTCCAGGGCGCGAACGATACGCTGTCCGTCCTGCGGGCTCAGCGTTTTTGCGACGGCGGCGTCGCGCTCCGCAAGCTCACGATGCAGAGTTTCCGCCCCTTCCGCCAGCAGCCGGCCACGGAGCCGATCGCGGATATCGGACGGAATCTCCGGCATATCGGACAGTCCGCCCGTCAGCGCCTTGAAATAAAGACCCGTCCCCCCGACAAAGACAGGCATTCTGCCCGCGCCGCGCAAGCGCTCGACCAAGGCGCCTGTCTCGCGCAGCCAGGCGCCGGTCGAATAGGCCTGGCTCGCCGGGACGTGGCCATAAAGATAGTGCGGAATGCCTTCCATATCTGCTTCATCCGGCCGCGCGGTCAGCACGCGCAGGGTGTCATAGACCTGCATGCTGTCGGCATTGATGACGACGCCATCATGCGAACGGGCCAATTCCACCGCCAGTGCGGACTTGCCGCTGGCGGTCGGCCCGGTTATCAGGATCGCGTCGATATTGCTCATAGGGTTTCTACTCATGGCCTTCGTTGCCACGCTTATTGCCAATCCGTCAAACCCCGTTCTCGTTCCGGCCATCGCAGAACAGGCGGCTGATGCTGTCAAAGCGTCCGGGCTCTATTGGCTTGCCGACGGCATTGCCTGTGATATCGCGCTGCGCGACGACACCGATATCGAGGCAGCGGAAGCCAATATCCTGGCGGTGATCGGCAGCGCGCCGATCGATCTGGTGATCCAGGAAGCCGAAACCCGTCGCAAGAAATTGCTGATCGCCGACATGGATTCCACGATGATCGGCCAGGAATGCATCGACGAGCTCGCCGCCGAAGTCGGCCTCAAGGAGAAGGTTGCTGATATCACCGCCCGCGCCATGAATGGGGAGATTGCCTTCGAGCCGGCCCTGCGCGAACGCGTCGCTCTGCTGAAAGGATTGCCGCTCTCCGTTGTCGACGATGTCATCGCCAAGCGCATCACGCTGACGCCAGGTGGCCCTGAGCTCATCGCCACCATGAAAGCGAAGGGCTACTACACCGCCCTCGTTTCCGGCGGCTTCACTGTCTTCACCATACGGATCGGCGCCACCCTCGGCTTCAACGAGAACCGGGCAAATGTCTTGCTGGAAGAAAACGGCATCCTGACCGGCCTTGTCGAGGAACCCATCCTCGGCAAGCAGGCCAAGGTGGATGCGCTGAATGAAATCGCCGAGAGGCTCGGCATTTCTGTTGATGACGCGCTGGCCGTCGGCGACGGCGCCAACGACCTTGGCATGTTGCAGCTTGCCGGTTCCGGCGTCGCGCTCCATGCCAAGCCCACCGTTTCGGCACAGGCCAGAATGCGCATCGACCACGGTGACCTGACTGCCCTGCTCTATATCCAAGGCTACCGCAAGACGGACTTCGTCAAACCATAGAGCAGTCCAAATCGCTGAAGTCAGGGGCCGCAGATGATCATCACCGAAACCGAACGCCTCATCATCCGCAATTGGCGCGAGACGGATCGCGATCTGGCCTACGAGATCAATTCCGACGAGGCCGTCATGGAGTTCTTTCCGTTTCGCCGCAATCGCGCGGAAGCGGACGCCTTCTTCGCTCGCGTCCAGTCCATGATCGCGGAAACCGGGCTCGGCCTCTATGTGCTGGAACTTAAGGAAAGCGGTGAGGCAATCGGCTATTGCGGGCTGATGCGGACGGATCACCTTGAGCCATTCGTCCCAGTCGGAACGATCGAGATCGGCTGGCGGCTGGTGGCGCGGCACTGGCGCAAGGGGCTGGTCAGCGAGGCGGCGCGGGCATTGCTAGCCTATGGCTTCGGAAAGCTCGGCCTCAGTCAAATTGTTTCCTTCGCCGTGCACAACAATGTCAGATCGACCGCCGTAATGGAGCGGATCGGCATGCATCGCGTCGAGGGCGGCGACTTCGATCACCCCAATGTTCCCGACACTCATCCGCACCTAAAGCGCCACGTCCTCTATCGTCTGAGCGTCGCCGAATGGCAGGTGCAACAGATGGAGCAAGCCGGGAGCTGACTTCTACTCAAGCGCGACGGCGATGAAACGCAAGTCACCGTTCGGAGATGCGATCATCATCTGCGCATTGCGGCGGCCTTCCCGCTTCAGCGAAGCCACTTTCTCAGAGGCAGCACTCGGAGTCTGGACGAATTCCTGCGCAACCTCAACGACGACATCGCCCGGCTTCAGCCCCTTTTCCGCCGCCGCCGAGCCTGGTGCCACTTCGGTGATGACAACGCCATCGACACTGTCCGCAATGCCGAAGCTCTTGCGGTTTTCGGCTGTTAGCGTCGAGAGCTTCATTCCGAGAATGCTCGAAGTTGCCTGGACCGGCGGCTGGGCCTGCGGCGATTGCTGCGGATCGCCTCCCTGATCCTGCCCATCCATGCCGTCGTCACCCTCGTCTCCTTGGTCGGGATTGATGACACCATCGCCATTGCCCTTATCGTCGGGCGCGAGCTGCGGCTTCTTGTTCTTGTCGGCGCTTGCGGCTGCCGCCTGATCGCTGTCCTCCAGCCGGCCGAGCGTCACCTTGACGGTCTGCTGCTTGCCATCGCGGTAGATGACAACGTCGACTTCCTTGCCGACGGTGCTTTCGGCAACGACGCGCGGCAAGTCGCGCATCTCTTCCACATCCTTGCCGTCAAATTTGAGGATGACATCGCCCGCCTTGATCGAGCCGTTATCGACGGGGCCGCCCTTGATGACACCGGCCACGAGCGCGCCCTTGGCTTCGGATAGGCCGAGGCTATTAGCGACATCGTCCGTGACCGGCTGAATGCGCACACCGAGCCAGCCGCGACGCGTCTCGCCGAAGTCACGGAGCTGATTGACGACGCCTTCCGCGAGTTCGGACGGCACTGCAAAGCCGATACCGATCGACCCACCGCTCGGGGAGATGATGGCCGTGTTGATGCCGATCACCTCACCCTTCATGTTGAAGAGCGGACCGCCGGAATTGCCCTTGTTGATCGCCGCATCGGTCTGGATGAAATTGTCGTAGGGGCCGGCATTGATGTTACGGCCGCGCGCCGAGACGATGCCGATGGTCACCGAGCCGCCGAGGCCGAATGGGTTGCCGATCGCCATCACCCAGTCGCCGATTCGCATCTTCGAGGAATCGCCGAATTTGACGGACGTCAGCGGATGCTTGGGCTCGACCTTGAGAACCGAAAGATCGGTCTTCGTATCCGTTCCGATCAGCTTGGCCTTCAGCTTCGTGCCGTTCGGGAAGATCGCCTCGATATCGTCGGCTCCTTCAATGACGTGATTGTTGGTGACGATATAGCCTGCTGGATCGATGACGAATCCGGAGCCGAGCGAGCTCACCTTGCGGTTGCTGTCGTCGTCTTTCTTGTTGTTGAAGAAATCCTTGAATTCATCCTGGTAGGGCGAATTGTCCGGCACCTTCGGGGTCGCCGGCCCATTCCCCTCATCCTTGACCTTCTGCGATGTGGAAATATTGACGACCGCGTCGAGTAGGCCGGAAGCGAGATCCGCAACCGATGCCGGCCCTGCATTCATCACTGGATTCGTAGTGATCGTGGGAGATGCGGCCGGCGGCTGATTGTTCGACGTTGCTGGCGGCTGGGCGCCCGCGGCCGCACCGCTGTTCTGCGTCTGCGCATAAGCCTGTTCGGTAACGCCCGCGACGGGACCGGCAATCAGTGCAATGCTTGCGAGCAAGGCAAACGAACGGCTGAAAGGCAGGCGATTGGTCGAAGCCATCAGGCATCCTCATAAAGAAAGGGAAAACTTGTATAAGCATCAACATAAGGCGGAATGATGAAGCGTGAAATCACCTTTTTGCGAAATCCTCGGACCTCCGTCCCGCCGATGTGGAGATGGCGAAGGTGATGCAATCTGCCTTAAAGAAAAGGGCCGCCAAAAGGCAGCCCTTTCATTTCTTGCGCCGGCAGCTTAGTTCGCGGGCGCCGTCGGATTGGCAAGCGCCGGCGCCCCGGAATTGGGCGCGGCACCTGCCGGACTGTCGAAGAACTTGAAAAAGTCCGACTGGTTCGGCGGCAAGACAAGCGTCTTGCCACCCGAGCCAAGCGCCTTGTTATAGGCAGCCATCGAGCGATAGAACTCGTAGAAGTTCGGATCGCGCTTGGAGGCATCCGCGAAGATGCCGTTGCGTTCGGCTTCGCCTTCACCACGCAGCACTTCCGAATCCTTCTGCGCATCGGCAACGATCTCGACGACCTGACGGTCCGCGACCGCCCGGCGGCGCTGACCTTCTTCGTTACCGCGCGCGCGGATCAGCTCGGCTTCCGCCAGACGCTCGGCCTTCATGCGGTCGTAAGTGTTCTGCGACACTTCCTGAGACAGGTCCGTGCGGCGGATGCGGACGTCCTCAATGTTGAGGCCGAGTGTTTCCGCATCGCGATGGAGATCGTTGCGCACATCCGTCATCATCGCGGCACGCTCGTTGGAAAGCGCCGCCTCGAAGCCGCGTAGACCATAGACGCGACGCAGAGCAGCGTCGAGGCGCGTCCTGAGACGCGATTCAGCCGCATCGCGATCGCCGGAGACGGTCTCGCGGAACTTGCGCGCATCCATGATCTTGTAGACGACGAAGGCATCGACTTCGTAGAACTTGCCGCCCGAGACCTGGACGCGGATATTGTCCAGATCGAAGCGAAGTTCCTGCAGCTGCACATACTGGACGCGATCGGCATCCATGAAGGCAAAAGGCAGCTTGAAGTAGATGCCCGGCTCCGTCTTCACGGCACGAATCTGGCCGAAGCGCAGGACAATCGCCTGTTCACGGGCATTGACCACGAAAACCGACGAATAAATAAGCAGCAGTACTACCGCGAGCGCGATAAGAATGGCTGGCAAACGGCTGGATGTCATTATTTGGCCTCCGGCTGAGTTGCAGCAGCGGGCTTGCCCGCCTGGGTCGTGGACTGCTTGCTGACTTCATTCAGCGGCAGATAAGGCACGACGCCCTGCTTGTCGTCGATGATGATGCTGTTGGAATTGCCGATGACGGACTCCATGGTTTCCAGGAACAGGCGCTTGCGCGTGACCTCGGGCGCCTTGACGTATTCGTCGTAGATCGAGATGAAGCGCTGCGCCTCACCCTGAGCTTCCTTCACGATACGATCCTTGTAGGCAGCCGCTTCTTCGCGGATCTGAGCCGCGCGGCCGCGGGCCTGACCGAGCTTCTGGTTGGCGTATTGATTGGCCTCTTCCACTTGCTGGTCTTCGTTCTGCTCCGCACGCTGTACTTCTTCGAATGCGTCGGCCACTTCGCGCGGCGGCGAGACATCCTCGATCGGGACGGCATTGATGGAGATACCGGAGCCGTAGCGATCCATCGTATCCTGGATGATACTTCTGACCTCGGTTGCGATTTCCTGACGCTTGTCGCGATAGATGTCCTGAGCCGGGCGGCGACCAACGACCTCACGCATGGCACTTTCCGCAACCTGCTGCAAAGTCTCGTCGGGGGTCTCGAGATTGAACAGATAGGATTGCGGGTTGGTCACGGTATAGAGGATAGAGAACTGCACGTTGACGATGTTCTGATCGCCCGTCAGCATCAGGCCAGCATTCGAACCGGCCGAGGAACGGCCGCCGATATTGCGCTGCTGCTCTGTGACCTTCACGAATTCGATGCGGTCCATCGGCCAGATATGGAAATGCAGGCCAGGCATCGAGACTTCTTCACGCGGCTTGCCGAAGCGCAGCTCAACGCCGCGCTCGTCCGGCTGCACGGTATAGATGCACTGGATCAGCCAGAAAACGGCAATCACTGCAATGATGATGAGAACGACGCCTGCATTGAAGCCACCGGGCACGAAACCTTTCAATCGGTCCTGACCGCGGCGAATGATATCCTCCAAGTCCGGAGGCCCACCATTGCCGCTGCCCCGCGGCCGGTTCGGTCCCTGTCCCCAAGGTCCCTGATTATTTCCGCCGCCACCGCCGCCCCATGGGCCACCGCCGCCGCCATTCTGATTGCTCCAAGGCATCAAAACCTCTTTGTTTGTTGACTCCCGATATCGCGCCAAGCCCACGAAATCCGTGGGTGGCAGCGATTGTTTCCCGTTATAGGTATCGAAGCACCTGCTTTCAACGCGACTTCAGGAAGTTCGTCGGATTCATTGGAAAATATTTGCTTTTTAGGGCCAGCTCTTATGCCTTTCGCCTGAAATAGCGAACGAAACGCGTCGGATACGTGTCCTTTTCTCCAGCCGGCACGGCAAGCTCGCTATCTGCTTGCCAGATGCCGGGATCGATCTTTGGAAAGGACGTGTCGCCTTCCACATCCGCCTCGACATGGGTGATCAGTAGCCGGTCGGAGAGATCAATCGCCTGCCGATAGATTTCGCCACCGCCGAGGATGCAGATTTCGTCGACATTGCTCTCCTTGGCCAGACGGGATGCAACCGAAATCGCTTCATCGAGCGAGTGCACGACCGTTATCCCCTCGGCGGTAAAATCGGTGTCGCGGGTAATGACGACATTCGGCCGGCCCGGCAGTGGCCTGCCGATCGACTGGAACGTCTTACGTCCCATGATCACCGGCTTGCCGAGCGTCATCGCCTTGAAACGCTTGAGGTCGGATGACAATCGCCAGGGCATGTCGCCTTCGCGTCCGATGATGCCGTTGCGCGATACGGCAACGACGATGGTCTTGATCGGCTGGGTCATACGTCTCCCTCAATCTGCCTCGCCGACGCCAATACGAGTCGGCGAGGCGACTTTACATCATCAAGGCGGCGGCGGCAGATGGAACGCACCTATCCCGGCCTAATATCAGCCACCGCTATTCAATTTATCGAGCTGGCGGGCCAATAGACCTCCCTCTTCCCGATCCCTGGCCATCTTCCGATAGAGCCCGGCCAAGCCTTTGAAGATCAAGGCGGCCGGATCATCCTCGCCGAGGAATTCGGAAATCTCCTCCATCTCCGCGACCCAACGGTAGGCTTTCGGATACATGTCCGGAATGCCGTGGATGAATTTCGTATCGAGATCCGGCAGGCTTTCCTGAAGTTCGCGCCTCAGGGCGGCATCGGCGCCCGAACGGATCGCCGCAAGCAGCATGGCGGTGCCGAGGCCGGTCACGCCCTTGTTAATGCCGGCATAGCACATCTTCAATGCCGAGGCCGCGCCGATTGCCCCATCGATGTGGCGAACCTGCAGTCCGTATTCGACCAACACGTCGCTGTCGTTCGCGGTATCGGCGCTCACATAGAGTTTCGGCCCCTTCTGGCCGGGCTTTGGCGGACCGCCGATGATGGAGCCGTCGAGAACCACGCCGCAATCGCCGCCGAAAATCGCCGCAACCTCGGTCATGGTCCTCGGCGAAATCGCATTGCAGTCCATGAAGGTCGTTTTCGCGCCCATCCGACGCAGTTCAGCTGCAATCTGCTCAGCGACGGCAACAGCCTCCGCCGGCGGAACGATGGAAAGAATGAGACGCGACGTGGCGATGGCGTCCAATCCAGCCGGCTCCATGCCGGCTGCTTTCGCCCGTTCGATGGTCGAAGCCGAGCGTCCGTCGAGATAAGTGAGCACCCTCGCCCCATTTTCGACCAAACGCCGGCCAATGGCGCTTCCCATGGCACCGGCTCCGATGACTGCGATCTCCACGGCCAATCTCCTTCTCCGATCGAGGAAGACGGCAGCATATCGCCTATCGCTCGGCCGGACGAGCGCAATGCCTTGCGGTAACGCTAAGTTTAGCGGGGGCAGTCAAGCGTTGCGAAGCACGAGGACGGCATAGACACAGGGCTCTCCGCTTTCATTCTTGAAAACGCAATCCGTCGGCGGACCGAGTTCGAGGCAATCGCCCGGCGACATCGGGTGCTTCGTATCTCCCTCGAGAAAGGTCAGCTGTCCCTCGAGCACCCAGATGAGCTGCCGCACGAAGGCATAAGCCGATGCGGGCATCGAAACCTCCGCCCCGGCAGGCAATTCGATACGGACGAGATCGAGCGGCAGGTCGGACTTCGGAGAAACGTGCCGGCGCTCATAGCCCGTCTGCGGATCGACCCAGACGGGCTGCTCCCCCTTCCGAAGAAACCGGCCCCGCTGCATCTCCGCACGTGCCATCAAGGCCGACATGCTCAGGCTGAAAGCGCCGGAAAGCTTACCGAGCAGCGTCGCCGTCGGGCTGCTTTCGCCACGCTCGATCTTGTGGATCATGGCCCGGGAAACGGCCGAGCGTTCGGCCAACTCCGTCAGCGACCAGCCGCGACTTTCCCGTTCGATGCGAATGCGCGCGCCGATGCGCTTGTCGATATCATCAAGCTGAGACATGCGTTTTACTATAGTGGACCTTCACGGGAGTGACAATCGAGGCAAATTACTGAAAAAGCTTAACCATGGCGTAGCCGAGTTTGATCTCCGATGCAGCCATGTAATAACATAGTAGACAGGCGTCGAAATCAGTGTATGACAGCATGAAGAACAAACGATACGATCATCCAATCTGATGGATGGTGTCTACGGAGCGACCGATGCAAATTCGCGATGCGAGAGACGAGGATCTCGCGGGAATAACCGCGATCTATAACGACGCCGTCGCCAATACCGCCGCGATCTGGAACGAGGCGCAGGTCGATATCGCCAATCGCAAGCAATGGCTGCAGGATCGGCACAAGCTCGGCTATCCGGTCCTCGTCGCGACCGACGATCGCGGTGACGTGGTCGGCTACGCCTCGTTCGGTGACTGGCGCGCCTTCGACGGCTATCGGCACACGGTCGAGCACTCCGTCTATGTGCGAAACGATCAGTATCGCGGCGGCATCGGCAAGGCGCTGATGATCGAGCTCATCGAGCGCGCCCGGGCGATCGGCAAGCATGCGATGGTCGCGGGCATCGAGGCAGGCAACGAGGCTTCGATCCGGCTGCATGAAAAGCTCGGCTTCCAGCAGGTCGGGCTTCTTCCGCAGGTCGGCACGAAGTTCGGACGATGGCTCGATCTCGCCTTCCTGCAACTACTCCTCGATCAGCGCACCGATCCCGACGCCAAGCCGACGAGCTAAACCGCGACTTCGGCCGCGATCGCCGCGTGCGGCTCATATCCGAGAACCTCGAAATCCTCGATACGATAATCGTCGATGCTGTCGGGCCGACGCAGCAGACGCAAGGTCGGGAACGGCTTCGGCTCCCGGCTGAGCTGTTCCCTGATTGCTTCCAGATGGTTGAGATAGAGGTGGACGTCACCACCCGACCAGACCAGCTCGCCCATATCCATATCGACCTGCTGCGCGACCATAGCCAGCAAAACCGCCTGCTGGCAGATGTTGAATGGATTGCCAAGGAACAGGTCGCAGGAGCGCTGGAAAACCATCAGGCTGACACGCGGGCGCTTGCCGCCTTCGGCCGAGATGTTCGATACATGAAACTGATAGACCATGTGGCAGGGATGCAGCGCCATATCGGCAAGTTCGCCGACATTCCAGGCGTGGAAGATCATCCGGCGGCTGCTGGGATTGGTCTTGAGATCCTTGATAACAGCGGCGAGCTGGTCATGCACGCGGCCTTCGGCATCGCGCCATTGCCGCCACTGCTTACCATAAACCGGGCCGAGATCGCCCCATTGCAGAGCAAAGGCCTCGTCCTCCAGAATGCGCTTTTCAAAAGCGACCTGATCGATCTCTTCGCCCGTCGCCTTGCGATATTTCGCCAGCGGCCAGTCGGTCCAGATCCGCACATTTTCCCTCAGAAGATTGCGGATGTTGGTGTCGCCCGTCAGGAACCAGAGCATCTCCTTGACGGCGAGTTTCCAATAAACCCGCTTCGTCGTGAAGATCGGAATCTGTCCCGTTGAGAGATCGAAGCGCATCATCGCGCCAAGACCACTCAAGGTGCCGACGCCGGTGCGATCGATACGACGATCGCCGTGCTCGAGCAGATGCGCCATCAGGTCGAGATATTGGTACTCTGGGTGACGAGCCATCTTCTGCTCCGAAATCGTTTGAATTTCCGGCCATAAGGCTTGCCTGAACGACAGCCTGCCGATTCCTTTTTCGTAATTCTAATGACAAGCCGCTGGGAAACCAACCGCGGCCAAGCGTAATTTAGGCAAACCTCGTGGCCTTGCGGACAAACCGATGTTTCAGCGAAGCATTTGTGACAATTGCCCTTCCCTTCGCCTGCGGAAAACACTATATCACCGTTGCCGGTCTTCGGGCCGGCTATGGCGATAAATGAGCGGTGTAATAAACCTATTGGACCCGGGGGCGGTACCCGGCGCCTCCACCAAAAACCGGCCGGCAGAACTTGCGACAGACCGGCTTTTGATGGGGGCGAAACAGGATCGACAAGGGTGTAAAGATCGACTTTTCGCTCGGCATTGTACCGCCGTTATCGGGCTAAAATTGTAGTTGCAAACGACAACTATGCGGAAGCTCGTCTCGCTGCTTAATCGCGGTGTGACACTTCAAATAAAGTCCTAAGGGGTCGCACTCTTAGGCGGGGTTCGAAGGCACCTGGCAACAGAAGCCTTCACCTTCTTCTCCAGTGCTATATTATGGATCGTCACGCGGTGACTCGCGCATAGGGCTTTTCCGGCGGCGCTCAGCGTGGCATAAGCCTATAAAAAGCATGGCCAACGAAAGACAGGAAAGCATGGGGCAGGATCATATCCGCTACGACATTTTGGCACAGGACGCCCTGCGGGGAGTAATCCGCAAGGTGCTGACCGAGGTCGGCGCTACAGGCCGCCTGCCCGGTGACCACCATTTCTTCATCACCTTTCTGACCGGCGCCCCGGGCGTGCGCATTTCACAGCACCTGAAGGCGAAATATCCCGAACAGATGACCATCGTCATCCAGCACCAGTTCTGGGATCTGAAGATCACGGAAAGCCAATTCGAGATCGGCCTCTCCTTCTCCGACGTTCCGGAAAAGCTGGTCGTCCCCTTCAACGCAATCCGCGGCTTCTACGACCCCTCCGTCAATTTCGAGCTGGAATTCGACGTGCCGCTGGCCGACGAAGAGGAAGAGACCTCCTCCGGCGAAATCACGGCCTATCCGGTGCCGGTCGAAGGCGAGGAAGCGCCTGCGGCTGCAGCCAAGGAAGGTGAGGAAAAGAAACCGGGATCGGTTGTCTCTCTCGACGCATTCCGCAAGAAGCAGTAGCCATTGCAGGGGAAGCATCCGCTTCCCTTTTTCATGCCGGTAACGGAAGAGATTAATGAGCGCCGAAATCGTCAATCTGCGTCAGTTTCGCAAGAAGCAGGCCCGCTCGGATAAGGAAACGCAGGCTGAGCAGAACCGCATCGCCTTCGGAAGGACCAAGGCTGAGAAGAAGCTGACGACAACGCTTAACGAAAAGGCCGCAAAGGCGCACGAGGCCGGCCGAATCGAAACCAAGAAGACCGAAGACTAATTTAGGTCCTGAGACAAAAAACTTCAGAAATCAGTTGCTTACTTCCGCATTTTGAATCACTTTCAGAAATATCCCGCCATTTCCGATTTTTGATCGATCCGCCGATGATCCGTAAACATTCCGCGACGCTGCATGGCCATCGCACGAGCTTTTCCCTTGAGGATGCCTTCTGGACAGAACTGAAGGCGATTGCCAATGCGCGCGGCACGTCGCTCGCAGCGCTGATCTCAGAGATCGACGACGGCCGCGAAGCCGGCAGCAATCTCTCCTCTGCGCTCCGCCTCTATGTCCTTAAATGGCTGAAGGATCGCAACTGAATACTTGCAGAGAGCTCAAGACGATGTCGTGAGCGCGCTTTACCTACCAGATGTGGATCAATCCACAACCTTCCGGTTTACTGGGCAACTCCCGGCAGTTCATTGAAATTCAAAGGTGCCGTCGGATGCTGAGTTTCGGCCTTGGCTCGCGCGTCGGCCGCCGCCTTGGCCTTGGCCGCCTCCTCCGCTGCCTGCTTGGCGCGCGCCTCTTCCTCCGCCTGCTTCTGAGCGGCCGCCTGCTGAGCCAGATTGCGTAACCGTTCCTCTTCTGCGCGGCGCTGCTGCGAGATGGCGGCATCGCGCTGGCGCTGAGCCTCGCGCACGCCCGCAACATACTTGTACAGCGCCACCTCACGCCGCAGCCGCTGCTTTTCAAGCACATTGGCCTGCAAGCGCTCCACCCGACGGCGCTCGCGCTCGAATGCCCGGACCGACAGGAAGCTGGTGACGTCCGTGATATCCATCGTTCGGCCAGGTGCGGAGAGCGGTCCTGCGAAATCGAGGCGTAGGGCCGGTTCCGCCCCGCTCTGCGCTTCGGCACCGGCCTTGAAGGCGATACCGAGTGAGCCGCGCATGCGCTCATCCGGCAGGCTGATTTCGGCGTTGCCCGAAAGCTTTGCCAGGTCGTTGCTGGCGACAATATTGGTCGCTCGCACCACACCGGCGGAAATGTTGAAAGGGATGCTGGTCGCCGGGAGAACAGCCTCGCCATTGTTCAGCAGCGTCTGCACGATCGGCAGCACCTTGGCGGCAGTGATATCGCCCTGAATCTGATCCGTCGCCGAGAGGAGCGGCGGCATGACGGAGAGATTGAGGCCACGCACATGCGTCTCGCCGAGCTTCATTTCACCCGAACCGCTTGCATTCGCGGCAAGGTCGGCAATGCTCTTGCCGCTCGCTTCGGCATTCATCGCAAGGCCGAAGCGGCCGGTCGCAAGCGGCGCTCCATCGCGCTGCCAGGCAACAGCCGCAAGATCGCCATTGGCGAGGCTGAGCTTCGTCTGCAGCAGGCCGGTGCCATCCGAATTGGCGAACATCGCGCTCCCGGTCAGCGTACCGCCATTCCAGCCACCCGTCAGATCATTCAGCCGCAACTCCTCGCCCCTGTAAGCTGCATTGGCGGTGAAATTCGAAATGGGACCGAACAGACCAGGCCATACCTGCTTTGCGGAGAGTTTGACGCCGATGTCCATGCCGCTGAAGGCTGGAAGGCCGAGCTTATCCTTGTTGAGCGCGCCTGTTTTCGGATCGCTCATCGGCCCGTAGATGGCTTCCGCCAGCCAGTCGAGATCCATCTTGTCGAGCGACAATTCACCCGAGGCCTTTAGATTCGGCGCCTTCCGATCGACGGTCAGCGTGCCGGACATGTTGTTGTCGGCGAACAGCCCTTTCATATCCGAAAATACGATCTTGTCCGGGCTCAGCGCGGCATTAGCCTGGAACTTCACCGGCAAACCGGCGCCCATCTGCGGAATACCGATGCCGTTCATCACGAAATAAGGATCGATGTCAGCGCTTTCGAACGATAGCGCTATGTTGCCGTTGAGGAAGGTAGCTGGACGGACATCCACCTTGCCGTTTGCGGTAAACGATGTCTTGTCGGTCGCAAAAGTGAGCGCGGCATCCGCCGGATCGGTGCCACTTGCCGATACTTTCAGCGTCAGACGACCATTGGCATCGGCTTCAACAGGCAACGGATCGAGACCCGCCTGGCCGAACAGGATCGACGTCACCGAATTTTCCAGCGTTCCCTCGAGCGTCGTGGTGCCCTTGCCCTTGAACGCCGAAAGATCGGACATGCGATAATCGAAATTGACGCGGCTGCCGTTGGAAACACCGGCAAGCGTCACCGTCAGCGCGTTGTCCTGATCGCCGCCAAGCGTCACCGCCCCGCGAAGAGCCGTGTTTCCATACCAGGCCGCATTGCGCACCAAACGGTCCATGACGGGATGGTGCGGTAAATGCTGGCGCAACATTTCGAAAAACGGCGCGGGATCGGCGGCCTTGAAGGTGATCTCGCCCGATCCCTTGTAGTCGGATGGCGTGCCGTCGGCGCGGCCCGTTGCGGTGATTTCGGCGCCGGCGACATTGTGCACCGAAAGCTTGTCGATCGTCAGAGCGCCATCGGCAACGGAGAAGGACGTATCGAGATTATCGGCCGGCACACCGAAGGCCATGAATTTTCCGGCCTGCAGATGCGCCGTGATCCGATGGTCGAAGAGAGATTCCTCGGTATCCTGGCCTGTAAAGAGCCCGGTCAGCGCCCTCAGCGCATCGAGGTCGAGAGCATCGCCGGTGAGATCGACCGCAAGCTTTGGCGGCGTCTTGTCCGTCCCGCTCTGGCGATCGATCCGGCCTTTCAGCGTGGCCGAACCGATTGCGATCTCCAGATTTTCGAAGCGCTGCTCGTCATGCTTCAGGCTGACATCGGCGGAGAAGCCGGCCTGACGCAGCTGGCGTATCGCCGGATCGACGGCCCCCACAAGCCACGAGGCCAATCCCGACGGCTGGTTGGACGCAACGACCAGATTACCGATGAAGTTGGGCTCGTCCCGCAGCATGAGATTACCGCGCGCTTCGACCTGCGTGCGGCCGGGCATCGTGCCGATCGCATGATCGATCCTCCATCCCGTTCCCGCCGGTTCGAGATCGAGCTGCACGTCGCGTATGGTCGTGTCGCCCGCCACGATCGCCGGCAGCCGGAAGGTCGCCTTGCCGGGAACCTGTGGCACCGGAATTTCAGCCGCAATCGCAATCAGATTGTTGAGGCGTTGACGTGCCGAGATTGCCGGGTTGCGATTGGTCTTGCCGTTGGTGCCCTTGTTGTTGCCGAGACGGTTGACGTCGATCTGCTGTCCATCGGCCGTCAGCAGGAATTCCGGCTTGGAACCTGTATCCAGCGTCGCCTCGCCTGTGACGACATAAGGATCGTCATCGGCGCCGACTTCAAGGCGATATTCCGGAACGCGAATACGGTCATTCGTCAACTCGAAACGGCCCTTGATGCGGGGCTGCGCCTTCTGATCGGCAGAATCGCGCGTCTGCTTGTCGCTGACCCCGGCCGTGAAGGAGCCCATGTAATCGGGCTTGCTGTCGACGAGTTTAAGCTCGCCATCGAGATCGACATTAAGCGGATGGCGGTCCGGCATCAGCCGGGTGCGGACGCGCAGGACGCCGTTGTCGTCAGGCTGGCTGCTGGAAACCGTGAAATTGCCATGCTCGTTGTCGAGGGCCGCATCGCCCTCGATACGCCAAGGGCCGGCAAGCGACCGCGCCGACATCTGGGCATTCAGGCCCGTGACGTGGCGGGTCCTGCCCGTTTGCTCGTCAATGAAGAGAATATCGCCGTCTTCTACGTGAACGCTTTCGAGCACGACGGACTTTGCGGGAATTTCCGGCTGGCTACCGCGCATCCAGTCGAGCGTGCCGTCCTTCAGCAGCCGCAGCCGCACCTTGGGCTTGGACACCCGCATATCGAAGATCAGTGCTTCGCCGGAAAGGAAAGGCGCAAGTTCCGCATCCATGGAGAATTCGGCCACCTGTACGAGCGGCGTTCCATCAGCCTCCTGGCCGACGCGGACGTCATGCAGCGTCACCGACGGGAACGGCAGAAGACGGGCATCCACGGTGCCATGAACAGTCACCTTCTTGCCGATGATGCGGCTTGCCTGATCCTCGAAGTTCTTGCGAAAATCGGTCCAGTCTATGAAGAGCGGGGCGAGCAGCGCCAGGAACAGCACCACCACAAGCAATCCACCCAGAAAAACCAGGACCCTACCTAACAACGCGTGTCGTCTCCAATCTTCATTCCCAACGTATGCAGGCGTCGCTTGTCAGAGCGCATACACGGCATAATTTAGTCTATGTACGGTTCTACCCGATCTCCGCCTATCACAGCAGCTCTTTTTAAGAGGTATGCCTCCTCTAGCGCGTGTCGGTGGCTTTTTATGGCAAAAACCGGAAAAGTGCGGATGCAGCCTAGCGTCATTCGCGCTTGTAGCAAGCCAAGATCATGAAAATATTCCATCTTTCAGTGCCTGCGGAATATCTTCCCTGGATTGAAAATGGCATCCGGATCAAGCGACTCCTTGATTTGACGCATCAGATCGACGGCATCGCCGAGCTCCTGCTCCAGAAATGCCATCTTCCCCTGCCCTATGCCGTGCTCGCCGGTGCATGTGCCGTCCATGGCGAGCGCACGCGCGTTAAGGCGAGCGACGAATTCCTCGACGACAGCGATCCCTTCAGAGGTCTTGTCGTCAAACAGGACGAGCACATGGAAATTACCGTCGCCGGCATGGCCGACGATCGGCGCCAGCAGGCCATGCGCCTCGATATCGGCCTGGGTTTCCGCTACGCATTCGGCAAGGCGTGAGATCGGCACGCAGACATCTGTCGATAGCGCAGCCAACTCCGGCGCCAGCGCGCGGCAGGCCCAATAGGCGTCGTGGCGGGCTTTCCAAAGCTTGTTGCGCTCTTCGGCATTGCTTGTCCAAAGGAATTCGCCGCCCCCGCATTCCGCCGCGATCTCGGCAAATTGCTCCGACTGCAGCGCTACCGTCTCGTCAGTGCCGTGGAATTCAAGGAAAAGCGTCGGCTTCTCGTCATAGGTCAGGCCGGAATAGCGGTTGCAGGCCCGCATCTGCATGGCATCGAGCAGCTCGATGCGCGCGACGGGAACGCCCATCTGGATGGTCATGATGACGGCATCGCAAGCCGCCTTGATGTCCGGAAAAGCGCAGGCCCCGCCGGCGATCTTCTGCGGAATGCCCTGCAGGCGCAGGGTGATCGACGTCAGTACGCCGAGCGTGCCTTCCGCTCCGACAAAGAGCCGTGTCAGATCGTAACCGGCGGATGATTTCTTGGCGCGGCGGGCGGTGCGGATTTCCTCGCCATTGGCAGTCACCACGGTCACGGACAGCACATTGTCCTTCATCGTGCCATAGCGCACAGCGTTGGTACCCGATGCGCGCGTCGATGCCATGCCGCCGATCGAAGCGTTAGCGCCCGGATCGATCGGGAAGAACAGGCCGGTATCGCGCAGGTAGGTATTAAGCTGCTCGCGGGTGACGCCGGGCTCGACCGTGCAATCCAGATCCTCGGCATTGATTTCGAGAATGCGGTTCATACGGCTGAAATCGATGGAAATGCCGCCCTGCGGCGCATTCACCTGTCCCTCCAGCGAAGAGCCAGTGCCAAAAGGAATAACTGGGACCTTGTGTTCGGCACACGCCTTCACGACAGCCCGCACGTCCTCGCTCGTTTCAGCAAAGACCACGCCGTCCGGCAGCTGCGATGGGATATAAGTGGTGGTGTGGGCGTGCTGGGCACGAAAACTTTCGCCGGTCTGCAAACGTTCACCGAAGGCCTGCTTCAGAATGCCGAGAACGGCGGATATGCCGGCCTCGTTGCGCGTTCCCGCCTTTGCATCAGCCAAAACCATAGTCCGAATCTCCCATCGCGGTCGTCCAGGGCGTTAACCCCTCTCGGTTCTATGGGGCATTTGGGGCGGGGCTGTCCAGTGATGAAAGTGAGCCGCTATCGCGCATAAGTTCAAGTTTTGTGCGATTGATCAAAGGTGCGACGATCGGTCGGCGGGAAAAAGCATCGCAGCAGAATTTTGCCTATATTTTAATCAATCCATCACCTCAACGATCACCGAACATTCACTTTCATCCATACCATGACACCGCGAGGCAGTTTTCCGTCGACTGGCATATGTCTTGCCTTTCGCCTTTCAGCTTTCATACAGCCACGATTGGAAGGACATTCGATGAAGCGCAGACAAATGCTCATGGCACTCGGTATCGCGATGCTGGCGATGGGGTCAATTTCCGCCCCTGGCGCAGCTCGGGCGGATGCTCTGAGCGACATAACCTCGCGCGGCACGCTGCGCGTCGCCGTTCCGCAGGACTTTCCGCCCTTCGGCAGTGTCGGCACGGACATGGCACCCATGGGCTATGACATCGACATGGCCAATCTGATCGGCGAAAAACTCGGCGTGAAAACTGAGCTCGTTCCGGTTACCAGCGCCAACCGCATTCCCTATCTGCAGACGAATAAGGTCGATCTGGTAATCTCAAGCCTCGGCAAGAATCCGGATCGCGAAAAGGTCATCGATTTCTCCGACGCCTACGCGCCCTTCTTCAACGGCGTCTTCGGTCCCGGCGATGTCGCGGCCGCGAAGCCGGAAGACCTTTCCGGCAAGACGATCGGCGTCACCCGCGGCGCGATCGAGGATCTCGCGCTGACCAAGGTCGCGCCGCAAGATGCGACGATCAAGCGCTACGAGGACAATAACGGCACCATCTCCGCCTTCCTGTCCGGACAGGTTCAGCTGGTTGCAACCGGCAATGTCGTCGCGGCGGCCATTCTTGCCAGAAATCCGCCGAAGAAGCCCGAGATGAAATTTCTCATCACCAACTCCCCCTGCTTCATCGGCCTGAACAAGAGCGAGCAGGCATTGCAGAAGAAGGTCAATGACATCATTGCCGCCGCCAAGGCGGACGGGACACTGAACAAGATGTCGCAGAAGTGGCTGGGCGCCGACCTGCCGGCCGGCTTCTGATCAACGCAGGACCGATCGCGCCGTCATTCGGCGGCGTGATCGGTCTCAGCGAGGCTTTCTCCCATGCGCTATCACTTCGATTTCGGCTGGCTTGCCGAATATTATCCCACGCTGATCAAGGGTGTTCTTGTCACGGTGGAGCTGACCCTTATCGGCGCTGTGCTGGGCATTATCCTAGGAATTGCCTGCGCCTGGGCTCGCGCACTTGGCCCGAGCTGGCTCAAACCCTTCGTGGCTGCCTATGTCGAGCTCATCCGCAACACGCCATTTCTGATCCAGCTCTTCTTCATTTTCTTTGGCCTGCCCGGCATCGGCGTTCAGATGAACGAGATGACCGCCGCCAATCTCGCCATGATCATCAATCTCGGAGCCTATAGCTGCGAGATCATCCGCGCCGGCATACAGGCAACGCCACGCGGCCAGTTCGAAGCCGGCGCCAGCCTTGCCATGACCCAGTTCGAGACCTTCCGGCATGTCGTCCTCGTTCCGTCCCTGCAGCGCATCTGGCCGGCATTGTCATCGCAAGTCGTCATCGTCATGCTCGGCTCCTCCGTCGTCTCGCAGATCGCCGCCGAGGACCTGACCTTCGCCGCCAACTTCATCCAATCGCGCTCGTTCCGCGCATTCGAGGCCTATTTCGTATCCACGGCGATATACCTCGCGCTGGCGGTTCTGCTTCGGCAGGCACTTGCGGGAGTGGGCAAGCTGATCTTTCCACGCAGGGTCCGCCAATGATCCAATTCACCACATGGGATATTCTGCGCGGCCTGCTTCTAGCCGCGCGCTGGACGATATTGCTGTCGCTCGTCTCTTTCGCCGGCGGTGCCATCGTTGGCGCAATCCTGCTGTTCCTTCGCATCGGCAAGGCAAAGGTCGGCCGCGTCGCGGTCAGATATTTCGTCGAGCTGTTCCAGGGCACGCCGCTGCTGATGCAGCTCTTTCTGGCCTTCTTCGGTCTCGGGCTTTTCGGCATCGACGTGCCGGCCTGGCTCGCTGCCGGCGTCGCGCTCACCCTCTGGTCGGCTGCCTTTTTGACGGAAATCTGGCGCGGCTGCGTCGAGGCTGTAGCCAAAGGCCAATGGGAAGCATCGGCAAGTCTCGGCATGGGTTATCTGCAGCAGATGCGCTACGTCATCCTGCCGCAGGCGCTGCGCATCGCCGTGCCGCCGACCGTCGGCTTCTCCGTCCAGGTCGTCAAGGGCACGGCCCTGACCTCCATTATCGGCTTCGTAGAGCTATCGAAGGCCGGCACCGTCATCACCAACGCGACCTTCCAGCCATTCACCGTCTACGGCTTTGTCGCGCTTATCTATTTCGCCTTGTGCTGGCCGCTGTCGAAGAGCAGCCAGATCCTGGAGAGGAAGCTCAATGTCGCTCATCGAAATCACTGAAGTCCGCAAGAGCTTCGGCACCAATGAAGTCCTGAAGGGCATCAACCTCGATGTCGAGCCGGGCGAGGTCATCGCTATCATTGGCAAGAGCGGCTCCGGAAAATCGACACTGCTGCGCTGCATCAACGGGCTGGAGACGATCAATGACGGCTCGATTTCCGTGGCCGGTGCACAGCTTTTGCCTGACGACCTGCATCTGAAAGCGCTCCGGCTGAAGGTCGGCATGATCTTTCAGCAGTTCAATCTCTTTCCGCATCTGAGCGCGGGACGCAACGTCATGCTCTCGCAGATGGTGGTTAAGAAGACCACCAAAGCCGAAGCCGAGGCGATGGCGCGGCGCATGCTCGACCGCGTCGGCCTCGGGCACAAGTTCGACGCCTATCCGGACGAACTCTCCGGCGGCCAGCAGCAGCGCGTCGCCATTGCAAGAGCACTCGCCATGCAGCCGATCGCGCTTCTCTGCGATGAAATCACCTCCGCGCTGGACCCGGAGTTGGTGGCGGAAGTTCTTGCCGTCGTGCGCGAACTGGCCGGCGAAGGCATGACGCTGCTGATGGTGACGCATGAGATGAAATTCGCCCGGGACGTCTGCTCGCGCGTGGTCTTCATGCACCAGGGGCGCGTGCACGAAATCGGACCGCCGGGCGAAGTCTTTGCAAACCCGCAAACGCCTGAACTCAAGCAGTTCCTCGGCCTGCATTGAAGGTCGGCAAGCTCGGCTAAGCGGTTCTTTGAACCATGGTGTTCCAGGCACCTGGAGCAATGCCGAACGCCTTCTTGAAATGTCGGGTCAGATGGCTCTGATCGGCAAAGCCGGTTGCCGCGGCCACCTCCGCGATCGGCTCTCCCGCGCCGATCATCGCCTTTGCCTGCTGCAGCCGCCGCATCAGCAGGAACCGATGCGGGCTTGTTGCAAAGGCGGCACGGAAATGCCGCGCAAGCGCAAAGCGATCGAGACCGGTGATGCGCTCAAGCTCCTGCGAGCGCACACCCCGCGTGACATGCGCCTCGAGATAGTCGCGCGCAGTCTTCACCTGCCCCCAGGCAATGCTACCCAAAGGCCGTTGCGGCAAACGGGCGTGCTGGACAAGTCCGTCGGTGAGCCGCGAGACGAAATCGTCAACGAAGAGTTCATCCAGCTCGCGATCGAGCTCGCCAAGCGCCGCCAGCAACAAGCCGGCGAGACGATTGTCTTCCACCACGGGGTCATCGACGAAAGGCAGGCCGACACGCGCCGCCTCAAGGCATTGAAACAGTACCGATGGCTCCAGATACAGCATCCGGTACACGAGGCCGTCATCGGTCGCGGCCCCGCCGTCATGCAGTTCGTCCGGATGAAGAATGATCACCCGTCCCGGCAGGCTATAGCGCTGTTCGCCGCGATAGCGGAATGTCTGCACGCCGCGGATGGTGACGCCAAGCGCATAGGTATCGTGCCGGTGCAGTTCGAAGGCATCGCCGCGAAACTGCGCCTGGATGCGTTCGATGCCCGGATAGGCAGGCGCGGACAGGATGCGATTGCTCTCCGGCGTCACGCACAAACGTTCAAGACCCTCGAAGATCTGTCCGGTTACATCCTCGCGCAATGTCCCATTTCCAGACTGCATGAAAGTGACCATCGATGTTCGATACCAAAATCGCGATCGTTCTGCGAAGCGACCTTCAATCCTGGCAAAAACTGAATGTAACGGCCTTCCTGTCGACAGGCATAGCCGGACAGCATCCAGATATCATCGGCGAAGCCTATCGCGATCGCACCGGCAACGTCTACAACGCTTTGTCGATCCAGCCCATCATCGTGCTCTCGGCCGACAAGGAGAGCATTACCGCCATCCACCGCCGCTCGCTGGAGCGTGGCGTCACGTCTTCCATCTTCATCGAGGAAATGTTTTCAACTGGCCATG
The DNA here is from genome assembly GCF_014193155.1 of Rhizobium sp. BK098. NCBI lineage: Bacteria > Pseudomonadati > Pseudomonadota > Alphaproteobacteria > Hyphomicrobiales > Rhizobiaceae > Rhizobium > Rhizobium sp. BK098. The sequence continues at coordinate 590,186 of NZ_JACHYY010000001.1, read as the reverse complement.
ATGCGGCCAACCGCGCTGTCTTTTCCGAATTCGCACCGGAGGACGCCAAGGTCGTCGGCATCGCCTTGCGCGCCGACAAGAAAATCGTCGACAAGATCACCAAGGGCGCCAGCATGCACGCGTGATCCGACGCGCAAAGAAAACGGCCGGATCATGAGACCCGGCCGCATCTGTTGAAAAGGCTTAGCCGTTCTGCGTGATCGGTGCGATCTGGATCTCGACGCGGCGGTTCTGGGCGCGGCCAGCCTCGGTTGCATTCGTTGCGACCGGCTGCGATGGACCGAAGCCGATGGCCGACATGCGGCGCTGGTCGATACCCTGGCTGCCGAGGTAGGACGCAACCGATCCGGCGCGGCGCTCGGACAGATCCTGGTTATGCTGCAGGCTGCCAGTCGAATCCGTATGGCCGTTGACGTCGATCAGCGTGCGGTTGAACTTGCGTAAAACGATCGCGACAGAATTCAGCGTCGGGAAGAATTCCGGCTTGATCGCATCCTGGTCGATGTCGAAGGTGATTGCCGACGGCATGTTGAGGATGATGCGGTCGCCGACGCGCGTAACGGAGACGCCGGTGCCCTGCAGCTGCGCACGCAGTTCGGATTCCTGTTGGTCCATGTAGTTGCCGATGCCCGCACCTGCAAGCGCACCGACGCCTGCGCCGATCAACGCGGCATTGCGGCGCGAGGCCGGCGAATGGCCGATCAGAAGGCCTGCGACAGCGCCGACACCGGCACCGATCGCTGCACCGCCTGCCGTATTGGAAACTTTCTGCTCACCCGTATAGGGGTCGGTGGTCGTGCATGCGTTCAAAAAGGCTGCCGCTAGGGCAAGAATGGCAATTCTCTTCATCATGGAATCATCGCTCTCCGGTTCGATGGCCGCAGCAGATATGAAGCATTGCGGCAATATCGTGAAGAGAAATCTATGAGGCCCTTATATCTTTGGGATAGAAGCAATTTCCGCAACAATCTCTCAATATCTCGCGTGAACCATCGAATACATAATACACATTAGACCCCAGAACATTGCAAAGCCGAGCCATATCACCATCGCATTGATGCTGCCTCTGACAGCATCGCGAACACTCCAGCCAAGCGAAAAAACGGCTAAAGCCACCAAGGCAATGAGGATACGTATAACTCTGCCTCTTATGATTTTGGTTGGCTCTCAGAGATTCTGGAAAAGCTGCAAAGCCGTATTGTAGCTGGCATTGGCGATCGAGAGCGATTGCAGCCCGAGTTGCTGCTGAGCCTGCAGCGCCAGAACCTTGCTCGATTGCTGCTCCATATCGGCATCGACAAGCTTCCCGACACCGCTGGTCAGGGAATCGCTCAAATTCTTGGCGAACTCGGTCTGAAGATTGATGCGCGATTCGAGGGAGCCGAATGCGGACCCGATCGTCTTGAGCTGGTTCAACATTCCCGTCACTGTGTTGACCATGTCGGCGATGGCCCCTTGGGTCGTATTCGCATCGAGCGAGATCTCCACCTGGCCGCTCGTATTGCCGTTCTGAGTGCTGACGAGCACATAGTTCCTTGCAGCCCCGGCCTCGGTCGCGAAAGACGTCGACGTCAGCACGCCATATCCGCCGGAGCCGCTCGACTGGTCATCGATCAGATAACGCGCATCGACCGATGTGATCGGGCCGCTCGTCGAACTCACGCCTGCATAGCTCAACATGCCGATCGAAACTGTCCCGTTGCTGCCGCGGATCAGCGAGCCCGGCACTTCGTGCGGATCGATAGGATCGGCGCCATCCCGCAGCACCGTCCAGTTGACGCCATTGAAGGTCGCAGACTCTCCGATGCTACGCAGCTGCTGTTTCAGCTGCGCAATCTCGTCATTAAGCTTCGTTTTGTCGACGCTGGTCTCATAGGCGCTGACAAGCTTTGTCCTGATCTCTGTCACGACGTCGATCGCGCTGCCGACACCCGTGGAAGCCGTGCTGACGGTCGAGGCGGCGAGACCGAGCGCATCCTGAACCGACGAAATCGCACCGACGTCGGTATGCGTCAAAGTCGAGATTTTCCAGTACGTAGCATTGTCTCTCGCCGTTTGAACCCGCAGGCCCGACGACATCTGTCGTTCGGCATTACCCAGTTTGGCCTGGGTGTCCCTCAGCACTTCCAGCGCTGTATTCATAGAGGGACTGACCCTGATGAAGGTCGAAAAAATACTCACGGCACATGAACTCCGAACGCAACAATACGCAACATATACAAGGAGACATCGGAACCTTGCCGCGGGCGCTCATGCGCGCGGGCCGATCGCATCGGCAAACAGGAGCCAGGCAAAAACAACACCTGCGCTCTGGCGGTTACATATCGCCATGATTAGCAAACATGCTTAAAAATGCGCTAAGAACAACGCATAATTCACCATAATTGGGCGCGGGGGCGATAACTGGCTTAGCCCCGACGTGCTCGTCGCTATGCCGCGGCGCGACGATGGGCGAGCATTGTGTACCGCGCCGAGTCGCATCATTTCACGCGGCCGCTGCCCCCCATGAATCGACTGCTAAACCACAATTTAGATACAAACGAAGTTGTAATCTTCAGTGAGACAACGACACGTTTTATTGGCTCGCCGGCATATCCGCTCCGTGATGCAGAACGCGTATCAAGAGCTGCGAATGTGCACTTTTTGTTCTAATTTCGGCCCGTTTCTTTTGCCTTTCGAGGTAGAATCATTACATTGGGCCGCATGACCATTGGACATGACGACATTCCCTTCTTTGATGAGGAGCCGGAGCATACCGTACCGCGCCGTTCTGCGCCGGCTGCCGGCAGCATTGGCGGCGGCATCGCGGCACGCGCCATGGCGGCACGCGACAGCGGCCGCCGGCCAGATTACCTCTCGGGCCTTAATGCCGAGCAGACGGAAGCCGTGGAAACGCTCGACGGCCCCGTTCTGGTGCTTGCGGGCGCAGGCACCGGCAAGACGCGCGTGCTGACGACACGCATCGCCCATATACTCTCCACCAACCGCGCCTTCCCCAGCCAGATCCTCGCGGTCACCTTCACCAACAAGGCGGCCCGCGAGATGAAGGAACGCATCGCGCTGCTCGTCGGCGGCGCGGTCGAAGGCATGCCCTGGCTCGGCACCTTCCACTCGATCGGTGTCAAGCTGTTGCGCCGTCATGCCGAGCTGGTCGGCCTCACCTCCAGCTTCACCATTCTCGATACCGACGACGTCATCCGCCTGATCAAGCAGCTGATCCAGGCCGAAGGGTTGGACGATAAGCGCTGGCCGGCCAAACAGTTCGCCGGCATGATCGATACCTGGAAGAACAAGGGCCTCAGCCCCGCTGATATTCCGGAAGGCGACGCGCGCGCCTTCGCCAACGGCAAGGGCCGCGAACTCTATGCCGCCTATCAGAACCGCCTGAAGACGCTGAACGCCTGCGACTTCGGCGATCTTCTGCTGCATCCGATCAATATATTCAGGCAGAATCCCGATATCCTCAAGGATTATCACCAGCGCTTTCGCTACATCTTAGTCGACGAGTATCAGGACACCAACACGGCGCAGTACATGTGGCTGCGCCTGCTGGCGCAGCGGCAGAAGGGCGAGCCTCAGAATGTCTGCTGCGTCGGCGATGACGACCAGTCGATCTATGGCTGGCGCGGTGCGGAAGTAGACAATATCCTGCGCTTCGAGAAGGATTTTCCCGGCGCCAAGGTCATCAAGCTGGAGCGCAACTATCGCTCCACCGAACATATTCTCGGCGCTGCCGCGCATCTGATCGCCCATAATGAAGGCCGGCTCGGCAAGACGCTGTTCACCGACCGCTCCGACCCCGACGATATAAAGGTGCAGGTGCACGCCTCCTGGGATTCCGAGGAGGAAGCGCGCGCTATCGGTGAAGAGATCGAGCAGTTGCAGCGCAACAAGCACAATCTCAACGACATCGCCATCCTCGTGCGCGCCTCCTTCCAGATGCGCGAGTTCGAAGACCGTTTCGTCACGCTCGGCCTGAACTATCGCGTCGTCGGCGGCCCTCGCTTCTACGAGCGCCTCGAAATCCGCGATGCCATGGCCTATTTCCGCCTCGTCTGCCAACCGGCCGACGATCTCGCCTTCGAGCGCATCATCAACACGCCGAAGCGCGGCCTTGGCGACACCACCGTGCGTGCGCTGCATGACTACGCCCGCGTGCGCGATATCCCGATGCTGGCGGCAGCGACCGACATCATCGAGACGGATGAGATGAAGCCGAAGGCGCGCAAGGCGCTGTTCGACGTCGTGCAGTCCTTCCGCCGCTGGCAGGGCCTGCTCGAAAACACGCCGCATACCGATCTTGCCGAGCAGATCCTCGAAGAGTCCGGCTATACGGACATGTGGAAGAACGACAAATCGGCGGAAGCGCCGGGGCGCCTGGAAAACCTGAAAGAACTCATCCGCTCTATGGACGGCTTCGAGTCCATGCGCGGCTTCCTTGAACACGTCGCCCTCGTCATGGATGCCGAGCAGAACGAGAATCTCGACGCCGTCTCCATCATGACGCTGCACTCCGCCAAGGGTCTGGAGTTCGACACGGTGTTCCTGCCCGGCTGGGAGGAAGGCCTGTTTCCGCATCAGCGCTCGCTCGACGAAAGCGGCCGCGCCGGTCTCGAGGAAGAGCGCCGCCTCGCTTATGTCGGCATCACCCGCGCCAAGCGCCGCTGCCACATCTGGTTCGTCTCCAACCGCCGCATCCACGGCCTCTGGCAATCCACAATCCCCTCGCGCTTCCTCGACGAACTGCCGGAAACCCATGTTCAGGTCGCCGAAGTCGAGCAGTCCTATGGCGGATATGGCCGCGGCGGCTACGGCCAGTCCCGCTTCGACAAGGCAGATCCCTTCGCCAACACCTATTCGACACCCGGCTGGAAGCGCGCCCAGGCAAACCGCAACGATGCAACCCGCGACAACTGGGGCAGCCGCTCCGGCCACGCCGTCGAACGCATCAGCTACGGCGAAAGCGGCCCGAAGGTGCGCACCATCGACGGCGAACTGGTGGCCAAATCCACCTCCTCCGAACCCTCCAAATTCGCCATCGGCGACCGCGTCTTCCACATCAAATTCGGCAACGGCAACGTCTCGGAAATCGAGGGCAACAAGCTGACGATCGAATTCGACCGCGCCGGGCAGAAACGCGTGCTGGATGGGTTTGTGGAGAGGGTTTGATCGGGAGCGATTCCGGGTTTGGGGCCATAGAATCACCTGCTGATGCGGACCGCGCATATACGAGGGTCGCGATGGAACTCCTCATCTTCCTCCACTCCGTCATCCTCGGGCTTGACCCGAGGATCCATGCACAGGCTTCCCATCAAATTCGTATTGTCCATTTGAGGTACGAACGAGAGCGCGGCGTGCTTGGCGGCGACAAAGTCGTCTGACACGGCAATCAATTACGCAACAAAGAGGCTTGTGCTTGGATCCTCGGGGCAAGCCCGAGGATGACGGAGTGTGGGGTATGCCGTCGGTGGCAAATGTGAGCACGGATCCGGCATCAATAGATCATCCGTCATCCCTAGCGGCCCTTGACGACCACTACCCCAACCAGCATCCTACACGCATGGGTGGATATACCTGCATCATCACCAATCACAAGCGAGGCACGCTGTACATCGGCGTCACCGCCGATCTCGAGCGTCGCATCTACGAGCATCGCGAGGGCCTGACACCTGGCTCCGCTTGGAAATACGGGTGCACGCGGTTGGTCTGGTATGAAGACCACGTAGACATCGTTTCAGCCATACAAAAAGAAAAATCGGCGAAACGCTGGTATCGACAGTAGAAGATCGATCTAGTCAAAAACACAAATCCGGATTGGCGGGACTTATACTACGAGCTCTGGTGAAGCCTCATGCTTCCCGGTAGCCTGCGCATCCCGATCCTTCAGCCACAACCCGAATTCTTTCACTACGGCGACAACCTTCTCCAGATGTCTCCCATCCTCTGTCAGCGAATATTCGACCTTCACGGGAACCGTCGGATAGACCGTCCGCTTGATAAGACCCGCCTCCTCCAGCGCCCGCAGGTCCAGCGTCAGCATCCTCTGCGAAATGCCAGGCATCAGCCGTCGCAGTTCGTTGAAACGCTGGGGTCCATCGACCAGATAGGACACGATCAGCAGCCGCCAGCGGCCTCCCAGCAAGTGCATCGCCTCTTCCACGGAGCAACCCGTCACGGTCTTTTTCATCGCGCATACCTCATGTGCATGGCGGTATAATTTTTGTACCTAGATGTCAAACTTTTCCGTTCTTACTATTCTATACTGCAGGGATTACATGGTTCTGCGCCAGTCTTTCCAAGCGAAAGCTGGCCCTGAAACACCATGGAGACCCTCGTGAAGCTCTACTATCTGCCCGCAAGCTGCTCACTCTCGCCCCATATCGTCATCAACGAACTTGGCTTGGACGTGGACCTGATCAAGATCGATCACGCCAGCCACAAGACCGAAACCGGACTCGATTTCTACGACATCAACCCGCACGGCTATGTCCCCCTGCTCGATCTCGGCGACGGCAATCTTCTGCGCGAGGGGCCGGCGATCGTCCAATATCTGGCGGATCTGAAGCCGGAGGCAGGATTAGCAGCCGCCCCCGGCACGATGGAGCGCTACAGGCTGCAGGAAATGCTCGGCTTCTTGTCGACGGAAATCCACAAGGGGTTCATTCCGCTTCTCTATGCGCGGCTCGCGGGAAACTATGTCGAGACCGCAAGGCCGAAGCTTGAAAAACGATATCAATGGATCAATGCGCAACTCGCCGACCGTCCCTTCCTGATGGGCGACAGATTCACGGTTGCCGACGCCTATCTGTTTGCACTGACAGGATGGGGTCAGGCTCCATGGCTGAAATCCTATTACAAAGCCGGTATCCATTTCGACGGACTTCGTAATCTGGAAGCTTGGTATGGCCGCATGAGGCAACGGGAGGCCGTCCAGAAGTCCATCGCCGAGGAAGGATTGGCGTTCGACTGAGCCCCCAACGAAGCGACGGGAAAGCTATCGCGAGACACGACCGGTCTCGCGATGGCATCATTCAGTATCGCGTTATTAGGCAAGAGACGATCCTTCTGCCGCCAAGGCTTCTGCGCCTCGCTGCACGATCTCAGTTGCGCCCGCCATTCGCCCTGATGATCTGGCCGTTGACCCAACCGCTCTGCGGTCCGGCCAGAAATGATACGATCTGGGCGATATCCTCAGGCAGCCCGAGGCGTCCGAGCGGAATGTCGTTTATCAGCCGCTGGATCAGCGCCTCGGATCGCCCCTTGAACAGCAATTCGGTCGCGATCGGCCCCGGCGCGACTGCATTGACGGTGACCCCGCGCGGACCGAGCTCTTTGGCAAGAATATGGGTCATTGCCTCCACCGCCGCCTTGGTCGCCGCGTAGACGCCGTTGCCGGGGGAGTAGTGACCGATGATGCTCGTGGAGAGATTGATGATGCGGCCGCCATCGCGCACCCGCCTCGCCCCTTCTCGCATCCCGTTGAAGGTGCCAGTCAGATTGACGGCAACCTGCTGCCGAAAATCTTCATCCGAAACCTCAGCCAATGGCGAGAATTTGCTGATCCCGGCGTTGTTGACGAGTACGTCGACCTTTCCGAACTCCGCTTCGGCGCGATCGAACAATGCGGTCACGGCCGCGGGGTCGGCGACATCGGCACGGACCGCAATCGCGCGACCACCCGCCGCGGCGATACCGGCGACAACATCGCCGGCCTCTTCGGAACTCGATGCGTAATTGACGACGATCTGAAAGCCATCGTCGGCAAGCTGCTTCGCAATGGCGGCGCCAATCCCTTTGGATGCGCCGGTTACGATCGCGGTTCTAATTTCGTTGGACATGCGTCAAATCTCCTTGTCGTTCGCACAAGCGCTCTCCGTCATGCCTGGGAACTCAATCCCGGCATGTTCGCTGAAATGCTTGTTTCGTTGGGTCGCGATTTGTAATATGAGCGATAATTCGCTTTTTGCTACTCGCATTCCAGGAACATGTCCGAAAGCCCGCTCCACAGCCGCGCCATGCCGAGAAAAGCGCCGAGACAAGCCCGCTCGCTTGCAACAGTCGAAGCGATCGTGGAGGCTGCGGCTCGCATTTTGGAAGAGCGCGGCCATGAAGCCTTCTCCACCAATGCCGTCGCGGAGAAGGCTGGCGTCAGCGTCGGCTCACTCTATCAGTATTTTCCACGCAAGGATGCGCTGATCGGAGCCTTGATCCTGCGTGAGACTTCGCGCCTCGTCGCAGAAGCGGAAATTGCCGCCGACAAGACCACCGGCAGCGAGGCCCTATCGGCGCTCATCCTCCCTTGCGTCGAGCAGCAGCTTCGCCGGCCGGCACTGGCCCGCTTGCTCGATTTCGAGGAGGCGCGACTGCCGCTCGATGCCGCCACAGAAGCGGTCAAACGGCGATTCTTCGAACTCACGCGCGCAACCCTGCTGCGACCGGATTTGCCGCCGCAGGCCGATATAAAAGTGGCAAGCCGCGACGTGGTCGCCATCATCAAGGGAATGGTCGATGCCGCAGGGGACCATGGCGACACGGATAAAAACCAGCTGGCTCTGCGCGTGAAACGCGCCGTTCTTGGCTATTTGCACAGCCTCGACTGACGTCGGCAGCGGCCCCAATCGAATAGGCCGCTCAAAAGCCGTAAGGCATGGCTAGACATTCCACCCTTGCAAGTGATTGCATTGCAGCATTGCAGAATCCGCATGCCTAGCAAGCTACCAATGATAATCCAATCGATTATATCGATTAAAGCGGCTTCGGGATTCTGCGTTTCCTGCGGGGGTCTCGGCAAGCCGCTGCCAGTTTCTTCTTTCGGCCCGTTCGGGCTTTTCGTCCGGCTCGAATCTCGAAGCCTGGCAACAACAAGAACCGAGGATAAAAAAGTGGCTGGCTCAGCAACAAGCTCTGCGCCCACCAGCGCCCGTGCATCCGCACGCCAAGGCCAGGGCAACTACCAATTCGCGCTCATCGCACTCACCTCACTCTTTTTCATGTGGGGCTTCATCACTTGCCTGAACGATATTCTGGTCCCGCACCTGAAAAGCGTCTTTCAGCTCAATTACACCCAGGCAATGCTCATCCAGCTTTGCTTTTTCGGCGCATACTCCATCATATCGCTGCCTGCCGGCACGCTCGTGAAGCGCATCACCTATAAATGGGGCATCGTTGTTGGCCTCGCGATCGCGGCTGTCGGCTGCGCCCTGTTCATTCCGGCCGCCACCTACCGAGTCTACGCCCTTTTCTTGGGCGCGCTTTTCGTGCTCGCCACCGGCATCACGATCCTGCAGGTCGCCGCCAACCCCTATGTCACCGTGTTGGGACCACCGGATACGGCCGCCAGCCGTCTGAACCTGACGCAAGCATTCAACTCCCTCGGCACGACGATTGCACCTTACTTCGGCGCCATGCTTATCCTGTCCGCCGCGACCGTTGCGGCCACCAACGCGACGCCGGAACAGCTCGATGCGATGCGGCTTGCCGAGGCCGGTGCGGTCAAATTCCCCTACCTGCTTCTTGCCGCCGCATTCCTGGTGCTCGCTGCCGTCTTTGCCGCATTGAAGCTGCCCGAGGTCGAAGATGAAGAAACTGTCGAGCCGATGCGCGGCGGCGGCTCCGCCTGGCAGTACCGCCATCTCGTGCTCGGCGCTGTCGGCATCTTTGTTTATGTCGGCGCCGAAGTCAGCGTCGGCAGCTTCCTGGTGAACTTCCTGAGCCAGCCCGATATCGCCCATCTCTCCGAGTCCGATGCCGCCCACTATGTCTCCTATTTCTGGGGCGGCGCGATGGTCGGACGCTTCGTCGGCTCGGCAATCATGCGCCACATCGATGATGGCAAGGCGCTTGCGTTCAACGCCGCTATCGCGATCATCCTTCTGCTGGTGACGGTGCTGACGACAGGCCATGTCGCCATGTGGTCCGTGCTGGCGATCGGTCTGTTCAACTCCATCATGTTCCCGACGATCTTTAGCCTGGCGCTGCATGGCCTCGGCAAATATACGAGCCAAGGCTCGGGCATTCTTTGCCTTGCCATCGTCGGCGGCGCGATCCTGCCTGTTATCCAGGGCGGTCTTGCCGATACGATCGGCATCCACCTCGCCTTCCTGATGCCGATCATCTGCTATGTCTACATTGCCTTCTATGGCCTCAAGGGCCACAAGCCGGCATAAGCCTTTACAAACCATCGCGCCTCGCCGTCTTCATCGGCGAGGCGCAAAGAGCTTGATCCGAAACGCGCCGCTTGGCATCGTGCGGCGCAACAAAACGGAAGGACAGGCCTCATGAAAGCGCTGCTGCTCATCGATATCCAGAACGGCTTCTGCCCTGGCGGCAATCTTCCAGTGCCTGAGGGCGATGAGATCGTGCCCATTGCCAATGAGCTCATCGATAGCGGCAAATACGATCTCATCATCGCGTCACAGGATTGGCACCCGGCTGATCATGGCAGCTTCGCCTCCGCCCATCCCGGCAAGAAACCCTTTGAAATCGGCATGCTCTCGGGCAAGCCGCAGATGATGTGGCCCGATCACTGCGTTCAGAATACAGAAGACGCCGCGCTCCATCCCGACCTTCATCTGACCTCCGTCGATTTCATCCAGCAGAAAGGCCAGAACCCTGCAGTCGACAGCTATTCCGCCTTCCGTGACAACGATCAGGCAGCCCTCACCGGGCTGGCCGCCTATCTGCGCAACAAAGGCGTCACCGAACTCGATCTTTGCGGCCTGGCGACCGATTACTGCGTGAAATTCTCGGCACTCGATGCCGTTGAAATGCTGCCTGGCGTTACCGTCCGCTTCATCGAAGATGCCAGCCGAGGCATCGATCCCGCCGGCGTCAAATCGGCAATCGACGAGATGCGAGCCCGTGGTGTTGCCGTGATCAGCAGCAAGGATGCGCTTGCGTAAAATCGCGCAAGTCCAGCTAAACCTTCTCTAAACAAAATGATGCAAGCTGTTCCCGATCAATGAAATATCGGGTTTTGCGCGTGCAATCTATTGTCATCAACGGGCGTTTCCTCGGCCAGCCCCTTTCGGGCGTGCAGCGCTTTGCGCGGGAGCTCACCTTGGCACTTGATCGCAAGATTTCCGCAGGCTCCCTGCCAGCCTCTCTGAAAGGCGTGCGCTGGCGGTTGGCCGTACCGCGCAATACGCCTATCGATCTCAAGCTCTCCGCCATCGAGATCGACGAATTCGGCTCCGGTCCCGGTCATGTCTGGGAGCAGACGTCGCTGCTTTCGCGCTCGCTCGGCAGCCGCCTGATCGGCTTCGGCGGCAGCGGCCCGCTCCTGCATCGCCGCCAGGCTGTCGTCATTCATGACGTGACGATCTTCCGCCATCCGCAGTCCTTCAAGCGCAGCTATCGCCTGCTGCATGGCGCCCTTGGAACCGTGCTGACACGCACCGCCAAGATCGGCACCGTCTCGGAGTTCTCGCGGCAGGAGCTCGCCTCCGTCTTCCGGGTGCCATCGAGTAGTATCGACGTCGTCTACAATGCCGTTGATCACTATGCCGCCATCGAGCCGGATGAGGCCGTCATGCTGCGGCTTGGCCTGAAGACGAACGGCTTCTTCCTGCTTGTGGGAACGATGAAACCCAACAAGAACCTCGATTTCGCGATCCGCGCTTTCGAGGCGCTCAAGGATACCAATCAGAAGCTCGTCGTCGTGGGCGGCTCCGCGCCAACCGTGTTCAAATCGGACAGCCAGCAATCAAACGACAGCCTGCTCTTCCCCGGCCGGCTCGCCGACGCGGAAATCGCCGCGCTGGAGCGCCATGCCACGGCTTTCGTTTTCCCGAGCCTCTATGAAGGTTTCGGCATTCCGCCATTGGAAGCAATGACCCAGGGCTGCCCGGTACTTGCGGCCGATATCCCTGCTGTGCGCGAAGCATCGGACGATGCCGCACTCTATTTCGATCCGTTCCGACAGGACGAACTCGTCGATGCCATGCGCAGGATCGTGACGGATGAGACGCTCCGCGAAGATCTGCGCCGGCGCGGCTACGAGAACATCAAGCGCTTTTCATGGGACGGCAGCGCGGATCGCGTACTCTCCATGCTCGAAGCACTTTGAGAGCTTATGGCCGCACTTGCCGCTGGAACATAATGACGAAATAGCTATAGAGGCCGAGCAGACAGAAAAGCGCGCCGCCAACCACGCCCCCGGCCACGAATATCCATAGCGAGTACCCAAAGCCGATCGTCGCCAGCACCGGCAGGGCGAGCCCGATGGCGGACAGGATAACGGGCGGCCAGACGAAATCGAAGGCAAGGGACATCATCACCTTCACACCGATCGCCATGGCGCACAGCGCGCCGATCATGCCACCGGCCATAAGCGCAGCATCATTATAAGAGCCGAGATAGCCGCCGATGATCGTGCCCGCATTCAGCAATACGCAATCCAGTGCCGCGAGCAGAAAGATCGTCAGCAACCGGTGCTGTAGATGCGCAGGGGTGGGCAGCATATTGGCCGTCAGCGCACGGCATGTCGCAAGGCCGATGACAAAGGGGGCGACGGCAAGAAACTCCTTGCGCAAACCAGCCGCGATGACCAATTGGCCGACCGGCTGCAATAGCGCGAAAATGCCGGCGGCCGTCATCAGCGTCAGACCGGTCAGCAGCGAATAATATTCTCCAAGCTGCTTGGTAAAGGCGGGCGTCGATCCATCGCGATCATAGGTCGTGACGACATCGGGATATTGTATGGCCTGCAGCGCAGAGACGATCAGGATGAAGGGTCGCTGCAGCAGATCAAGCGCCAGAAGTGCACCGGCAGCGCCACCCGCTCCCAACATGGCCGTAAGGATGGACTTCAATCCCAGCGGCGTCAGCATGCCGATAACGGAGGCGCTCGCAGCGACGCTGCCATAGACGAAATGCTTGCGAACCCGCGCCTTCTCGAACGAGGCCGCCTCGTGCAGGCTATTGCGGGTCAGAAATGCGGCAAGGAGCCCATAGGCAAGATAGCCGGCCATCAGACCGGCGACGGTCCATGTGAAGGTCGGGGCAATCGCCGCGCCCGCAAGCGTACCGATCGCCAAAATCGTCGCACGCGAACCCTGCAGCCGCGAAAAGACGCGAAATTCCTGACGAAAGCGCAGCATGGTAAGATGCAGGTCGCTGCCACCCTGGAAGATCGCAACCAGGCCGCCAAGCACGGCAATCTCTGCAGAGACAGAAAAGAAGATCGAGACGGAAGCGGCGATCAGGCAGATTGCCGAGCATGCCGCGAATTCTACCGTCAGCGCCTTGCGCTCCAGCGCCTCGCTCCCAGGCCCCTGCCCCGGATAGAAGCGGCTGCAGGCAAAGCGAACCCATTCGAAGCAGAGAATCGCCGCAAACTGGCTGATCGAGATGAACAGCGAATAGGCCGCATAATCCGCTGGCATCAGCAGATGCGCCACAGCGATCAGCAGCCCGAAAGCCACCGCAGCCTGATAGAAATATGCAGCCAATGCCACGATCTTCGCCATGGCTGCAGATAACAGGAAAAGATTGAGGAAAGCGCTAACCCCGGAAGGACAATTGCAGCATTCGACAGCGCGACCGCGCCTGATGGGCCGCCTTCGAAAACCGGGGGCATTTCATTCCTGAAAAACCTGCTCGCAACATTAGGCGAGCGGTATCCCCTATTTCCTGCTCGCTTCTCCTCTCATCCAGGCGATAACCGTCTCAAGGGCTGCGGATTTGCGATAGCGCGGCCAGACGAGATAGAAGTCGGATGGACCACTTAGCGACCCCTGGATAACCTGCGTCAAGCGACCTTCCGCCATATCTCGCGCCACGAAATCGCGGTTGGCAAGAACGATTCCCTGCCCGGCGATCGCCGCCTCGATCGCATGCGATGTCTGGTTGAAGCTGATCCCTTTATAGGAGGCGTGAGCCGCCCGCCCGAAATGCTTGTCGATGAATTCGGGCCAGGAATTATGGGCATCATGAAGAAGCGCGTAATCGACAAGCTCTTCCGCGGTCCTCGGCGGCTTTCGGTCCTGCAGCAATGCCGGGCTGCAAACGGCAATGATCTCTTGCTCGAAGAGCAGTTCAGTCGCCAGCCCCGGCCCGAAAGGTGGTCGCCCGTAGCGGACTGCAAGATCCACTCCATCAGCCTGGAAGCCTGACATGCGTTCCGTTGCAAGGATATGAAGATCGAGATCGGGATGACGAGCAGTAAAATCCGGCAGGCGCGGAATCAGCCATTTCGATGCGAATGTCGGCGTGGTGCTGATGGTGAGCCTGACGGGCTGCGGCCTGAGATCGCCGGTCGCCTGCGCGATAATTTCAAAGGCACGCCTGATATCGGCTATATAGGCCCGTCCCTCGCCCGTTAGCGCCAAAGTCCGCGGCATTCGCTCGAACAGCTTTACGCCAAGCTCGGCTTCCAGCCCGCGCACCTGCTGCGCTACGGCGCCCTGCGTAACCCTAAGCTCCTCGGCCGCGAGCCTGAAGCTGCGATGGCGCGCGGCCACTTCGAATGCCTTCAGACCGTTCAGCGAGGGAAGTTTACTGGGTGAACCATTCATGCGATAGTTTTTCTACTGGCAAACAGGAGTTTATCTGCTTCGCTCTCGCGCGAAGACGATGATATTTCATCGATAATTTCGAGGCAATCAGTTCTAGCAGAACAAGATGAAGGAGGAACCGAAAATGTCGATAGAAAAAGTGGCAGTGATCACGGCGGGCGGCAGCGGCATGGGCGCCGAAAGCGCCAGACGGCTTGCCGCCGATGGCTTCCATGTCGCCATCCTCTCCTCCTCCGGAAAGGGTGAGGCACTGGCTCAGGAACTTGGCGGCATCGGCGTTACCGGGTCCAATCAGTCGAATGACGATCTCAAGCGCCTGGTCGATGCGACGATGGAAAAATGGGGGCGGATCGATGTGCTCGTCAACAGCGCCGGCCATGGTCCGCGCGCCCCTATCCTGGAGATCACCGACGAGCAATGGCACACCGGCCTCGACGTCTATCTGATGAACGTCATTCGCTCGGTCCGTCTCATCGCTCCTATCATGCAGAAGCAGAAATCCGGCTCGATCATCAACATCTCCACGGCATGGGTATTCGAGCCATCGGCAATGTTCCCGACATCGGCGGTATTCCGGGCGGGCCTTGCCTCCTACACGAAGATCTTTGCCGATACCTACGCCGCCGACAATGTGCGGATGAACAATGTCCTGCCCGGCTGGATCGACAGCCTGCCGGCGACCGAAGAGCGCCGTGACAGCGTGCCGATGCAGCGTTATGGCACCAGCGCCGAGATCGCCGCCACCGTCGCCTTTCTGGCCTCCGATGGCGCTGGGTATATCACCGGCCAAAACCTCAAAGTCGATGGCGGCCTGACCCGCTCGGTCTAGCCTCTGCAAAACAGCATCATCTCGTTTTCGCTCTCTCAGGCACCCCTTGGGAGAGTGATACTGTTTGGAGCACAACAGTCGAGATTAAATCGCCTTGGGTTGGCCTGCGAACCTTATAGCCTGAAAGCGAAACCGTCGCCGGTGGCGCGGGCGAATTGCCTTTTTGCACTGCACACGTTAGAAGTCCCGGCAATTTTGAGGGATGGAAACCGGCGATACGGAAACGGCATTGCCTGGGGAGGAGTGCCACGATGGAGATCGTTCACACGATTGCCGCTCTACGCGAACGGCTTGGCGAACACCGCAAAGCCGGCAGGAAAATCGGCCTGGTGCCCACCATGGGTTATCTGCACGCCGGTCACATGGAACTGGTCTCTCGCGCCAAGGCCGAAAACGACGTCGTCGTCACCTCCATTTTCGTGAATCCGCTGCAGTTCGGCGCAAACGAGGATCTGGGGAAATATCCGCGCGATCTCGAGCGGGATAGTGCCATGCTGCGTGACGCCGGCGTCGATTTTCTCTTCGCACCCGGTGTCATCGACATGTATCCGCGACCGATGGAAACGGTGGTCGACGTGCCGAAGCTCGGGGCGGAGCTGGAAGGTGCGGTTCGCCCGGGGCACTTCGCCGGTGTTGCCACCGTCGTCACCAAGCTCTTTAACATCGCCCAGCCCGACAGCGCCTATTTCGGCGAGAAGGACTATCAACAGGTCACGATCATCCGCCGCATGGTCGAGGACCTGGCGCAGCCTGTCCGGGTCGTACCGGTACCGACCGTTCGCGATGCAGATGGCCTGGCCCTGTCATCGCGCAACGTCTATCTGTCGAAGGAAGAGCGTGCCGCCGCAGCTATTATCCCCCAAGCATTGGCGGAGGTCGCAAGGCTTTACGATCTCGGCGCGGACGATCCAGCAGCACTCGAAGAGGCGCTCCGCGCCTTCATCGAAAGGGAGCCACTCGCGACCGTGGAAGTCGCCGCCGTTCGTCATCCCGAAACGCTGGAACCGCTGACGAAACTGCAGGGGCAGCCGATCCTCATCGCCTTGTTCGTCCGCGTCGGCACCACCCGCCTGCTCGACAACAGGGTTATCGGCAGCAAATCCGCCAACGAAGGGGTCGCCTGAAATGAGCACCGTCGGACACACCAAGCGCACAACGCCGGCGGCCATCGAAGCGATGAAGGGGACCCGTCCCATCGTCAGCCTGACAGCCTATACGACGCCGATCGCCCGCCTGCTTGATCCGCATTGCGACCTGCTTCTGGTGGGTGATTCCCTTGGCATGGTGCTCTACGGCATGGAAACGACCGTCGGCGTTACGCTGGATATGATGATCGCCCACGGCCAGGCCGTCATGCGCGGCGCCAAGCATGCCTGTGTCACCGTCGACATGCCTTTCGGTTCCTATCAGGAATCGAAGGAACAAGCCTTCCGCAATGCCGCGCGCATCCTGAAGGAAACCGGCTGCGATGGCGTGAAGCTCGAGGGCGGCGAGGAAATGGCAGAAACCGTTTCCTTCCTCACCTCCCGCGGCATTCCGGTCTTCGGCCATGTCGGCCTCATGCCGCAGCAGGTGAATACGACCGGCGGCTATCGTTCGCTTGGTCGCTCAGAGAAGGAAGCCGACAAGATCCGGCGCGATGCCAAGGCGATCTCGGAGGCCGGCGCCTTCGCCATGGTCATCGAAGGCACGGTCGAACCGCTCGCCCGCGAGATCACCGCCGCCGTTGCCATTCCTACGATCGGCATCGGCGCATCTGCCGCCTGCGATGGGCAGATCCTCGTTTCCGATGACATGCTCGGCCTGTTCAACGATTTCAAGCCGCGCTTCGTCAAGCACTTCGCGGAGCTGGCGCCCATGATCTCGAAAGCGGCGGAAGCCTATGCCGAAGAGGTGAAGGCTCGTACCTTTCCGGCACTGGAGCATACCTTCCAGCCGAAGAAGTGAGGCGCTGTCAGCTCTTGGCCGGCTCTTTCTCAAGCAGATAGATCGCCTCGCCGAAATCCTCCATCTTGCTCATCAATGCCGCATGGGCATCCCGCAAACCCTGATTGTAATAGTAAGGGCCGATCTCGGCGGTGAAGAAATCGAGCAGGAATTCGGCAGGCAAGGTGCCCAGCGTCTGGTCCAGCTCATCGGCGAAATAGCGCTGAAGGCGTGCAATCGTGGCTGCCTTCTCCTCCTTCGAAAAGGTAATCTTCTTCATCTTTCCATCTCCCATTTTGCGAGCGGGCTCCAAGGGCTGGATCAAGGAAATCAATTGATCCATCAAGGAAATTCAATTGCTGGCTCCAAAAGCTCGGCTTACACCTCCCGCCATTGAACAGCGCGGCAACAAATGCGCAAGGATGCAACCATCGTTGTTTCCATGCGGAATGTGCGCCCTCGACACAACATCCGGACGAAAGCACCGGATTTTCCACAAAGGACAAAGCGGACCATGAGTCGCGCGGAATTTCTTGAAGGCTTGAAGGGTGGCATTCCCGTCGGCCTCGCTGCAGCGCCTTTCGGCGCCCTTTTCGGTGCGTTGGCACGCGATCAGGGCATGTCCCTTGGCGAATTGACCCTGATGAGCGGCACCGTCTATGCCGGTGCCAGCCAGATGGTCGGGATCGATCTCTTCGGCCACAATGTTCAGGCTTGGCTCATCGTGCTGTCGATCCTCGCCGTGAACTTCCGCCATGTGCTCTATTCGGCAGCGATCGCTCGCTATATCAGACACTTTTCCGCTGTAGAGAAGTTCTTCACCTTTTTCCTGCTGGTCGATCCGCAATTCGCCGAGACGATCAAGCGCCATGAAAGCGGCAAGCCAGTGACTTTCGCCTGGTACATCGGCTTTGCGGCGGTGATCTATGTTCCCTGGGTGGTGGTGAGCCTGATCGGCGGTCTTCTCGGCAGTTTCATCGGTGATCCCAAAGCCATCGGCCTCGATATTCTGCTGCCGGTCTATTTCCTCGGCATCGTCATGGGCTTCCGCACGCGCGACAACTTCCTGCCCGTCGTCGCCGTCAGCGCCGTGGCATCGGCCATTGCCCATCGTTATGTGGGCTCACCCTGGCATGTCAGCATCGGCGCATTGGCGGGGGTCGCGCTTGCCGCAACGCTGCCGCCGATCAAAGCGAATCGCAAGCCTGATATCGCGCACGAAAGCCACGAGGTCTGACCATGTTCGATTTCAATTCGCATATGGTGTTGCTGATTGCGGCTGCGGCCGTGGTGACCTTTCTGACGCGCATCGGCGGCTATATCCTGATCGTCAAGATGACCCGCATTCCGCCGCGCGTCGAAGCGGCGCTCAATGCCGTGCCCGCCGCTGTACTCACGACCCTCGTCGCACCCGCCTTCTTTATCGGCGGGTGGGATATCAAGGTGGCGATGCTCACAGCTCTTCTCGTCGGCCTGCGCTACCCGTCGACTTACATGCTCGTTACCGGATGGATCGTCGTCATGGCATGGCGCCATTCCATAGGCGCTTGAGACGGACCCCATCCCTTTTTCAAAGGGGTGGGGTCCATATTTCTCAATGGCTAAGCTCGAGCGTGGCATTTTCCAGCCACGCCCGTACGTCGTGATCATGGATCAGTGGCATCAGCGCCTCGCGCGTCCGGGCGTGATACTCGTTCAGCCAATGCAGCTCTTCATGCGTCAGCAATTCCACGAGAACAAGGCTGCGGTCGATAGGGCAAAAGGTCAGCGTCTCAAAGCCCAGCATCGGCATGTCACCGCCCTCGATTTCCTCGGGATCGCGGATGTAGATCAGGTTTTCGATGCGGATGCCGAAGTGGCCCGGGCGATAATAGCCGGGTTCATTGGACAGGATCATGCCGGGAAGCAGTTCCTGCACGGCAAGGCGCGCAATGCGCTGCGGCCCCTCATGCACGGAGAGATAGGAGCCGACGCCGTGGCCGGTGCCATGGGCGAAATCGACGCCCGCCTTCCACAGCGCTATGCGTGCCAGCGGATCGAGATCGCAGCCACGGGTACCCTTCGGGAAACGTGCCGTGCTGATGGCGATCATTCCCTTCAATACCAGCGTGAAGAGGCGCTTCTGCTCTTCGGAGACGGCACCGATGCCAACTGTACGGGTGATGTCGGTGGTACCGTTGATATATTGCGCACCTGAATCGATCAGAAACAGTTCGCCGGCCTGGATCAACCGGTCGCTCGCCGTGGTCACGCGGTAATGCATGATGGCCGCGTGTTCGCCAGCACCCGAGATCGTATCGAAGGAGATATCCTTCAGCGGGTTCTGCATGCTTTCGCCGACGCGGGCGCGGCAGGCTTCCAACCGTTCTGCCGCAGCGATTTCCGTCACCGTTCCAGGCTTGCTGGTCTCCAGCCAGTAAAGGAATTCGACCATGGCGGCGCCATCCTGCAGGTGCGCCGCGGCCGATCCGTTGATTTCGGCAGCATTCTTGCAGGCACGCGGCAGCTTGGCGGGATCATTGCCCTCCACGACCTCTCCACCTTCACGACGGATGATGTTGGTCAGAGCGTAGGAGGCAAGATCCGGATCAACCAGGATGCGCCCGCCATTCGCGGCCGCAGCGGCCAGGCGTTTGGTAAGTTCCGACGGCGGCAGCTGCTTGCAGATCTGCGTGAGATAGGCTTCGGCCTCGACCTTGGTCTTGCGCTTGTCGAGAAAGAGCGCCGCTTCACCTTCCGCATAGATGATGGCACGGGCCAAGGGATGCGGCGTGTGCGGCACGTCACTGCCGCGGATATTGAAGATCCAGGCGACAGAGGACGGATCGGTAATCAGTGCCGCCTTTAGGTTTTTTTCCTTGAGGCCATTTGCAATCGTCGCAAGCTTGTCCTTGGCGAGGATACCGGCCTGGGCGATATCCTGAATGATAACGTTGCCCAGAGGCTCGGGCGGCCGGTCCAACCAGAGCCTGTCGAGCGGATTATGGGGCAGGAAGACGAGCTTGCCGTCGATCTCGGCCAAGGCCTTTTCCAACCGGCGTACTTCGGCACCCGTATGCAGCCACGGATCGATGCCGAGCCGGAAACCCTTCTTCGCGTGACGCGGCAGCCAGACATGCGGCGGCTCGTTCACCAGATCGCCTCCAGTGAAGACGCTTCGATCCACCTGTTCGGCAAGCTGAGTCACATAACGGCCATCCACGAAAACCACGGCCTGAGAGTGTGTGATAAGCGCAACACCTGCCGATCCAGTGAAGCCCGTGAGCCATGCGAGACGCTCCGAGCATTTGGGCACATACTCGCCTTGATACTCGTCAGCCCGCGGCACGAGGAAGCCGTCCATGCCGAGATCGTCGAAGGCAGCACGCAAACCGGTAACACGCTCGCGGCCGAATTGCGGGGTGGAAGTGACGTCGAAAGACTGAAACATGGGCTGATCCGGTAGTGATGGAGAGTTCGTGAAATTGAATATTGCCAGTATGTTAGAGCATCACGATCGGAAGTGCGACGTGATTTTCGATCTCTAAGACGCTATGTACGATGACTGCAATATCACACCGGATGAGAGTAGTTTATCTCATGTCGGGCCGTTAACGAATCCGCCCATTTCGTGAGCATGCCAGTCCGATTATGACAACTTCACGGCATGAAACATGCATATTACGCATAGCTCCCATGAAGCCGCCCCCCTGCCACGCCGACGGGCGAGTCGCTATATCGGCGGTATCAAACGGGGTTCACGAAGAACCAGCTCAAAACCAAGGACTTAAGACAATGCCTATCTCTCGCTCCGCATATGTTAGCCCGGCGCTGGCTGGCGAGCGTCGCACCGTACGCCATTCCGTCGGCTCGCTTCGTCAGCTCGAAGTCGAAACCGCAAAGGCAATCGGCGCCAGCCGCGGCGGTCGCCGCTAACAAGTTTACGATCTACGCGTTCCAAGTCGATCGCAATCCGGTTCTCCTCCTCCCTCGGATTATGATCAGAACGCTTAGAGCCCGCTTGAGCACTCCTCCTCCACACGCTCGCGGGTAAGATCGGCGAAAACCGATCTGAAGGCGGTGCTTCGGCACCGCCTTTTTTATTTTTTGCAATTGTTGATGCGGGAAGTGACCGGCTCAAGGCCGGTCGAGGTGGATGGTGACCCAGCCGTTGCGCCAGATCGTGCGCACATGCCGCAGGTGCGCGCCGTTATAGGCAGCGAGAACCTTCCAGCGCTGCTCGGCAAGAATACCCGACAGAATGACCGAACCGCCCGGTGCCAGATGCGCCACAAGCTGCGGCGCCATCTTGATGAGCGGCCGCGCCAGAATATTGGCAATGATCAGGTCGAACGGTCCATGACGGGAAAAGGCCGTGGAATGGAATCCCGGTGCCGTCTCCAGCGAGACACCCGAGGCGATGCCGTTGCTGCGGACATTTTCCTTCGCGACGCGGACGGCAATCGGATCGATGTCTGTTGCCAAAACCGGAATATTGCGCAGCTTGCGAACGGCGATCGCCAGCACGCCGCTGCCCGTCCCGAGATCGAGCGCGTTGCGCACGCGGCGGCTCGCAACAACCTTCTCGATCGTCTCAAGGCAGCCAGCAGTCGTCCCATGGTGACCGGTGCCAAAAGCTTGTCCTGCTTCGATTTCGATGGCAATGTCGCTGGAGCCGACCTTGTCGCGATCATGCGAGCCGTGCACGAGGAAGCGGCCGGCACGCACAGGCTTCAACCCTTCCAGCGACTTGGCGATCCAGTCGATGTCGGGAAGCACTTCCTTTTGAACGACGAGATCGGCGAAAGTCGGCTTCAAGAGCGCTTCGAAGCGACCACGGACCTCATCTTCATCCGCAGCGTAGAGATAGATCGACGCTTCCCAGACATCGTTCTTCTCGTCGATCTCCGTTGTTGCAATCGGCAATTCTTCATCTTCGAACACCGGCGTCATTAGGTCCAGAACCTGCCCGGCCTTCTTCTCGTTCGTCGTCACATAAAGTCGGATTTCGCTCAACTCGTCGCTCTTTCTCGTTCTTATTCGGCCCAGTCGATCCAGGGTGGTTTCGGCGTGTCGTAGCCGGCCACACCCCGAAGCAATTGCCGGCGGACCGGACCAAAGCGCAGCAATAGCGGCGCAAGGAAATTTCGCGCCGCAACTGCCAGCGGGTTTTGCATCGTCACCAATCGTGTCAGGCCATAGGTCTGTTTCAAGACCTGCTTGACGGCGGGAATTCTCAAGGCCGAATACTCCTGTTCGCGGCCTTCCGCAATGAGCCACGCAAGCCAGCAGGCATCTTCGATGCCGAGATTCATGCCGCGCGCGCCGGCCGGCGAATGAATATGCGCGGCATCGCCGGCAAGAAAGACATTCCCCTTGGCCATCGGCTCGACATGCCGGAAGTGGATGCGAAACTGCGAGGCCCAGGTCTTTTCCGAAACCGCAGCCGGATGCGCGATGCAGCTTTCGAAATCCTCCAGCGTCGAGATGTAGCGAATGATGCCGTCCGAGACAGGTAGGCGGCCGACCATGCCGGGATCGAAGAGCGATATCTCGCCGAAATGCGTATCGACCGGCTCCGCATAGCGAAAATCGGCAAGATAGAAATAAGCCTCCAGCGCCTCGCCCGGGAAGCCGGCGCCGAATGCCTTGCGCACCGCAGAATGGGCGCCATCAGCACCGATCAATATGTCCGGCCGCGCTGTTTCCGACGTACCATCGGCTCGGCGCAACGTGACCTCCGGTTTTTGAAGGTCTACCATGGCTTCTGCAACCACGGCCGTCTGCCATTCGGGCGAGATGCCATAGGCTGAAAGCGCCTCCATCAGCAGGCGCTCGGTATTGCCCTGCGGCAGGGCGCAAATAGCACTGAAGCGACCTTTTACTTCTCGCGTATCCAACTCGATCAGAATTTTCTTATTCGAGCGGACGCGAAAGCGCTCGATCGGTTGCGCAGCGGCGATAATGCGCTCCGCAACGCCAGAGGGAGACAGCAGCGTCAGCGTGCGGGCGTTGACACCCAACGCGCGGCTCTCTTCCTTAGGCGTCGGCCCAGTGCCGTCATCGACAATACGTGGCGAGAAGCCGCGGCGGGCAAGTTCGAGAGCGGCGGCAAGACCAACAGGCCCGCCGCCAACGATCAGAATGGATCGGGATTTTCCCTGTCCGCCAATCCCCTCGCCCATGCAGGTCCTATCCCTTCTTGACTAGGTTCTCCAGTTTCTTCACCGCCACGTCCGGGTCCTCCTCATAGGCGATGGTTCCGGCAAAGCGGCCCTGCGAATCCAGCAGGAAGACGGAAGCGGTGTGATCCATCGTATAGTCGCCATTCGGCTGCTTGTCGTCGACCGGCACCTTCTTGGCATAGACACGGAATCCTTTGACCATGTCCATCACCTTGGCTGGATCACCGGAAATGCCGGTGATGCGCTTCGAAACGTTGGAGACATATTGGTCCATGATGGCAGGCGTATCACGTTCGGGATCAACGGTCACGAAATAGGCATTGAGCTTGGTGCCATCGGGATCGACCTTCTGCAGCCAGGCGTTCATCTCGAACAGTGTCGTCGGACAGACATCCGGGCAATGCGTGTAGCCGAAGAAGACGGCAGAAGGCTTGCTGCGAAATGCCTGCTCGCTGATCGGCTGGCCGCTCTGTGAAACGAGCGTGAAAGGGACACCATAAGGGCCGGACGCCGCAACCTCCGGCGACTTGCCGCCACCCAAGCTGAACCAGCCCAATAGTCCGGCCACGATCAACACGGCCACCCAAACTGCAATCCGCACGCTTCTCATGAATGCTATTCCTCACCAATACGGACGATCGCACCGAAAGTGCAGTGCAATCGCTCCCTAGCCGATGTAACGGCTCGAAGTGGAGGACGCAATTCAAGAAGATGTTCAGAGGAGGCCGAAATCGTCGCAGCATGCGGTTCGGTGGTCTTCCGAGCCTTGTTCACTCCATTTCGCCACTCCTCTGGGGCCTGAGAGATAAAATCCCGATGGATGTTAAATCAATCCTAACCAGTCCGCGCCAACATCTGCTTCAACGGTCGAACTCGCTTTCGGCCACCGCCCGAAAGCGCGGCGAACCTCTTTATTCCAGAAGGGCATGACGCCCGCCGGAAGCAAGGCGTCTTTGTCGCCAAAGCACCGGATGCTGACGCTGCCCAAGCCGCTCCAGCCGATCTCTCTTTTCAATCGCGAGCGTCGCTTGCGGCGATGCCAAACGGGAAGTTCTCGAACATGACGAACGCCATCAAGCAATCGGGCGCCTATCTGGAAATCGTCTCCTTTCACCTTGGCGACCAGGAGTTCTGCATCGACATCATGGCCATCCGCGAAATCCGCGGCTGGGCGCCGGTGACGCCGATGCCGCATACACCGCCTTACGTGCTCGGCCTCATCAACCTGCGCGGTGCAGTGATCCCGGTCATCGATATGGCCTGCCGCCTCGGCATGAAGATGACGGAACCTTCGGAGCGCTCCGCAATCATCGTTACTGATATTGCGGGCAAGCTCGTCGGTCTCCTGGTAGAGCAGGTATCCGACATGATGACCATCAAGAGCGAAGATCTGCAGCCGGCTCCGGAAATCATCCCCGAAGGGCAGCGCGCCTTCTGCCGCGGCATCGTGGCGCTGGAAAAGACCATGGTCTGCTTCCTCAACCTCGATACGGTCATTGCGGATCAGTTGGCGCAGGCAGCCTAATTTCAATAGTCGGCTTACAAAACAGATCGCCCTGGAGTCGAGCTCCAGGGCGGTCGCTTTTTGTATAACCGGTTTTGGCAGGGGTGTAGCCAAGGACGCGGTATTGCAGGCCGTGAACAGAGGCGAGAGTCGCCTTCCCGTTCGCTTTTGAAATTGCATCAAAAAGGTGCAAACCGAAAGCAACCAGAAGGAATTCGACAACCCAAGAGTATGACTTTTTTTGGTATTATCTTTCTGCGCGTTATTTTAGCGGTACGGAAATACCATCATTTCGGCTTGCCGTTCTTCCAGTTCACGTTCTGCCCGAACAAGGGGATCGTCGAAATCGCCATCTTGGCGGAGCCATCCGTCAGTTGCCGCGAATGGATAAGATAGACGAGCGTGTCATTCTTCTTGTCGTAAATGCGGGTGACGACCAGCTTCTTCCAAATGAGCGACAGACCGGCGCGAAATACCTCCTCACCGCTCTGGGACAGGTTGATATCGCCGATCTCGATCGGACCGGTCTGACGGCAGGCGATGGAATTGTTGGAGGGGTCTTCGAACCAGTTGCCCTTGCGCAGCCGGTCGATCACGCTGCGGTCGAAATAGGTCACGTGGCAAGTGATGCCCGAGACTTCAGGGTCCGGCACGGCATCGACCAGAATATCATTGCCCGTCCAGTCCACGCCCACCTTGCCGACAATTTCGGCGGAAGCGGAAACGGGCGCCAGAGCCAGAAAAGACGCGGCAATGGCGGCAGAAAGTTTGGGTGAACGCATCGATCATCCTCCAACAACAGCCGCCAAGAGCAAGAGCGGCACGGCTAAGGTAAGATGGCTCACGATCGTTGCAAGATGAAGAGCCCCATCTCCGAGCGGCCACGCCTCGCCAACAACAGGCCGCAGGTCGCCAGGAGGGACGCCGTCAAAGCAACGGCGTCCGGAAACACGCAGGATAACGCATCATTTCACTTCTGACTGATGGCGACCGTGCCGGTTTCCAGCAGCGATTTAAGGTTGGACAAGATCTTCGGCCATCCACCGGAAACGGCTTCGATCAGCTTCGAGTTCTCGACCTCGATTGTATGCGTCACCGTGAGCTTGACGACACCGTCCACCGGCTCCAGTTCCATCACGCAGCGCGACCAGCCTTCAGCCTTCAGGTCAGGGCGCCACTCGTTGCGCCATTTGATGGCAAGCCGCCGTGGCGGGTCCAATTCCGCTACCTCTCCCGTGTCGGCAACGCGGCCATCCGGAAAGCGCATTTTCCACGGCGATCCAACCTTCCACTCGGTCTCGTGGATCATATCGAACCAATATTGCTTGACGAATTCGGGCGTGGTCAGCGCCGACCAGAGCTTTTCCTGGGTGGTGCGGATAAAGGTGACGTAAACGAATTTGCTTCCAGTCATGCCATTTCTCCTCGTCTTATTCCTCTGTTCTTGAGCTCACTGCCCGCCCTCGCCTTCCAGCGCCTTTTTCAAGGCCGAAAGCGTATTCAGATGCCGCTGTTCGAATTTGTTGATCCAGCGTTCGGCGATGCCGTTGATCGGGACCGCGTTGATGAAATGCAGCTTCTCTCGCCCATGCTTCTCCGAGGAAATCAGATTGGCCTCCTCCAGAATGGCAAGATGCTTGGCTACCGCCTGGCGGCTCATGTCCAAATCCTCGCAGAGGGCGTTCAGGGTCTGCCCGTTCCGCTCATGAAGCCTGTCGAGCAATTGCCGCCGGCTGGCATCCGCCAACGCCTTGAAGACTGCATCATCATCCACGGATACGAAACCATTTGGTTGCCTTTTGCGATCTTATAAGCAACCAAATGGTTGCCTGTCAAGTAGCATGCAGACGAGGCAATCGCATTGCGCCTCAAAGACACGGCAATCGAAGGATTTATCCAGGAACGATTGACAACCTCCGCGCCACATCGGATCATCCGCCCATGATCGCAAACCGGACCACAGTAATGCACCTTCACACCATCTCTCCTCTTGCAGGGCGAGTGGAAGCTGTGTTGCGCTGAGCTGACCGCGATCCATCTCAACCCTGCCGAGGCGAGCAGGGTTGAAGCCCTTGCTCTCCTCATCAATATCAAGGAGAGCCTATGTCTTTCGAGGAGCAAGAACCCGCCAAACGACGATCAGGCAAGATCGGCGCTATCGAGATTCGTGCCTCGCACCCATCCGACGCGGAAGGAATTGCGGCCATGGTCAATCTACCCGGCTTTCGCGCCGGCACGCTTCGCCTGCCCTTTCAAAGCGTCGAGGAAACACGGCAATGGCTGGAGAAGTCATCGCCCAACTCGACCGGCCTTGTCGCCTTGCTTGACGGGCGGATTGTCGGCAATGCCGGCCTGAACCGCCTTGCGGGCCGCCGGATCCACAGCGGTAGTATTGGTATGGGCGTGCATGACGACTTTACGGGCTGCGGCATCGGCTCCGCGCTATTGGGCGCTCTCATCGATACCGCGGACAACTGGCTGGCAATCAAGCGGCTGGAACTGACCGTCTACGTCGACAACGCGCCGGCGATCAAGCTCTACGAAAAATTCGGCTTCGAGACCGAAGGCCGGCTGCGTGCCTTCGGTTTCCGCAATGGCGAATATGTGGATGCATTCACGATGGCACGGCTGAGATTCTGAGCAAGCAAGGCGCGGCGGACTGGATTTCCGCCGCTCCGATCGTCAGCCAATCAAATCCAGCCACTCGTCCTCGGTCATGACCTGGACATTGAACTCGCGCGCCTTGTCCAGCTTCGAGCCGGCGCCCGGCCCCGCCACGACGATATCGGTTTTCTTCGACACCGAGCCGGAAACCTTGGCGCCCAGGCTTTCAGCCTTCGCCTTGGCCTCGTCGCGGGTGAATTTTTCCAGAGAACCGGTAAAGACGACGGTCTTGCCGGCCACCGGACTGCCCGAAGTCACCGGTTGCTCGGCCTCCTGCGGCTGCACCTCCTCCAGGAGCTTCGCGATGACCTCGGTATTGCGCGGCTCCTTGTAGAATTCGACGATGGCGCGCGCCACTACCTCGCCGATTCCCTCGATATTGTTGAGGTCGTTCCATGCGTCACCGCTAAGGGGGGCTGCTTCCTTCATCCCTGCTTCGAAGGCCGCATAGGTGCCGTAAGAACGCGCCAGAAGCTTCGCCGTCGTCTCGCCGACATGGCGAATACCGAGCGCGAAGATGAAGCGATGCAGGGCGATCTGGCGCCGCTCATTGATCGCGGCATAAAGCTTGCCAACACTGACCTTGCCGAAACCATCGATATTTTCCAGCTTCGTCAGTGACGTCTGCTGACGCTTTTCCAGGGTGAAGATGTCAGGCGCGGTCTTTATCTGTAGCGCCGGATCCTCGCTCTCGAAGAAGAAATCGATCTGCTTCGAGCCCAGACCCTCGATGTCATAGGCATTGCGCGAAACGAAATGCTTGAGATGCTCGGTCGCCTGCGCCCGGCAGATGAACCCGCCGGTGCAACGTGTGACGGCATCGACCTTACCAGTCTTCTCATTGATATCGCGCACCGCGTGGCTTCCGCAAACCGGGCAGACTTTGGGGAATTCATAGGGCGCGCTCGAGGCTTCCCGCTTTTCCAGCACGACATCGACGATCTGCGGGATGACATCGCCTGCGCGCTGGACGATCACCATGTCACCGACGCGGATATCGCGGCCATCGCGGATCGGCTCGCCCTTGTTGCCGATACCCTTGATGTAGTCGGCATTGTGAAGGGTCGCATTGGTCACGACGACACCGCCGACGGTGATCGGCTCGAGGCGCGCGACCGGTGTCAGCGCGCCGGTGCGGCCGACCTGGATATCGATGCCGACCAGACGCGTGAATGCCTGTTCCGCCGGAAATTTATGCGCGGTCGCCCAGCGCGGCGAACGCGAGCGGAAACCAAGGCGAGCCTGCAGTTCCAGGCTGTCGACCTTATAGACGACGCCATCGATATCGTAATCGAGATCCGGCCGCTGCAGCCCTATCTGATCGTAATGCGCAAGAATATCGGCAACCGAATTCAAGCGCTCCATCAACGGGTTGACGGGAAAGCCCCAGGATTTGAAGATCTGCACCATGCCGTATTGCGTATCCGCCGGCATGTCGGACATCTCGCCCCAGGCATAGGCGAAGAATTTCAGCTTGCGGCTGGCGGTCACTTTCGCGTCGAGCTGGCGCAGCGATCCGGCGGCCGTATTGCGAGGATTGACATAGGTCTGCTTGCCCTCGGCCTCCATGTGCGCGTTGAGCGCCAGGAAGTCGCTCTTGGCCATATAGACCTCACCGCGCACCTCGACGACCGAGGGAGCGCCCGCTGGCAAGGTCTGCGGGATTTCCTTGATGGTCCTGATATTGGCGGTGACATTCTCGCCTGTCGTGCCGTCGCCGCGCGTCGCGGCACTCACCATGCGGCCGTTCTCGTAGCGGATGGACATGGAAAGACCGTCAATCTTCGGCTCCGCCGTAAAGGCGATGGAATTATCAGGCAGGCGACCGAGAAAACGATAGACGCCAGCGACGAAATCCTCGACATCTTCTTGCGAGAAGGTGTTGTCGAGCGAGAGCATCGGCCTGGCGTGGACGACGGGTGCAAAGGTCTCCGATGGTGCGACACCGACCCGGCGTGACGGGCTATCGGCGCGAATCAATGCGGGAAACCGGGCCTCGATCGCATCATTGCGCCGCTTCAGCGCATCATACTCAGCATCCGAAATCTCCGGCGCATCCTTGCCATGATAAAGCGCGTCATGGTGCGCGATCTCTGCAGCCAGATAGGCAAGCGCTGCGGCCGCTTCCTCTTCGCTCAAATCTTCCACGGGCTTCTGTTCGGTGCTCATGAATCTACACTCCCCGATTTCGGAGATGTTTTAGAGCACTTCCGCAAAAAGTGCGAAGCGGTTTTCGCCACGGAGCACGTAAAAACAAAGGGAAAAATCTGCATTTCAGTTACCGAATGCCAATGACCGTCATGGTAGCGTTCACGACAACTTTACGCCATGATCGGCCGTTCTTGATGTTACAGGTGCGGGAAATATCAGCATCGAGCCAGCCTTGGTGGAATTCTCTTTCCAATTCCCGAGCAGCAGCTCTTTCCCGAGTATCACAGGGGATTTAAGATAAGTTATTATGAGAGCGAGACCTCTGGAAATGATCGGATCGTCAGCAGAAATTCGAAATCACGCATGAAGTATCGTCTTGCCGTTCTCTCCATTTCTCTCATCGGTGCAGTGTTGATTATGAGCTCGTTCGTCAGCCGCTCTGCCTTGGGGCTGGTCGTTAGAGCTTGTGAGATCAACTCCACCCTGACAGGATCGCCATATCCGTGCCTCAAGATAGTGGAGTCGCCGGATCCGCTGTCGTCCTACGTTGTCCTTCGCGAACCGGCTGACAAGGAGCGAACCATTCTTGCGCCCCTCGCCGACGTCCCCGGTATCGAGGACCCTCGCCTTCTGACCGCAGGAGCGCCGAACTACTTTGAGGAAGCGTGGAAAGAGTTATCGGCAATCGATCCGCGTGCAGCGAAGGCTTCGAGACAGAATTTTGCACTGGCGATAAACGCCGCCAGCTGGCGCACGCAAGATCGGCTTCACATTCATATGGGGTGCGAGACACCTCGCTTCAGGGCGCTCTTGAAGGCTCACGTGACGGAGATTGAAAGCGGCCGGTTTACGGACTTGAAGACCCGAGCTGGCTGGTGGGCAACCTTCCATACGGCGGATGACCTCTCGGATTTGAACCCGCTGCAGCTCGTTGCGGATGGCATCGATGGCGCCCGTTCAAATATGGAAAACGTGGTGGTCGGCGTCTTTGGCGCCGTATTGCCCGACGGACAGCGTGGTTTTTATATTCTGGCGAGAATAAACAAAGCACACAAATCCCGCGGGTCCGCGGAGGATATGATCGATCCCAAATGCCGGCTCTGATGCATGTCGAGCAGACGCGGATCAAGACCAGCGCTCGCAAAAGGCCTCAATGTCGCTTGTCTGAAAATCGGCAAGCCGCGCCATGATGGTTTCGAAAGGCCAATCCCACCAAGCGATGGACGCAAGCCTCTCTGCGATGGTTCGCGTAAACCGCTCTCGAATAAATTTGGCGGGAATACCGCCGACAATCGTATAGGGTTCGACGTCTTTGGTGACGACAGCGCCTGCTGCAAGCACCGCACCGTCTCCAACCTTTACGCCCGGCAGAACGATCACGCCGTGACCGATCCAGACGTCATTGCCGATGACAGCGCGATCCTGCTTGCGCCGATCGAAAAACGCATGATCCCGTACGGCGTCCGCCGAGTAATATTCCGGACAATAGGTGAAGCGATGCATGGACGGGCGGTCCATCGGGTGATTGGGAGCGCCGATTCTGACTTCTGCCGCGATGGCGCAGAATTTTCCAATCGTTGAATCACCGACGATGCAGCGCGGCCCGAGATAGGAGAAATCCCCAAGTTCGACCGTGTGCAGAGACGTGTCTTCCAAAATCTCACAGCACATGCCGACGCGCGAATCTCTTATATTCGCCGTCGGGTGGATAACGGTTTCCGCGATTTTGGGGCGATTTGGCTGTGCGATCGAGTGCATTGACGGTCTCCGGATTCTAGCCTGCCTAGCCGGAGACGATGAAGGATATGTGACGCAGGACTGCCGAAAGACCCAGCGAGATGTCCGTGGCAGATCGTCGCCGATATCTGCTCCATGGACAGTCGCGAGATCAGCCGTTGCCGGCCAGCAAGCGTTTGGCGGCCGCTCTCGCCTCTTCGGTCACAGAAGCGCCCGCGAGCATGCGGGCGATTTCCTCGGTGCGATCCTTCGGCTCCATGGTAGCGACGCGCGTGGAAATCTTTTCCGCGCCGTCCGCAACCGGTCCCTTGGAGATCAGGAGATGCGTTGCGGCGCGAGCGGCGACCTGCGGTGCATGAGTGACCGACAGCACCTGCACGCGATCGGACAGACGCTTCAGCCGCTGGCCGATCGCATCCGCTACCGCACCGCCGACGCCGGTGTCGATTTCATCGAATACGAGGGTCGGCGCCGAGCCGCGATCGGCGAGCGCAACCTTCAATGCCAAGAGAAAGCGCGACAGCTCGCCTCCGGAAGCAACCTTGGTGATCGGGCCTGGACGCGTACCGGGGTTGGTCTGAACGTGGAATTCGACGACATCGATACCATCGGCCGTTCCGGCTTCGGGATCGCTTGATATCTCCACCATGAAACGCGCACGCTCGAGCTTCAGGGCCGGCAATTCGGCCATGACGGCCGCGGCAAGCGCCTCGCCTGCCTGCCGGCGCTTCTCCGACAGGCTGCGCGCTGCAACGTCATAATCCGCCTTGGCAGCGGAAAGCTCGGCAGCAAGACGCGCTAGCCGCTCTTCGCCGGCATCGAGATCGGCGAGATCCGAAATCATGCGTGCGGCCAGGGCCGGCAACTCCGTTACCGGCACGGAGTATTTACGCGAGGCGCCTCGCAACGCGAAGAGACGCTCTTCGACCCGCTCCAGTTCGCGCGGATCGTATTCCGTCTTGCGCAGCGCGGCTTCGACCTCCATCTGCGCGTTGGAAAGCTGATCGAGAGCGGCGTCCAGCAATGCGACGGTATCTTCCAGCAGGCCCGGCGCCTCATGGCTCTTGCGCTCCAGCCGGCGCACCAGCGAGGCGATATGCGGCACGGGCGATGCATTGCCGTTGAGAAATTCCGAAGCCTCGGCGATATCTCCAGCGATGCGCTCGGCCTTCATCATCCGCGAGCGCGTCTCGGCAAGCTCGTCCTCCTCGCCATCTTGCGGCGAGAGCTTCCCCAGCTCCTCGACAGAGGCGCGAAGATAGTCGGCCTCGCGGGCAGCCCGCTCCACCTGCTCTCTGTGCTTCCTTAACGTGCGATCGGTATCGCGCCAGATCTTGTAAAGCCTGCCGACTTCCTGTGCCTCATCAGCGAGGCCAGCGAAAGCATCGAGCAAGATGCGGTGCGCATCCGTGTCGACGAGCGCACGGTCATCGTGCTGACCATGAATTTCGACGAGAAGCTGCCCGATCTGGCGCATGAGCTGAACGCTGAGGGCCTGATCGTTGACAAAGGCTTTGGTGCGGCCATCGGCGGATTGAACGCGGCGGAAAATCAAATCGCCGTCATCATCGATGCCGTTTTCGCGCAGGAGCTTGCGGGCCGGATGCTGCGTGCCGACATCGAATACAGCGGTGACCTGGCCGCGCTCTTCGCCATGGCGCACCAGCCCGCCATCGCCACGCCCGCCCAGGGCCAGCGACAGGCTGTCAAGCAGGATGGATTTGCCCGCACCCGTCTCGCCGGTCAAAACCGAAAGCCCGGACTCGAAGGCAAGATCCAGCCGCTCGATCAAAACGATATCGCGGATCGAAAGCTGGATCAGCATCTGCGCTCAATCTCACGTCCCAAGAAGAAGTTTCTTGCCCGCCCTGGAAATCCACGAGCCCGAATTTTCGCTCGGCTCAACGCCGCCCTTCTGCAGCAGCTGATAGGAATCCTTATACCAGCGGCTGTCCGGATAGTTGTGACCGAGAACCGCGGCGGCTGTCTGGGCTTCCGGAACAATACCCATTGCATAATAGGCTTCGACGAGTCGCGCCAGCGCTTCTTCGATCTGGTTCGTCGTCGGATACTGCTCCACCACCACACGGAAGCGGGAAATAGCAGCCAGATAATCCTTGCGCTCCAGATAATAACGGCCGACCTGCATTTCCTTGCCGGCAAGCTGGTCCTTGGCAAAGCGGATCTTTTCCTGAGCGTCGCTGACATATTGCGACTTTGGATAGGTGTTGACGAGCTTGGTCATCGCCTCGATCGTCTGCTGTGCAGCACGCTGGTCCTGCGTCACGTCCACGATCTGCTTGGCATAGGACGAGCCGACCAGATATTGCACGTAGTCGGCATCTTCCGAGCCGGGATATTGCTTGAGATAGGTATTGCCGGTCTGCACCGCGTCGTCATACCGGCCTGTGCGGTATTTCACGAAGGTGCTCATCACCAATGCCTTGCGCGCCCATTCGGAGAAAGGCTGCTGCTGATTGATGGCATCGAACTTCTTGCCGGCCTCCGTCATGTTGCCAGCTTTGATGTTGGCAAGGCCCTGATTGTAGAGCATCTCCGGCGGATCGGTCTCGACACCAAGCTTGGTGATGTCGATATCCTTCTTCGTGTTACACCCTGTCACCACCGCACCGGTACCGGCCAGAAGGAACGATACGAGCAAAGCCCGTGCTGTGATATTCATGCGTTCAGACCTTGCAAAACCCATCGGATGACTGTCCCATAACCGTCGTTGCGGAGACGGCGTTCTCTCTCGCTGGCGTTTCTAGCCGCAAAAACACCATCAGGGCAACGCATTGATGGTGCATTAACGCATTTTTGTGGCAAAGACCGCATATCCGCAGCCTTTAATGCCTGTTTTAACAGGGAATTCTCATATCGGCCCGCGCACGCTGTCCGTCTTGCGAAGGCCAACGGTAAACCGCCTGATTCGCCTGTCAAAAAAAGAGCCGCCCCTTATCGGAGCGGCAGCTTTTCTTATTCAAATTCCGCAGCGTTATGCCGACCAGGGAGCGAACTCTGGCGCGTTAACCGGCACGAATTCGCGGCTGTGAGCGCGCTGGCGCGGAGCCGAAGTTTCGACGACCTCATAGGCGCTGGCATCGCTGAGCAATGCCTTCAGGGCATTCGCGTTCATGCGATGGCCGCCACGGTAAGAGCGGTAGCAGCCGATGAATTGTGCGCCAGCCAGCGCCAGATCGCCGACGGCGTCCAGCGTCTTGTGACGAACGAATTCGTCCTTGGCATAGCGCAGGCCCTCGACGTTGATAACAGTATTGTCATCGGAAATGACGACTGAGTTTTCGAGCGACGAACCCAGCGCATGACCCGATGCCCAGAGGCGTTCGACATCGCGCATGAAGCCGAAGGTACGGGCGCGCGATAGTTCCGTCTTGAAGGTTTCGGCCGTCAGATCGCCCTGCCACTTCTGGCGGCCGATCAGCGGGCATTCGAAATCGATCTCAACTTCGAAGCGCGTGCCGTCATAGGGACGGAACTCGCACCAGGAACCGCCAGCTTCAATCCGCACCGGCTTGATGACGCGGATGTAGCGACGCTTGACACCGAGCGAGACGATACCCGCCTGCTCGATCGCCTCGATGAAAGGATAGGAGCTGCCGTCCATGATCGGCATTTCCGCGCCGGACACCTCGACGACGACGTTATCGAGGCCGATCGCATAGATCGCCGCCATGACGTGCTCGACCGTCGCGACGGAGCGCGCCGGGGAAAAACCGAGAACCGTGCAGAGATCCGTATTGCCGACTTGGGAGGAAACGGCGCGAAGTTCGGTCACATCGCCATTGTCGTGCAGTCGCTGGAAAACGACACCGGTACCGGCTTCGGCGGGATAGAAAGTGATCGACACATTGGCACCGGAATGAACGCCAATACCGGAAAGTGTCACAGGGTTTGCAATGGTGGTCTGAAAACCAAGCAATCCAATTGCCATGTAATTCTGCCTTCGTCTGTCTGATCCAGGCTGGGCGGTCATCTTCGGACGCTTACCCTTTATTGCCGGTTCAGTCTGTTAACTATGCCACGCACATCACATACATTCGTCTCCGAATGTGATTCAGCGGGCTTGCTTGATATCTACATACGCGTCGAGACACCGCATTCCAAATCACTGTTTCTTTCGTTTTGTTACGAAAGCAGCCAATTGAATTCATTGGATAATTTTAAATAAGAACAATGGTTATAAAATAAGAAAATCCGGAGCCTTTCGGCCCCGGATTTCCTCAATATGGTTAGCAACCTATTAAAGGGCTGCCTGTTGCGAGTCAGTTCGACTGCCGGCGCAGGAAGGCCGGAATCTCGAGCTGATCGTCCTCATGGCTTGCCATTCGCGCCTGCGGGACTGGGCGGCCATGATCGTCAAGATTGCCGCGACGCGGAGCGTAGAGGCTTGCTTCCTGCGACGGAGCACGACGCTGCTGCGGAGCGGCATTGTTCGTAGAAGCCATCATGTCGTCGAAAGCGGGATCTTCTTCGCGGCGGCCGAGCGAATTGGTGATTCGCTTCAGCAGCCCCATCGGGCCGCGCTCTTCGGTCGCCTGGGCAGCGGCCGGCTGGGTACGATGTTCCATTTCAGCCTTAACGACCGGCGGGAAATCCTCGACCTTCGGCATGCGGACCTGCTCGGGAGCCTGACGGATGACCGGCTGCTGATGCATGACCGGCGCCTGCGGCTGTGGCTGAACCGGGGCCTGACGGACCGGCTGAGGCTCCGGAGCGGCTGCGAAGATGCGGCTCTGCGGACGGAAGTTATCTTCCGGCGCTGCGGCTTGCTGCATGACCGGCTGCTGCGGCGCCTGAGCCTGCCGGCTCATCTGGAATTCCAGTTCGCGCTCCAGATCGGCTTCTGCCGCACGAATGGTCTGAGCGACCGGATCCACGGTACGAGGAGCCGGAGCGGCGGCCTGTGCGGTTTGGGCCTGCGAGACGTGGGCAGGCTGAACTGCGGCCGCTGCCGGAGCGGCGGCCGCGGAAGGACGCATAGCAGGCTTTGCGGCCGGGCGGAATTCCATGCCCCTGTCGGAAGCCTCGTTCATCGCGCGATCGATACCGGTTGCGACGACAGAAACGCGGATGATGCCTTCAAGCGATTCGTCGAAGGTGGCGCCGAGGATGATGTTGGCGTCGGGATCGACTTCTTCGCGGATGCGGGTTGCGGCTTCGTCGACTTCGAACAAGGTGAGATCGCGACCGCCCGTGATCGAGATCAGCAGGCCCTGTGCGCCCTTCATCGAGGTTTCGTCGAGCAGCGGGTTGGCAATCGCAGCTTCAGCAGCCTGCATTGCACGGCCCTGGCCAGAAGCCTCGCCGGTACCCATCATGGCGCGACCCATTTCGCGCATGACCGAACGGACGTCGGCGAAGTCGAGGTTGATGAGACCTTCCTTCACCATCAGGTCGGTGATGCAAGCGACGCCCGAATAGAGAACTTGGTCGGCCATCGAGAACGCGTCGGCGAAAGTCGTCTTGTCGTTGGCGATGCGAAACAGATTCTGGTTCGGAATGACGATCAGCGTGTCGACCGACTTCTGCAGTTCCTGGATGCCCTGCTCGGCGAGACGCATGCGGCGGCCGCCTTCGAAGTGGAACGGCTTGGTGACGACGCCAACGGTCAGGATGCCCTTGTTGCGAGCGGCCTGTGCGACAACGGGAGCGGCACCCGTGCCCGTACCGCCGCCCATGCCGGCGGTGACGAAGCACATATGCGTGCCGTTCAGGTGATCGATGATTTCATCGATGCATTCTTCCGCAGCTGCACGGCCGACTTCCGGCTGCGAGCCTGCGCCGAGACCTTCCGTGACATTGACGCCGAGCTGGATGATCCGCTCCGCCTTCGTCATGGTCAGTGCCTGAGCATCCGTGTTGGCGACGACGAAATCGACGCCCTGCAAGCCTGCCGTGATCATGTTATTGACGGCATTGCCGCCACCGCCACCAACACCGAACACGGTGATTCGCGGCTTAAGCTCGGTGATATCTGGCTTATGCAGCTTGATAGTCATTGTACCCGTTCCTTCTCTTTATGGCCGCATCGCCACGCCGGCCAATTCACTCGATTTCACTTGCCTGACGCTTGCCCCGGAATGGATTTCCGGGATCAGGCACTCAAAAACTCTCTTTCAGCCATTGGCCGACGCGGCCGATCCGGCTGTTATTGCCTCCAAACGACGAGAGCAGACCGCTGCTCGGCGCATGTGTTTCCATGTCTGCGACCTGCGGATAGATCATCAGACCGACCGCGGTCGAAAAAGCCGGACCCTTGGCTGCCGTCGGCAAACCAGACACGCCCATCGGACGACCGATGCGGACATTGCGGGCAAGAACACGGCGCGCCACATCGGGCAAACCGGTCAGCTGGCTCGCGCCGCCCGTCAGGACGACGCGCTTGCCGACGATCGGGCTGAAGCCCGAACGCTGGATGCGATCGCGAATGAGCTCGAGGGTTTCCTCGATGCGAGCCTTGACGATGCGCGACACCAGCGCCTTCGGCACCTGTGTCGGCTGGTCACGCTCGTCTTCGCCGATCGGCGGGATGGAAATCAGTTCACGCTCTTCCGAAGAATTCGCGAGCGCCGAAGCATGGACGACCTTCAAGCGCTCCGCATCCTCGATGCGGGTGGAAAGGCCGCGAGCAAGATCGGTGGTGACATGATGGCCGCCAAGGCTGACGGCATCGGTGTGCACCAGCTTGCCCTCGGCAAAAACCGAAATCGTCGTCGTGCCGCCGCCCATGTCGATCGCAGCGCAGCCGAGTTCGACTTCATCGTCGACGAGGGCTGCAAGACCGCTGGCGTAAGGTGTTGCCACCATGCCTTCGACCGAGAGATGCGCGCGATTGATGCAGAGCTCGAGGTTGCGAAGCGCCGCGCGCTCGGCTGTCACCACATGCATGTCGACGCCAAGAGCGTCGCCGAACATGGCCAGCGGATCGCGAATGCCGCGCTCGCCGTCAAGGGAATAGCCCGTCGCCAACGAATGCAGCACGGCGCGCTCCTGGCGGATCGACTGCTGGCAGGCTGCAGCCAGAACCTTCTTGAGATCGTTGGCTTCGACTTCCTGACCGCCGAGATCGATGGTCGCGGTGTAGATATCGCTGCCGAGACGGCCAGCCGAAACATTGACGATCAGGCTGTCAACCGTGAGGCCGGCCATGCGCTCGGCGGCATCGACGGCAAGCCGGACGACACCTTCCAAGGCGTCGAGATCGGCGATCACACCGGTCTTGATGCCGCGTGAGCGCTGATGGCCGATACCGATGATCTCGATATTGTGCGTGCGGTTCGGGAGAACCTGGCTCTCCTCGCGCGGCGTCAGGCGACCGATCATGCAAACGACCTTCGTCGAGCCGATGTCGAGGACCGAGACGATATGCGACCGCTTCGAAGAGAGCGGCTTCAACCGAGGCAGGCCGAAATGGGACGAACCAAATAAGCTCATGTATCCTGACCTGCTTTCTTCAAAGCCTTGTTTCTTGCATCGACTGCGGCCTGGCGACGAACTGCGGCATCCGGAGTTAATTCAATGGCGGTACGGTCATCGATCCGGAGATCGACGGCAGCGATATCGCGCTGCAAAAGATTTTGATCCTTGTCGAGCTTGGTCAGCCGCGCCAGCGCGCCATCGATATCGTCTTCCGGCAATTTGATGATCACGCCGTTGTCCAGATAGAGATCCCAGCGGCGACCGGCGACACGCACGAAAGCCTTCACATGGCTGCGAATTTCGGGCCACTTCGCAAACTGGTCGTCGATGGAGGCGGCTGCGGTTTCGGCATCACGACCGACGAAGAGCGGCAGCTTTGCAAACTTGTTGTCGCGCAGCGGCGCAATCACGCTGCCATCCTTCTCGATCAGCGAAAGCTCCGAACCGTGCTGCCAGATGGCATAGGCCTTGCGCTCCTTGAGCTTCACTTCGACGGCCTTCGGATAGACCTTACGAACCTCGACGTCCTGAACCCACGGCAGATTCGCAATCTTCAGGCGGGCCGCATCGGCATTGAGAGCGACGAGCGAGGTCGTACCATCAAGACCGAGCAGCTGCAGGATCTCGATTTCGGAGGTCTCGTCGTTGCCGGAGACCTTCACATCTTCGATAGCAAAACCGGCAGCGGAGGTCGTCGCTTCGGCGACAGCCTGAGTGTGACCGCCAACGGACATGCCATAAAGGCCAGTCGCCGCGAGGAGAACGAGGGTCGAGACAGTTCCCGTGTGAGCGGGGATGTTAATGCGACCCGAACCGAGACTGACCAGGAAGCGAACGGCGCGACGCAGCGGACGCGGAAGGACGAACGCATCCTCAACCTCGTCGATGGCGAGCGGGACGCGATGACGGGACCGCCTCATATTTTTGACCGTCAGCGCAAACACGACGCGTCCTCCACCATCCACCGGAGAAATTCACCAAAAGAGTAGCCGGCATGAGCGGCCATTTCAGGCACCAGGGAGGTAGGAGTCATGCCGGGCTGGGTGTTGATCTCCAACCAGACAAGTTCGCCCTCTTCGGAAAAGCGATCGTCAAAACGGAAGTCAGATCGACTAACGCCGCGGCAGCCGATAGCTTCATGCGCCCTTAACGATAATGTTTGTATCTTTTGGTAAAGATTCGGTGAAATTTCCGCCGGCAAGACATGTTTTGACCCACCCTTGGCATACTTGGCGTCATAATCATAGAAGCTGTGGCCGAGCGGCACGATTTCAGTCACGCCGAGAACCTTGCCGTCCATGACGCCGCAGGTCAGTTCGCGCCCGTAAATATAACGCTCGACCAGAACCTCATCGCCATAACGCCATTCGGCAGAAGTAACAATCTGCGGCGGATGCGCCTGATCTTCCTTGACGATAACGACACCGAAGCTCGAACCTTCGCGCACAGGCTTGACGACATAGGGTGGCTTCATCGGGTGTTCGCCAACAATGGCGAAACGATCCATGACGATCGAACTGGCGACCGGGACACCCGCAGCAGCGGCGACAGTCTTCGCGCGCGACTTATCCATCGCAAGCGCTGAGGCAAGCACGCCGGAATGCGTATAGGGAATCTGCAGATATTCCAGAATGCCCTGGATGGTACCGTCTTCACCGAAAGGGCCATGCAATGCATTGAAAACCACATCGGGCTTCAACTCAGTTAACCGACTGGCAACGTCATGATCGACATCGACACGGGTAACCTGAAAGCCTTCCGCTTCAAGGGCATCGGCGCATGCCTTTCCTGAGGAAAGGCTGACCGGCCTCTCCGAGGAAAATCCGCCCAAAAGGACAGCCACATGCTTGCCACCCATCAATACCCCCGACTCCACGGTCTCTAACTGCGTTTGCAGGGCCTCGCCTAACCGCGATTCTCGCCCCGCTTTCAATAGGTCGATTAGAACGACATTAAGGTTAATGAAGCGTTTACTTTCGTTAACTTTCCGCCGTCCTGGCGATGGCCGAATGGTTCGAATCAAACCGACTTAAAGAATTCTGCCATTGGAATCATGGAGTTGCTACTTTTGAAATCGCTACATTTAGATTTTTTTAAACCATGAGCCCCGCATCGAGGGATCGATGCGGGGCTCAAGGCTTTTAAATGAGGCTGAAATCACTCGCTGTCGTCGACCAGCTTCCAGACGAGTCCGCCCAACGCTCCGCCGACGATGGGCGCGACCCAAAACAGCCAAAGCTGCTGCAGAGCCCAACCGCCGACGAATATGGCCTGCCCCGTCGAGCGGGCCGGATTGACCGACGTATTGGTGATCGGAATCGAGATCAGATGGATTAGCGTCAGCGCCAAGCCGATGGCGATCGGCGCGAAGCCGGCCGGCACCTTGCTGCTCGTCGAACCCAGAATCACGACCAGGAAGAACAGCGTCAGCACGATCTCGGCAACCAATGCCGACACCATGGAATAGCCGCCGGGAGAATGTTCCCCATAGCCGTTCGCCGCAAAGCCACCGAGCTGGAAATCGGCCTTGCCGCTTGCGATCAGATAGAGCACGGCCGCCGCGACAACGGCGCCGATGACCTGCGCTATAATATAGGGAACGAGCTGCCCGCCGGGAAAGCGGCCAGCCACCGTCAGGCCGACCGAAACGGCCGGATTGAAGTGCCCTCCTGATATGCCGCCGACGGCAAAAGCCATGGTCAGCACAGTCAGACCGAAAGCAAAGGCAACGCCTAGAAAACCAATACCGAGGCTCGGAAAGGCTGCTGCGAAGATCGCACTACCGCAGCCGCCGAAAACGAGCCAAAACGTCCCAAGAAACTCAGCGATGAGTTTTTTCTGCATGAAACCCTTCTCCTCAGCCCGCAATCCAAGCGAGAATCGGCCATTGGTGAAAAAGATTCCGGTAAGGACTCGCCGGAGCACGCCTCTCCAATAACAAACGCCCGACTGATTGCTCACGAATCAACAATTACGTCAAAATAGTAGCACGCAACCGCTGATTTCTTGCGCAGTTAACGTTTGCGTTGAACAAAAATTACGCTAAGGACAATTTTTATCCGCTAAGCGCGCCTTAGCATCCTCTGAAATGGTGGGAACATGACTGACGCGATATCTCCTTTATCGCCGACCCCCTCGTCATCGAACAATGCTGTTGCGAATTCCCCGGCACGTGTTCTGATCGCGAGCCTCATCGGCACAACGATCGAATTTTTCGATTTCTATGTTTATGCAACGGCGGCGGTTATCGTCTTCCCGAAGCTGTTTTTCCCGGCAAGCGACCCGACGTCCGCCACCCTGCAGTCCTTCGCGACCTTTTCCATCGCCTTCTTCGCGCGCCCGATCGGCGCGATGATCTTCGGCCATTTCGGCGATCGAATCGGCCGCAAGGCGACACTGGTCGCGGCTCTGATGACCATGGGCCTCTCAACCGTCGTGATCGGTATGCTGCCGACTTATGAGTCGATTGGTGTTCTCGCACCGATTCTGCTGGCGCTTTGCCGCCTCGGTCAGGGCCTTGGCCTTGGCGGCGAATGGGGCGGCGCCGTCTTGCTCGCGACGGAAAATGCACCTGAGGGCAAGCGCAGCTGGTATGCCATGTTCCCGCAGCTCGGCGCACCGATCGGCTTTATCCTTTCGGCAGGTCTATTCCTGATTCTGCGCGAAACCATGGCCGATACGGATTTCCTCAACTATGGCTGGCGCGTCCCCTTCCTGATCAGCATCCTGCTGGTGGCCGTCGGCCTTTACGTCCGCCTGAAGATCACCGAAACACCGGAGTTCCAGCGTGCCATCGAGAAGGAAGAGCGCGTTTCCGTTCCGATCGCGGTCATCTTCCGTTCGCACTTCCGCAGCCTGATCCTCGGCACCATCATCGCGGTGGCGACCTTCGTGCTGTTCTATCTGATGACGGCATTCACACTGAGCTGGGGCACCCGCCCACCAGGCAACGGTCCGCTTCCGGCCGGCCTCGGCTACTCGCAGGGCCAGTTCCTGGTCGTTCAGCTCGTCGGCGTCGTCTTCTTTGGCCTGATGATCCCGGTCTCTGGCCTCCTGTCCGACCGCTATTCCCGCCGCCTCGTCCTCATCCTGACGACGATCGGCATCCTCATCTTCGGCCTGTTCTACTCGTCGCTGCTGACGGCTGGCCTTGCCGGTGCCTTCGCCTGCTCGATCATCGGTCTTGCCCTGATGGGCTTTACCTATGGCCCCATCGGCGCGGCTCTGGCGGCACCCTTCCCGACCACGGTGCGCTATACAGGCGCTTCGATGACCTTCAATCTCGGCGGGATCGTCGGTGCGTCCCTGGCACCCTACATTGCCACATCGCTCGCGACCAACTACGGCCTTGTCTATGTCGGCTACTACCTCGCCGGCGCAGCAGTGCTCTCCCTGATCGGCATCCTGCTCTCGGGCAATGATGAAGTCTGAGAAAACAGGTATAACCAATTGAAAAGGCCGGGTGAAAACCCGGCCTTTTTGCTGAATCATTTTATGAAGACGGCACCAATTGCAGTCGGGACCTACTCGGTAGTCACACCCTGGAACGGGCGGACCTCCCGACCCGGCATGAAGTTTCCGAGGCGCTTGATTTCCCACTCCAGCTTGATGCCGGATTTTTCAAAAACCTCGCGGCGCACCTGCTCGCCGAGATATTCCAGATCGTAGCCCGTCGCCTGCTCCATGTTGATCATGAAGTTGCAATGCAGCGACGACATCTGCGCACCACCGATGACCAGGCCACGGCAGCCCGCCTCGTCGATCAGCTTCCAGGCGGAGAAACCATCCGGATTCTTGAAGGTTGAGCCGCCGGTCTTCTCGCGGATCGGCTGCACCGTTTCGCGATGAGCCCGCACGGCATCCATCTCGGTGCGGATCTTGGCGCGATCCTCCGGATATCCCTCGAAGAGGACATGGGTAAAGATCAGATCCTCAGACGCATCGGAATGGCGGTAGCTATAACCCATCTCGGCATTGGTCAGGACATGCTTGTTGCCCTTGCGGTCGACCGCGTGCACTTCGATGACGCGCTCACGGGTTTCGGCACCATTGGCGCCTGCATTCATCCGTGCAGCACCACCGATGCTCCCGGGAATACCGTAATAGAAATGGAAACCGCCGATGCTGTTATCCATCGCCATGGCTGCGACATGCTTGTCGGGGCAGATCGCACCGGCCAGAATGCGGTTCTCGCCGGCAAGCTCGACTGAACCGAAGCCCTTGGCCGAAAGCCTGAGGACGACACCCGGAATGCCGCCGTCACGCACCAATATGTTCGAACCGACGCCAACGACCGTCAGCGGCACGTCTTCCGGCAAGATCTTCAGGAACGCAACGAGATCGTCCGTATCATGCGGCTGGAACATCAGTTCAGCCAACCCGCCGGCACGGAACCACGTCACGCGATCCATCGGAGCGTCCGGCGTCAGCCGTCCCCTGATGTCCTTTACACCGTCGCCAAGCGACGTCAGAAGCTTTTCCCCATCTACTTGTTTCATGCGGACTTACCCGAGAGGCCTTCCAATTCCTTTGGCAATGATGC
This sequence comes from Rhizobium sp. BK098, assembly GCF_014193155.1. NCBI lineage: Bacteria > Pseudomonadati > Pseudomonadota > Alphaproteobacteria > Hyphomicrobiales > Rhizobiaceae > Rhizobium > Rhizobium sp. BK098. The sequence continues at coordinate 545,713 of NZ_JACHYY010000001.1, read as the reverse complement.
TGCCCAATATGTGATGCTACCAGCCCCCAACAGAACCACAAAATCCCCTGGCTGCGCAATCTCCGCAACCATGGCGGCAAGATCTTCCTGTGATTGCAGAAAGCGTGCATCGCGATGACCGCTGGCTTTGATACGCGAAACCAGCGTTTGCGAATCCACGCCCTCGATCGGCTCTTCGCCAGCGGCATAGACAGGAGCCAGGAAGATGCTGTCGGCATCGTTGAAGCAGGCTGCAAATTCCTCGAAGAGGCTCGAAAGGCGCGTATAGCGATGCGGCTGGTGGACGGCGATGATGCGGCCCTTGCAGGCTTCGCGCGCCGCCTTCAATACCGCCTTGATTTCGACGGGGTGATGGCCGTAATCGTCGAAGACCTTGACCCCGTTCCATTCGCCGGTCAGCGTGAAGCGGCGCTTGACGCCACCGAAGGATGCGAGCCCCTTGGCGATCGCTTCGCTGGAAATCCCCAGCCGGTTAGCAACAGCAACGGCAGCCGTCGCATTGGAAATATTGTGGCGGCCCGGCATCGGCATGACGAGATCCTTGATCTGGATCACCTTGCCGGTGCGGCGTCTGCGGATTTCGATATCGAACAGCGAACGCGTGCCATCGATCCGTACATTCGAGAAGCGCACGTCGGCCTGCGGGTTCTCACCATAGGTGATGACCTTGCGGTCCTCGATGCGGCCAACCAGCGACTGCACCTCCGGATGGTCGATGCACATGACGCCGAAACCGTAGAACGGCACATTCTCGACGAACTGCCGGAAGGCGGCACGGACAGCATCGAAATTGCCGTAATGGTCAAGATGTTCGGGATCGATATTGGTGACGACAGCGACATCGGCCGGCAGCTTCAGGAAGGTGCCGTCCGATTCATCGGCCTCGACCACCATCCACTCACCCTCGCCCATGCGCGCATTGGTGCCGTAGGCATTGATGATGCCGCCGTTAATGACTGTAGGATCAAGACCACCGGCCTCCAAAAGCGTCGCCACCAGCGACGTCGTCGTGGTCTTGCCATGCGTGCCACCGATGGCGATGGCGTTGCGGAAGCGCATCAGCTCCGCGAGCATTTCGGCACGGCGCACGACCGGCAGCAGCTTTTCACGCGCAGCCACGAGCTCCGGATTGCTCTTCTTGATGGCCGTGGAGACAACGACGACTTCGGCATCGCCGAGGTTCTCAGCCTTGTGGCCGATATGGACCGGAATGCCCTTATCGCGCAGACGCTGCACGTTGGCGCTTTCCGATTGATCGGAACCCTGTACGCGATGGCCGAGGTTATGCAGAACCTCGGCGATACCGCTCATTCCGATGCCACCAATACCGATAAAATGCACAAGGCCGATTGCCTTCGGCAGCTTCATGCGCCTGCCCCCTTGAATTGCTGAATTGAACGTCCCGCGGCAATAGCCTCAACCATGTCGGCAAGCAAGTTTGCCGCATCCGGTTTGCCCGCCTGCTTGGCTGATGCCGCCATCTTTGCAAGCTTTTCCGGCATGGTCATGGCACCGCGCAGGATGGTGGAAAGTTTCTCCGGCGTCAGTTCCGACTGCGCGATGACCTTGACGCCGCCGGTTGCCGCGAGTGCAGCCGCATTGGCTGCCTGGTCGTGATCGAGCGCATGCGGATAGGGAACCAGGATCGCCGGGCGCCCGATGACGGCAAGCTCCGAAACCGTGGAGGCGCCGGAGCGGCAGAGAACCAGATGCGCAGCACCGATGCGCTCCGCCATGTCGTTGAAGAACGGCGCGACATCGGCGCCCATCTCAAGCTTTCTCGTGCAGCTATTGACCGTCTCCATATCCTCAGGGCGCACCTGCTGCGTGATCCGCAGGCGCTTGCGCAGCGGCTCCTCAAGCAGGCTGATAGCTGTCGGCACGGCCTTCGAGAAATATTGTGCGCCCTGGCTGCCGCCGAACACGACGAGGTTAAACGGATCTTCCGGACCAGATGGCACATACGGACGCTTGGCCGCCTCGATGACGGCCGGACGCACGGGATTGCCCGTGGTCACCGTCTTCTCGGCAAACGCGCCGTTTTCCGTGAGGAAGCCGCCGGCAATCGCACGCACGCGCGTCGCCAGCATCTTGTTGGCGCGGCCCATGACCGCATTCTGTTCATGCAGCATGGATGGTACGCCCATACGCGTCGCCGCGAGAAGCGGCGGAACCGTCGGATAGCCACCGAAGCCGACGACGCAGACGGGCTTAATGCGCTGGATCAGCTTGCGCGCTGCGCGCATGCCGGTCCACAGCGTCCAGAGTGCTTGCGCGACCTTAACGGGGTTCTTCGAACCGATCGTTGCCGAGGGCACGACGTGGATCTCGTCGGCCGGGAATTTGCCGGCATAGCGTTCGGCACGGCTGTCGGTGACGAGGTGCACGGAATAGCCGCGCTCTTTCAGCTTATAGGCCAGCGCTTCGGCCGGAAATACGTGGCCGCCGGTACCGCCGGCGGCAAGAAGGACAATGCCTTTACTCATAATTTTCGCTCCCGCGAATACCCCACTACTCGGGGCATCTCCCTAATATAGGAAGCCGCACCGACCGCGTCATCGGCGCGGGCCAAGCCCCCCTCATAGACCGGTGCTTCGGGAAAAGCGACCGGAGAATGAGCGGCAGGCAGGAGATATGAGGAGCAGATGGCCGGTAGTCCCAAGACGCTCACTCCGCCGGCAAACCGTGCGTTACGCGGAACATTGTCCGATCCTGCGCACGCTTTTCCGGCCTATGACGCGTCAGCGCCAGAATGAAGCCCGCCGTCACGCAGATCGCGGTCATCGACGAACCGCCGTAAGAAATCAGCGGCAGCGTCATGCCCTTGGCCGGCAGAAGCTGCAGGTTCACGCCGATGTTGATGATCGACTGGATGCCGATCTGCAGTACCAGACCGGCGACGGCAAAACGGTTGAAATCGTTCTTCTCCTTGTAGGCATGCGACAGGCCGCGCAGCACGAGGAAGGCGAAGATCAGCACGAGCACCATGCAGAAGATGGCGCCGAACTCTTCAGCCGCGACCGAAAAGATGAAGTCGGTATGGGCGTCCGGAATGATGCGCTTGACGGTGCCCTCGCCCGGGCCGACGCCGAACCAGGTGCCATGAACGATCGCTTCCTTGGCGGTGTCAACCTGAAACGTATCGCCCTCACCGGTCAGGAACTTGTTCACGCGCTGGGCGACGTGATCGAACACATAATAAGCGGTGACGAAACCGCCCGCGCCAAGACCGCCGAGCACGATGATCCACAGCCAAGGCATGCCGGCCATGAAGAACATGCCGCCCCAGACGGCGGTCGTCAGGATGGTCTGGCCAAGGTCGGGCTGGGCGACGAGCAAGGCGACGACGATGCCGAAAAGAATGATGGCGAAGAGATTGCCGGGAATCTCCGGCTGGCGCGCATGTTCGGAAAACAGCCAGGCGCAGACGACGACGAAAGCCGGCTTCATGAATTCCGAAGGCTGGATCGACAAGGCGGCGATATTGACCCAGCGCCGCGAGCCTTTGACCTCGATGCCGAAGAAAAGCGCGAAAAGCATCATGGCCAGCGACACGATCAGCAGGATGACGGCGGTCCTTCGCACCTGTCGGGGCGTCATGAAGGAAATGCCGATCATCGCCGCGATCGCCGGGACGAGGAACAGGGCGTGGCGCTTGACGAAGTGGAACGGCTCAAGCCCGATGCGCTCCGCCACCGCCGGCGAAGCCGCGAAGGACAGCATGAAGCCGATGCCGATCAAGAGGATGAAAAGGGCGAGAAACACGCGGTCGATGGTCCAGAACCATTCGGCCAAGGCCCCACGTTCAACGCGGCTTACCATATCATTTGCCTCCAGTTGCTGAACCGATCAGCATGGTGACGCCATCGATAGCAGCGACATGGCTGACGAAGGCGTCGCCCCTGACCTCGAAATTCTTATACTGATCGAAGCTTGCGCAGGCCGGTGACAGCATCACCGCCGCAGACTCGTGCTCATCCCTGTCAGCGTCCGCGGCAGCATGTGCCACAGCGCGTTCCAGTGTGCCGGAAATTTCATAAGGCACCTGATCGCCGAGCGTCGCCGCAAAGGCGGGCGCCGCTTCACCGATCAGATAGGCCTTGGCGATACGCGGGAAGAGCGGCGCCAGACTGGTGATGCCACCCTCCTTCGGCAGGCCGCCGGCGATCCAGTAGATATTCTCGTAGCTCGAAAGCGCGGGAGCTGCTGCATCGGCATTCGTCGCCTTCGAATCGTTGACGAAGACGACACGCCCGCGCTTTCCAACGGGTTGCATGCGATGCTTGAGTCCTGGGAAGGATTTCAGACCAGCGCGAATTTCCTCCGCGGAAACGCCGACAGAGAGGCAAGCGGCAATTGCAGCCGCCGCATTCTGTGCATTATGGCCGCCGCGCAGCGTTTGAATACCGTCGAGATCGGCGATCTCGCTTGCCGCACCATTCGATGCCCGCAGGATGCGGCTACCTTCAGCATAGAGGCCATCCGCCAATGCGTGCCGGCGCGAAATTCGTGTGACCTTGCCGCCGGCTCGCTCGATGCGGTCGGCGATCAGGGAGGAATGGCTGTCGTCGACACCGACGACGGCGACGTCACTGCCCGCGACAAGCCGCTCTTTGATGTCGGCATAATGCTGCATCGTGCCATGCCGATCGAGATGATCGGGTGTCAGGTTCAAGAGAATGCCCGCCGAAGGATCGAGCGTCGGCGCCAGATCGATCTGGTAGGAGGAGCATTCAACAACGTAGAAACGTCCGGCCTTCGGCGGATCGAGCGTCAGCACCGCCGTACCGATATTGCCGCCGAGCTGTGTGTCGCGACCGCTTGATTGCAGGATATGAGCGATCAGCGCGGTCGTCGTCGATTTGCCATTCGTCCCGGTGATGGCGATAAAAGGGCAATCCGGCGCGTGCGCCCGCCGCTCCCTGACGAAAAGCTCCACGTCGCCTATGATCTCGACGCCGGCTGCATGAGCGAGATCGACGGTCCAGTGTGGCTTTGGATGCGTCAGCGGCACGCCGGGCGACAAAACGAAGACCGACAGGCCGTTCCAGTCGATCGTTCTCAGATCCGCGACCGCTATCCCTTCGGCAGCCGCCTTCGCCTCGCTGTCCGGATTATCGTCCCAGGCCGTGACATCGGCGCCGCCTGCAACGAGAGCGCGCGCCGTGGCAAAGCCGGAGCCGCCGAGGCCGAAGAGAGCGACCTTCTTTCCGTTCAGCGTGGAGATAGGAATCATCGACGCCTCACCGCAGCTTCAGGGTGGAGAGGCCGATCATCGCCAGGATGACGGCGACGATCCAGAAACGCACGACGACCTGGCTTTCCGTCCAGCCCTTCTTTTCGAAGTGGTGGTGGATGGGCGCCATCAAGAAAACGCGGCGCTTCGTCATCTTGAAGAAACCGACCTGGATGATGACGGAAAGCGCCTCGAGCACGAAGAGACCACCGATGATCGCCATGACGATCTCGTGCTTGGTGGCGACGGCGACCGAGCCGATCATGCCGCCGAGTGCCAGCGAGCCGGTATCGCCCATGAAGATGGCCGCCGGCGGCGCATTGAACCAGAGGAAACCGAGGCCGGCGCCGATGACGGCACCAAGGACTACGGCCAACTCACCCGTTCCGGGCACGAAATTGATCGCCAGGTAATCGGCAAAGACGAAGTTGCCGGCGAGATAGGAGATGACGCCGAAGGACGCGGCTGCGATCATGACGGGCACGATAGCAAGCCCGTCGAGACCATCGGTCAGATTGACGGCATTGCCGGCGGCAACGATGACGAAGGCACCGAAAAACACGAAGAACATGCCAAGATTGAGCAACAGGCTCTTGAAGAAGGGGAAGGCGACCGACGAGCCGAAGGTAGAGCCGGCCGGACCGGAGGACAGTGCCGTCGTCATCATGAAATAGACGGCGATCGCGGCAATTACGAATTCGATACCGAGGCGCGCGCGGCCGGAAAAGCCCTTGTCGCTCTGCTTGGTCACCTTGAGATAGTCGTCATAAAAGCCGATCGCGCCGAAACCGAGCGTCACGAGCAGGGTGGCAACGACATAAACGTTGGCAAGATCAGCCCAAAGCAGCGACGAGACGACGATGCCGGCCAGAATCATCAGCCCGCCCATCGTCGGAGTGCCGGCCTTCTTGAAATGCGTCTGCGGACCGTCGGCGCGGATCGGTTGCCCCTTACCCTGACGCACGCGCAGGGAGGAAATGATTCGCGGCCCGAAGAGAAAAACGATCAACGCTGACGTGAACAGGGCACCGCCGGTACGAAACGTGATGTATCTGAACAGATTGAGGAATCTGAAGTGGGTACTGAAAAAATGAATATGGTCCGACAGTTCGGCAAGCCAGATCAGCATAAGAGCCCTTTCTAAAGCCCCTGATGGGTGTGGGGGCCCGTGTCGGAAAATGCGGGAAATTTGTCAAGCAAGCCCGCGATGATCTTTCCGAATCCCATTCCCAGCGACGATTTCACCATCAAGACATCGCCCGGGGCGACAGAATTGAGCGCGAATTCCGAGAGTTCCTCAGTCGTCTCGTGATATTCGACATGAACACTTTCCGGCAGCTCATCCCTCAAAGCCGCCATCTCCGGACCTGCCAGCCAGACATGCTCGATACCGGCCGCAAGCAGCGGCCCCGCAAGGTTGGCATGAACGCGCTGGGCATAATCGCCCATTTCCAACATGTCGCCGAGCATGGCGACCCGCCTACCCGGCCGGCCGCCGGCTCCCGCATGCGGAGAGGTCGTCGCCAGCAGCGCGATGGCCGCGCGCATGGAAGCGGGATTGGCGTTATAGCTTTCGTCGATCAGCGTGAAATAGCCGTTGCCGATCGCGCGCTTGTGGCGTTGTCCCCTGCCCTTTTCCGGCTGCAGGTCCGCTAGCGCATCGACCGCCTGGTCGAGATCGGCCTCCACGAGCATGACCGCGCCAAGTACGGCGAGTGCATTTTCCGCGATATGGCGCCCAGGTGCGCCAAGCGCCACCTCCATGGTCTCGCCGCCGATCGTCAACCAAAGCGTTGAATTCTCTTCAGAAGCATTGAACTCGGCGAGACGGACATCCGCCTTCGCATGCTGGCCGAAGCTATGGATATGCTCGATACCGGCTGCCATGGCAGCCTTCTCCAGCATTTCGAACTGGTCGTTGTCGTGATTGAGAATGGCATGCCCGCCAGGCACGACACCGTCGAAAATTTCCGCCTTGGCGGCGGCGATCTCACTGATACTATTGAAGTTGCCGAGATGAGCCGGCGCGATCGTGGTGATGATCGCCACATGCGGCTGCACCATCTTGACGAGCGGCCTGATCTCTTCGGGATGGTTCATGCCGATTTCGAAAACGCCGAAATCGGTGTCCTCGGGCATACGCGCCAGAGTCAGCGGGACGCCCCAATGATTGTTGAAGGAAGCAACGGAGGCATGCACCTTGCCTGACGGGGTCAGCGCGCGCCGCAGCATCTCCTTGGTTGTCGTCTTGCCGACCGAGCCCGTGACGGCGATGATCTTCGCCTGCGTGCGCTTGCGGGCGGCAACACCGAGCCGCGCAAGCGCCGCCAATACATCGTCCACGACAACCTTCGGTACAGTCAGACTGCCCATAGCAGGCAGGCGCGCCTCGCTGATGACGATGAAGGCTGCACCGTTCGCCATAGCGATATTGGCATAGTCATGACCATCGACGCGATCGCCCTTGATGGCGAAAAAGGCTTCCCCAGGCTGGATGGAGCGACTGTCTATGGAAATGCCCGTAATGCCCTCAGGCAACGCTCCGAAAGAGCGGCCGGAGATTACAGCGATCAGATCCTCAGTTGTCCATAACCAGCTCAAGACTTCAAATCCTCCAATGCTTTGCGCAACTCGGCATGGTCGGAGAACGGCAGCGTGACGCTGCCGATCGTCTGACCCTCCTCATGCCCCTTACCGGCGACGATCAGCGTGTCGCCGGATTTCAGCAGGCCGACAGCCTTGCGGATCGCTTCGGCGCGATCACCGATCTCGGTCGCACAGGCGGCAGCCGCCATGATTTCCGCGCGGATCGTTGCCGGATCTTCCGAGCGCGGATTGTCGTCGGTGACAACGACGACATCGGCAAGACGGCATGCGATCTCGCCCATGATCGGACGCTTGCCGCGATCGCGGTCGCCGCCGCAGCCGAAGACGACGATGACGCGTCCCGTCGTGAACGGCCGCACCGAATTCAGGACGTTTTCAAGCGCATCCGGCTTATGGGCATAGTCGACATAGGCAAGTGCGCCGTCATGCGTGTGACCAACGAGTTCCAGACGACCCGACGCACCGACCAGCTTCTCCAGCGCGGCCATGGCAACCGGCGCGGCAACACCGGTCGAGATCGCGAGACCGGCGGCGACCAGCGCATTGGCGATCTGGAAATCTCCGGCAAGCGGGATATGAACCTCGAAGATGTCGTCGCCGACATGCACCTCGGCGATCTGCTTATGGCGGAAGTGCTCGACGCGCTTCAACGTCAAAAAATCGCCCTTGCGCCCGACAGTACGGACATCATGCCCGGCCGCCTGTGCGGCGGCAATCGCCGACGCAGACCAGGCATCATCGGCAAAGATAACGGCTGGCGAACCCTTCGGTAGCAAGTCGCGGAACAGCCGCATCTTGGCGGCCATGTAGTCCTCGACCGTCGGATGATAATCCATGTGATCACGGCCGAGATTGGTGAACGCGGCGGCCGCGAGCTTCACGCCATCGAGCCGGAACTGATCGAGGCCATGGCTGGATGCTTCCATGGCCGCATGGGTAACGCCCTCGTCCGCCAATTCGGCAAGAAGCTTGTGCAGCGACACCGGATCGGGTGTCGTCAACGCGCCATATTCATTGCGGAACGGAGAAACGAGGCCCGTGGTGCCTATCATGGCGGCCGGATGGCCGGCATAGGCCCAGATCTGGCGCGTGAAAGAAGCAACGGAGGTCTTGCCCGCAGTTCCCGTCACCGCCACCATCGTTTCGGGCTGAAGCCCGTAGAAGCGGGAAGCAGCGACAGCAAGAAACCGGCGCGGCTCGCCAACCTGCAGCAATGGCACATTACCGGCATCGGCCGCATGACCAGCAACTATAACTGATGCACCGCGCGAAACTGCATCGGCAATGAAACTTACTCCATCCGCCTTCGTGCCAGCAACAGCAACAAAAGCCATGCCTGGCGCCACCTTACGGCTATCGGCGGAGATCCCGCTTATCTCAAGATCGCCAAGCGCTCCGCCAATATGTGTGTTGAGTTCCGGAAACTCATTTCCGGCAATATCCCGCAAGTTCATCGAATGTACTTTTCGCCTTCTCGATCAGTCCGCCCCTCGCGAATCGACGTGTGTATTCTTTCACGCTTAATAAGACGCCAGCAAGGCCGAGTCATCTTTTCCAAAATTGGGTTGCACCCCGAGAATCGGCGCCGCACGGGCGACGATATCACGGGCGATCGGCAAGGCCGTGAAGGCCGAAATCGTCCCGCCACCGCGCTCGCCGCTCTTTGGCTCGTCGATGAAGGTCATGACGATGTATTGCGGATTGTCGATCGGAAACACGGCCATGAAGGTATTGAAGTTCAGAGTATTGGAATACCGGCCGTTGACCACCTTATCGGCCGTGCCGGTCTTGCTGCCGACATTGTAGCCAGGAACGCGGGCATTGCGACCCGAGCCCCTCGTGCCGTTGAACTCAAGCAGGAAGCGCACGTCATCGCTGGTGCTCTTCTTGACGACCATCTTGGCAATAGCGTCGGCCTGGTCGCGCGTGCGCGGCAGGAAGGTCGGCTCGATCAGCTTGCCGCCATTGACGAGTGCCGCTCCCGCGACAGCTGTCTGCAGCGGCGTCGTCGAGACACCGTGACCGAAGGAGATCGTAATAGAATTGATCTTCTTCCAGACGCGTGGCTGCGACGGCATTTTCACCTCGGGCAATTCGGTCTGCATCTTCGTGAGCAGGCCGATACGGGTGAGAAATTCCTTATGGCCTTCGATACCGACTAGATCGGCAATCTTGGCCGTGCCGATATTCGAAGAGTACTGGAAAATTTCGGGAACGGTCAAAACGCGCCGCTGGCCGTGGAAATCCTTGATGGTAAAGCCACCAATACGGATGGGGTTGGTGGCATCGAAGGCGTTACGCAACGTCACCTTGCCATCATCCAGTGCCATCGCCATGGTGAAGGTCTTGAAAGTCGATCCCATTTCGAACGTGCCGTTCGTCATGCGATTGAGCCAACCTTCCGTGGCGCCTTCATTCGGATAGTTCGGATCGAAATCCGGAGCCGAGGCCATGGCGAGAACCTCGCCAGTGTGGACATCGAGAACTGCGGCACCCGCGCCCTTGGCCTGGAAATTCTTGACAGCATTGACCACCGCATCACGAACGATGCCCTGCACGCGCAGATCGATCGAAAGCTTCACCGGCTGCAGCGGCTGATCGTTGGTCATGCCCGCGGCAGCGAGGTCGGCGAGCCCCTGGTCGTCGATATATTTTTCCATTCCGGCAACGCCGCGATTGTCGATATTCACGTAGCCGAGAATGTGGGGGGCGGTCGTCCCGCCCGGATAGAAGCGGCGTTTCTCGGGACGGAAGCCGATGCCGGGAATGCCCAGTGCCAAAATCTGGTTCTGCTGCTTCGGCGTCAGCTGCCGACGCAGCCAGGCAAAGTGCGAGGACTTCGCCGAAAGCTTCTTGTAGGTGGATTTGGTATCGAGATCCGGTAGAACCTTGCGCAATTCCTCGACAGCTTCGTCCGCGTCGATGATCTTGTTCGGCTCGGCAAACAGCGAGACCGTACGGATGTCGGTTGCCAGCAGGGCGCCATTGCGGTCGACGATATCAGGACGCGAGGCCATCAGCCGATCCGGCGGCAGAATGCTTGACGTAATATCTGGTTTGGTCATGGCAAATTGCGCAATGCGACCACCAATCACGCAGTAGATTGCGATGAAACTCCCCACCAGCAGTACGACACGGCTTTTTGCCTGGTTGGACTTGCGCTTGCGCGCACCCTCGAATGTCGAACGGGAAAATCCATCGTTGGGGCGATTGTTGCCGTCAGTGGAGAAATGGGCCTTGCTCTTCAGGACCATGATACGCGAAAGAAAAGACATTAATCCCTCACTGATCCCGTTGCCATATTGTCGACATCCGGCTTCTTGCGCTTGGCAAGAGCGGGCGGCTTCGGTCGCGGCGCCGGAGCGGCAGCAACATCGGCGATGGCCTTCCTGATCTGCGCATCCGTCGTATCGCCATTGCTCGGGGCCACCGACGCACCGCTCTTGGCACCGCCTGCCTTGCCGCTCTTTGGATCATTGGAGGCCGTTACCGTTGGCGGCGGAAGCTGCGAGCGTAACATCGGCAATTCACTCGGCTGAACGATCGCCGTCGAGAGCGTCGGCTGCAGCTGAAGTTCGCTATTGTAATTATTGACCAGGCGTTCCAGCCGGTTCGGCTGCGAAACCAGCGCCCAGTCTGCCTTGAGGAGATCGATCGTATCCCTCTCAAGCTTGATTTCCGATTCGAGGCGATGAACCTCTTCCAGCTTCAGCTCGGCACGATGCTTGATCGTATAGGTCACACTGGCCATTGCCGTCATGACGCCGATCAGCACAATGTCAAAGGTCTTCAGCATTTTAGCCCCCAAGCTTTCCAAGACTGGCGAGACTGGGCAGATCGAAGATCGAAAGATCTGCCGCCTCCGCCGGAGCCAAGGTGCGAACCCCCGCACGCAACTTGGCCGAACGAGCACGCGGATTGGCTTCCGCCTCGGCATCGCTCGCAGAAATCATCGACTTGCCGACCGGCTCGAAGGTGGCGGGCCGCTCGGTTACGATAGGCATATGACGCGACCCAACAGCACGGCCCGAGCGATCGGCGAAGAACTTCTTGACGATCCGGTCTTCCAGCGAATGGAAGGTCACGACGACAAGGCGCCCACCCGGCTTGAGGGCGCGCTCGGCCGCAAACAATGCCTGAGCCAGCTCGCCGAGCTCGTCGTTGACGAAAATGCGCAGAGCTTGAAAAACCCGCGTCGCAGGATGGATCTTGTCCTTCGCCTTTCGCGGCGTGACGACCTCGATCAGACCTGCCAGATCGCGGGTGGTCACGAAAGGGGCTTCCGCACGCCGTTTCTCGATCGCATGCGCGATACGCGGCGCCTGCTTTTCCTCGCCTAGAAACACAAAAATGCGAATGAGATCGGCAAGCTTTGCACGGTTGACGACATCGGCAGCTGATACGCCGCTTGCCGACATGCGCATGTCAAGCGGACCGTTTTTGTTGAAGGAGAACCCACGCTCCGCCTCGTCGATCTGCATGGAGGAGACGCCAATATCGAGCACGACGCCATCAAGGCCACCTTCGGGAGCATGCACGGCCAGCTGAGAAAACTGCGACTGAATGAGTTTGAGATGACCAGCATGGGCGGAAACGAGCGCCTGCCCCGCCGCAATTGCCGTCGGATCGCGATCAAGCGCGATTACATCGGCGCCGGCCTTAAGAATGGCGGAGGTATAGCCGCCAGCCCCGAACGTTCCATCGAGGATGATCTTGCCGGGCGCCGGAGCCAGCGCCTCCAACACCTCGGAAAGAAGAACCGGAATGTGGCGAACCGGTCCGCCACCGGCATCAGAAGAACCTCCGCCTGAATTCGCCGCCATTCCGTTTCCCCGCTCTATTCCGAGCGCCTGCCCGCCAGCCTGCGCTCCTCTCGTGCCTGCGACTGCAAGGCCAGGAAGGCCTCCGGTCGCCACAGTTGAAAATGATCCGCCCGACCGACAAAGGTCACTTCGCTTGCGATTCCGGTGAAGTCGCGAATGAAATCCGTGACCATCAACCGCCCTTCCGCATCGAGCTTCATGAAGACCCCGCCCCCGTGAATGAGGAGCGACATCTGGTTCGCCGCCGGCGAAAACGGATCGTCCGCCGCAATCTGCCGCTCGAAGCGATCGAGCAGATCGAGACCGCCGATACTGATTGCCGGAAACACAAAATCCTGAAAGCAGTACAGCTCCTGGATATTGCGCTCGGCCAGCACGGAACGAAACGCCGCAGGAACGGAAACCCGCCCCTTGGCATCGATCCGGTTGGTCGCATTCGACAGGAAGCGGTTCATGACGCGAAACACCCGTTCCCCACGACCCGCAAGCCGCTACTCGCCTACAGGCACAGCCAAAATCGGACACGGCTTCGCAAGCCGAAAGAGCCGACACCCCTTCGACACCCCCAGAACGGGAGCGATCATGGCTTTGCGATGATTGGGCTCTGATTTGCCCTTGTGCAGTGTTCTTTTGGGATACCATGGGACCATATGGGCGTCAATGGGATGAAGCCACGTCAGACGTGGCCACAGCCTGAATATTCATAAGACGTTAAGTTTAACGAAAGGTTAGGATCAGCTTCAGGATACATCCCGAAACGGATTGTTTTCACAGGTTAAAACCTTCGCCCGTCGGGCCCGGAAGCCCTGAAATTCAAGGTATTCAGCAGCTTCGAAAATTAGTTGGCGGAAGCGTTGGACGCGCCGCTCGAAGTGACGCGATGATTTGCCAGTTGGCCTGTAAGCCGGGTTCTGTATGGCTCCGGCCAAGGCCGGAACGTGGCAGCCATTCATCTGGGACGGCGCTTGCGCGACGCCTCATGCAACCCACCCGGATGACCTGCCCGGAAACAGGCTGGAGCGCTCGCGCGCTCCGTGTCATCCCTATTCGGTTTTGCTCCCGGTGGGGTTTTCCGTGCCGTCGCTGTTGCCAGAGACGCGGTGGGCTCTTACCCCACCCTTTCACCCTTACCCGATCCGAAAATCGGGCGGTTTGCTTTCTGTGGCACTTTCCCTGAGGTTGCCCCCGCCGGACGTTATCCGGCACCGTGTTTCCGTGGAGCCCGGACTTTCCTCACCCCATCGCCTTTCGGCATTGATGAAGCGCGGCTGCCCAGCCAACTGGCACAGGCTCATTAACCGAGACCGCCGGCAATTGCCACCGAAATATGCTGGCTTGTGAAGAGCGGATGTCAATTGCGGAAATACGCTGAGAAATCCGTGCCGTAGCCTTCATCCTTGATTCGACCTGCAAGCAGCAGTTCCGCCCCGAGCCGGCCTATTTCATCGGAGCTCTTGGCGGCCATGCCACAGCCGCCCGTCAGAACCGCCACGCGTGGCGAAGAGGTGTAGCCGATCATCGGGTAACCCGATGGCGAATAGGAAACGGCACAGGAATTGATGAAAGCCGGCGGCCGTCTGACGCCTGGGACTAGCCCGTGGAATATGCGCACCAGATGCTCGCACGCCTTGTCGCGACCGGCCGTACGGAACCAGGCACGCAGCTCCGTCTCGGTCGTGAATTGCAGATCATCGGGATCGCCACCGATCTTCATGTAATATTTGCCGTCCGGATAGCGGATCGGCGGCAGCATATAGATGCTGTCCACATCATCGGCTGCCTTGGATATCAGCGACGGCATGCCGGAAAGGGCTTCGGCTTCCGTCTCGCTCACTTCGAAGAAGGTGACCGTGCGGCCATAAACTTTCATCTCAACAGGTCGCGGCAAGAGATTCTCGGCAATGGAGAAACCGCCGGCGGCGAGCAATATCTTTTCGGCGCTGAATGTCTCTCCCTCGGCGGTCGTCACGACAGCTAGGCCGCCCTCGTCGCGGATCGATAGCGCCGTCTGCTTGATGACCCGCGCGCCGGCCTTTTCCGCCAGCAGGGATTGTGCCTTGACGAGCCGGCGCGGGCTGATGTGGCCGGCCCCATGCGGTTCGAAAACCCCTTCGCTTCCCGATGCGAAGGAGAAAAAGGGAAACTTCACCTTGAGTTCGGCATCATCGAGGATATCGGTTTGCACGCCGAGCCGCCTGGCCGCTTCTACGACATCACCGACATAAGCTATTTCATCACCCCGCTTCGGCCCGACAACAAGGCAGCCGACCGGGGCGTAGAATTGAATGCCGCTATCTCGTTCGATATCCGCATAACGGCCGATCGAACGGTTTGCTAGACGAGCCCAATCCGTATCCGGATCGATCGTGCGGGTAATACGGCCCTCGTCATAATGACTGCCGAAAACACCCTGGTGATTGGCGCGATCTTCAGGTTCATCCGGCCCGATGACGGCGATGCCGTCGGTTTGCCTGGCCAGGTGACGGGCAGCCGCTGCCCCCATCATGCCTCGACCGACGACGATGAACCTGAAATCCGCTGCCATACCGTAACCCTCACCGATAGTCGCGGTTTCGATAGCACGGAAAGCGATTCCGCCCTACCCGAATCCTGGCTTGGATGTCAGTCCAGAAGTGCAAGCACCTTGCCGCAATAGCGCTTCGAGATCGGGTTCATGCGCGTGGCGCCATGGCCGGCATTGTATTTGAGGATGGTGTTGCAGGTCGGTCCGCCGCCAAGATCCTGCGCCATGGCGAGATATTTCATGCCGAACTTGATGTTCGTTTCAGGATCGTAGAGCCCCTGGGCGCGACCCGTATAGCCCATCAGCTTGGCGGTCGCCGGCTTGATCTGCATAAGGCCGATTTCGCCTGCGCTTCCACGAGTTTTCGGATTGAAATTGCTTTCGATCCGGATGACGGCGGTCGCGAGTTCGACTGCGACGCCGTTCTGCTTGGCATATTTGGCAATCAATACGGAGTAGCGATTTTGCCGTGCGAAGGAGGTCTCTGCATCGCGCAATTCGACGGGAACATTGGGAACCGGAAAGCCGGTAGTGCGGCTGACGATCTTGAGAGGAACAGTTTTCTGCTTTGCGTGGCGCTCGCCCGCAGAGGCGCAATCGTATCCCACCAGCAGCACGCCCATGCATGCCACAGCCGCAACAATCAAATTTTTCATGTAGTCTTTTGTCTCCAGGGGTGGGACCGCGGATAGCCAAAGCCATCACGTCCGGCTGGAGGCAAAAAGAGCCGCCGGAATGCACAGTCCCCATTTGTCGTCTACGGCCGCGCGACACACAAACCCAGACGGCGCGACCGCCGTTCAGCGAGCGCCGTTAGACCAATGCAATGCGGAAATAATAGGGAAAAGCTATGGCGTAGCAGGGTGTTACGCGTTTTTGCATCTATAGCCGGCTATAAACACCCATGACAGGATGGAACGAATTCACGAATAGCCGGGCAACGCGGCCAGTAGGCGGTGAAGCGTATCGATCGTCGAAAAGTCGGCGATGCCGTCCACGCGCTCCTGCCGGAAATGGCGCTGGAAGGCTTCGACGTCGCCCTTCAGCTTTTCCGAGAATTCGCCATTTATTTCAGTGCTGTAGCCATAGAGCGAAAGCATTGATTGCAAGGCTTCGATCGGCTGTCCCACATCACCCTTCTGGAAGAACCGTCCGCCGGTGATCGAAGCCGGCTCAACCCAGTGCCCGACACCGGCCACAGCCAGCCGCGCCCAGGGGAATTTCTCACCCGGATCGACCTTGCGCACAGGGGCAACATCGGAGTGTCCAAGCACCCGTTCAGGCGCGATTGCCCAGCGTTGGCCGCAATCGCGACACAGTTCGATCACCGCCTCGATCTGCGCGTCAGGAAATTCCGGCAGTCCGCCGGGATGGCCGGCATTGGCGATTTCGATGCCGATTGACGACGAATTGATGTCGGTTTCGCCATGCCACGAGCTCTTGCCCGCATGCCAGGCGCGGCGCTCTTCCGGGACAAGCTGCATGATCCGCCCGTCCTCGAAGACGAAATAGTGGCTCGACACCTGGCTCTCCGGACGACAGAGCCAGTCCAAAGCTCCTTCGGCGGTCCCCATGCCGGTATAATGCAAAAGGATGATGTCAGGCCGACGCCCATCCCGCCTATCGCCATGATTCGGCGAAGGCTGCACATGGGCGCGAGCGAAATCGGCCTTGAATGCACTCATGCTGCGCGGCGTTCTTTCTCGATCTCGGCATAAGCCGCATTCAGAGCTGCCATGCGTTCGTTCGCGATGGCATGGAACTCTTCCGGCACCCCACGCGACATGAGGCGATCCGGATGGTTCTCATAGACGAGGCCATGGTAGCGGCGGCGAATCGTCGGAAAATCGTCCTGACGGGAGACGCCAAGCACCTTGTAGGGATCGCGGCCGCCAATATTGACATGGCGCGCCATGATCTGCTCGAACCGCCCCTCGCTCATATGGAAGATTTCGGCGACATGCTGAAGGAAGGCCATTTCCTTCTCATGAATCAGGCCATCCGCCTTGGCGATATGGAAGAGACCATCGAGCACATCTTCCAGCACCGGGCAATTCTCCGTGCAGGTTTCGCAAAGGGAGGACAGCCGCTCCGCATAGGCTTCGTAACCGGCCACATCCTGGCGCGCCAGATTATAGAGACGAGCCACATTTTTCGCTTGATCGGGCGGAAATTCGAAGATCTCGCGGAATGCGTTGACCTCGTTTTCCGTGACCACGCCGTCTGCCTTCGCCATCTTGGCGGACAGGGCGATTATAGCAACGGAAAACGCCACCTTGCGGCGCGTTTCCGGATCGCCTTCAAAGACAGTGCGAATGGCCTCGACGACCGCCGACAGGGCATTGCCGGCAGTGCTACCGATAGCATTCAGCAATTTTTCCCAGAACGACATGCCGGTCTCGATATCCACTTAAACAGTAGAACACCTTGATCAAATAATAGTTGCCATTGCAAGCAGTCCATTCGTCGCAAGGGCGAAAACACTTTTCACAATTTGGTAATGATGCGGCATTGCGAGCAACCAGCCAAGCGCCCTGTCCGGCCTTCGGGGGCGAAACAAACCGCGGATTTCTTAAATTCTTTACTTTACACCCATGTCCGCCTGTCGCATCCATTCCCACCGCAACCACTGAAATGACGCAGCATGACTGCAAGGAGGATCTCCATGGCCAAACAGAAAGTCGCAATGCTCACTGCAGGCGGACTGGCGCCCTGCCTTTCGTCTGCCGTTGGCGGGCTGATTCAGCGCTATAGCGATGTGGCACCTGACCTCGGCATAATCGCTTATCGTTCCGGCTACCAGGGAGTTCTGCTGGGAGACAGCATCGAAGTGACGCCGGCCATGCGCGAAAAGGCCTACCTGCTGCATCGATACGGCGGCTCGCCGATCGGCAACAGCCGCGTCAAGCTCACCAATATCGCCGATTGCGTCAAGCGCGGCCTGGTCAAGGAAGGCGAAAACCCGCTGCGCGTCGCAGCCGAGCGGCTGGCGTCCGACGGCGTGACCATTCTTCACACGATCGGCGGCGACGACACCAATACGACGGCCGCCGATCTCGCCGCCTATCTTGGCGCCAATGGCTACGACCTGACGGTAGTCGGCCTGCCGAAAACGGTAGACAACGACGTCGTGCCGATCCGCCAGTCTCTCGGCGCCTGGACGGCTGCCGAAGTCGGTGCTGACTTCTTCGACAATGTCAGCAACGAACAGACCGCGGCCCCAAAGACCCTCGTCATCCATGAAGTGATGGGCCGCCACTGTGGCTGGCTGACCGCTGCAACCGCGCGCGCCTACATTCAGAAGACCAGCGCCAACGAATATGTCGAAGGCTTCATGATGAATGCCGATTTGAAGCGCATCGACGGCCTCTATCTGCCGGAAATGGTCTTCGACATCGAGGCTGAAGGCGAACGCCTGCGCACTAACATGGAAAAGACCGGCCAGGTGACGTTGTTCGTTTCGGAAGGCGCGGGCCTCGACGCGATCGTCGCCGAGCGCGAAGCAGCCGGCGAAACCGTCAAGCGCGATGCATTCGGTCACGTAAAGATCGACACCATCAATGTCGGCGGCTGGTTCCAGAAGCAATTCGCAGCCATCATCGGCGCCGAACGCTCGATGGTGCAGAAGTCGGGCTATTTTGCACGCTCCGCGCCGGCAAACGCCGAGGACCTTCGCCTGATCCAGGGTATGGTCGATCTCGCCGTGGAAAGTGCGCTCAACAAAGTATCAGGCGTCACCGGCCATGATGAAGGTCAGGGCGGCAAGCTACGCGTCATCGAGTTTCCGCGCATCAAGGGCGGCAAGGCCTTCGATACCTCCACTCCTTGGTTCGCCGAGGTCATGGACCATATCGGCCAGAAATACACACAGGCCTGATAGATCTGTGATCAACGGACTGATTGATAATCAGGCGGCCCGATTGTCAATCAAACGGTTGACGGATCGCTAATCCGATGTCTTTGCTGGCGGCGAAATAGGAATTAGGGAGGATTCCATGTCCATCGAAACCTGGCTCGCTTTCGCCGCCGCATCCTGCATTATGCTGGCCATACCAGGCCCGACCATTCTCCTCGTCATATCCTATGCACTAGGCCACGGCCGCAAGACGGCGCTGGCAACGGTGACTGGCGTCACGCTTGGCGATTTCACGGCAATGACCGCTTCGCTCGCCGGTCTCGGCGCCCTCCTTGCCACTTCAGCGACACTATTCACAATTCTGAAGCTGATCGGCGCAGCCTATCTCGTTTTCCTCGGAATTAAGCTCTGGAGAGCCCCCATTGTGACGGGACCGATGGGCGACAACGACAATCTCCCAGAGGAAAAACCGTTAAAAATTCTCTTACACTCATACGTTGTGACCGCCCTCAACCCGAAGAGCATCGTCTTCTTTATTGCGTTCGTTCCGCAATTTCTCGACATGTCGAAGCCATTTCTTCAGCAAACGCTTATTCTAGAGGCAACTTTCCTCACTTTAGCGGCCTTGAATTCGCTTATTTACGTCTTCGTCGCCGATATGGCACGCGGCTTCATCCGCAAGGCAAGCGTGCAACGCGCTGTTAACAGAACGGGGGGAACCCTGCTGATTGCAGCCGGTGCAGTGACCGCCGGATACCGCCGGATGGCCGCCTGAGGCGGTGCAGGGTTGCGAGGCGATCACGGATAGGTTAATGGGGATTCATAATTTTATCGATCCTGTGACCGAATTTGGCGGTCCTGTGGCCGAATTGCATCGAAATTAGGTTTGGTTTTTTCGAAAGTGACAGAATGGTAACGATCGGATTTCCCAGCCTGAAGCGCAGCGTTGCCTTGTCGGCAATGATGTGCGGCGCTCTCGCCGGGTGTGCAAGCACTCAGCAGCAGACGTCTCAGGCAGAACTCCCGTCGGCACACGCCAACGTGCCGCATCCGAATACGACCCTGACCGCAACCGGCACGGCCGCGCCTGCAGCAGGCGGCGTGGCAGTGGCCACGATATCGCCGAATTTCATCGGTCCGCGGCAGCCGCAACAGACGGCAATGGCAAAGTCCGGTCGCGTTGTTCCGGGTTCGACAAACGTTGCAGCTGCAAGCCAGCAGCAGATGGACGCGGGACGTTTCGGCACGCCTGTTGCGAGCGCTGCCAATCAGGGAACCGCCGCAATCGCTGCCGCAACAGGCGCTCCAGCTGGCAGCAACTCAGCCGCAGCAGCCTATGCCGCGTCCGACGTGCCGCTGGTGCCTTCCGTGGTCGCTATCCCGATGCCCAATCCGGCGCGCCCTGGTGATGCCGCGCTCACGCCGGTTTCCTCCTCCGTGGCTCAGAGCCAGCCCGGCATTCCGATGACATCGGATGTTGCGGCCATTCAGGTCGCCGTGCCGACGCCGCGTCCAGGTTCGACACCGCAGACTGAAGTCGCTTTCGCCACGCCCGCGCAGATGGGCGTTCCGCGCTATGCCGACAATCGCATGCATTATGACTTCAATTTCGACAGCAGCGGTCCGACGGTCGTGCCGGCCGTCATGACCACCCCCAACACTGCGAATTACGATTCCGATGTTCCGGCTGAGCAAAAGAGCTACGTTTCGAAGCTCATCCAGAAATACGCCAAGCTTTACGAAATTCCGGAATCCCTGATCCATCGCGTCGTTCACCGCGAAAGCCGCTACAATCCGAAAGCCTATAATCGCGCCGGATATTTCGGCCTGATGCAGATCAAGTATAATACGGCGAAGTCCATGGGATACGAAGGCCCGGCGTCCGGCCTCCTGGACGCAGAAACCAACATCAAATATGCCGCCAAATATCTACGCGGTGCATGGATGACGGCCGACAGCAAGGCTCAAAACAAGGAAGCCAATGCCGTGCAGCTTTATGCCCGCGGCTATTACTACGACGCCAAGCGCAAGGGCCTGACGGACGTCGCCAACGGCAATTACTGATTTTATCTAGATAATTCTGAGAAGCCGGCCTAGTTCGTGGCCGGCTTTATCACATCCATGATTCGCTTCAGCAGGATTTGCGGCCGATAATCCGCCCAGGTCGGCGTCAGCCCCATCCGCACGACGACGAGATTGGCGGACGGGACGATTGCGACCGTTTGGCCGTCATGACCGGTCATCCAAAATGCATCCGCGGGCAGACCGAATTGGGCGTTAGAGCCGCCAGGCCCCGCAAGCCAGGCCTGAACCTGCGAGTAAACGCCCTCGGAAGCCTTCGTCGGCGTGCGCATGGCGCCGACGAATCCCTCCGGCAGCAGACGATGCCCATTCCAGACCCCGTCTTGTAGCAGAAACATGCCGAAGCGCGCCCAATCCCGGGCATTAGCATAGAGATAGGAACTGCCGACGAAGGTGCCACGCTCGTCGGCCTCGAAAACTGCGCTGTACATGCCGAGCGGCCCGAAGAGCGCTTCGCGCGGATAGGAGATGGCAGCGCTCAGATTGGGCAGCCGGTTCATCCAGAGGCGAGAAAGCAGCGCAGCCGTGCCACTGGAATAGCTGAAACGCTCACCCGGAGCTGCCAGCTGACGCGCATTGGCTGCTAGGCTCGTCACATCCGCGTCGAGATAGAGCATGCGCGTTACATCCGATACGGTGCCATAGGATTCATTGAACGCAAGCCCGCTTTCCATGGCGAGAAGATCGCTGAGCTTAATGTTCTTGCGCGAGTCGGCGCTCCATTGCGGCAGAAGATTCTGATCGTCGAAGGACATGCGCCCGGCCAGCATGAGTCGGCCGATAATCGCGGCATTCACCGTCTTCGTCATCGACCAGCCTATCAGCGGCGTTGCCTTGCTGAAGCCATCGCCATAGGTCTCGGCGACAATACGGCCATCCTTGGCCACGACGATCGCACGCATGGCCGGCCCGGCGAGATCCGGATTCGATACGACATCGGCAAGCTTCCTACCCACGTCACCCTGATCGAGGTTTACCGTATCTCCATCCGGCCAAACCGCATCGTTCTTCGGCGCCTTCACCTTGTTGAGGAAGACGGCGCTGCGAGCCGTTTGCAGATCACCGTCCGGCACCAGCGCACAGCCGAGCGCACCGCGATAAAGCGCACGGTTCGGCGCGAACAATCCCAGGAAACGGGCCGTCACCACACCCTCGTCCCGATCGACATAGACGCGAATGAGCTTCAATGCCGGATTGCCGGGAGCCTGGACATCTTCCTCCATCACCTTGTCCGGATCCCGCTTGGCCACGAATGTGTTGGAGCAGACGATCTTTGCCGCGTAGCCATCGCCGACCTTCAGTAATTCCGGCGGATAAAGAGAGAGCCAGATGGCTCCGCCGGCGACAATGATCAGCAGCAGAACAATAAGAGCCCCGATCACTCTCGATATCAAACGCATGTCACATACTCTCCAGAAAGGTAGGCGGAGACAATCAGGAAACGCAGCAAGATGAAAGACCTATGATGATCAGGGCTCCTTAAATATGTGCAAGGATGCTTTGCAGCTGGATCTGCCAACAGCCCGCGTCATCAGACTGTAGCATTGCCGGGTTACACGCCCTGAAATTCACAAATCGGTGACAAGACTCAGATGACGGAATTCGCCCCGGATGCCGGTCTCCAAAAGAACCGGAAACTCAAGGACGCTCTGCTGCAGCACAAGGCACTGTCTAAGGCAGGCCTTTCCGAGCGCTTGTTCGGCATGTTGTTTTCCGGCCTTGTCTATCCGCAGATTTGGGAAGATCCGGATATCGATATGGAGGCGATGGAGCTGGAAGCGCATCATCGCATCGTCACCATCGGTTCGGGCGGCTGCAACATGCTCGCCTATCTCTCGCAAAATCCCGCATCCATCGATGTCGTCGATCTCAATCGCCACCACATCGCACTGAACAAGCTGAAGCTTGCTGCCTTCCGCCTGCTTCCCGGCCACGCGGACCTGGTGCGTTTCTTCGGAACGGCCAATTTTTCGGGCAATAGCCAGGCTTACGACCAGTTCATCGCGCCGCGCCTCGACACGGCAACGGCTGGCTACTGGGATGGTCGCGATCTCTATGGCCGCCGCCGCATCACGGTCTTCAACCGCAATATCTACAAGACCGGCCTTCTCGGCCGGTTTATCGGCGCTGCCCATATACTGGCGCGCCTGCACGGCGTTCGCCTCCAAAAGATGACTGAAGCCCGTACCATGCGCGAGCAGCGTCAGTTCTTCGAGGAAGAAATCGCTCCGATCTTCGACAAACCGGCGGTTCGCTGGCTGCTCGGTCGCAAGAGCTCGCTCTTTGGCCTCGGCATTCCGCCGCAGCAATATGACGAGCTTGCGAGCCTGGCGGGCGACGATTCCATTTCTGCCGTGCTGAAACACCGCCTCGAAAAGCTCGCCTGTCATTTTCCGATGCGCGACAATTACTTTGCCTGGCAGGCATTCTCTCGGCGCTACGCTGCCCAGCATCAAGGGCCTCTGCCCACCTATCTCAAGCCGGAGCACTACGCGGCGATCCGCGCCAATGCCGATCGTGTAAGCGTCCATCACGCCAATTTCACCGAGCTTCTCGCTTCGAAGCCGGCAGCTTCGCGCGATCGCTATATCCTCCTCGATGCGCAGGACTGGATGACCGACGAGCAGCTCAATGGCCTCTGGGCGGAGATCACCCGGACAGCGCGCGAAGGCGCCCGCGTCATCTTCCGCACGGCCGCCGAAAAGAGCATCATCGAAGGCCGCCTTTCTCAAGCGATCCGCGACCAGTGGATCTATTTCGAAGAGCGTTCGCAGGAACTCAATGTTCGTGATCGCTCGGCTATCTATGGCGGTTTCCACATCTACGGGAAAAAAGCGTGAGCCAGGCGGATACAGGCATAGAAACCAGCGCGAACAACCACGCCAAGCTGATGGACGGCATGTACCGTTATCAGCGTCACATCTATGACCTTACCCGCAAATATTACCTATTCGGCCGCGATCGCACGATCGAACAGCTGAATGTTCCCGTCGGCGGCTCGCTTCTGGAAGTGGGCTGCGGTACCGGCCGCAATATGCTGCTCGCCTATCGGCGCTTCCCTTCTGCCCGCCTTTATGGCCTCGATATCTCGCAGGAAATGCTGATCTCCGCCCGCAATAATTTCCGCGGCCTGAAACAGATGCCGGATTTTCGCGTCGCCGATGCCACCGCCTTCTCGCCCGACGATTTCGGCACCGAGGACTTCGACCGTGTCATGGTCTCCTACGCGCTGTCGATGATCCCCGACTGGAAAAATGCCATCGACGCATCGCTCGACGCAGTCGCACCGGGCGGCGAGCTCCACATCGTCGATTTCGGCCAGCAGGAAGGGTTGCCAGGCTGGTTCCGTGCCATGCTCAAAGGCTGGCTAAAGAAATTCCACGTCACTCCCCGCGCCGATCTTTTGACCGTGCTCGAAGAGAAGGCTGCAGTGCGGGGCATGTCGGTGAAAACCGAAAAGATCGGCCGTGGTTACGCCTGGCGGGCTGTAGCGACCCGGCTCGGCGCCTGAGCGGCGACAGATTCCAGCGCAAAATCCGGCCTCGGAAGGCGCCAAGCATAAGAATTTGCTTGAAGATAACGCATTTTTTACGTTGATATGGTGAATAAAGTGGCAAGATCGGCTGGAAGCAGTACGGTCTGCCGCTCTTTCGGATTCTCGGGGACCACATTACGGAAGCCAAATCTTGGGGCAGCAAGATCACTCGGGCCATAACAGGATATCTATGCGCCGGCTTCTGGCATGCCTACTGCCGCTCGCTCTTGCCTTGACTGGCTGCACAACGGGCTATGACGCCCTCTCGACGGCGGCCCTTCCCAAGACCAGATTTGCCGACACGAAACCGCAGGACTTCGGCCGCGATCATCCGCAGCGCCATCCCATCCATGGCATCGATATTTCCAAATGGCAGGGCGATATCGATTGGAAAGCCGTCAAGAGCTCCGGCGTCGCCTTTGTCTTCATCAAGGCGACGGAGGGCAAGGATCGGATCGATCCACGCTTCACCGAATATTGGAATGAAGCGAGCGCTGCCGAACTTCTGCATGCGCCCTATCATTTCTTCTATTTCTGCTCGACGGCCGACGAGCAGGCCGATTGGTTCATCCGCAACGTGCCGAAGGATGCCATGGCGCTTCCGCCCGTCGTGGATGTCGAATGGAACCCGGGCTCCCCCACTTGCAAGACCAGACCGGCTCCCGAAACGGTACGCAGCGAGATCAAGCGCTTTATGGATCGCCTGCAGGCCTATTACGGCAAACGCCCGATCATCTATACTTCGGTCGACTTTCACCGCGAAAATCTAGTCGGCTATTTCAAGGACTATCACTTCTGGGTTCGATCCGTCGCCAAGCATCCGAAAGAGACCTACGCAGACCGTAGCTGGGCCTTCTGGCAATATACCTCGACGGGCGTCATCCCCGGCATCAAAGGCCCGACGGATATCAATGTTTTTGCCGGTTCTGAACAAAATTGGCACAACTGGGTAGCAGCAGTAGAGAAGCAAGGAAATTCTTGAGACTGCAGCCAATTCTCTCTTGCTTATGTCACAATCTTCTGTGAAAGCGACCCTATTCTATCACTGGAAAGGATCGCTCATGGATCGTGACACCATTCGACGCGGCGCGCTTGCGTTGCTCCTCGCTTCAGCCATGACCGGTACGGCGTTGGCTCAAAGCGCAGCACCGGCTGCAGTGCCGCCCGCGAGCAGTGACGCCACTCCGAAGGTAGCCTGCGGCGGCGATCTCACCGCATTTCTGGCAGGCGTGAAGGCTGAGGCGATTGCCGATGGCGCAGATGCTGCCGCTGCCGACAAGACGCTCGCCGGCGCCCAGATTGACCAGAAGGTTCTTGCCATGGACCGCAGTCAGGGTGTCTTCCGCCAGACTTTCCTCGAATTCTCCCAGCGCACCGTAAGCCAGGGCCGTCTCGACATCGGCCGCCAGAAGATGAAGCAATATGCCGACGTCTTCGCCAAGGCCGAACAGGACTATGGCGTACCTCCCGGCGTCATCACCGCCTTCTGGGCGATGGAAACCGATTTCGGCGCCGTTCAGGGCAATTTCAACACCCGCAACGCGCTGGTCACTCTCTCGCACGATTGCCGCCGGCCGGACTTCTTCCGTCCGCGCCTGATCGCGCTGATCGAGCTCGTCCAACGCGGCGATGTCGACCCGGCAACGACGACGGGCGCATGGGCCGGCGAAATCGGCCAGACGCAGATGCTGCCGCCCGATATCATCGCTTATGGCACCGATGGCGATGGCGACGGTCATGTCAATCTGAAGACCAGCGCACCTGACGTCATTCTGACGACAGCACGATTCCTCCAGCATCTCGGCTTCCAGCGCGGCCAGCCCTGGCTGCAGGAGGTGACGGTTCCGGACAATCTTCCCTGGGAAAAATCCGGTATCGGCGGCACGCTGACTGCAGGCGATTGGTTCAAGCTCGGTGTCACGCCGCGAGACGGCAACACGAGCTTCGGCTCCCTGCCCGCCGCTCTCATCCTGCCGCAGGGTCGCAAGGGACCCGCCTTCCTGACCTATCCGAACTACAATACCTATCTCGGATGGAACCAGTCGTTCATCTACACGACCTCGGCCGCCTATTTCGCTACCCGCTTTGCCGGTGCTCCGCCCTATAACAAGGGCAACCCCGAGCCGGGCCTGAACGACGTCGACATGAAGGCGCTTCAGACCAAGCTTGTGGCCCGCGGTTATGATGTCGGCAAGATCGATGGCATTCTTGGCTCCGGCACGCGTGTCGCGATCCAGAAGGAACAGTTCCGCCTGGGCATGCCGGCCGACGGCTGGGCGACGACGGCGCTGCTCAACGCGCTCTGATTTTTCCATATACAGATCGAAAAGGCGGCTCCAGGCCGCCTTTTTTGTATCTGCTCTCCTCGCACTTGTGAGCATCTACAATTCCCAAACAGCAAGAAACGGGTGGAGAGCCTACCCTCTTCCGGTTTAGATGCCTCGAAAGAGGAGAGATGCCAATGAATGGCGAACATCGAATGAACGCCTCGACCTGGGGCCTGCTGCTGTTGCTCGGATTGATCTGGGGCGGTTCGTTCTTCTTCGCCCGTATCGCCGTTCACCACGTGCCGCCCTTCGCGCTCGTCTTTCTGCGTCTGTCGCTGGCGGCTGTGGCATTGCATCTCTATCTAGCCGGCCGCCTCAGCATTTATCATTCCCTGCGCCGTCATTGGCCGCAATTTCTGCTCCTGGGCTTAATCAACAATGCGATACCGCATACGCTGATCTTCTGCGGCCAGACGCAGATGGGTGCCGGGCTCGCATCCATCCTGAACGCGACGACGCCGATGTGGACCGTGTTGATCGGCAATCAGTTGACAACGGATGAGCGCCTGACATCGGCCAAGCTGGCTGGTTGCCTCACTGGACTCCTGGGAACCATCGTGTTGCTCGGACCGAGCGTTACCAGCGGTGGCTCGATACCCTTCTGGGCACTCCTATTGCCGATTCTCGCGGCAATCTCCTACGGATTTGCAGCGATTTATGCCAAACGCTTCAAAGGCATCGCGCCGCCGGTTGTAGCAGCGGGCCAGTTGACAGGCTCCTC
This sequence comes from Rhizobium sp. BK098, assembly GCF_014193155.1. Taxonomy (NCBI): domain Bacteria; kingdom Pseudomonadati; phylum Pseudomonadota; class Alphaproteobacteria; order Hyphomicrobiales; family Rhizobiaceae; genus Rhizobium; species Rhizobium sp. BK098. The sequence continues at coordinate 518,002 of NZ_JACHYY010000001.1, read as the reverse complement.
GCTCATCATGCTGCCGGTCGCACTGATGATCGACCAGCCTTGGGCGCTTGCCACCCCGCCGGTAACGGCAATTGCCGCCATTCTTGGCCTCGCGCTGCTGTCGACCGCTTTTGCCTACATCCTCTATTTTCGTATCATCGAGCTTGCAGGCGCCACCAACACCTCCCTCGTCACTCTGCTCGTGCCGCCGAGCGCGCTATTGCTCGGCTTCCTCTTTCTCGGCGAGCGGATGGGGCCTACCGAAATCGCCGGCATGCTGCTCATCGCCGCAGGTCTGCTCGTCCTCGATGGGCGGCTTTTCGCATGGATGAAACGCGGCGTTAGGACGCGGGAAACATGATCTCCCGCTCCATTCGGATGGCCTGCAGTCACAACATATTAATATTTATTCACAGCCCGTCATCAAACCAGCAATCGACATTTATAACGTAATATCAAAATGTTGCCGAAAGCCCATGAATCACACCGCGAACTCGATACTGCGTCGCAGCATCGAATGTTCTTTCCAAGCAACACATTTTCGACATAACATTTAACAGCTGACTGAGGAGGAAGACATGGGATTAACACGATCCATCAACGTCCTAGTGGTCGGTGCGGCCTTCGTTTTCGTCGTGACGATGCTTTTCATCTGACGGCTTCAGGGAAATTCGCACACGACCAAACTCCGATAAGTTAACAAAACCCCTGCTCTATTAGAAAAGCGCATGCCCGCCCGGACATGCGCTTTTTATCGTCACGCTTCGCAAAGCGGTTTAGGCAGCAGCGCCAGCCTGAGAAGCCATCTTGCGCTGGAGACCGAGCCGCTCAAGCACGGCGGAAACAAGCGGCGAACGGTTCATCGTATAGATGTGAAACTCGTGAATGCCACGGCGCACGAGATCCTGTATCTGTTCGGCGGCGACATCCGCTGCGACCTTGGCGCGCTCCTCGACATCCTCATCCAAACCATCGAAACGCTCGTCGAGCCAGGTTGGAATAGTCGTGCCACAGGCGCTGGCGAAGCGCTTGAGTTGCGTCAGGTTCTGGATCGGCATGATCCCCGGCACGACGGGAATCTTGATGCCGGCGGCGTGAACGCGATCATGATAACGCTCGAAGGCGTCATTATCGAAGAAGAACTGCGTCAAGGCTCGGTTAGCACCGTTCTCTGCCTTGCGCTTCAGCATGTCGATATCGGCTGCCGTATCGCGGCTTTCCGGATGCTTTTCGGGATAGGCGGAAACGGAAATGTCGAAATCGCCGCGCTCCCGCAAAGCGCCAACCAGTTCCGCGGCATTGGCATAACCGCCCGGATGCGGTTTATAGGCCGAACCGACACCACCCGGCGGATCGCCGCGCAACGCGACAAAACGGCGAACACCCGTAGCCAGGAACTCGTCGATCACACGATGCGTATCTTCGCGCGTAGCGCCGACGCAGGTCAGATGCGATGCGGTCGTGAACGGCGTCTCGTGGATCATCTTTCGCACGGCGGAAAGCGTCGGCGCCTTGGTCGAGCCGCCCGCTCCATAGGTCACAGAAACGAATTCAGGGTCCCAATCGCTGAGTTCCTCGACGGTGTTCCACAGCTGCTGCTCGGCCTCTTCCGACTTGGGCGGAAAAAACTCGAAGGAGATGCGGATACCCGCATTATGGCTTTCTGATCTCGAAGACATGTCAAACTCTCCCGGCAAGAATGGGGGATGACTGGTGGCCCTGGTCGGACGCAATCAGCAACCGCGGGTCGCGCGCCAGCCAGATGGTGACGGTCAGCGCCTGTCCGCCTTCCCTCCCCGAATGAAGATCCTGCACGCGCTCCACATCTAGCCCCGCCAGTTTCAGCCAATCCGACATGGCCTGATGCGAGAAACCGAGGCGCAGATGCGCATGCTCGTCACGCAGATATTCAAGCCCGTGCGGCGCGAGGTCGATGATGACAAGCCGGCCGCCGGGTCGCAGCATTCGTGCGGCCTCATTGATCGCAACCTCCGGCTGATCAAGGAAATGCAGCACCTGGTGGATGGTGATGAGATCAAAATCCTGCTGCTCGAGCGGCAGGTTGAAAATATCGCCATGCCGCACGGAGGCGCTTGTGATGTTGGCCCGGTCGAGATTGGCGCGAGCGACCGCCAGCATGTCACGGCTGGCATCGATGCCGATGGCGCGGCGGTAATGCCCGGTCAGAAGCTGCAGCATCCGGCCCGTGCCGGTGCCGAGATCCAGGAAGGAGTCGATTGGTTGCGGGCCGATCAGGTCGATCAGCGCCTTGTCGACATCCTCGTCGGCGACATGGAGACGACGCAGTTCATCCCACTCGGCGGCATTGCGGCTGAAATAGGCCTGGGCGCGTTCGGCCCGGATACGCTTCACGGAAGCAAGACGTTCCCCGTCACGCAGCAGCACCGTATCCTTTTCGGCGGTATGGCGCAGGAGGCTGCGGGCCAGCGTCACGGCCTTGCCCTCCTGCTTCAGCCGGAAGTAAGCCCAGGCGCCTTCCTGATAACGATCAATCAGTCCGGCTTCGCCGAGCAGCTTCAAATGCCGGGAAATGCGCGGCTGCGACTGGCCAAGGATTTCGGTAAGATCGGTCACCGTGAGATCGCCGGCAGCGAGAAGCGCGAGAAGACGCAGCCTCGTCGGCTCTCCGACCGCCTTCAACACGTCCACTACGTCATCCAAGCCGAGTTTAACCAGATCTGTCATTCCGCACCCAATCAAGATATAAAGATATCTTTATGTGATTTGGGTTTTCTTGGCAAGAGCCAATCGGCTAGCCAAGGGAGTTCGACGTCGGAAATCCATTAGTTTCCGGCGAAAACAGAATATCTAGGGCGATTGCTACATAAACGAAAACCCCGGACAAGCCGGGGTTTTCAAGGAGCCAAACCGGGAGCTCAGCGTGTCAGGCGCTTATGCGCCTGGCTGCCCGGATTAAGGGCATCGGGGCCGAGACGGCGAATCTTGTCCTGCTCGTAATCTTCGAAATTGCCTTCGAACCATTCGACATGGCCTTCGCCTTCAAAGGCCAAGATGTGCGTGGCCAGGCGGTCGAGGAACATGCGATCGTGGCTAATGATGATGGCGCAGCCGGCGAAGTTTTCAAGCGCGCTTTCCAGCGCGCCCAGCGTTTCCGTATCCAGGTCGTTGGTTGGTTCGTCGAGCAGAAGCACGTTGCCGCCAGCCTTCAACATCTTGGCCAGATGAACGCGGTTGCGCTGACCGCCAGAGAGATTGCCGACCTTCTGCTGCTGGTCGCCGCCCTTGAAGTTAAAGGCGCCGCAATAGGCGCGCGAGTTCATGTCGAACTTGCCGAGCTTGATGACTTCGGCGCCGCCGGAGATTTCCTCCCATACCGTCTTATTGCCGTCAAGCGCGTCGCGGCTCTGGTCGACATAGCTGAGATGCACCGTCTCGCCGATGCGAACCGTGCCGGCATCCGGCTTTTCCTGCCCGGTGATCATCTTGAACAGGGTCGTCTTGCCGGCGCCGTTCGGGCCAATGATGCCAACGATGCCGCCGGGCGGCAGCTTGATCGACAGATCGTTGATCAGCGTGCGGCCTTCGAAGCCCTTGGTGATGCCCTCCATCTCGATCACCACCTGGCCGAGACGCTCGCTGACCGGAATGATGATCTGCGCATCACCGGGACGCTGATTTTCGGCAGCATCGACCAGCTGTTCGTAAGCGTTGATACGCGCCTTGGACTTGGCCTGGCGGGCCTTGGGGCTGGAGGCAATCCATTCCTGTTCGCGGCTGATCGCCTTCTGGCGGCCAGCTTCTTCGCGGGCTTCCTGCTGCATGCGCTTGGCCTTAGCCCGCAGATAGGCGGAATAGTTGCCTTCGTAAGGAATGCCACGACCGCGGTCGAGTTCGAGAATCCAGCCGGTAACATTGTCGAGGAAGTAGCGGTCGTGGGTGATCATCATCACGGCGCCCGGATAGTCGCGCAGGTGCTTTTCCAGCCAGGCAATGGTCTCAGCGTCGAGATGGTTGGTCGGTTCGTCGAGCAGCAGCAGGTCTGGCTGCGAGAGAAGCAGACGACACAGCGCGATACGGCGGCGCTCACCGCCTGAAAGGCTGGTGACTTCGGCATCGCGCGGCGGGCAGCACAAGGCTTCCATCGCCATCTCCACCTGGCTTTCCAGATCCCAGAGGTTCTGGCTGTCGATGATATCCTGGAGCTTGGCGCCCTCTTCCGCCGTCTCGTCGGAATAGTTCATCATCAATTCGTTGTAGCGATTGAGGATTTCGGTTTTCTTGGCAACGCCTTCCATGACGTTTTCGAAAACCGTCTTGTTGGGATCGAGCTGAGGCTCCTGCGCCAGGTAGCCGATGGTGGCGCCTTCGGCCAGCCAGGCTTCGCCGGTATATTCCTTGTCGAGGCCGGCCATGATGCGCAGCACGGTCGACTTACCTGCACCATTCGGGCCGAGAATACCGATCTTGGCATCGGGGTAGAATGATAGATGGATATTCTCGAGAATCTTCTTGGCGCCATAGGACTTATTCAGACCGGCCATATGATAAATGAACTGACGTGCCATAGCTTGGGTTGCTCCACGGGCGAATAGCGTTGCGATTTGTGCCGCTATGTAGGCGAAACCCCGCCCTCGGGCAACGGCGAAACCTTGTCCGAGGGCATTATCCGCGTCAGAAAGGCCGTATTTTCTCAGAAACCGGCCGCGTCCACCACACCCCGATCACAGCCGAAGGAGGTGCTGCCGGCCCCCTGGATCAGTTTGGCGAGCCGCGGCTCACTGCCCTGCTGGGGATCGATCGCATCTTCGGAGAGACCGATGGTCAGCTCCGAAATCATTCGGACATCACCGACGCGGCGGCAGCTCATCTTGATGCGCGCATTGGCGCCCTCGCCGAAGCTCTGATCAAAGGCCGCCTTGATGCTTTCGGCATCCAGCTCTTTGCCGATATTCTGCGCGAAAAGATCCCGCACGGCAGACGTATTGAGTTCGGCGATCAGGCCAGCGGCGATGGAGAAATATTGATCGGCGCTGAGCTTCGTGCAGGTGCCGTGCTTGATCCATTCATGCCGCTCCAGGCCGGATTGAGTGCCTGGCATTGCCTTGTCCAGCTTCGCCTTCACGTCTTGGGAAAGCTGCACGGCAGGCAGATCCTTCCAGTCGCGACCACGATCCGCCTGCTTCAGATCCTCGGAAACATCGCAATATTCCTGCCGCATCGGCCAGAGGCCATGCAGAGAAAAATTCGTGGCATCATGATTGTTCGACGACTGGTTCCGGCACTCCACCTTTTTCTGGTTCGTCTGACAAAATGCCGGCTCCCAGCTCGCCGCCAGGATAAAGCGCGTCCGTCCGCGGCTATGTTCCTGAGCCATGGCGCTCGCCGCCGTTCCGACCGAAAGAAGTACAACTGCAAATACTCGAAGCCACTGCTTCATTCCTGCCTCCAACTAGAACATTATGGGAACAAATAAGCAGTTTGAGCGAGCAGGCGCAATCCTGAATCACGGCGCTCGGAAAGATTTATTTCTGTGAGCTTTACCACCTATCCATTGCAATCGAGCGGAGGATAACCTTTCGTCTAACTGGGGAGGAGCCAATATATGTTCGCCGAGACGCAGCGCCTGAAAAGTCAGACAGGCGCAACCCTCGCCTATCATCATTTGCCGGCGGCAACCGATGCTCGCGGCATCCTGCTGATATCGCACGGTCTCGCCGAGCATTCCCGCCGATACGAGGCCTTCGCGGATGCGATGGCGGGCCGAGGCTTTCATGTCTATGCTCACGATCATCGCGGCCATGGCGAGACGATGGCCCCCGATGCACCCATCGGCCGCTTTGCCCGGAGAAATGGTGTCGAGCAGGTGATCGCCGATGTGCTCGCCATGCGCGAGCTTGCCGCAAGCTCCCATCCTGGTCTGCCGATCATCCTGTTCGGGCATTCCATGGGCGGGTTGATTAGCCTGAATACTGTGGTCACGCATCCAGCCAAGTTCGATGCCGTCACCGTCTGGAATTCCAATTTCAATCCGGGCCTTGCCGGCCGCGCCGCCCAACTCATCCTCAAAACGGAGCGCATGTTCAAGGGATCGGACGTTCCGAGTGGACCGCTGCCGAAACTGACCTTCGACACCTGGGGTAAATCGATCGCCAACCGCCGCACCGATTTCGACTGGCTCTCGCGCATTCCCGAGCAGGTGGACAAATATATAGCCGATCCGCTTTGCGGCTTCGACGCATCCGTCTCGCTCTGGCTGGACCTGTTCGAACTCACTTTCCGCGCGCCACAGAAGGCACATCTCGATCGTCTCCGACGTGACATGCCGATCCATCTCGTCGGCGGTGGCAAGGATCCCGCGACCGACGGTGCGAAAGCGATTTCCTGGTTGGCAAAGCATTTGGAAAAAGCCGGATTCTCTCGTATCACCACCGAAATCTATCCCGACATGCGGCACGAGACTCTCAACGAAATCGGTGCCGAGGAAGCCATTTCCAACTTCGCCGACTGGTGCAAGAGGGTAGCGGCAAACAACTGATTCTCATGGGAATTCCACAATGAACACCTCCAGCGGCTCCTCGGCGCGATTGCAGCAGTCGGAGCTGACCTTCGGTTTGGTGACGATGTTTCTCTCCGTCGTCCTCTCGCCAGTCATGGATATCTTCTCCAAGCTCGCGGCGACCACGATTCCGCCGGGCGAAGTGACCGCCGCCCGCTTCATCTTCCAGGCTCTTTTTGCGCTCCCCATGATGGCAATGCGCGGGAAATGGGGCGTGTGGGGTTGGCGACGCAGCGGCGTCCATGCCATCCGTGCCACCGTGCTCACGCTGTCCATGGTGTCGTTCGTGACCACGCTGCAGGTGATGGAAGTGGCCGATGCCATTGCCATCTTCTTCGTCGAGCCGATGATACTCACCATCCTCAGCAGCGTCTTCCTGAAGGAAACCATCGGCTGGCGGCGTTATACCGCCTGTGCCGTCGGCTTTTTCGGCGCGATGCTGATCATCCAGCCAAGCTTTCAGGAAGTCGGCTTTTTCGCCTTGCTTCCTATCGTCACCGCGTTTTGCGTCGCCGTCTACGTCATGATCACGCGCGTGGTCTCCCATAGCGAGGACGCATGGTCGATGCAGTTCCAGACGGCTTTATGGGGGACCGGCATCAGTGTGGTCCTGCTTGCCATCGGTCGAACGACGGGATCTACAATCCTCGATCCGGTCATTCCGGATCTGACGGCCATGCTCTATCTGCTCGGTGTCGGGGCCACCGCGGCAGCGGCGGGTATCCTCACGGTATATGCCTATCGCGCCGTGCCGGCCTCGACACTTGCGCCGCTGCAGTATTTCGAGATCGTTTCCGCCACGATCTTCGGCTGGCTCGTCTTCGACAATTTCCCGGATGCGATCAAATGGCTCGGCATCCTCATCATCACCGGCTCCGGCCTCTACATTCTCTGGCGCGAGCGGCGCTTTGCTTCCAAGCCCGTATCCGATACATCTGAAACTGCATTCACGCCGTAAGCGAGTGGATCGACATGACAGACCAGAAAACCAAGAAACCTCCGCTCTCCGGTATTCGCGTCATTGAGCTTGCCCGCGTTCTCGCCGGTCCCTGGGCCGGACAGATGCTGGCCGACCTCGGCGCCGATGTCATCAAAGTGGAAAATCCCGACGGCGGCGACGACACGCGCCAGTGGGGACCGCCCTTCGTCGAAGGCAAGGACGGCGAGAATCTCTCTGCCGCCTATTACCACTCTGCCAATCGCGGCAAACGCTCCATTACTGCCGACCTCACGACCGAGGATGGACAGGGCCTGGTGCGCCGACTGGTAAAGACGGCCGATGTGGTGATCGAGAATTTCAAGCTCGGCGGCCTGGTAAAGTACGGGCTGGATTATGAAAGCCTGAGGAAGATCAATCCCCGCATCGTCTACTGCTCGATCACCGGCTTCGGGCAAACCGGCCCCTATGCCGGTCTCGCCGGCTATGACTATATCGTGCAGGGCATGTCTGGCTTCATGTCGATCACAGGCGAGCCGGATGGCCAGCCGATGAAGGCCGGCGTCGCGATCGCCGATATCTTCACCGGCATCTATGCCGTATCGGCAATCGAGGCCGCCCTGATCCATGCGCTGAAGACCGGGGAAGGACAACTCATCGACATGGCGCTGCTCGATGTACAATCCGCAGTGCTCGCCAATCAAAACATGAACTATCTGATTTCGGGTAAGCCGCCCGTGCGGCTCGGCAATGCCCATCCCAATATCTCGCCCTACGAAGTCATACCCACGGCCGACGGCTATCTCATTCTCGCTGTCGGCAACGACGGGCAGTTCCGGCGCCTATGCGCCATTCTCGGCATGGAGACCGATGCCGACGACGAGCGCTATGCGACCAACAAGGCCCGCGTCGCCAACCGCAACGAAGTGCGCGCTTTCATTTCTGCCGAAACGCTGAAGTGGAACAAGGCAGAGCTGCTGAAAGCCTGTGAGGCCAACGCCGTACCGGCCGGCGCCATTAACACGATCGAGGATATGTTCGCCGATCCGCAGATTGTGGCGCGCGGACTGAGGATCGATCTTGAGGATAGCGCCGGCACTGTCATTCCGAGCGTCCGCACGCCGATCGTGCTGTCGGAAACGCCGTTGACCTATACGCGGCCGAGCCCGCGTCTCGGCGAACATCAGGAGGAAGTTCTGGCCGAACTGGCCAAACTGGAGGGGAAGGCGAGGAAATGAAGCGAACGGGCGGGCAACTTATCGTCGAGGCTTTGAAGGCCAATGGCGTGCAGCGTATGTCCTGCGTGCCGGGCGAGAGCTTTCTCGCCGTGCTCGATGCCCTGCGCGACAGCGATATCAAGGTGCTCGTCTGCCGCCAGGAAGGGGGCGCGGCGATGATGGCGGATACTTGGGGCCGATTGACCGGCGAGCCGGGCATTTGCATGGTCACCCGCGGTCCCGGCGCGACAAACGCCTCTGCGGGCCTTCATATCGCACGGCAGGATTCGATCCCTATGATCCTGTTCATCGGCCAGGTCCAGCGCGATGCCCGCGAACGCGAAGCCTTTCAGGAAGTCGAATTTCGCCGCGCCTTTACCGAATTCGCCAAATGGGTCGGCGAGATCGACGATGCCGCCCGCATTCCGGAATTCGTCACCCGTGCCTTTGCTGTGGCAACATCGGGGCGTCCCGGTCCGGTGGTGCTGACCCTGCCCGAGAACATGCTGCGTGACGAGGTCGAAGCGCCGCAAGCGCTGCCCTATGTCCCTGTTGCCGCCCATCCGGGCCGCGACCAGCTTGCAGAGCTTAGTCAGCGCCTTGCGGCTGCCCAGCGGCCGATGGTCATTCTTGGCGGCACGCGCTGGAACGAAGAAGCAGTTTCCGGCATCAGGCAATTCGCCGAGCGTTTCAAGCTGCCGATCGGCTGCTCCTTCCGCCGGCAGATGCTGTTCGACCATCTGCATCCCAGTTATGCCGGCGATGTCGGCATCGGCATCAATCCGGCGCTGGCAAAGGAAATCAAAGAGGCGGATCTGCTGATCCTTCTCGGTGGACGTCTTTCCGAAATGCCGTCCTCCGGCTATACGCTGGTCGATATCCCCTACCCGCGCCAAAAGCTCGTCCACATCCATCCCGACCCTTCAGAACTCGGCCGCGTCTATCGGCCGGACCTGGCCATTTGTGCCAGCCCAGCGGACTTCGTTGCAGCTCTGGCGGAACTCGATGCGCCAACCGCGACTCCGTGGGCCGAGCGCACGGAACGTATGCACGCAGCCTACCTCACCTGGTCGAAAACACCGGAAAAGAGCCCCGGCGCCGTCCATATGGGCCGCATCATGGATTGGATCGAAGCCAATACGGCCGATGATGCGATCTTCACCAACGGCGCCGGCAACTATGCCACCTGGCTTCACCGCTTCCATCGCTTCCGCCGCTTCAACACGCAGGCGGCTCCGACGTCGGGCTCGATGGGATATGGCCTGCCGGCAGCGGTTGCCGCAAAGCAGCTCTTTCCTGATCGCGAAGTCATCTGCTTTGCCGGCGACGGCTGTTTCATGATGCATGGTCAGGAATTTGCGACGGCTGTCCAGTATGGACTGCCGCTCATCGCTTTAGTCATCAACAACGGCATGTACGGTACGATCCGCATGCATCAGGAGCGGGAATATCCCGGCCGGGTCAGCGCCACCGCACTCGACAATCCAGATTTCGCGGCCCTTGCCCGCGCCTATGGCGGCCACGGCGAAACAGTGAAGGCGACGGAAGAATTCGGCCCGGCCTTCGAACGGGCGCGAGCGAGCGGCAAGCCGGCCATCATCGAGATTGCGCTCGACCCGGAAGCTATCACGCCCTCCCGCACCCTTACGGAAATCGCCCAGACAAAAGGCCGGTGAGCGCGAGCCCACCGGCCTTGAAAAAATCACGGATGGCGCGACTTAGAGCGCTGCCGTCACGATGAATTCGACCTTGTACTTCGGCGCTGCAAGCTTGGCTTCGCTGGTCGCACGGGCCGGCGTGTTGGCCGGATCGACCCAGGCTTCCCAGGCGGCGTTCATCTCAGCGAAGTAGGAGATGTCCGAGAGGTAGATAAGCGTCTGCAGGATCTTCGACTTGTTGGTGCCAGCTGCAGCGAGCAGACGGTCGACTTCAGCCAGTGCCGACTTGCACTGATCAGTGACGCTTTCGCCTTCGCCAACCTGGCCGGCGAGATAGACGGTGTTGCCGTGGATGACAGCGCCGCTCATGCGGACGCCAACGTCGATACGCTTGATGCTCATGGTGTTCTCCTGGTGTTGTTCTTCGACAGATAAAAGGGCATGACCATGGCCTGCCCTGCAATCAAAAGGCCGGGGGAAAGAACCCGTTCAGCCGCGAATGTGATGTGTCTTCTGATAGATCGCGGTCGAGCGTGCGCCGGAGCGGCAATAGCCGAGCATCGGCCGCGGAAACTCGTCCAGCGCATCAACCATGCCCTGCACGGCCTCTTCAGTCACGCCCATCGGGCCGACAGGCACCTGGGTGATCTCCAGGCCGAGTTCCTTGGCGCGAGCCTCGATGACACCGAATGGCGTCTGATCCGGGCTTTCGCCATCGGGGCGATGGCAGACGATGGACTTGAAACCCAGGGCCTTGATCTGGTCGAGATCCTCTACGGTGATCTGGCCGGACACCGAGTATTCATCGTCGATCGGGCGGATATCCATGGTTCATGTCCTCTCTAAAACCGTGGCCCTGATCTACGCCGCCATAGGGCGAGCGTCAACCGCGGCGCACTCTCAAACGAAGGCAAAGTTGAGCATGAAATTGCGGGTTTCACCGGGCTGGAGAATATTGAATTCGCCCGCCTCTTCCAGCTCGGACCGCGAGACCCAGCGATGCGAAACAGGCTCGATACCGAGCACATGCGCCGGCGCGCGCTGATTGCGCCAGACCTGCAGGAATGGCAGCGTGTCCGTTCCGAACCGCACCCTTAGTGTCTTGCCGCCGATGGCCGCGATGGGGCCAAGGCTGATCTCCGCCCAATCCTCGCCCTTGTCCTGCGCCGGCACACAGAAGATATCGCCCCCCTCCTCGCCGAAGGTCCAGGGAAAGCCGCCATTGTCAAGCATCTGACCGGCAAGACGCGTGCCGTTATCGAACCATTTGCCGCCGATGTTCATATGGTACATCAGGAAGACCGGCATCGCCTCCGTACTCGTATTGACCACACGATCGGCAAGCGAGACCTCGCCCGTCGCGCCATCGATCCGCCAAAGACGTTCGAGCCTTGCCGTTCGCCTTTCGGCGGTGACAACATCGATATCGGCGCGGCATTCCGCATTGCCATTCTCGAATTTGGTCCAGAGAATTTTGGCTGGATGGGACGCGAAGGAACCGTGAAGCGGATAGCGCTTGCCTTCATATGCGCCCGACATCGGCTCGGGATGGCGGATATGGTCCGGCCCGCAGGTGAAGAGGAAGCCCTCCACGGAATGACTGATCCGCGGATCTCCATCGTCAGGAACGGCACTTCCCGGCGCAAGATTATTGCCCTCGACAATGCAGGCGCCTATATCCAGCACGGACCCCTCGTCCAGCGTCAATTTCGGCCCTTTCGCCGCAGAAAAATCCATCATCCCCAAAGCCCTCCCTGATTGGCGCCGAGCGCAGGTGCTGTCCCAAGCTGGCGCGCGGCTGAAAGAAGCGGTTATTTGGCTTACCAAATCTTAACTTGAAGCCTTGATCACATAAATTTTTATATTTTATTCAGCATGATAATCTAAATCTCCATACTGGCGTCAAAATTGCCATGTGTGTGTCAGCCGAACGACCATCCCGAGGATCCGACAGACGTGAACCGGTTCGTAAAATTAAGTTTTGCCCTGGCAATGACTGCCACCGTGTCCATGCTCGCGCTCACGGACGCGCAGGCACAATATTATCGTAGCGGCAACGGCAACACGGTTCTTGTCACCCCTGACGGCCGGATCCTCGATCAGTATCCTTATGGTGGTGGATATTCCATGGCCCGCGACGGTCGCGGCCGCCGGGTCCTGATTGATGCCTACGGCAATGTCGTCGCCACGGAGATGAGGGCCAGCACCTACTATCCCCGCGCCCCAGCCCGCGATACCTATGGCAATAATGGCGGCCGGTATGGCGACACGCAGCTTTCCAACAACGGCGACTACCAGGACTATCGTCAATATCGCTCCGACAGCTACGGAAATTACGACGGCGCAGACCAGCAGGATCGCGGTGTGGTCACCGGCGGAATTCCGCGCGACGGCGATATCCAGCGCCAGCCGCTCGACAGTCAGCCATTGCCTGGCAAGAACCAGGGCCAGACGAACCAAAACGGCAACGACTACGCGTCGATCGATCCACAGCAGAGCGCGCCCGACATCGTCAACAAACCGGCACCGGCCGAACCCGTCATTACGCTGAAGGGCAAATCGAAGATGGAGATCACCGCGCTGGAGGTCTTCCTCGCGCGGCAGGGTATTTCGCCTGGTGCGATCGACGGCAGAATGGGTGCTAATGTCACCAAGGCGATCTATGCCTATCAGCAGATGACCGGCCAGACGCTCGACCCGAACAATACCGACGCGATCCTCGAGCAGCTTCGCATGTCCGGCGGTATGCCGATCGTCAACTACACGATCACGGCGGCCGACGCCGCAGGCCCGTATGTCGCCTCTATTCCTGAGGACTATGCGGCTAAGGCACAGATGCCGTCCCTCGGCTATACCTCGACGACGGAAATGCTGGCCGAACGCTTTCACATGGATGAAGGCTATCTGAAGGCGCTCAATCCCGGCGTCGATTTCACCGTGCCGGGCAGCACCATTAAGGTCGTCAATACCGGCCCCAGTAAGACCGGCGCAGTCGCCAAGATCCTGGCGGACAAGGGCCGCAAGCAGGTTTTCGCCTATGACGCCAACGGCACGCTGATCGCCGCCTACCCGGCCAGCATCGGCTCCGCCGACACGCCCTCGCCGTCAGGCACAGTCACGGTCGAGCGCGTCGCCTTCAACCCGGGCTATACCTACAATCCGAAGATCAACTTCCAGCAAGCCGGAAACGACAAGGTTCTCAATATTCCGCCAGGCCCGAACGGCCCGGTCGGTACGGTCTGGATGGCTCTATCGAAGCCGACCTACGGCATTCACGGCACGCCGGATCCCTCGAGAATCGGTAAGACGCAGAGCCATGGCTGCGTGCGCCTCACGAATTGGGATGCGACCGAACTTGCCAAGATGGTCAAGCCGGGCGTCGTCGTAGAATTCGTGGATTGATTACCAGACAGAGCTTCAATGAAAAAAGCCGCCGGGTGACACTCGGCGGCTTTTTTGTTTGGCCTGATATGCTGCCAATTTCATCCCGCATATCGGGGAGCTGAGCGCAGTATCAGAAGCAATCCCGGAAAAGAGCCTTGGTGTTTTCCAGCGTCAGCGGCACCGGATTGCCACCGGCACTCGGATCTTCGATCGCCATGGCGGAGAGCTCGTCGATCCGATCGGGCGCGATGCCCATGGCAGACAGATTTTCCGGCACGCCGAGTTCCGAGCGCAGTTGCAGCACATAGTCGTAGAAGCCGTCAAAACCGCCCGAGATGCCCAGATAGGCTGCGGCGCGAGCAATCTTATCCTCGATAGCCTTGCGGTTGAAACGCAGGACCGCCGGCATGACGACGGCATTGGTCATGCCGTGATGCGTGTTGTAGACGGCGCCGATCGGGTGCGACAGCGCGTGGATCGCGCCGAGCCCCTTCTGGAAGGCGACGGCGCCCATGGCGGCGGCACTCATCATGTTGGCGCGGGCTTCGAGATCCGTTCCCTCGCGATAGGCGCGCGGCAGGAATTCCTTGACGAGCCGCATGCCTTCCAGCGCGATACCAGCCGACATCGGGTGATAGAAGGGCGACGAATAGGCTTCCAGGCAGTGGGCGAAAGCGTCCATGCCAGTGCCAGCGGTAATGATCTTCGGCATGCCGACGGTCAGTTCGGGATCGGCGATGACGACGCCGGGCAGGAATTTCGGATGGAAGATGATCTTCTTCACATGCGTTGCGGAATTGGTGATGACGCTGGCACGGCCGACTTCCGAACCGGTGCCGGCAGTCGTCGGCACCGCGACGATCGGCGCAATGCCTTCGACGCTGGCGCGGGTCCACCAGTCCCCGATATCTTCGAAATCCCAGACCGGACGCGTCTGGCCCACCATGAAAGCGACGCACTTGCCGAGATCGAGGCCGGAACCGCCGCCGAAGGCGACGACGCCGTCATGGCCGCCGTCCTTGAAGGCCTTCACGCCGGCTTCGAGGTTCTTCTCGTTCGGGTTCGGGTCGACGTCAGCGAAGATGGCGCGGCCGAGACCTGCATCTTCCAGAATATCCAACGCCGTCGCCGTGATCGCCATCGAGGCAAGTCCCCGGTCGGTGACTAGGAGAGGCTTCTTCATGCCCAGGCTCTTGCAGGCGTCCGCCAGTTCCTTAATCCGGCCACGGCCGAGCTTGAAGGCGTTCGGATAGCTCCAATTGGCTGAGATAGTGCTCATGCTGTTACTTTCTTCAGATGATAGGATTTCGGGCGCGTCAGATTGTGGAAGCCGATGATCGACAGCGAGCCGCCGCGGCCGGTTTCCTTGACGCCTGTCCAGCACAGCGCCGGATCGAGATAATCGGCGCGGTTCATGAAGACGGTGCCGGTTTCGATTTCGCGGCCGATGCGCGAGGCGCGCTCGACATCCTTCGTCCACAGCGAAGCCGTCAGGCCGTAGGGGCTGTCGTTCATCAGCTCTAGCGCTTCCGTGTCGCTCTTCACCTTCATGATGCCGACGGCAGGGCCGAAGGTCTCCTCGCGCATAAAGGTCATGGAATGATCGACATTGACGAGGACCTGCGGCGCGAGATAGGCACCGCCATCGTCAGCCGGGAACAGCTTCGGGTCGACCAGCGCCTTGGCGCCCTTAGCAACCGCATCGGCGATCTGTTCACGCACCACCTTCGCAAAGCGCTTGTGCGCCATCGGCCCGAGCGACGTCTCGGGATCAAGGGGATTGCCGAGCTTGTAGTTCGAAACCCAGGCAACGGACTTCTCGACGAAGGCGTCATAGAGCGATTCATGCACATAGATACGCTCGATGCCGCAGCAGCACTGGCCGGAGTTGTAGGTCGCCCCATCCATCAGCGTGTCGACGGCAGCGTCAAGATCGGCGTCCTCCATCACATAGCCCGGATCCTTGCCGCCGAGTTCCAGTCCGAGGCTGGTGAAGGTGCCAGCTGCCGCACGCTCGATCGACCGGCCGCCTTCGACGGAGCCGGTGAAATTGACGAAGTTGAAGCTTCCGGCTGCGATCAGCGCCGAAGTCGTTTCATGATCGAGGAAGACATTCTGGAAGACATCGGCGGGAACGCCGGCCTCGACGAAAGCCTGCACCAGCCGCTCGCCGACGAGCAGCGTCTGGCTTGCATGCTTGAGAATGACGGTATTGCCGGCCATCAGCGCCGGGGCGACCGTATTGATCGCGGTCATGTAGGGATAGTTCCACGGCGCGATGACGAAGACGACGCCATGCGGTTCGCGCTCGATGCGGCGGGCAAAATTGGCGCTGTCCTCGACGACCAAGGGTGCCAGCGCATCGGCGGCGATCGACGCGACATAGTTGGAGCGCTCGTTGAAGCCGCGATACTCGCCGCCGTATTTGATCGGGCGGCCCATCTGCCAGGCAAGCTCCGGCACCACTATTTCGGCCATCTCATTGAGCCGTGCCACGCCCTTGAGCACGAGCTGAACGCGATCCTCCAGCGGACGACGCGCCCAATCCTTCTGCGCCTTGCGGGCGCGCGCGACGACGTCCTTGGCAGCTTCCAGCGACAGAGACGGACGCTCGGCATAAACCTCTCCGTTCACCGGGGAGACGCATGTGATCATGGTCATGATCGAATTCCTGTTTTCTTGGTCAGCCAATTGATTGCCTGATGTTGCAGAACCTTTGGCCGCCTCTAAGAAGAAACGGCAGGTCAACAAGCATCCCGGCGCCCCCTGCCCGATCCTAGAATGAAAATCGGGCAAGAGGCAGATCGCAAATGCCTTACGCTCTTTCGAATCCGCGCGCCACTTCCCAATCCGTGATGCGACGATCATACTCCTCCTGCTCCCATTCGGCAGCGCGGGTATAATGATCGATGACATCGTCGCCAAAGGCGGCGCGCAACATCTTCGAATTGGTCAGGGCTTCGGTCGCACCACGCAGGGTGCGCGGTATCTCGCGAACTGCACGCGCACCATAGGCATCGCCGACAAAGGGCGCCTCCAGTTCGAGCTTGTTTTCGATGCCATCAAGGCCGGCGGCAATCAGGGCAGCAAATGCCAGATAGGGATTGAGATCCGAGCCGCCGACGCGGCATTCGATGCGAATGCTCTTGGTTTCGGCTCCGCACAGGCGGTAGCCGGCGGTGCGATTGTCGGTGCTCCAGATCGCCTTGGTGGGTGCGAAGGTGCCGGCAACGAAGCGCTTGTAGGAGTTGATATAGGGCGCAAGGAAATAGGTGATTTCGCTGGCATGCGTCAGAAGGCCCGCGACATAGTGCTTCATCAGCGGCGTCATGCCGTGTTCTTTTTCCTTGTCGAAGAACAGCGGCGTCTTGCCGTCTACACTCCAGAGCGACTGATGAATATGAGAGGAACTGCCCGCAGCGCTGTAGTTCCACTTCGCCAGGAACGTAATGGCCTTGCCCTTCGACCAGGCAATCTCCTTGCAGCCATTCTTGATGATGGCATGGCGGTCGGCCATGGTCAGAGCATCGGCGTAGCGGACGTTGATTTCCTCCTGGCCGGCGGATGCTTCGCCCTTGGAGTTTTCGACAGGGATCTCCGCACCCTGCAGTCCCTTGCGGATCGCCCGCATCACATCTTCTTCCTTCGTGGTCTGGAAGATGTGGTAATCCTCGTTGTAGCCACTGACGAGATTGAGATTGCGATAGCCGGATTCACGCGCACTGTCGTAGCTCTGGTCGAACAGGAAGAATTCAAGCTCCGAAGCCATGTAGGCCTTCATGCCTATCGCTTCGAGACGCTTGACCTGCTTCTTGAGAATAGCGCGTGGCGAATGCGCGACTTCCTCATGAGTATGGTGGTCGAGCACGTCGCAGAGGACGAGCGCCGTGCCTTCAAGCCAGGGAATACGGCGCAGCGTGGCGAGATCGGGCTTCATCGTATAGTCGCCATAACCCTTCTCCCAGCTCGTCGACTTGTAGCCGGAGACGGTCTCCATCTCGATATCGGTCGCCTGCAGATAGTTGCAGCTATGCGTTTCCTTCCATGCGCTTTCGATGAAGAACTCCGCCTGGAAGCGTTTGCCCATTAACCGGCCCTGCATGTCGACCTGACATGCCAGAACCGTATCAATGCGCCCTTCGGCCACATCTCGCTTGAGGTCGTCGAACGTATAGCTGCTGCTCATAATTTGGTCCGCCTAGAAGAAGGAAGTGGGTCGGCCAGCGGTGCCGTCGGATATGTTACCGGAGCCGCTCGTCAGATGGATGGGGCCGCGGCTGCGGCCCCTGCCGGATTGATGCTGAATGAGGATCACACTTCGCCGACAGCTCGTTCGGCAGCGGCGATATCGGCCTGGCGCTTGGCGATCATGTCACCGATCGGCGGTCCCTGGAAACGGCGCTTCTCGAAGGCGAACCAGACGATTGCAGTCAGAACGAGGAAGCCGATTGTGATATAGAGCGCCCATTCGTTCGGCGGCTGCACACCGATGATGAAGATGACTGCCATAGCAATGATCACCAGAACGGAGACCAGCTTGTAGGTGCCGATGCCCATGTTCCACGGCCCCATCTTCGGCCATTTCGCCGTTCCGATCGCCTTGATGCCGAGGACGATCGGCACGGTAAAGGAAAGGAACAGGAAGATGACGGTGCACGACACGACGATGGTATAGGCGGAAGAGCCGGCGATGGTCACGAGCGAAGCGCCCCAGACGAAGAGGACCGCAAGGATTGCAGCCGTCCAGATGGCGATGGAAGGCGTGCGGAATCTCGGGCTGACACTGGCGAGCGACTTCGAGAATGGCAGGCCGCCGTCACGCGAGAAAGCATAGATCATGCGCGATGCGGAGGTCACGGTCGCCAGGCCGCACAGCAGCTGCGAGATGAAGATCGCAACATAGAGGATATTGGCGACCACGGGATTCGTGATGCTGTTGATCGTCCAGAAGAAGACGTTCCAGCCCTGTTTCGATGCCTCGTTCATGTCCGGAATGGCCAGGAGGAAGGCCAGCAGCATGATGTAGCCGAACAACGATGACCACCAGACCGAGGAGACCATGCCGCGCGGCACGGAGCTGGAGGCCTTGACGGTCTCCTCCGACGTGTGCGCCGATGCGTCGTATCCCGTAATCGTGTAGATCGGCAACAACAGTCCAAGAGCGAAGACGTACCAGATATTGTCCATCTTCGGCCAAACGGAAGCATCACCTTCCGGCGTTCCGGAGTAGTTGGTGAAAGTCCAGATGCGGCTGATATCCCAGCTCTTGACACCGATCAGGCAGACGATGGTCAGCGCGATCGCGGCGGCAAAGATCAGGTAGCCGGACATATCGGTCAGTTTTGCCGTGAGCCTGATGCCGAAATGATTGATCAAGGCTTGCAGGCCGGTGATGATGGCAACAAAAATGATCTGGTTGGCAAAACCGGCGGAAGTGGTGGTATCGACGGCAATGCCGAACCAAGGGGCGATGGAGCCACTGAAGAAGCCCCAAGTACCCACATTGATCGCGCCAAGCACCGTGATCAGGCCGAGAAGATTGAGCCAGGCCGTCAGCCAGCCGGTGAACCGGTTGCCGAGGATCGACCCCCAGTGATAGAGGCCGCCGGCCGTGGGATAAGCCGAAGAAATCTGCGCCATCGAGAGCGCGAAAACGCCCGAAATCAGGCAGCCGAGCGGCCACCCTATACCAATGGCGGCACCGCCCGCGCCAGAAGTCGCCTGTGCAAGCGAATTGATGCCGCCGGATAGAATGCAGATGATGGAGAAGGAAATGGCGAAATTCGAAAACGAACTCATGCGCCGTTCCAGCTCCTGAGCATAGCCCATGGAGTGCAGGATTTGTATATCCTGCTTTTTGTCTAACTCTGAATAATCAGACATGCCATTCCCCCTAAAGCCCGGTCGTCCGCGGGATTGCGGAGAACCATGTGTCACATTGACCGCTGGCATTTCACCATGCGGCCCGATCGCAGTTGAACTGCTCCCCGGGGTCTTTTTCTTTTATGCTCAGGCTTCCAGACTGCTCTGGAGAAGCCCCGTCAGATAATCGGCCACGACCCCTTGGCCGACGTCATCCCGAATGAGGTCGTTGCGGACCTCGATCATTACGTTATGCAGACCATTGGCAAGCCCATGCAGCTTCAGCGTATGGGTAACGCCGTCTTCAGGCCCGTAAGGCTGGTTGCGTTCAGTCTTGTAGAGCGGCGCTTCGGTCGCTGCGTCCAACATGCGATCGGCCAGCCAACGGTCTTCATCATGCAGAATGCCAAGCTCCACTGCGCGTGGCTTGCCATTGTAGATCGGCGTGAAGCTGTGAATTGTCACGATCACGGTTTTTTGTCCGCGTGCGGCACGCTCTTTCAAAAGCGACCGAATGCGATCGTGGAACGGGATATAGAGCCCCTCCGTGCGGGCCTGCCTGTCCGCTTCCCTCAGATGCTGATTGCCGGGGATCGTATAGATCTCGCTTGTCTCCGGCATGGCACCGGCGCTTTCGGGGGGCCGGTTGCAATCATAAATCAGCCGGGAGAAGCGCTGAAACACCAGAGTGGCATCAAGGCCCGCGGAGATTCTCCTTGCAACCGCGAGTGCGCCCGGGTCCCAGGCGATGTGGCTGGAACGCGCCTCGGCTGAAAGCCCGAGATCGCCGAACCGCTCGGGAATCTCACGCGAGGCATGCTCGCAAACGAGCAAAACTGCGCTGCTTCCGTCCGGTCTTTCGACCGCGACGCAATCGCCGTCCGCCTTCGACAAAATGCCTTGCTGCGCAAGCATCAGAGACGCCCCAGTGCCGATTAATAAAATCTTTATAAGAAAAGAATTCTTCAGGTTTTCCCTGCTGTCAACTGGAAACTGAAATTATTTCTTCATTTATGACATTGACTCGAATTGTGACAGCGTTGTTATATCCTGGAAAGAAAACGGCATCAGACCGTTTGGGGAGCAAAAATCGAGTGAGCAATGCGTCGAAGACAGTTTCGGACGTGATCAATGCGCGCTTTGACACTTTAACGCGCGCCGAAAAGCAGCTCGCCAAGAGCTTGCTCGACAACTATCCCGTTTCCGGATTGGGTAGCATCACCACCGTCGCCGAGAATGCACGGGTTTCGACCCCGACAGTCGCGCGCATGGTGCAGAAACTCGGATACAAAGGCTATCCGGACTTCCAGGCCCATCTTCATCAGGAAGTAGAAGCGACGATCTCCAACCCGCTGACAAAGCACGATCGCTGGGCGTCGAACGCTCCGGGTACGCATATCCTCAATCGCTTTGCCGATACCATCACAGGCAATCTGCGGCAGACCCTGTCGGATCTCGACGTGGCAACCTTCGACAGCGTCGCGGCACTGCTGTCGGAGAGAAAACGCGCACTTTATTTCGTAGGCGGCCGCATCACCGGGGCGCTTGCCGAATATTTCTTCACTCATATGCAGGTCATCCGACCGAATACGACCTTGCTTTCTTCGAACTCAAGCGCATGGCCGCAATATGTCCTGAACATGAATCCGGGCGACCTGCTCGTCATCTTCGATATCAGGCGCTACGAGCAGGAAATGGTCAATCTCGCGGCGGCTGCCCGCCGCCATGGCGCTGAAATCATCGTCTTCACCGATCAGTGGGCAACTCCGGCCGCCAAACACGCCAAGCACACGTTCCGCGTGCAAATCGAGGCGCCATCCGCCTGGGATTCATCGGTCGTTACCCTGTTCATCGTCGAAGCCCTGATCGAAGCCGTCCAAAGCTCGACATGGGACGAAACGAGCGAGCGCATGAAGACACTGGAAGGTCTTTTCGAACAAACCAAGCTGTTTCGCAAGCTAAGCTGAAGGGGAATGAAAACAGAAAATAACAGCTCCTGGAGGATGTGGAATACAGCGACTGTCATACTTGTCGATTAGAAGCAAAAATCGACTGCGTTTTCAGCAAACCCAACGCTTTGAAGTCGTCACACAACCTTCATGTAACGTCATTAACAGCAACGCCAGACACTGAAAACCCAAAAGGAGGAAATGCAGTGATCTCGAAAATTCATCGTCTTCTGACAATCTCCACGGCGATGCTCGTCGCTTCGACGGCTATTGCCGCCGCGGAACCGAGCGCCGATCTCATCGCTGCCGCCAAGAAGGAAGGCACGCTGACCACCATCGCCCTGCCCCACAACTGGTGCGGTTATGGCGATCTGATCTCTGCCTTTAAGGCAAAATACGGCATTGAAGTCAACGAACTGAATCCGGATGCTGGTTCGGGCGATGAAGTCGAAGCAATCCGCGCCAACAAGGGTAACACCGGCCCGCAGGCTCCTGATGTGATCGACGTTGGTCTCTCCTTCGGCCCGACGGCCAAGAAGGAAGGCCTGCTGCAGCCCTACAAGGTTTCCACCTGGGATTCGATTCCGGACAGCGCCAAGGATGCCGAAGGCTACTGGTACGGCGACTACTACGGCGTTCTCTCCTTCGTCGTGAACAAGGACGTTGTGAAGAACCCGCCGAAGGACTGGGCTGACCTCCTGAAGCCGGAATATGCAAACACCGTTTCGCTCGCCGGCGACCCGCGCACCTCGAACCAGGCCGTTCAGGCCGTCTACGCCGCCGGTCTCGCCGCTGGCGAGAAGGATGCAGTCAAGGTCGGCGCCGCTGGTCTCGACTACTTCGCAAAGCTGAACAAGGCCGGCAATTTCGTTCCGGTCATCGGCAAGTCCGCTTCGCTGGCTCAGGGCGCAACCCCGATCGTCGTTGCTTGGGATTACAACGGTCTTTCCTGGCGCGACAGCCTGAACGGCAACCCGCCTGTTGACGTCACCGTTCCGGCTTCGGGCGTTATCGCAGGTGTCTACGTCCAGGCAATCTCGGCTTTCGCGCCGCATCCGAATGCTGCCAAGCTCTGGATGGAGTTCCTCTATTCCGACGAAGGCCAGATCGGCTGGCTCAAGGGCTATTGCCACCCGATCCGCTTCAACGATCTGGCGAAGAACAAGAAGGTCCCGCAGGAGCTTCTCGACAAGCTGCCGCCGGCTGCCGCCTATGAAAAGGCAGTCTTCCCGACGCTCGACGAGCAGGCTGCCGGCAAGACCGCCATCACCACCAAGTGGGATTCTGTCGTCGGTTCGAACGTACAGTAATTTGACCTGACATGACCTCCCCGCTTCGGCGGGGAGGTTTCCGTTTTTCTGACGCCGCGGATTGGGCCAATCATGAGCATCGCCACAACATCAACGGTCAGTTCCACCCCGATGATCAACAAGCGTGTGGTTATCGATTGGCTGGGAATAGCACCCTTCCTGATCTTCGCGCTGCTGTTCCTAATTCTTCCTACAATCTATTTGATAGCAGGCGCCTTTCTGACGCCGGACGGCAGCCTGACGCTCAAGAACATCGCTGACCTGTTCACGCCGACGATCATGAGCGCCTATTGGATCAGTATCAAAATCTCGGTCGCTTCGGCGCTCGGTGGCGCGATCATCGGCTTCTACCTGGCTTGGGCGCTGGTCCTTGGCGGGCTTCCCACTTGGATCCGTCACGCCTTCCTGACCTTCTCGGGGGTCGCATCGAATTTCGCCGGCGTGCCGCTGGCCTTCTCGTTCATCGCCACGCTCGGCCGCCAGGGTCTGGTCACGATATTGCTCGCTCATTTCGGCTTCAACCTCTACGGCAGTGGCTTCAACCTGCTGAGCTTCTTCGGCCTGACCATTACCTACATGTACTTCCAGATTCCGCTGATGGTGCTGATCATTACGCCTGCGCTCGACGGCATGAAGAAGGAATGGCAAGAAGCTGCCTCCATTCTAGGCGCAACCAATGGACAATATTGGCGGATGGTTGCCTTGCCGATCCTTTGGCCGAGCCTGCTTGGCACGACGCTGCTGCTGTTTGCAAATTCGTTCGGCGCCATCGCGACTGCAATTGCACTTACCGGCAGCTCGCTGAATATCGTTCCCATCGTACTCTATGCGCAGATCCGCGGCGACGTGCTGCACAATGCCAATCTTGGCTATGCGCTCGCGCTCGGCATGATCGTCATTACGGGTATTTCGAACGTCATTTATATCTTGATGCGCATGCGCGCTGAACGGTGGCAGAAATGAAGCTGCAAAAATTCTTCGCCTGGATCGCCGTTGCCATCGGCCTCATCTACTTCCTGGTGCCGCTCATCGGTACGCTGGAGTTCTCGCTGCGCATGCGGCGCAACGCTTACAGCTTTGACGCCTATGCCTCCGTCTTTTCAGATTTCGGTTTCATAACGGCCTTTGGTTTCTCGATGTTGATGGCGCTTCTGACCATTATCTTCGGTATGCTGCTCGTTGTGCCCACGGCCTATTGGGTGCGGTTGCGGTTGCCGCAGCTCCGCCCTGTCGTGGAATTCATCACCTTGATGCCGTTGGTCATTCCGGCCATCGTCATCGTTTTCGGCTATCTGCGGCTCTATAATTCGTCGTCGATCCTGCCGTTGACCGGCTATAATTCGACGACGAACATTCTGCTCGTCTGCTCCTACATTGTATTGTCGCTGCCCTATATGTATCGTTCGGTCGATACGGCGATGCGTACCATTGATGTCGGCACGCTGACGGAGGCTGCCGAAAGCCTTGGTGCAAAATGGACAACCATCATGTTCAAATGCATCTTTCCGAATGTCATGAGCGGTGTGCTTTCCGGAGCATTCATCACCCTTGCGATCGTCATGGGCGAATTCACCATGGCATCGCTGCTCAACCGTCCGGCATTCGGGCCCTACATGCAGCTCATGGGCGCCAATAGAGCTTACGAGCCCTCTGCCCTGGCCATCATCGCGCTTGCCGTTACCTGGCTCAGCATGGGCCTCTTGCAGCTCGTTTCCCGTTTCTCAAAATCCGCTCCGATTAAGGCGTAAGGCTTCTCACCATGGCTTTTCTCGAACTCACCCACATCAAGAAGTCCTTCGGCGACATTCACGTCGTCCATGATTTCAATATGCAAATCGAGAAAGGAGAATTCGTCTCCTTCCTCGGACCGTCGGGCTGCGGCAAGACGACCGTGCTGCGCATGATCGCAGGTTTCGAAACGCCGACCGCCGGCACCCTGTCGATCAATGGCAAGGACCAGCGGGCGCTGAAACCGAACCAGCGCAATATCGGCATGGTCTTCCAGGCCTACGCATTGTTTCCGAACATGACGGTGCATGACAACGTCGCCTTCGGCCTCAAGGTCGCCGGCATGGCGAAGCCCGACATCGACAAGCGCGTCAAGGAGATGCTGGCTCTCATCAAGCTCGATCATCTCGCAGGCCGCTATCCATACCAGATGTCCGGCGGCCAACAGCAGCGCGTGGCGCTCGCCCGCGCCATCGCCGTCAAGCCGCAGGTGCTCCTGCTCGACGAGCCGCTCTCGGCTCTCGACGCCAAGATCCGTATCTCGCTGCGCGAGGAAATCCGCGCCATCCAACAGCAGCTCGGCATCACCACCGTCTTCGTGACGCACGATCAGGAAGAGGCGCTGTCCATCTCCGACCGTATCGTGGTCATGAATGCAGGCCGCGCCGATCAGATCGGCACGCCGTTCGAAATCTACAACAAGCCGGCAACCCGTTTCGTCGCCTCCTTCGTCGGCACGCTGAATCTGATCGAAGGCAAGGTCGTCGATCCCGACAGTAACCGCATCATGATCGGCGATCAGGGCGTGACCCTGAAGCAGTCGGTGACCGCCTATAAGCCAGGCGATACCGTATCGCTTGCCCTGCGTCCGGAAGCCGGTTCGCTGGCGGAATCGGCCAAGGGCGATACAGCCCTCACAGGCGAAGTCTCCTCGGCACATTTCCTGGGCTCGGTCATCCGCACCCGCATGAATGTCGCCGGCAACACGATTTCCTTCGACATGTTCAACAGCCCGGGCATGATGCCTCCGAGTGTTGGTGAGAAGGTGACGTTACGTTTTGCCTCCTCCGACCTCCTCGTCATTCAGGACTGAGAAAGAGCCCTCCATCGCCGGGTCATTTTGGAAAATTATTCGCAGACGCCGGGCCAAAACCCCGGCGTTTTTCTTTGATTTCCATAAGGCAAAGCATCTATAGTCCACGCGTTCTCAGGGCGGGGTGCAATTCCCCACCGGCGGTATGGGGAGTTTCCTCGAGCCCGCGAGCGCCTTCCGGATTTCGGAAGGGTCAGCAGATCCGGTGAGATGCCGGAGCCGACGGTATAGTCCGGATGGAAGAGAGCAAGCAGGATCGTACCTCCTCCGCGCGAGGGGTGCTGCGATGTTGCGTGTTCGCCCAAGGGATATTTGACAACAACCCTTGAAAGGCACAATTCATGACCATTTCGATTTCTACTCAACCGAGCCGCATTGCGATCATTCGGGCCCGTTGGCACGCCGATATCGTCGATCGCTCGGTCGATTCCTTCGTTGCTGAATGGCAGACGGTCGAAGGCGCACCGCCGATCGATATCTTCGACGTACCAGGGGCGCTGGAAATTCCGCTGCACGCTCAGACGCTTGCCCGCAACGGCCGTTATTCCGCGATCATCGCCACCGCTTTCGTTGTCGACGGCGGCATCTATCGCCATGAATTCGTCGCCAATACGGTTCTCGATGCCATGATGCGCGTCCAGCTCGATACCGGTGTGCCAATCCTGTCGGCGGTCCTGACGCCGCATCACTTCCAGGAATCGGAAGCGCATATCCAGTTCTTCAAGGAACATTTCATCATCAAGGGCCGTGAAGTCGCCAGCGCCTGCCGCCACATCCTTTCGGAGCGCGCCAAACTGCTCCCCGCAGTCACGGTCTGATCCAACATAGATGGAGGCGCGGCGAAGGCCCGCCTCCATGTCCACCAGGGAGGAAGTCAGTGACCGTCCTACGCATCATCCCGAACCTGCCGGCAGCTGATCCAGACACGGCTCGTCTTTTCTATCATGACCTGCTCGGCCTCGACATCGTCATGGATCACGGCTGGATCCTGACCTTCGCCTCCGAAGCGGCAACTGTGCCGCAGATCAGCGTCGCCAGCGAAGGCGGTTCGGGAACGCTCGTCCCCGACCTTTCCATCGAAGTCGACGATGTCGACACGCTCTATCAGCGTGCCACCTCCATGGGCTTCGGCATATTGTACGACCTCACGGACGAGCCGTGGGGTGTCCGCCGCTTCTATGTCCGCGACCCTTTTGGCAAAGTCGTCAACATCCTTTCCCACCGCTAATTCAAGCTCGCGGAGAGCCTCAAGGGTTCCCCGGCACTCTCACCGCAGATCGAGATTGAATGTGGTGCGCTCGGCCGGCCAGACCGATTCCGAATAGGTGATCGGCACTCCGTCGGTATCCGCATCCACCTTGCGCGTCACCAGCAGCGGCGCGGATTTCGGCTGGCGCAGGATCCGCGCTTCGTCGGCCGTCGGCATACGCGCCTCGATCTCCGTCGACAAGCGCTCGTAGTCGATGACGCCATAGCTGGCGAGCGCCGCCGAGATTGTCGGATGCCGCAATCTAGCATGATCGAAATCGGGAAAACGTTCGGCCGGATAGTAGGAATCCCCCAATTCCACCGGAATGCCGTCGGCCGTCATAACGCCGCGACGATGGATGACCGGCGCGCCGATTGCGATCTTCAGATAGGCCGCGACGCGTTCGGTCGCGGGCACGATCTCGTGAATGAGCAGCTCGCCGCCCGGTTCGAAACCTTGCTCGATCAGATTTTTGTGGAAGCGGGTGCGCTTCGACAGCGTATAGTCGAGCACGCCCCTATGAACGAAGGTTCCGCGCCCCTGTTCGGCGCGGACCAATCCACGCTGCTCCAAGTGCCCCAGCGCCTGGCGCACGGTAAAACGGCTGACGCCGAAACGCTGCATCAGCTCCGGCTCGGCCGGCAATTTCGTCCCCGGGGCAAAAGTCCCGGCGGCAATATCAGCCGCCAGGATCTCGCCGATCTGATGCCAGAGCGCGCTGCCGCCCTTTCGGTCGATCGTCTCCATATCAGATACGCTTCTCCAACCGGAACAGCAGCTTGTATTCGGCAGGATAGCTCAACGCATCGAGAATGCTCGGATAATATTTCCGATCCTTGGTGGCACGCACAAAACCATCATAGCCGAAGCGCCTGACGGAAACATCGAAGCCTGCCGCCGTGAAGGCTTCGATATAGTCCTGTGGCGCGCGATCCTGCATGGGTGCATTGCTATTGTTGCCGATAAGCTCAAGCCATTTTGGCCAGAGCGGCATTTCGTTGTGGCAACCGGTCACCGCGTAGTAGACGCCCCCATTGCGCATGGCCCGGAACATCCCTTCGGCATGCTCTTTCAGCTGCGGCAGCAGATAGATCACCTCATAGCTGAAGGCCACGTCGAAGCTGTCGGCAAAGGGCGCCAGGTCGGTCGTGACATGAAACTGGAGCGGCATGTTGCCCGCGGCTTCGACGGCAGCAGCCACAGACTCCGAAGCAATATCGATACCGATACCGCGTCGGAACGGCCGCATGGCATAAAGCAGCCGCAAAAAGCCGCCGCGGTTGCAGCCGAAATCCAGGACGGTCTTCGAGGAGAAATCCCGCTCCGGCACCGTCTCGATGAAGTGCCGCCAATAGGGGCTATGAGATTCTGCCATTGCGGCGTCACCCTGCGGTTCCTTGTGCCAGGTTGCATAAGTCGTTGCTGCGCTCGTCATGATGCTCTCGCTGTTGGAGTAGACTGAACACTTGATAGCCAAGTCTCATGACAGTCATGTGAATTCATCCGGACGACCGGACTAATAATGATAATCTCTCACGCGTGATCGGTTGCTGCTTATTGCAGGCAGTCCACCATCCATTGCACGCCGAACCGATCAGTCAGCTTGCCGTAATAACTACCCCATGGCTGCACGGCGAGTGGTGTCGTCACGTTGCCGCCTTCTGCCAATCGGGCAAAAATCCTGTCGGTACTCTCTCGGTCATCCACCATGAGCATATGAGCGGAACCTCGCATCGGCTCCGCATCATGATTGTCAGAGGCGAAGAACAAGACGCCTGGCCCCTCAAAGCGAGCGTGCATTACCCTGCCCCGCATCGCTTCGTTGGCAAGCGGTATCCCCTCCGTACCGTGACGGATCAATAGCGTCACTCGGCCCAGCCCGCAGGCCGTATAGAAAGCGAGGGCTTCGTCGCAATGCGTCGTAAAAAACAGATAATTGGCGAGTCGCATTTCCTGCCTCCCTTGTTGTCGAACGAGCGGCCCATGCGGCCGCCCGGTATTGATGCCAATTACCTCATCTCAAGCGCGATGAGCTTCGACCTCAGGCGCTGCGGCGCTCGCAATAGCGCCGACCAGATCGGCATTGCTGTAGCTTTGCCCCGCAATGCCCCAAGCACCCTCAGGCGCATAGACTATATTCGACCAGATATGCTCACGCTTGATCCGTCCTTCGGCCGCCCGCTCAACGACATCGGTCGCCCTTGCAATGAAAGCACGCTTGGCTTCGGCGGTCGCGAGGGCGATTTCGGGCAGCTTGAGTTCGATGAAGGCCGCAGCAACGGGCTTTCCAGCTGCCAGCACATGTGCGGCCGGAAGCACATTGATCGATCCGATGACATTGGCCGTCATGAATTCATTCCCGGCCAAGCCGGCAACATCGAGGACTGCATCCGTCAATCCGGCAAAGGCTTGCGCCTGCGCTTCGGATGAAAGCAATCCTTCGGATA
The DNA here is from genome assembly GCF_014193155.1 of Rhizobium sp. BK098. Lineage (NCBI taxonomy): Bacteria > Pseudomonadati > Pseudomonadota > Alphaproteobacteria > Hyphomicrobiales > Rhizobiaceae > Rhizobium > Rhizobium sp. BK098. Next base: position 488,651 of record NZ_JACHYY010000001.1, on the reverse strand, counting down.
CGGTGAGCGTAATGGGCATTGGAACATCTCCTTGTTGGACCTGTGGCGGCAATTGATATATACCGATCACTCTTTAACAATACATACCGATCACTCTTTATGCAAGCAATAAAGAGCGATCACTCTCAATGGGGGCAGCAATGCGCTATAGCGCCGAACACAAGGAAGAAACCCGGACGCGGGTCGTCGCGGCTGCAGGGCAGGTATTTCGCAAGGAAGGCTTTGGCGGCGCGGGTATCGATGCTCTGACCAAGGCTGCCGGCGTTACCAACGGCGCCTTCTACGGACACTTCAAATCCAAGAGCGAAGCGTTTCAAACAGCCGTCGTGGAAGGCTTGCAAGAGCTGCGTCAAGGAATCCTGGCGCTCAGGGAAAACCAGCCTAAAGATTGGTTGAAGGCGCTTGCCAGCTTCTACTTGGGCTACAAGCGGACCTGCGATCTCGGTGACAGCTGCACGCTGCCGAGCCTTTCCCCCGACGTGATGCGTGCCGACGAGGAAACACGCCGCGTCTATACGGTAGAGTTGAGAAAGTTGATCGCAGATGTCGCTGCCGGCCTGCCGGAAAGCACAAACTCCGGCGAAACAACGGCGGAGGATCGCGCCATCGTTCTTCTCGCTACGCTGAGCGGTGGACTGACGCTTGCCCGCGCCGTCTCCGATCCCGCCCTTTCCGTCCACATAGCCGAAGTCATCGAGCGGGCTGCTTTGGCGGCCGGCACCCCTTCACGACCGCGAGGCGAATGACGATGCAATTCACGCGATGAAGGAATAGCCGAGGCGAAGCTTCCCGCTCCGTCTCGGCAGGGCCATTTACGCCCGGATCGCCTTGTCGTTCGCATCGAAGCGATGCATCTGGTTCGCATCGGGCGTTGCATAAACTATCTCGTCCGGCTCGTATTGATGCTCCCCGAAGAGACGCGCAGTGAGAAGGCCGGTGGTCTCGGATTCGAGATAGATGATCGTGTCCGCGCCGAGATGCTCGACATGGATGACCTTAGCTGCCCAGGTGCCTTGATCGCGCGACAGCGTGATATGTTCGGGGCGAATGCCGACGGTCTTGGCGCCGCTTTCGCCCAGACGCTCAGCCGCGATGAAATTCATCTGCGGCGAGCCGATGAAGCCGGCCACGAAGGTGTTGGCCGGACGATTGTAGAGCTCCATCGGTGAACCGATCTGCTCGATCGCACCGGCATTGAGCACGACGATCTTGTCGGCAAGCGTCATCGCTTCGACCTGATCGTGGGTAACGTAGATCATCGTCGCCTTGAGACTGCGATGCAACCGGGCGATCTCCAGACGCGTCTGCACGCGCAGCGCGGCATCAAGATTCGACAGCGGCTCGTCGAACAGGAAGAGTTCCGGCTCACGAACGATAGCGCGGCCGATGGCAACACGCTGGCGCTGGCCGCCGGAAAGTTCTGACGGGCGGCGTCCGAGATAGGGCGCAAGCGACAACATGCCCGACGCCTTCTCGACCCGGCTGTCGATCTCGGCCTTCGCAGTGCCGGCCTGCTTGAGACCCAGGCCCATATTGTCCTTGACGGTGAGATGCGGATAGAGCGCATAGGACTGGAACACCATCGAGATGCCGCGCTTGGCCGGTGGCGTGACCGTCACATCCTGGCCGTTGATCAGCACGGCGCCGGAAGTCACGTCCTCGAGGCCGGCGATGCTGCGCAGAAGGGTCGACTTGCCACAGCCTGAGGGCCCGACGAAGATGACGAACTCACCATCCTTCACCTCGAGGTCGATGCCCTTCAGCACATCATGCGTACCATAGGCCTTGCGGATGGATTTCAGTTGAAGCGATCCCACAGTCTCTTGTCCTTATAGATAAACAGGCTTGCCGGTGCGCACACTCTCATCGGCGGCAAGGCATATGCGCAGCGATTGAACGGCATCGGCCATATGGCGATTGAGGTCGAGATCCTCGCGGATGGCTTTCAGCATGAAGGCCTGCTCGAAGTCGCAGAGCTCCTGATGACCTGGCTCACCATCCATATGAAGATCCTGATCCGGCCGGATGAATTGGCCATTCGGCCCTGTCTCGGCGCTATGGAGCCGGATGACCGACGTCTTCGTATGCATGTCTATATCGTCGGACTTGGCGTTCTGATCCATGACGATCGAAACCGAGCCGTTCGGCGACATCACGTCCTTCACGAAGAAGGCCGTTTCCGAAATCATCGGCCCCCAGCCGGCCTCGTACCAGCCGACCGAGCCATCCTCGAAGATCACCTGCAGATGCCCATAATTATACATGTCGGGCTTCACCTCCTGCGACAGCCGGAGGCCCATGCCGCGCACCTCGACAGGCTTGGTGTCGGTGATCTGGCACATGACGTCGACATAATGCACGCCGCAATCGACGATCGGCGAGGTCGTGCGCATCAGCGCCTTGTGCGTCTCCCAGGTCGGGCCGCTCGATTGCTGATTGAGGTTCATGCGGAACACATAGGGACCGCCGAGCTTGCGTGCCTCGGCGATCAGCCGCATCCACGAGGGATGGTGGCGGAGGATATAGCCGATCGCCAGCTTCTTACCGGCCTTCTTGGCAGCGGCGACAACGCGCTCGGCATCCTCCACCGTAGTTGCCAGCGGCTTCTCGACAAAGACATGGCAACCCGCCTCAAAAGCCATGACGGCGAAATCAGCATGGCTGTCGGAATAGGTATTGATGGAGCAGAGATCCGGCTTCAGCTCCCTCAATGCCACCTCGAAATCCGCATGGATCGTATAGCCGCGCAGTTCCTCAGGCAGCTCCGGCCTGGAGCGATTGACGAGGCCGACGATCTCGAAACCCGGATTGTTGTGATAGGCCAGCGCATGACTGCGGCCCATATTGCCTAGGCCGGCGACGAGAACGCGGATCGGCTTTTCGGATGAGCTCACTTGACTGCTCCGGAGGTAATGCCGCGAATGAGTTGACGCGAAAAGATGACGTAAAGGATGAGGATCGGCAGAATGGCGAGCGTCAGCGCCGCCAGCACCGCATTCCAGTTGGTCACGAACTGGCCGATGAAAATCTGCGATCCGAGGGTCACCGTCTTGGTCGCCTCGCTCGGCGCGAGGATCAGCGGAAACCACAGATCGTTCCAGATCGGGATCATGGTAAAGACGGCAACTGTCGCCATCGCCGGACGGACTAACGGCAGGACGAGACGGAAGAAGATGGCATATTCGCTGAGACCGTCGATACGGCCGGCATTCTTCAGGTCGTCGGAAACCGTCCGCATGAACTCGGACAGGATGAAGATCGCTAGCGGCAGACCCTGCGCCGTATAGACGAGAATCAGCGCCGTCAGCGTGTTGACGAGGCCGGCAGCCACCATGCCCTGCAGGATCGCGACCGTACCAAGACGGATCGGGATCATGATGCCGATCGCCAGATAGAGGCCCATCACCGTATTGCCGCGGAAGCGGTATTCCGACAGCGCAAAAGCGGCCATCGCCCCGAATAGCAATGTCAGGATGATCGAGACGATGGTGACGACGAAGCTGTTCTGGAAATAGGTCAGGAAATCCCCCTGCTTCAGAACGGTGTCATAGCCAATCACGCTGAAGGAGGATGTCGTCGGGACGCTCAAGGGCGCGCGGAAAATCGAAGCGCGATCCTTGAAGGAGTTGATGACCGTCAAGAATACCGGAAAAATAGCAACCAGCGTATAGGCAATAAGCGCCAGATGGACGAAGCCGGTACGGATAAGGGAAGTGCGTGCCTTGGACATGGGTCGCGCTCCTCAGAACTGATAGCGGCGGATGCGCCGCTGGACGATGAAAAGATAGAAAGACACACCGGCCAGGATGATCAGGAACATCACCGTCGCAATCGTCGCGCCCATCGAACGGTCGCCCAATTGCAGCTGGAAGCCGAAGAAGACGCGGTAGAGCAGCGTGCCGAGAATATCCGTCGAGCCGTCCGGCCCAGCCAGGGCGCCTTGTACGGTATAAACCAGGTCGAACGCATTGAAATTGCCGACGAAGGTGAGGATCGAGATGATGCCGATCGCCGGTAACACCAATGGCAGCTTGATCTTCCAGAACTGGCTCCAGCCGGTGATGCCATCGCATTCGGCCGCCTCGATGACCTCTTCGGGGATGTTGAGCAGTGCCGCGTAGATCAGCATCATCGGGATGCCGACATATTGCCAGACCGAGATCAGGGCGACGGTAATCAGCGCCGTGCTCGGCCTGCCGAGCCACGGGGCGAAGAACGATTTCAGGCCGATCACATTCAGAAGCTCGGGCGCAACACCCCAGAGCGGCGAGAGGATCAGTTTCCAAATAAAGCCGACGACGACGAAAGACAGCAGCGTCGGCAGGAAGATGGCCGTACGATAGAAGGTAACGAAGCGCAGCTTCGGCAGCGACAGGAGCGCCGCCAGCGCGACACCGATCGGATTCTGCACGCACATATGGATGGCGAAGAAGATCAGGTTGTTGCGCAGCGCATTCCAGAAATCATGCGACCAGCGGTCGTCGCCGAACAGGACCTTGAAGTTGTTCAGGCCGACGAAGACGGATTGATTGTCGACGACGTTGTAAAGCGACAGCCGCAAGGTCTCGATCAGTGGCAAGATCATGACCGCCGTATAAACGACAAAGGCGGGGAATAAGAAGACGAGGATGTGCCAGCGCTTGGAGCGCCTGATCGGCATGACCTCAAGGGCATCTGACGTCGCAGCGTCGCTCATGGCTTTCTGCCTGTTTTTCTTGGCTGCATGCCGACGCAGCAGCTCTAAGGTTTAAATCCACCCGCAGTTACGGCTTATGGCCGAAGTGAAACGGCATCGGGTGTGTCGAATGCAATGGCGAGGCGATCGCCGGTTCGATTATCAAACAATGAAAAGGGCGAGGAGCCCGTAAGGTCCCTCGCCCGCATGATGCAGCTATTTACTTGCCGGGCTTGTACCAGCTGTCGAGGCCCTTCTGGAGCTTCTTGGCAGCATCGTCCGGTGTATCCGTGCCGTTGATCACGTTTGCGGATTCGGTCCAGGTTTCATTTTCCAGGTTCGGCTTACCGCGCGACAGGATCTGATAGGTAGAACGAACGGTCGACTTGTGATTGTCACGCCAGGAGACGAATTCCTGCGCAAGTGCATCGCTCATCTTTACCGGATGCGAGTTCAGGCTGAAGAAGCCGGGCAGTGAGTTGGCATAGATGTTGGCAAACTCGTCGGAAGCGACCCAGCTCAAGAACTTCTTGGCTTCTTCCTGATGCTTGCTCTTCGTGTTCAAGCCGACACCGATATCCGGATGGTCGGAGATATAGGCGGTGTCGCCAGCCTTGGCGACCGGCGGTGGGAATGCACCCATCTTGAACTGCGCCTGGGTGTTGAAGAGAGCAATTTCCCAGGAGCCGGCCGGATAGATGGCAGCTTTGCCGAGTGTGAAGAGGTTCTGACTGTCAGCGTAGCCTTGAGCTTCGAAGCCGTCACCGAGGTAGGACTTCCACTTGGCCAGTTCCTTGTAAGGATCGACCCACGGCGCGTCCGTCAGCTTTTCCTTGCCAGCGATCAGAGCCTTACGGCCGTCTTCGCCCTTCCAATAGTTCGGGCCGATGTTCTGGTAGCCCATGGTTGCGGCTTCCCAAAGATCCTTCGTGCCCATGGCCATCGGGATATAGGTGCCATCAGCCTTGATCTTGTCGAGGACGGCGAAGAACTCGTCACGCGTCGCCGGCACTTTCAGCCCGAGCTTGTCGAAGGCGTCTTTGTTGTAGATGAAGCCGTGGATGACGGACGCCATCGGCACGCAGAAGGTGGATTTCCCGTCGTCGGTCGACCATGCAGCCTTGGCCACAGCCGAGAAATTTTCCAAGCCCTTCAGGCTCGTTAGATCAGCAAGGTGCTTCTTGTTGAAGAGGTCGAGCGAAGCATCGAACGGACGGCAGGTGATGATGTCGCCCGCAGAGCCGGCGTCGAGCTTGGCGTTCAGCGATGCATTGTATTCAGTCGGCGCCGTCGGCGAGAAGACGATCTTGATGCCCGGGTTCTTCGCTTCGAAAGCCGGGATGATCTTTTCCTGCCAGATCTGCAGGTCGTCGTTACGCCAGCTTTCAACCGTCAGCGTCACATCGGCCGCATGCGCCATGCTGACCGAGGTCAGCAGGCTCGATGCAAGAAGCAAGCCTTTCAGAACATTGGTTTTCATTTCCCTCTCCTGTTTTCCGCGCCATAGCAAGGCGCTGTTCTCGATCTGAAATCCGCTGGCCTGTCCGAGGAAACGGTCAGCGCTCCATAGGGACCGCCAATATTGCCGACCCCTCCATGCAAAAGGCTTCAGAGGCTTTGTGCCCGATCGGCCCTATTAATTGCCGTCGCCGCCACCAGACGGAGACACAGCAAGAACCACGCGGGAAAATTATGACAAACGTCGAAACGAGATCCTCCTGATCCCGAACGGCCTGGCGCAACGACGAGATGCACGCCCTTCCGCTTCACTTACCGGCTGTTGTTTTTCTGCCGGCTTTGCCGATGTCCGTTTGCACTGTTCCCTTACTCCGAATTAAGTCCAAAAAAATACCAATTGTCCAGCCAAATTTAGCTTTCGAATGCAAAAAGATTGAAGCTTATTAATTTACCTAGGTAATTCAATGAGATGAAGACAAGAAAAAATGCTCGCTTTGCCTATTGGTAAATGGTATTTTTTTGGTATTATGTGAAAAACGGGGAACAGGCGGCATCCGGAGGCATGATGGGGCAGTTTGCGATTGGTATCGATGGCGGCGGCACGAGTTGCAGGGCGGCTGTCATAGATCATAGCGGGCAGGTGCTCGGCACCGGCAAGGCCGGCGCGGCGAACATCCTCTCAGATCTGGAAAATTCGCTGATTCATATCGTCGCCTCGGCAAAGCAGGCCTTGATCGATGCTGGCCTCACTCCTGAACTGCTGCAGGAATTACCGGCCGTCATCGGAACAGCAGGAGCCAATGTCGGCAATTACGGCAAAAAGGTCGAAGGCGCCCTGCCCTTTGCAAGCACGCGTGTTGTCACGGATGCGACGACAGCGCTTCAAGGCGCTCTCGGCGACGCCGATGGCGTCATCGGCGCCTTCGGCACCGGCTCAGTCTACAATGCCCGCCGTGACGGCAGGATTTGGGGTATCGGCGGCTGGGGTTTTGTAATAGGCGACCAGGCAAGTGGCGCTCGTCTTGGGCGAGATTTGCTCGAGAGAGCTGTCTTGGCACATGACAAGGTGACGGCGGGTTCGGCACTGACGGCATCGATCATGGCCGAATACGGTAATGATCCAGAACGGATCGTCGAATTTGCGCACGCCTCCAAGCCTAAGGATTTTGCCCGCTACGCGCCTGTTATCTTCGAATATGCCGGAATGGAGGATGCAGTCGCCATCGACATCGTGAGAACTGCGGCAAAATCGATAACCGAAAGTCTGGATGCGCTGCTTTGGCCGGAATGCCCTTCGATCTGCCTTCTCGGCGGCCTTGCCCAAGCCTATCGCCCCTGGCTTGATGAACGCCACAAGGCGATTCTCGCTGAGCCAAGAGGGGACGTTCTGCGCGGAGCCGTGGAGTTGGCGGCGAAATTGCTGCTGGGTGGAGAGGTAAACAGGGCATGACCGAAGATTTGAGCGCGATCTTCTCGCCGGAGCGCCTTTCCGGAGGTGGGACGGGTCCACTTTACGTCAAGCTACGACGCAGGCTTGAAGAGGCCGTGAAGGTCGGTAGGCTGAAACATGGGGATGCGCTTCCACCTGAGCGCGACATCGCCGAATTTGCTGCGGTCAGCCGTGTCACGGTGCGTAAGGCGATCGACGATCTGGTGGCGGAAGGCATTCTCGTTCGCCGTCACGGCTCGGGTACATTCGTTGCAAAGCCCGTTTCCAAGGTAGAGCAGCGACTGTCGCAACTCACCTCATTTACCGAGGACATGGCGAGGCGCGGGATGACGGCTCGTTCGGAATGGCTGCACAAGGGCATCCATACGCCCTCCCCCGATGAGATGATGATTCTCGGGCTTGCCGCCGACACTCGGGTATCGCGCCTCAGTCGCCTGCGCATTGCCGACGATCAACCGCTCGCGATCGAGCACGCCAGCGTTTCCGGTGAATTCCTGCCGGATCCGTCGGTAGTAACGACATCGCTCTATGCGGAATTGGAAAAGCGCCAGGTACGTCCCGTTCGCGCCGTTCAGCGCATATCTGCGACCAACATGAAAGAGGCGGATGCGGGATTGCTCGGCGTTCCTGTGGGAGCAGCCGGCCTATCGATCGAGCGCATCTCCTATCTCGGTTCAGGCCGCGCAGTCGAATTTACACGCTCGCTCTATCGCGGTGACGCCTATGACTTCGTCGCGGAACTGACGATCGGCGCGAACTAGCCCACGCCTGCGAAACCGTAAAAATCTCAGAATCAAAAAAGCGCCACCCCAACCGAATGGCTGAGGTGGCGCTCGCATATGGAATCAAATTCTAAGCTGAACACCGCAAATCTTTGACATGACTCGCGATCAGGCTGCGTCGTCGATCGCGGTCTCGCGCTTCTCCGGCACATAATTGAGGACGGGGCCTAACCAACGCTCTACCTCTGCCACGGGCATGCCCTTGCGAGCCGCATAGTCCTCGACCTGATCGCGCTCAATCTTGGCGACACCGAAATAGTAGGAAGACGGGTGAGCGATATAGATGCCCGAGACGGAAGAACCTGGCCACATCGCATAGCTTTCCGTGAGCCTTACGCCCGTTGTCGCTTCGGCATCCAGCAAGCGGAAAAGCGTATCCTTCTCGGTATGGTCAGGCTGCGCCGGATAGCCAGGTGCTGGACGGATACCTGCATAGGCTTCGAGAACGAGCTCCTCGCTCGTGAAATTCTCATCCGCAGCGTAGCCCCAGAACTCTCGACGTACCCGCTCATGCATCCGCTCGGCGAAGGCTTCGGCAAAGCGGTCGGCCAGCGCCTTGACGAGGATCGACGAATAATCATCATTTGCGCGTTCGAAGCGTTCGGCAATGGCCACCTCCTCGATACCGGCCGTGACGACGAAGCCGCCGACGTAATCGCCGACACCGCTGGAAACCGGCGCCACAAAGTCCGACAACGCCACATTCGGGCGACCGTCCCGCTTCGACAGTTGCTGCCGCAGTGTGTAGAAAGTGGCAAGCTCCCCGTTGCGGCTTTCGTCGGTGAACAGCCTGATATCGTCGCCGACCGTGCCCGCTGGCCAGAAGCCGATGACGGCGCGCGGGCGAAACCAGTTTTCCGCGATGATCTTTTCGAGCATCGCTTGTGCATCGGCATAGAGCTGCCGCGCCGCCTCGCCCTGTTTCTCGTCTTCGAGAATTGCCGGAAAACGACCCTTGAGCTCCCAGGTCTGGAAGAATGGGGTCCAGTCGATATATTTCGCCAGCTCAGCCAGATCGTAGCTCTCGAATACCTTAGTACCGAGGAACTGCGGTTTGACCGGCTTATAGCCCGACCAATCCACTTTTTCGGCATTCTCACGCGCTCTTGCAATCGGCAGGCGTATCTTCTCGGCCTCGCTCCGCGCATGCGCGGCAGCGACTTTGGAATATTCAGCCCGGACGGTATCGACATAGCCCTGCCGCGCATCGGGCGATAGCAGCGCTGAGACAACACCGACCGCACGACTTGCATCCGTGACATAGACCGTCTGTCCGCGATGATAGCTCGGATGGATCTTTACCGCTGTATGGACACGACTGGTGGTGGCCCCGCCGATCAGCAACGGAATATCGAAGCCTTGCCGCTCCATCTCCGAGGCGACATGCACCATCTCGTCCAATGACGGCGTAATCAATCCCGACAAGCCGATGATATCGACCTTTTCGGCGACGGCTGTCTCCAGGATCTTAGTCGCCGGCACCATGACCCCCAAATCGATGATTTCGTAATTATTGCAGGCGAGCACGACGCCGACGATGTTCTTGCCGATGTCGTGCACGTCGCCCTTGACGGTCGCCATAAGCACTTTGCCGGCCGACTGCCGTTCGCTGCTGTCGCCGTTGGCAGCTTTCTCGGCTTCCATATATGGCAGCAGCACAGCAACGGCCTGCTTCATAACACGGGCGGACTTCACGACTTGTGGCAGGAACATCTTGCCCGAACCGAAGAGGTCGCCAACGACATTCATGCCGGCCATCAACGGGCCTTCGATGACATGCAACGGCCGCTCAGCCTTCTGACGCGCTTCCTCGGTATCGGCCTCGATATATTCGGTAATGCCGTTGACCAACGCATGTTCGAGCCGCTTCTCGACCGACCATTCGCGCCAGGAAAGATCCTGGACCTTCGCCTCCTTGCTGCCGGCACCGCGAAAGCGCTCGGCAATCTCAAGTAGGCGCTCCGTGCTATCCGGACGGCGGTTGAGCACCACGTCCTCACAGGCGTCCCGTAATTCCGGATCGATATTGTCATAGACAGCCAGCTGCCCGGCATTGACGATGCCCATGTCCATGCCCGCCTGAATGGCGTGGTAAAGAAATATGGCATGCATGGCCTCGCGGACGGGTTCGTTACCGCGGAACGAAAAGGACAGGTTTGAGACACCGCCGGAAATATGGACCAGAGGCATGGTCTTCCGGATCGTCCTCGTCGCCTCGATGAAATCGACACCGTAATTGTTGTGCTCTTCGATGCCAGTCGCAACGGCGAAGATATTCGGATCGAAGATGATGTCTTCCGGCGACAGGCCTGCCACTTCAGTCAACAGTTTATAAGCACGTGAGCAGATCTCGACCTTGCGCTTGTAGCTATCTGCTTGACCTGTCTCATCGAACGCCATCACGACGACGGCCGCGCCGTACATTCGCATCAACCGTGCCTGTTTGAGAAAGTTCTCCTCGCCTTCCTTCAGCGAGATGGAATTGACGATCGGCTTACCCTGAACGCATTTCAGGCCGGCCTCAATGATCGAAAACTTGGAACTGTCGATCATCACGGGAACGCGGGCAATATCCGGCTCAGCGGCGACGAGGTTCAGGAACTCCACCATCGCCTTTTCGGAATCGATCAGGCCCTCGTCCATGTTGATGTCGATGACCTGCGCGCCGTTTTCGACTTGATCGCGGGCGACGGCAAGCGCTGCCGTATAGTCGGCATTGGTGATCAGCTTGCGGAATTTCGCCGAGCCAGTGACGTTGGTCCGCTCACCGACATTGACGAAGGGAATATCCTTGGTGAGCTCGAATGGCTCCAGACCCGAGAGCGACATGAAGGGACGATGCTCGGCAGGCTGCCGTGGCGGATATTTCGAAACCGCCTGAGCGATTGCGGCGATATGCTCCGGCGTTGAACCGCAGCAGCCGCCAACGATATTGACCAGCCCCTCGCGCGCAAATTCTTCGACCTGTGCCGCCATCATCTCGGGCGTCTCATCATACTGACCGAATTCGTTCGGCAGACCGGCATTGGGATAAGCGCAGATGAAGGTATCCGCAGCAGCCGAAAGCTCCTGCAGATGCGGCCGCATAGCGTTTGCACCGAGAGCACAGTTGAGGCCAACTGTGAAAGGCTTCGCATGGCGCACGGAATTCCAGAAAGCTGACGGCGTTTGGCCGGATAGCGTGCGCCCGGAAAGATCGGTGATCGTGCCAGAAATCATGATGGGCAGATGAACACCCTTGGCCTCGAAGCGCTCCGCACATGCAAAGATCGCGGCCTTTGCATTCAGAGTATCGAAAATTGTCTCGATCAGGATGATATCTGCACCGCCGTCGATCAGACCGTCGATCTGCTCGCCATAGGCCAAGCGCAGAACATCAAAAGTGACCGCACGGTAGCCAGGATTGTTAACATCAGGAGAAATGGACGCCGTCCGATTGGTCGGTCCGATCGCACCGGCCACGAAGCGTCGCTTACCATCTTCGCGTTCCGCACGGATCACGGCGCGGCGGACGATCTCGGCGCCCTCCTTGTTGAGATCGTAGACCGCACCTTCCATCTGGTAGTCCGCCTGCGCAATGCGGGTGGAAGAGAAAGTATTGGTCTCGAGGATATCCGCACCGGCTTTGGCATAGCGATAATGAATATCTTCAATCGCATCGGGCTGGGTCAGGATGAGGAGGTCGTTATTGCCCTTCTGGTGGCACGCGCAACCGATGAACCGGTGGCCGCGAAACTGATCCTCGTCGAAGCCGAGACCCTGGATCTGCGTGCCCATGGCGCCATCAAGCACGAGTATCCGTTCACTGGCCGCCTTTCGCAAGGCTTCGAAAATCTCGCCGCCATTACGCTTCGTCGTCTCTGAACCAAAAAGAGTGTCAAACATAAGCGAATTCCTCTGGCCTGATTGCGACTCCGCAACCAGATCACATAAAGATATCTTTATGTCAACATATCTACGCTCATGTTCGGCGCAGCGCAAGCGCGCATCTTCTATAGTTGTGTTCTTTCAGGAAAAGCAGAGCGGACGAATTGCCGCCCGACCATGGACAACGCGGGGGTAACGACACAGCTTCATCCCATAACGCCATGACAGCGCTTTCGGACGGCGCTATACGGCTTCTAGAAGAGAATCCTAGGAGGACGGCATGAACATACAGGTTGAACCCACAGCGCTCGGAAACTGGAGCACCCGCGCCTATCACAGGCGCTGGTTGCTCGATCAGGCCGATGCGCTTTTCAATTTCTTCCAGTACCGCGCCGTCAATCCCAAAGGCGGCTTCCACGACATGGATGATGCCGGCAAGCCGTTGGATAAGGTAAATCCCGTACGCGGCATTCATTCGACCGCCCGCATGGTGCACTGCTTCTCGATCGGGTCGTTGCTCGGTCGTCCCGGCGCAAACGAAATTGTCGATCACGGCATGAACTATCTATGGAAGCATCATCGCGACACCGAGCATGGCGGCTATTTTTGGTCGCTGAACAATGACGGCCCCGTCGATTCCAGCAAGCAGGGCTATGGCCACGCTTTCGTGCTGCTTGCTGCCTCATCCGCAAAGACGATCGGCCATCCACTGGCCGATGGCATGTTGGCAGACGTCACGGAAATTCTGAATACTAAGTTCTGGGAAGCAAAGCACGGGGCGATCGCCGAGGAATTCAATCGGGATTGGTCCTTGATCGACGGTGGCACCTATCGCGGCCAGAACTCCAACATGCACCTGACGGAAGCGCTGATGGCTGCTTTCGAAGCGACCGGCGACAAGACATATCTCGAAAAAGCAGAAAGTATCGCCGATCTCGTCATTCGCCGTTCGGCGGGGTCCGTCGGCTGGCGCGTTGCCGAACACTTCAACGCCGACTGGGTGCTCGATAAGAATTACCGCGGCAATGAGATGTTTCGCCCGTCGGGTACGACACCAGGGCATTGGCTGGAATGGGTGCGTCTGATCTTGCAGCTTTGGGCGCTTGGGGAAAAGCGGCACGACTGGATGCCGGAAGCAGCCAAGGGCCTCTTCTCTCAGTCCATGTCACTCGGCTGGGACAATGAGAAGAGCGGATTCTTCTATACACTTGATTGGGAAGATGTGCCTGCAAAGCGCAACAAGCTTTGGTGGCCTGCCTGCGAGGGGGCTGGTGCCGCTCATTACCTGAACGAACACGTCCCGAGCGATTTTCACGAAGAAAGCTACCGCAGGATCTGGAGCGTGATCGGCCAAGCCTTCATCGATCGCGTCAATGGCGGCTGGCATGAAGAGCTGACGGAAGATCTCATTCCGGCTCATACGCTGTTTCCTGGCAAGGGCGATATCTATCATGCCTTGCAGGCCTGCCTCATCCCCCTTTTCCCGGCTAAGGGCAGCCTGACCAAGGTTATCGCCGAGGCCGGCGGCAATATCTGAGATCAGCAGCGGCGCCCGCTCGCCTTGCGGCGCCGCTTCGCCCCTCTATGCGAGGCTGAGATTGTGAAGCTCGTGGCCGAGAGTGAGAGCCAGGGCTTCGACAACAAGATTGTGATCTTCCCGCTGCGGCAGACCTGAAACGGTGACGGCGCCAACGCACCCCGTGCCGTTGACAAAAATGGGGAAACTACCGCCAGATGCGGCATATTCCGCGCTTGAAAGCCCGTTGTCCTCGATCGTCTTACCCTGCTGCTGTAGCCGCAACGTACTGGCGTAGCTACTGCGGAAGTAACGCAGCACCATATTGCGCTTCCGACGAATCCAATTGGAATTATCAGGTGTCGAGCCGGGCAAGGCTATGTAGAAAACCGGCATGGAATGCAGGGTGATATCGATGGCAACGCCCATGTTGCGCTCGCTGGCGAGGTCGCGCAACAACTTGCCGAGCACCCAAGCGGTCGAAAGGTCAAAAGCATCGAAACGCAGCATTTCCTCTTGCAGTTCGATGCGGGCGAGATCCTGGTCGATCGTCATGGAAACCTTCTCTAAAAATTGTATTCGCCTATGAAACGCGGAGAGAACGATTTGTCCATCTATCTCTTCCGCATTTCGAAACCAAGCTGCCATCACCCGGCCTTGAAGGCTAGCGCTGTTGCTTGCTTGCAGGACGCGAACAGGTCATTGATAAAGCTCTATGAATGTCCCGCCAGAGGAATACTCCAGCATGAATGCAAAATATGCGCTGCCCGCCATACTGGCCTGCACCTGTGCCACAACATCGGCTCTGGCCGACAGTCCAGCGCAATTAGTGCTGCGAGACGGTTTCGACGGCAAGGATTTCGCTCGATCTGGGCACCTTTACTATCGCGATAATGCTGAACAAAAGGCAGGAACGATCGAATTTCAATCAGACGTAAAACGTACCGGCGCGGGAGCCTTGAAGCTGAGCGTCCGGCCATTCTGCGCGCCGGATAAAACAAATTGCAGCGAAAGGGCCGAGATCTGGGAGCGCACTAAATATCGCGTGCCATACAATCAGGGAGTTTGGTACGGTTTCGCTGTAAAGTTCGCCGACCCCATACCTTCTGGCGACCATCGCTACCTCATTGCTCAATGGAAGCGGGAAATCGGACCGAAAGCCGAAGGGGACTTCAGTCCCTTTCTCGCGCTGCGGCTCAATAATGGGAAGCTCTTCGCGACTGTGGAAACCAACTACGTTGCGCCCATCAAGAACCAGGAGCCTGGAAACAAAGGCAACGTCTGCAATAATGAAGAGGCGCCGGTCTGGTTTCGTCCCGATACCAATCAGATGCGCGCATTGGTGGCTACGGATGACAATTGGGGCGAATCCGACGGACAAGAATTTACAGGCTGCACAGACGCGATCAAAGTCATAAATCGTGGAAACAAGTTGCCGATGCCGGCATCAGGCTGGATCGATTTTGCCATTTACAGCAAACCAGGCCCGGATGGCTCGGGTCATATCGAGATATTTGCCAACAATAAATGGATCGTTACTGTCACCGGCCACATAGGACATGCGGATCATGGGTTGGGAAAAAACCAATATTTCAAGTTTGGGCCATATCGCGCCGCGGATACCAGCATATGGACACTTTATTATGATGATTTCCGCCGGTCACCCCGCTGTGCCGATGTACTAGCGGATCCCAAGCTTTGCCCTATGAAGTGAAAAGGCTGCTGAGAATGTACAACTCCATAGCAATACGGCCGCGCGCATTGCGAGAGCGCAGTTTTTTTGAGAAGTGGCCGAACTTTTTCCTTTCTCGATAGTTATCCTCGTTCGTGAAGGAGGTGACCGAGATGCTTACTACCCATCGCGATTGCAAGCAGCATGCAAAGAGGAACGCGATACCCTCTCTGGGCGAAATAGAAGGTCGGGTTGCGGTTCTGGAGATTGTCGCCCAGTCGGCACTGACGCATGTGTTCGAAGAAGGCGAAGTCGATATTGACGCAGCATTGCTAGCCCAAATTCGCAGAGCCATGCATCGTAAGTGTAAGGATTTAAAGCTCGACGGAGAAGATACGGCATCGGCACTTTTATATGCCGAGGAGTTGATCGAGGCCGCGATTAAGGCATCGCATCCCGTCCATCAATGATGCCTTCGCGGCCAAGGCTGGCATTATCCGTCTTAGTAGCGCTGGCAATTACGCTCGGCGTGGTGCTGTTGGTTGCGCCCCACGATACAGGTGACAGGCTCACTCGGTCGCTGCCACCACCCGGCGGACATCAAAATCAGCAATAATATGTCCAATAATGAGCCTATGTTATGTTAAGGCACAGAGTTTGTCCCGTATCAGGCGGCCGTTAACGTCGCGCGGTAAACTTGGTTGCAAATTTCCGAAACCAACGCAGTGTTCACTTCACCCCACAATATCAAGCTCCGACATGAATGGTGTAGTGAATGTCTATGATGGTCAACACGCCGCTTTACTCCGATGATATCGACGTCCTCGCAGGTGCCCTTTTTGCATGGTGCGCCGAGCGCAGCATCAAATTGCAAAGTCAGGAAGGTCTGTCCGCAGCTAATGTGGCCATTGATCTTTATAACGCCGGTTATCAAACACAAGATCAGTTGCTTGGCGCATTACACAATTACGATTTACACTGATGTGTTGCTCGGATATCCAGCTTTATATCCAAAACTGAGCACAATTTCCCCAAGTAACGCCTCTGCAAATGTGGCGGTGGCGACCTTATTTTATGTCGATTTCTCTTCGAAGACGCTGGCGATGCAGTCTCGCTCGTCGAGGATCCCGGACCATTCATCCTGATGATAAGCGGAGTCGTAGATCAGTGTGAAAGGACCTTGATAGCCAGCGGAGTTGGAAAGCTTAATGCAGCGAACATAATCCTCCTTATCGAGGCCTGCTGCTGAATATCGTCCCTTTGCGTGACAGAGTTCGGCGCGGCCCATGATCTTCGCTAGATCCTCGTATTTGCCGGCTCGCTCCCAGTTGCCGAAATCTCCATTGAGGCCGACTGTACCGTGCAGAGCATCGAGAATTCGGTTGACCTCCGCCGGCCCTGGCAGAAGATCGAACCAATTCTCTATGACGAGGCGCACTCCCTCTGCGGCAGTCAATTCAGCCAGCCGCCGCAAATGAGTTTCGGCAAGCGTCAAAGCTGGATTCGTCGGCTGAGCCTTTCCGGCAATAACACGCATGTTTCCAGCCCCAAGAGCCGCAGCAACGTCGATCCATCCTGTCATCCATTCTGCGTCGCGCTGAGCGGTTTGCGGATTGCTCAGGTCTCCGTCTTCGACGAGCAGCGTCTGAAGCTTTACGCCGGCCTCCTCCGTGGCCTTACGAAAATCACGGAGATAGCTGGGAAGGAGACTCGGCAAATGGAAGGAACAAATCTCAAGCCGAAAGATGCTATGATCGGCGCATTGTTGCGGCACATCGATCAATTCGATCGTACCCTTCCCGTAAGTCGATTGGCGAGCTGGGTATGCTCGATCGCCAGGCTTATAGGGATAGGTGGCGCCGAGCGCCCGGTGCAAGGACCAGGTTGAAACCGCAAAACCATCCGACAAATCAACCACAAGGCGCCCCCATTCCCTTTGGTGAAAGGTAATCAAGACATAGTCTCGACTGCGCGGATATCAATCCAAAAATGCTAAGACTCCCCTCTTGTTGCGGCAACTCTATTCCCATAAGAAATCGTCGCTAAGTCCTTTCATGCCCTCCCTTAACCCATCTGGAAATGGCGTCAAAAAGCAGGTCGGCAATCCACATGGCGCATACGCCAACGACGAAAGCCGTGGCATTCATGGCCGCGACATCCTCTTGAGGCAAAGGCCAGTTGATAGCGCGCAGATAGAAAAGCGCCGGCTCCGTTAAATAGGTTGCAGCAAGCGCGCCGCAAATAGGCGATGCAACAATCTCTCGTGTCGTATATCGACGCCTGGAGAGACCGCGCAGGATACCGCCGGAAAGGCCAGCAATGACAACTCCGACCTTGATGCCCAAAGCATCCAGAAATTCGTGCAACGTCATCGCTTTTCTCGATCGAATTTTGGGATTTGGAATGCCGCCGCTGCTTATTCATGGCGTGCGGCGGCTGGATGAGCTTATTTGTCAACAGGCGGCTGAGGCTTTATCAAACCCGTAATACCGTCCCGCATGATATTGATAATGATTTTTAGCATGCTCAAAGCCGCCACAGCGGCTGCGGCAAAGCCTGGACCGACGAAGGATTGCGAACACTCCAACATGCCATCCGCAAGCTGGGTACAGCCAGTTGCCAGAAGAATAGCGATCATCGAAGCCGATAACGCAATTAACACATTCAGAATATTGTGGAACGTATTCGTATTGAACATATATTCTCCCGTTGTATCGATGAGGGTTGTGCATCAGCGCACGACCCCGAAGTCTTGAATTCATAGGAGGTAGTCACGAAAGGGATCTAAGAGATCAGCACCCTTTGTATCGCCTGTATCCGGCCGCAGCCCATCGTTCTGCAAATCTATCGAGCACCCTCAATCGCCGCAGCGAACTTCCTGGCAAAGCCGGCAATATCGATTGCTCGATCCGTGCCGTTGATAATCCGGCGCGCCCCGAGCCAATCGGAACCGATAGCGTTGAAGTAATTGGCAAGCTTCCAGCCGGTGAAACGCCCGTTGATCATGCCATCAAATAGGATTTCAACCGCTTTATCAGGATCGAGAGCCCGATCCGGATCATCGGCGATGCCATACTTGGCATAATTGTCCCGACCGGTGATCTGAACGAGACCGCGCCCACGATACCGCCAACCGTCATCACTGGCTTCATCCCCGTTCCCCATCCGGTTCGCATAAGCGCGGTTGGCGATCCGCTGCGGCTGGCGGGAATAGGCCTTAGCCTGTTCTGGATTGAAATATTTCGGAAATGTTGACTGCAATCCAGCGGCCGAGTAGCTCAGATTCTCCGAGATTGCTCGCATCGTTTTACCCGTCTCGTGATAGGCAGTTGCCAGCATGTAAGCCAACCAACGTGGATCGAATGGCTCGGCTCTCCATTGTGCGAGAATCGCCTCCATACCATTGACCTGATTTGTCGACAGCCGGCCACTGAACAATGACGTTCTTATCGCCGAGAAGAATTTCTCGTGGTCCATATGCTCCATTCCAAATTTGAAGATACAAATGCGGGTGTGATGCTTGCAAACCATGCCATTGGGCAAGGCCGGCCCATGGCGGCCGGATTGAACTCGTTTGCAGCTTTAAAGGCCTTCCAACCCGGAGCAGTCCCGGATTTTCACGTATCAAGTATGTCACGCGCTATCTTTCTGGCTGATGAGCGCCGGTCGCTGCTGTTACATCGACGCATGACATCTTTTACGTGCATATTATTGGTTATTCAGCGAAGGTAATAAATTAGCCTATCTACCGTGTTGGCGGTGATCTCGGCCCTACCCTATCCCTTGGACAAAATAATTCATTTTCCTCGCGGGGGCTTTAACCCGAATTAAAGCTTAACCCCCTCAGGTATTTGCGCTCTGACGGGCATCGGATGGCCATGCGAATGCATCGACCCCAGCCTTGGTGGTGATCATGCCGTCAATGATTTGGACGTTCACATCGCTTTCGGCCGCAAATGCCGCCTGGACGTGCGCACCGACAGCATTTGCAATCGTTGTCATCTGCGCGGCTGTCAGCTCGATAAAGCCGGCTGACGTTTTGAATTTCACCAGTACGTCCGGATTCGCCTGCACATAGTTGTAGGCTCCGGTAATCAGCGACTGGCTGGCCCGATCGGTCATGACCCGCATGCCATTGAGCACGATGCCGCCCGTTTCCACTGCATAGCGCTTGGATGCAGCATAAGCGTAGAGATCGACCGGAGCCGGCTCGGGGGACCAGCCGGCGACGATCGCCAGAAGGCTACCCGGCGTCTCGGGCCAATCGACGGCCGAGCTGACGAGCGCGGCCTCTTTGTTGCTCAACTGGTCAAGGATGGCACTCTTGTCGGCGGCATTCAGTCCGGTGGTGATCTTGGCAGCGAGCGCGAGCCAGTAGTCCGGAACATTGTAGATCTGCTGCCGGCCGAGCCAGAAGGCAACGCAGGCCATCCAGCGGTCGATCTTGTTCTCCGATCGAGCTGCAAGCAGCGCTTCGACCATCGGTTCATACATACTGTCTATGCGATACATGGCAGTCCTTCCTCTTGTTTAAGCTTGGGCAAAGGCGCGCACGGCCCGCCAATCGATTTCGGCGGCGGCGCGGATTTCGGGAGCGGTTTTGGCGGCGGCAAGAGCGGCTTTCGCCGATCGGCGCAAGGCCTCGATCATCTGCGAGCCAACTTTCCAGTGCTGGTCTCGCGTTAGAATTTCGACGGCCTTTTCAAAGCGGCTAACGCCATCCTCGGCTGCTTCGGCCGTGATATGTGGCGTTTCGCTCTCGGGTACGCTGCCGCCCTGGCGCGGATCGGCAGCGATCAGCTCGGCCTCTCGAAGCTTCAGCGCATAGACCGCTTCCTGACCGGGAATAACGCTGATGAAGAGCATCCGCGCCAGTCTGACCTGTCGGTCAATGTCGGTTTGCGCCTGGATGCGCTCCAGCGTGAGATCTGCGGGCACGTTAAACAGCATGGATGGTCACCTTGAAATCGTGAAAGGCTGCTGGGGCAATGAAGGAGAAATGGTGGTCGCTGCGAGCATCCGTCGTGAACTCGAAGACATCGTCCTCGATCGCGACGATCTCGCCGGCGTGTAGGACCGAGGTGCCGGCCGGTACGGCAAAGCGCACCCGGTTCACACCATCGGCTTGAATGGTATATTCGGTGTCATCGAGCGCAGTCGTCTTGGGCATGATGACGCCGTCGAGCACATAGGCTTTCGCGTCGATATCGCGACCGAATTGCTCTTCCGACACCTCCATGGCGGCAAAGCCTTCGCCGAAGTGTGCGGCGTGAACCTTGAGCAGGCTCCGGGCACAAGCGCTACTCTGCCTGATCCGGCCGCTCGCATCAAAGACGATGCAATGGACGATGGGATCGAAGGGTATGGTCTGCTGTTCTGGCAGCGGATCGTGTTCCATGTCTCACCTCTTGAAGGCCGTGGCCGTGATGTTGGATTCGTTCCAGCCGACCGTATTGCGGGGGTTGTTGATCTGAATGGTATAAGTGTGATTGCCGCCGCCAGGCGTGTCGTAGAAGCCGGAAATGGCGATGTGGCCGGCCGTCCATGCCGTTTGCGTGGTCGAACCGTTGCTGCCGCCGCCAGTCGTGACCACTGTCTTGACGTTGGGCAAGAAGTAGACCTGCTGAAACAGCAGCGCGCCGTCCCGCAAGATATTGACACCAACATCCTGCGCGTTCGCGCTGTTGCCGTTCTGGTTTATCTGAGCAATCGACATGAAGTCGATCGTGACGCGGCCATCCCCTTCCACGTAGACCGTGCAGCTCACCAAATTGACGACTGAATCCGGCCCGACGTTTTGCGTGCCAGTAACCTTGCCCCATCCAATGGCGGTACAAGCGCCGCCCGCGATCCTGTCATAGGTGATGCCGCCGAGGATCAGCTTGTCGGTGGTGATCGCTCCGGTGGCAATCTGCCCTGCGGTTATGGCATTCGCGGCAATCTTGTTGGCGGTGATCGCACCATCCACGATCAGCTCGGCCGAGACGGCACGGCGCATCACCGGCTTCGACCAGTAGCACGAGCCACCGGTTCCGGCCGTCTTCTCCACCTGCAGGAGCATCGCAAGCTTGGTATAGCCGCTCGGCACTGTGTAGCGGCCCTGTAGACGCACCCATCCGTTCTTAACGGTGGTGCCCGTTACGGCGGCGAAACTCCACGTGCCGGAAGGCGTCTGGACTGCGGCATAAATATTCGCACCGTTAGGGTCAGTATTATAGACCCAGACATCGAAGGCATAGACTTCGCCAGCTGTTACGGTGATGAAGTTGGAGCGCGCGCAGTCGCGGCCGAGCGATTGCAGCATCCAGCCGGCCGCATCGCCGGAGGTCGTATCAAGATAGAAGGCCTGTTGGTTTTGAACGGTCCAGCCGTCTAACGTCCCGGTCTGCCAGCCATTATCGGCAATATTGGAAAAGTCGGTCATGACGAGCTGCTTGGCGGTAATGGCATTTGCCGCGATCTGGCCCGCGCCAATCGTGTTGGCTGCAATCTTGTCACCGGTAATCGAGCCACCCGCGATCGTGGTTGCGGTGACTGCCCCGGCCGCGATCGTACCGGCCGTGACCGCGTTCGCGGCGATCTTGCCAGCCGTCACCGCGTTCGCCGCGATCTTATCGGCCGTGACAGCGTTAGAGACAATATTGCCGCCCGCGATCATCGTGACGCCGCCGTCGCTCCACGGTGTCGCCTCGGTCTGATTGGGATTGGCCTCGCCGAAGTACATGCGCGTCAGCCAAAGATAGCTGTCGTTCTGACCGGCAATCGTTCCCTTCATCCGGAAGAAGACGATGACCCTGGCTGCGTTCGCCGGCATCTGAACCTTGCCCCAGAAACGCTGATAATTGGCAAGGTTCTTTTGCGGATCGAAATTCTGAGCGGCCGGAAAGATGCCCCATGACGGGTAGCTGATGAGGTTGCCGGCAGCGTCGAAAACCCCAAGATAGGGCTGCACGCCATTGCAGCGATGGCCGAAGTAATAGACGGACAGCTCGTACCAAGCGCCCGGTTTGACGGCGAACGTCTGACCGCTGCCATCCGCATTGACGGACCTGACACCGTACTCGACACCCTGATTGCCATTGCCCTGATAGATCTCGATCGCGCCGGGGATAGGGGCGTAGGTATCGGTGCGCAGGCTCAATCGGAAGCTGGCGGCCTCGTTCGAATATTCCGGAGCCCATCCGGTCAGGCCCGCAGACAGATCCGAGTTTGAAAGATAGTTGCCACCGCTGCCAACGGCGAGCGCCTGGCTGGAGATGGACCCGACCGCGAGCTTATCGGCCGTGATGGCACCGGCCGCGATCTGTGCGGCCGAGACAGCGGCGGCCGCGATCGTGCCTGCCGTAACCGAATTGGCGGCGATCTTGCCGGCAGTCACGGCATTTGCGGCAATCTTGTCGGCCGTGACAGCGTTCGCGATGATCCCGCCACCTGTGATCAGGACGATACCGCCATCGCTCCACGGTGTCGCTTCCGTCGCCGCTGCCGGGATGCGGCAAAGCATCGGTTTGTTGACGAACATGTAGCTGTCCGTCTGGCCGTTGTAGGTGTCGAGCTTGCGCAGATGAAGAGCGGCAGCAACAGCGTCGGCCGGAGCTGCGCCTGCCACGCGTAGCCGAAGCCAGAGGTCCGGATTGGTGCTGCTTCCGGCGACACCATCATTTATCGCAGGGCCTGTATAACCCGTGACAGAGCCATCAGCGCGCACCCATTGTATCCGCATCTCCACCTTGCAGCGATGCGCGGAAATATAGGCGGTTAGTTCGAGCCATTCTCCAGGCGCACAGGGCACAGCGTATGGCAGCGAGCCCGGCAGACCGTTGCCATCAGGGCGCTTCCATTGAACATCCGTATAGAAGCCGGTGGGACCGCTGGCCTGATAAAGCATCAGCGTCGGGTTGTTCGCGCCGGACCAAGGTTGGCCCGGTGGTCGAATGGCAAACGACAATCCCGGTATCGTTCCGCTGGTATAGATAACTCCCCAGCAATCCAGTCCCATCGTGAAGCTGGCATTTTGGAGGAGGTTCTTGCCGGAGCCGACCGCAAGCTTGTCGGTCGAAACCGAACCGGCTGCGATCTTGGCTGCCGTCACCGCTCCATCAACAATCAACTCGGCGCTGGCGGCGCGGCGCAGGCCGGGTTTGCCCCAAATGCAGTTTTTTCCGTTGGCCGCTGTCTTATTTACGCTGAACGTGGGCTGGAGCTGATAAACACCTGCCGGAATAGTGAAATTCGTGGAGAGATAGGTCCAGGCATTCTTGGCGGAGTTCGAGTTACCGATTGCCATCCAACCAGGCGGCGCGCTGTTACCGGACTGATCTTTGAGCCATGCGCCCATATAGGCGTCATTTGCCGTGTCAGTGTTATAGAACCACACGGATAGATTATAGGTTTCGCCGGGTGCTACCTTCAGAAGCGGTGCGCCCAAACGCAGTTGGTCTCGGGCATCGCATGCAACGATCCATGTGCCTTGCATCACGCTATTGCCGGTTTCCAGATAATAAGCTTGCTGTCCGAAAGTGGCCCACGCCACCATTGAGCCTGAGCTGAAACCGAGATCGATTAGGTTGTCGAAGCTGCCGACAAGGAGCTTATCAACAGTGATGGCTTTCGCGGCGATCTGTTGCGCACCGATCGCGCCGGCCGCGATCTGACCGGCCGCGATGCTATTGGCGGCAATCTTGTCGGCCGTCACAGCGCCGGCTGCGAGTGCATTGGCGGTAACCGAACCTGCCGCAAGCTTAGGAGTCGAAATCGCTCCATCGGAGATCTGCGTTCCGACGATCTGCCCGGCGATATCGCCGGCAGCCGTCGCCGCCGTCCAGGCGCTGCCGGTGTAGCGATAGAGCTTGTCGTCGGTCGTCAGATAGACCGTGCGGCCCTCGACATTGCCCGTCGTTGGCAGGCTCGCCACGATCTCTACCGGCCGGATACCCGAAGCGAATTTCGTCGCGTCCACGGCATTGGCGGCGAGCTTGTCGATCGTGATGGCGCTATCGGCGATCTGCGCGCTGTTCAAGGTGCCATTGATATCGATCGCAGCAACGGCGGCAGTCCACGCGCCGTTGTGATAGCGATAAAGCTTGCCGTCCGTCGTCAGGAACACCTGCCGGGCTTCGACATTGCCGGTCGTCGGCAGACTGGAAACGACTTCGACGGCCTTGATGCTGCTGGCGAGACTGGTCGCGTCCACCGCGCCCTGGGCGAGCTTGGCGGCGGTCACCGCGCCATCGGCAAGCTTGGTGGAGATCACCGCGCCGCTCGCCAACACGTCGGCCGTGACCGCCGCGACCTGCAGCTTGGCCGTCGAGACCGCCTGATCGGCCAGCTTCAGATTGGAAACCGCCTGATCCATGATCTTCGCGGCCGAGACGGCAGCATCGGCGATCTTCGATTGGATGATCGCCCCATCGAGAACATCGGCCGTCTGAATGAGGACGTTCGGCGTCTTCACCGTCAGCCAGGCCGACCAATCCGTTGCCCGGTTCGACTTCGGAAGATACCGGCCGCGCGCCTCATAATCGGTATTGGAGATCATCCAGTTTCCGGAGATGATCCATGAATATGGCGAGGCATACGGGTTGCTGTCGCTGTCGAAGACAACGTCGCCGGTTTCTTTGAGTCGCACCTGCACCCAAACGCTAGCGACGTCATCGAGATCCGGTGCGCAGCTGATCTTGATTGCCGGGCGGCGATCGATGCCGCCCGCATCCTTGATCGTCGAGGGTTCGACGGTCCAGCCTATCATCGGCTGCGACGGCGGCGTGATAGGGCCGAGCCATCCGATAGCAGTCGGCAACTGCAGGCCTGGATGCCAGTCGTAGTCGGCCGGGTCAACTTCCTTCAGCGTGACGACGATCAGGAAATTGGGCTGCGGCTCGACTTTGACGACGAGAAACTTCTTCTCCTCATAGCCGTTGCGAACCGACGACCAGGAAACGACGTCGTTCGGCTCCAGGGGATAGGCGTCCGGCGGCAGCGACACCTGATGCACGCGGAAGCGCCGGTAATCCTGGATCATCGCCAGGCCGACGCGCTGCACCTGGTTGGCGAAGGGTACGGCAAGCAGTTGGACTTGCGCCGGCAGACGGCGATTGCCGTCCTGCGCCTCAAGATCGGCATTATAGCGGCCCGGAGCATCCTTGGTCGCCCATTTTTCCGCGGGCTCGGGATATGTTGCCTCGATGGCGTTATAAGTCGCGGACAGCGAAGGAAACGGCTGGAAGTCCTGCTCCTCGGTAACGATGATATCGTCATCCGTGAAAGAATAGACCGCCGCGCCGGGCGTTCCCACAAGCATCTTGAAGATGCCGCCGACTTCCGCGATGCGGCCGTTGCAGCCCTTCAGCAGCTCGGAAATGGCATCGAGGGGCTCCTGATCGCATTGGATATCGTAGCCGGCACGGAAAGCTGGCTCGCTGCCACCGCCGTCGAGCTGGACGGACGCGTCGCAGGCATTCGCCGCTGCCATCCAGTTCGCCGCCGGCAGGCAGAAGGCGCCGATGTTCTGGCCGCCATAGACCCATTCTGACCCGTAGTAGACACCACGGGCAAGGTTGTAGGTCATCACAGCCGGGTTGGTGCTAGGCTCCCACGTCGAAGGATCGGCCCAGCGATGCGCACCGTTGCCGCCGACGGAGGAATCCTTGCGGACATCGTAGAGCGGCAGCGGGTGCGGCTCGAAAAGGCCGGCAGGTACGCCCTTGAAAAGGTCAGTATTATAGCGCGAGGTGAGGATGACGACCTGGCAGCCGCGACCGATCATGGTCGGTTTCCAGGGTCGTTCGGCATGGGAGCCAAACTTTGCCATCAGGAAAGGATCGGGGCTCGTCTGTGTGCCGTCGAGGAACTTGATCCAGAGATAGTCCTTACCCTTAACGCGATATTGCAGAACCGGGAAACCGCGACCATCGGGGTGCGGCTCTTCCCAAAGCACGCCGACCTTCTGGTCGTCGATCCAGATGCTGGTCAGGCCGCGTTCGCCGGCGCGGTTCGGAAGGCTGCCAATTTCGATGACATCGGTGAAATAGGCGTTCGGCGTCTTGCCGTCCTCGCCCCAGGTGCCGGCATATTTGCGCTTGCCGGCGGTCGCGTAGCTGCCGATGATGAAGGACATCGCATGATCGTCCCCCATGCTGATCTCGAGCTTCGTTCCGGCTGGCTGGGGCTTATCCTTCTTCGCGAGCGCCTTTTCGACCAGAGACAGGCCGATATTGATGGCAACGGTCAATACAAGTTTGCCGATGGCGCCGATCGAGCTGAAGAAGCCCGCAATCGAGGTGATCGCCAGGCTGATCGGTTCGGCATGCGCCGCATCCGCCATCAGCAAGAAACTGAGGACGTTCAGAAGCAGGATGAGATATTTCATGGATCGGACGACCTCGATTGGCGCATGGGAAAGGGTCGTCGCGGGCAGAGCCGCGCCGAAATGTCACCGGTCAGAGATAAAATTGATATCGAGAGGCCGGATTAGCCGACCTTGAAGGCCCGCTTGGCGTCGAGCAGATCTACCGTGCCGAGCCCGGTCTCGCGCAGCACGAAGATGCGCTCGCCATTGACGACACCGAGCGCGTAGCCGAAGGGGCCTTCATGCGGGACCGCGGCGATATCGCCGATGCCGGCTTTGCTTGGGTGGATCTCCGGCAGCATGCTGGCAACGAGATCGGCAAGATTGTCGAAGCCCGCCGCCTTCATCGTTTTCAGCGCGCCGGCAGCGGTCGAATACTCCCCGCGAAACTGGGCGGCGCAATCGACGCCGGTGATCGCCAGCACCAGATTGCCGGCAAGACCCGGGCCGCAATCATGGCTGCCCCAGGCAAAGGGCGTCCGCTTCAGCCGGTCGATCTCGTCGACGAAGCAGGCACGCCAGTTCTTGACCCTGACAAGATCGCTGTTCATTTCTGCCCCCAGGGGATCTGCCAATTGGCGACGGTGCTGGAATAAAGGCCGAATTCATCGCCGCTGCGGCGCTTCTGGCCTTCATAGGAGGATTTGGCCGGATTGGTCCGCTCCAACATGGCGATGGCGGCGGAGATGGCTGAAATCTCGATATCGCCATCCTGCCCGACGGCCGGCGTCTTCACCGGCGCGCCGTCGGCAACGCCGAGAAAGGCGATTTCCGGCGCGGCACTCGGCAGGCGCGTGCCGGTATCGAACGACATGTCGTGGATTTCGATCGGCGCCAGCCGCAGGTCGTAGCCGCGCACGAGCTGCTGCACGGCTGGCGCGATCTGGCCTATGGTGATGGTCACGGTCTGGATCGTGAGATCCGCCGTGCGCGGGATCGGGCTTACCTGCAGATTAAGGCCGCCATAATAGGTCCGCGCCTCCGGCAGACCGGTGACGCCGGAGGTAACGGTGATGTTTATGTCGTCGTCGCCGGTCCAGAGGCCGATCGAGGCCGGCGCGCCGTTGGCGAGATCCTTGCCGGTGATCCAGACGAAACGACGGGGCACAAGCCCCTTGTCGCGCGCGCCGGTCAGCGCCGCGAAGAAGGCGGAGGTGATGTTCTTCATCGTCTATTTCTTTTGGATGATCTTGAAGGTGGCGCCCGTGGTGATCGGGCCGCTCGCGGTGCCGGGATTGTGGCTGCCCGGCATGACCAGGCATTTGCAGGCCGGCAGCAGCAGCGTCACGCCGAGACCGGCGGCAAAGCCCGCCGGCAGATGCGGGAAGACGCCGAAGACGGGTGTGATCCCCTCCCCGCTGGCGCTTACCGTTTCCGAAATTTCGAGAAAGGCATAGCGGCCGCCATAGCCGACCTGCATCTTATCGCCGACGGTCAGCCGATAACCGGCCGGCAGGCCCTTGAGGCTCAGCGAGGCGTTGTCGGCCCCGAGCGCTGAGACGCTGACCGCAGCGCTGCCGAGCTTCGTCCCGTCAGGATCGGCCTGCGGATATTTCGACAGCGGATCATAAAGAAAAAGCGCCTCCTGGGCGCCGTGCAGTTTGCGGATGCGGGCGGCGATCTGTTTCGCCTCCGCATTGTACATGTCGGAGAGCGTCACCGTGCCAGTCCAGAGCGGCGGCGCCAGCTCCGCCTGCCAGACCCGGCCATCGCCGGAGCCGGAAAGCTCGTCATTGCGCTGGATGTCCCAGACGATGCTGGAGATCTTCAGAAGATCGGCAAAGGCCGACAGGCTGTAGGGATAGGAAACGGCCATCAGCGCCTCCGGGGATTGCGGTTGATCTGCGCGACGCGATCGGGAAGCTGCTGATTGAAATCACTCAGCCCCTGCCGCGTCGAACTCTGCGCTTCAGATTGCGCGACATTCTTCACATAGGCTTTCAGATTGCCGTCCTCATCGACGGAAACGCCGACAGTGACATGCACGCCGGAAGCGGAGCCGGAGGCATCGTTCTGATTGTCAGCCCGGAGGCGACGGACGGGAACGGCGGCATCCGGCTGCGCCCGCAGCAATTGCGGCCCGCCCTCGCCGACCACGCCGCCATCGGCATAACCGCGCCGGCCAAGCCGCATCGCCTCGACGACGCCGACGCCGCCGGCCCGGGCAATATCCTTCTGGCTCCAGACGATCTCGCCGGCATGAACGATGCCGGCCGGCTCATGCTTGCCGCCGGGGCCGGTATAACCGCCATCGGCCCAAAGGCCGGGAATACCGCTCGCGACGGCCGCCGCCTGCGGCGATCGCGCGAGAATGCCGAGATCCAACCCGCCGCCTCCGCCGAAGAGCCCGCCAAGGATGCTACCGCCACCGAACAGCCCGCCGCCTGCGGTAGCACTGTTGACCTTGAACAGGCTGTTGAGCACATCGTTCAGCAACCTGTCGGAAATCTTGGTGAGCACGGAAATCGCGGCCTTCCCCATAGACTTCCAGAGACCCTCGCCATTGCGCAAGCCGCTGACCAGCGTCGAGGCGAAATCGCCGGCTAGCTCGCGGGCATATTTCAGCTGTTCATTGTAGCGAATGATATTGGCCGAGGCCGAATTCATATCGACCGGCAGGCCATATTGCTTCTGTGTCGAGGCGACCGTCTGATCGATGGTCGAGCGGCCCATCTGCTCCTGCTGGAACTGGATATCGCCCGAAAGCTTCTGCAGCGACTGCGCCTCAGCGACACGCCGATAGGCATCAGCCTGGTCGTTGGCCGCCTTGGTCAATTGCGGCATTTGCGCCAACTGCACGGCGCAGCTTTTCTGAAGCTCGTCCTGACTTTGCTTCAGCGTGACAACCTTCGACTTCACATTGTCTGTCGCGGTGGCGGATTGAGCGGAGGTCTGAGTTCCGAGTTTGGTCTGTTCAATGTTGGCTTGACGGGATTTAGCGGTTTCTCGAAAACTCCGGTCCAATCTTTGTTGCGCGTCTATTTCGGCATTTGCATCTGTTATTGCCGACCTAAATTGGCCAAAGGAGAAACGATCTGTAACAGCTGTTAGAGAAGTAAATCCCTTCAATGCTCCGGAAATATTTGGCGCTACCAGACCCGTAGAGGCGATGATTTGGTCCCAAAAGTTCTTAGGCATCGAACTATTAACTGAGGGAACAACGCCGCCATTTCCACTTTGATTATTCGCGCCACTCAAGCTGCTTGCATTCGGCCCGCGCTGGCTGGCAGCGCTTCCGTCAGTTGAAGACTGTTT
Organism: Rhizobium sp. BK098; assembly: GCF_014193155.1. NCBI lineage: Bacteria > Pseudomonadati > Pseudomonadota > Alphaproteobacteria > Hyphomicrobiales > Rhizobiaceae > Rhizobium > Rhizobium sp. BK098. The sequence goes on along the minus strand of NZ_JACHYY010000001.1, from coordinate 458,629 downwards.
CACCATGACACTCAGGGCATTCTGCGCTTGCTCTCGCAGTCGGCCTATCGACTCCAATTCCGCAATCATCTGATTACTGGGACTGCGAAATGCGTCTTGCATCGCCCGGAGTCGAGGTACGAACTCCGCGTTTTCAGGTTTGCTTAATGCCTCATCGAAACTTTGGTTTACACGATCAACATGCGCCTTCGTTAAGTCGCTCTTCGCCAGAGCATTTTTCATTTCATTGTACGAAATTGCGATCTTGTCGAAAGGTCCATCTGGTCTAATGCCAAATGGATCTTTAGTAAAAACCGAAGCATAGCTATCGAAATCTTTGTATTTTCCACTAAATAATCTTAAAGAATCTTCAATATTATCATACTTTTTATTTATATCTATCCGTGGAGTGATAATTATATCAGACAATCTTTTCTTTTCACGCGCTATTCTAAGATCATCCTTATATTGTGGAATTTCATCGCCGGAGTCTTCATATCTTTTTTTAGCGTACGTGTATCGGTTATCTGTTTCAGCCTGAAACTTCAGTAGCCTATTATAGACAGTTTTATCGATCTCACCGTCCAGAAAGCTGGATACAATTTGAGACCCAATCTTCATGTCCTTCCTGGGAATGAAGCCTGCACTTTCTTTCAAGAACCCACTAAGAAGTTCAGCGCCTTTCTGCTCATCTGTCTTAAGGAGGGGCTGTCCCGTTTGGGACGATTGATCAAGCATAAACTTGAGGCTTGCGCCACCGCGGAGAGATTCGAAATTCGCCGAATTTGACGGCACCATATTGGATGCCTTGCCGACGCCATTGGCATGCTCTTGTACCGCTTTCAGTGAAACTACTAGCTGAGTGGACTTCCCAATTGTTTTTGCAAATGCTGTCCCAAGATCAACAATTCCTGCGCCTATTTTGGAAATCGAGCTGCCACTCAAACGACTATTGTCACTCAAGACACCCATTGCGCGCGCAGCGGCTCCGATCGCTTTCTCTGTTCGCATTGCAGTTGCAGCCCAAGCATCTAAATAGCTCGTCGCGGCGCGCAAGTTGGACGTGTCGACCCCAACTCCCAATGTGGCAACATCGGCCATATTCTTTCCTTTTCGGTGTATCTCGTTTTAAGGGCAAACAGAGAAAAAGCGGGAATAGCAATGAACAGAAGGATGCTTCTCACGGCATTCTGCGGGCGCAAGGTCATCACAGAAACCTTAGCCGACTATGTGAGAGATCAGCGCGTCATCCAGAACATTTACAGAACGCGTCATTGACACGCTAAATCTTTGCGTGCAACATTCGCCAGAGTTGCAAATATACGATCTACCACCCAATGAACCTATCGAGCATCTTCATCCGATGAAGCCCATAACAAGCGTCATAAGCCTGATGATTGCGACATTGCTTTTAAGCGGTTGCAATGATTCAGATTCAAAAATGGTCACGGCATGCGAAACGGCTCTCAAGGAGCGTCTTTTAGCGCCGTCGTTGTATAAGCGTATTGAAATTGATGAGACAAAAATGCCTGCCGACCATGAGTCGTATGAAGCTAGGCTTGTTAAAAGAAGCCAACGCGATCCCGGCTTTACCGATGAAAGGATAAAGGATCGTCTAAGCAGATTCGATAAGGGCTTATCAAATCCCGTCCTCCTGGCCGTTTTTATTAGATACGACAGTCCAAATATCTATGGAACACCTATAAGGTATCACGCTACGTGCGGGTATCTCGACGATCCTGAAGATCACTCAGAGCCAACAGCGTATAACGTCGAAGTTAATGGTAAAACGGACAACGAGTGGAGCGATAGCAAAGCGGCGCGCTACTAAAGCGCACCGCAGAAATCCGCTGCCCCGCCCCGCCTCCGCGCCCTAATCGCTTCCGTCTCCTCTTCCATCGAATACGCAAGCGCATTTGGGAGCGATTAGACGGCTAGCGAATTCGCCGTCCGCATCTATGGCGATACCAGATTGGAATGGCTGAAAAAACTGCGGCAATGAGAGGATAAATCGCGAGTTGCAACATCGAGCGCTGGCCTCCGACACCGGAAGAGGAGTTTAGATACTCAATACCAATTACCCCTTATATTGGATGGGTTCGCGATAAGCTTAGGTGGCTCTTCGAGTGAGTACTGATATCCAACTTTGAATTACGGTGACAGTGCACTCAATAAACTTTCAGATCTGACCAACACAGCCAATGGCCCGTCTCGCTCGTATCGTCATCCCCGATACCCCACATCATGTTACCCAACGCGGCAACGGGCGGGCGCAAACCTTCTTTTGCGATGATGACTATGCGCTCTATCGCGATCTCCTGGCCCATCATTGTAGTGCCGCCGGCGTAGAAGTCTGGGGCTGGGTGTTGATGCCCAATCATGTTCACCTCATCCTCGTTCCGGCGGATTCCGACGGTATTCGCCGCGCACTATCTCGCGTTCATCGCACCTATGCCGGCCATATCCATGCAAGGCTGCGCCGGACCGGCCATTTCTGGCAGGGCCGCTTCGGTTGTGTCGCCATGGATGAAGAGCATCTGGCGGCAGCGCTCCGCTACGTCGCCCTCAATCCGGTGCGCGCTCGCCTTGTCGAGCGGGCTGCCGATTGGCGATGGTCGAGTGTCGCGGCCCAACTTGGACTGATTGAGGATGACGGCGTCACGACCACAGCACCGGTTCGCGCTCGCTTTCCCGATTTCGCCGCCCTCCTCACTGCCGGAGAAGAAGAGATGGCGTTTGCTGCGCTTCGCCGAGCAGAAAGCATCGGCCGCCCCATCGGCAACACCGACTTTTTAGACCGGCTCGAAGACCTCACCGACGCCACCCTCGAGCCGGCTCCTCGCGGCCGCAAAGCCAAGGTCGTCGTTGGAATTAGTGCACTGTCACCGTAATTCCCGCTTACCTCCTTCAAGGCATTGATCTCTTTGGTAGCAGTACGCACTTCCGAGCCGTCAACAGAAATACCAAGGGTTGCGATGTCTGACACTGGTGTACCTTTCAAAATAATGCCAGAAATCACCCCGGATACTATTGGGGGATTTCATGAAGCTAATTTCAAATGTTGCGGCCATATCGCTTCTGTTGCCGCTTTTAAGCGGTTGCGACTTCTTTGATGCGAAAATCGTCACCATTTGCGAAGCCGCTCTGAAGCAGCGCTTGCTCTCACCTACGGACTATAAAAGGGTCGAGATCAGCCGCTCCGAGAAGATCCTTAATGGAGCGGAATATCTTGCCAGCCTCCAGGACTTGAAACTTTCAGCAGCGATCATTCAAAGAGACATGAGAGATTTCGATGCAGGCAAAGTAAAACCCGTCCAAATCAATATTTTCATCAAATATGACACGCCCAATAGTTTTGGGGTGCCGATCCGAAGTTCGGTGGACTGTGAAGATATCAGCCTTGCGGGAGATGGCTCTGGCTCCAGCAAGTTTTCAGTCAAAATCAACGGCAAAACCGAAACCGAGTGGATAGCAGCGGGCGGTCTGAGAGAATAATGGAAAAGCACACTTAGACGACTTACTTATTCGCCGCGCACTGTCTCGCGTTCATCGCAGCTATGCCGGCCATATCCATTCAAGGCTGCGCCGTACCGGCCATTTCTGGCAGGTCTTGAAGACATCTATAGAGGCTCTGATATCATCAGATATGAAAACGGTACCCAGAATTGCAATATCTCTTCACTGGTGCCCCTTTCAAAAAGATGCGAAATACAACCCCACGTATCGCCTTGGGGGATTCCATGAACTCGATTTGGAGACTAAGTGCCTTGCTTTTTCTGCTGCCACTATTGAGCAGTTGCGACTTTTTCGACTCAAAGATTGTTCAGTCGTGCGAAGCAGGCCTTAAAAGGAAGCTAACGTCGCCGTCGGGATATAAGCGTATCGAGATCACACAGCATGAGTCAACTCTCAGTCGGCCAGAATACGCGGCTTATCTTGCCGATAGAGAGCAGCGCATATATGGCGGCAAGCGGGTGCTGACCGAGACGTTTTTGCGGGACTTTGACGAAGGGCGACAAAAGCCCGTTTTATTTACTCTCTATATCAACTACGATGAGCCGAATACTTACGGGACGCCCATACGGCACATTTCAAAATGCACTTATGTCGGTAATGACGCTTCAAACGTTTTGGAACCAGATGTATCAGTGGATGGAATGACCTGGGCGGATTTGCATTGATCATATCGTCGGCAAAATCGCAGGAAGATTGTTGGAAAGCAAAATGATCACCCCGCCTCCCGCGCCCTGATCGCCTCCGTCTCCTCCTCCACCACCTGGCAATAGCGCCCATCCATCACCTTCAGCACGGCGACGTCCTCACGGCGCAGCAGGTTGCCGGTCAGTTGCAGCCAGGCCAGCATTTCCTGGTGGGAGAGCGGCGCCGGGCCGGAAAATCCGGAAGCCTGCGCCGACCGCAGGTCCCAGAACCAGTCCCAGAGCGTATGGCCGGCCTCCGGCACCTCGGCCTCCGGGCTGATAAGCTCAAAGGCCTCGTTGCGTTCGCGCCGGGTCTCGCCGCTGGCGTCGCGCACACAATCATAGCGTGCAACGACCCTTACGGCTTCTGAAAGCCCTTCGGCAAGCTCTTCATAAAATTTGCGCGGTCCTCCGAGGCGCCGGCCACCTGATCGTAGATCCAGCCGGCGTCCTCGACGACTTCGCGGGCCTTCTCGAAGGAGAGCGCGGGCTGCTCGCCCTTCCACTGCTGCTCGCCCCAGTTCCAGGAGGCGATGGCGGCGGCGGCCTTGTCGAGATATTCGGCCTCGACCTTGCTGGTCGTCAGCTTCTTCTTGCGGCTGGCGAGGAAGCGGTCGCTATGCTGGCGAACGATCTTCTTCACCTCGTTGCTCTCGGCCGAGCGGATCATGAAGGAGATGCCGAGCGGCTCCTCGGTGGCCGGATGCAGGAGCTGCAGCTCGAAGAGATCTTCGGAATTGACGAGACTGGAGATATCCAAGGAAACACCTTATCGGTTGGGACGTAATCGAGTGGCAGCGCGCCGCAGGAGAGCGACGCGCGCAAAATTCCGTAAGATAGCGCTTACGGCGTGGTGACGGGATCGACGCGGATCGGCAGCTGGTTGAGGCCGATCTTGAACTTCTCCAGATCGAAATCGTCGGAGCCGCCGCCGGGATAAAGAGGGCCGGAAACGACGCCGCGCGAATAGAACACCGTGTTGGTCTTGCCCTGCGGCGCGTCGTTGCGCTCCACCTTGATCGCCATGTTGTTGACGTTAAGGGGATCGCCGAAGGTGCGCAGGATATCCTGGCCCGGATCGTCGGCGATGGAGGCGACTTCGAGCTCCGGATCGCCGGCGTTGGAAACGCCCTTCTGCTTCTGCTGCACCGGCTCATCCAGCGTATCGTAGTGGTTGATGGTGGAGTCCGAGCCGAAATCGCCGACCTTGCCCACCTTGCCCACCTGCACCCAGGTCAGCGCGGCATAGGCCGTGGCCGTGAGATCGGTATTCTGGGGCGTCTCGCATACGTAGACTTTCGAGCCCTTCTTCGTGCTTTTGTTCGCCATGGATCATGTCTCCGGTTCAAAGGCGGTGTAGGGAATGGTGACCGGTATTTGCACCCGGTCATCCTCTTGGATCGGGCCTGCGGCCCACGGCTCGCTGCTGATCGTGATCTTCACACCAGCGGCGAACAGCGTCTTGTTGTTGAAATGGTCGATGACCTGACCGGCGGCATCGAGTGGCTTGATCAGCCCGCCGCCGGCCTTCCAATAGACGGAAACCTGCAGAAGCCCGAGCTTCTGCTGCGGATCGTCGCCGAGCGTTACCTGCCGGGGACGGTTGGGCAGGTAGCTGACGGCCAGATAATTATCCGGCTTTTCTTGCCCCGCCGGGGGAAAGGCAATGCCCGGCTGCGCCACCGGCAATGGCGGCTGGAATTGGAGTGCTGCCAGATGGTCCAGCAGCGCAACCAGAATGAGAGCGTCCGTTGCCGTCGCCATGCGTCACCTTGTCTAGATTGTTGAGATTTCGAGCGATCAGTCGGCAGTGTCGCGCGCGGCGCGCTCGACGATGTCAGGCCATTGGCGCGCCGCAAGCCGCACCATGCCCTGCCCTGCCTGCCCATCCTTGCCATATTCGACGGCAGCGGCGTGCGGCGCAGTGAAGCCCATGTGGATCATGCCGCCCAATGGCACGCCGAGCCCGACCAAATCGACCGGCTGGCCTTCATCAGATCCCTCCGCGTCCCTGCTTTGCCGTGGCGGGGCGGAGACCCGGAAGGAATTGACAAGTTCGCCGGAGGCCACAGGCGTTGCCTCGACAATCGCCTCGGCTAGCCGTTGTGCAGAGAGGTTCGCCACCTCCTCCATGCGCTTCTTGGTCCGCTCGGCCCAGGCGGCGATATCGGCGGAAAAATTAGAGGAAGCCATATCGATTGCCCTTCATAAGCTTATGCGTCATCGGCGGCGTCGCCGGGTGAAGAGCCACGCCGCTCGAAATTCAAAAGCGTAAGATGGCCGTAACGAGCGCGAACCGCAGGTCTGGCGATTTGGGATTCCGCCTTCGCCCCGCCACTCCTCTCAATCCCCGGCAATGGTGAAACCCGATTGAGCAGCAGAATGACTCGTGACAGCAGCCAAAGCGTCAGGATCGTCTTGAAACGCACCAGCGCCTTCATCGCCGCACCTGCAACTGCCAAAAGACGACCGTCCCGCCCGGCGACAGCGGTTGGATATCGACGATCGCATGCTCGATGCCGCCGATCAGCACCTTGTCGGCCAATGTAGGCGTGATCGATAGCCCCTCGGTCGAGAGATAGATCATGCGATCCCCACGCTGGATCAGCATGTCAGCCACATGCACCTGGCTCTGATCGAGATCGACGAACGAGCAGGCAAAGTCCTCACTCGTCTGAACCGGATCGTAATCCGGACCGGCACTCGCGATACGCCGCAGGCTGCCCTTCTGGCCAAACTTGGCGATCAAACGCTCGGCGGTCGATCGCACTTTGTCGTAATCGAAAGCAACCATCACACCACCAGAATGCCAGGGAGTACTGGGCGTAGAAGGGGATAAAGAAGCCCATCGAGCTTGGTCAGCACCGGCCTTGCGGAGGCAATCAACTCATCGCTCGTGTTGGCAACGGCATATTCCGTCTCCAGCGGCCCCACCTTCTCGCGCTTGATCGTGCGAGCCGCAACGATGACCGGCGTCAAGCTGCCGGGCTCCACAAGCTCGAGCGCCGCCGCCTCATAGGCTGCATAAGTCACGGCCAGCGGCAGTGCATCATCGGCGATCACTTCACCATTCACCGTCTTTGCCTCGCTGCGAGGCCAAGACAAGGCTTGATCATAGCCCCTGGTTCGCCGCCCGCTGAATTTGGGCTCGTAGAGGCTATCGACGGCGTGCGATCCACGCACCAGCGCCGCCAGCCGATCGCCGTCGCTGGCCGCGGCCCAGCTGGTATTGGCACGATCGGCGAAATAGGCATCGGCGGCGGCAAGCGTGCCGTAAAAGGATGCGGACATGAAAGCTCCGTGTCGATCGTTGGGAAGACAGATGCCCTCTCCCCGCGCGAAGCGGAGAGAGGGAGATCAGCGTCAGGCCGCAGCCGTGATCTCGTCGCCATAGGCCATCGCCGCCGGCAGACGCACCTCGGTGCCGCCGGTGCGGGCGATGATGCCGGTCTCGAAGCTCATGATCGACTTCTGACGCGGCTGCAGCACGCGGCGCGGCATCGGCAGATGGAAGCGCAGCACTTCCGGATCGCGGCGATAGACAACCATGCGCCCGCCGCCGTCCTGTGAGGCCGTCGCAAGCTCACGCAGCGGCTGGATATCGAGCGGCTGGCCCGTCTCCGCCGTGTAGACGTTCCCGCGACGCAGGAAATCCAGCACGGTGATGTAGCCGTCGCCGTCGGCGAGCCGCTTGGTGGCGATCAGGCGGAAGGCTTCCGGCGGCAGGCGCAGGCTGTCGATCCACTCGACTTCGCCGGTCCGCTGCCGCACGCCGCCGATAAGATCGTTGACGTCGCGCAGGATCTGGTCGGCCGTCTTGGCAGACCAGCGGGTCGAGCCGCCTGTGCCATCAGCAGCGACGTCGACGCGCGACACCTTCGGATCATTGACGAAACCGGTCCAGCCCTTTTCCGTCGAGCCGGTCATGGCGACGGAATTGAGCAGGCGTTCGATCTTATCGGCGGCGAAAATGGCGTTGGAAGCATTGAGATCGAGATTGTAGAGGGCGGCCTGGTTGACCTCTTCGAGGTTCCACTCCCAGCCCGAGCCGATCATCGCGAAATCATGGCTGGCGCTGTCGCGGGTCGACTGGTTGAACGGCATGTCCGTGCCAGTAGCCGAGAGGAACTTTGCCTCGCCGGCGCTGTCGACGGTGAAGAAGGTCGTGCCGGAAGCCCATTCATTGCCTTCGGTGACGACGGGAACATGGAGGCCGTAATTGAAGGTCGGATAGCGGCGCTGATAGATGCGCGTCTCGATATTGCGCCCCTGCGCGATGACGAAGGAATAAGCGGCCTGGGCGTCGGCAAACTGCTGTCGAACGAATTGGTTCATGGATTAGGCGCTCCTGTGCTTGAGCGAGATTTCGACGATGTCGCCGTTGCTGCCGCTCGTATCGAAGAAACAATCGGGAATGGGGCCGACGATGCCGGTGCCAGCTGCGTTCACGTAGGCGTCGGTCGTGGGATTGTAATAGACGGCGTCACCATCCGAGACCGCGCCGCCGGTCCGTACATACATCTGACCGGAGGTCAGGAATGCGCCGGTGACGAACTGAGCATAGCCGCCAGCCGGAGCCACATCGGGAAGCACATTCGGCGTCAGCACGGCAATGCCGATGAACTTGCCACCGGCAGCGAAGGGTGCCACGCCGTGATCGGCAAGGCCGCGCTGAACGGGCTGGCCGAACTTGATGCCGGCTGCGGTTTCGACCGTGCGGCTGATCTTATTGGCCTTTTCCTCAGAAGCGATCTGCCCGTGCAGGCCCTTCCGAGGAGCGTTTCCATAGGTGGTCTGATAAGTCGCCATTGAAGCGTCTCCTTTTCGTTGACCTGGTTAAGAGGGGTTGGCAGCCAGATGCGCGCTCTCGAGATCGCGCACCATGGCGGCGTAGGCGGCAAAGACTAGGGATGTGGATGGCTGCGTCGGGCTGATGCCGTCCTTGATGGCATCAGCAAAAAGATCCGGCTTCTTGCGTAGTCCTTCGGCCAGCATGTCGAAGCGGGCATCGATATAGGCGTCCGATCGACCCTGTACGGCCCCCTCGCCTGCCTTGGCGATCACGACGGCTTTGCGGATGGCAGCGTCCGAAAGACCGGATGTCTGGATATTATCGGCAATCGCCTTGGCAAGGCCGATCAGATCGGCGCGCGCCTCAGCGCGGCGCTCGATCTCCGCTTCGTCGAGAAGAGCGGCTTTCAGCGTATCGAGCTCGGCATCTCGGACGGCAATCGCCTTCTGATGGCCGGCCTCGGCGTCAGCAAGGCGCTGCCGCAATGTCGTGATGATCTCTGCGGCCTGATCGGAAACTTCGATCTCGACGCTATCAATCATGATCGTCTTCGTGGGCATCATTCCTTCCTTGCTTTGCTTGTCATCGGAAAGGGGGCGTGGGGCTGCGAGAGGAGAGCAGCCCCACGGTGCAGCGGCATCGCCGATGCGGACTTTCGAACCCGCCCGGCCACGGCGCACAATGGCGATATGGTTGATGCGAATGTTTCGCTGGATGGCGTCATAGGCCTCGCCGGCAGGCGTCACGCCGGCGGTGAAATCGAGATCGCAGACATAGCCGGCGGAAAGCTCCTGTTTCCCGCTTTCGATGGCTTGGATCGTTTCCTCGTCGCTGACCATCAGCGGCACGCGCAGGAAGATGCCCTCACCGCTAATCTCGTCTCCGGTCTGGCCGACGGCGTACTTCTTCCAGTTTTCCGATGTGACCATCTCAGGTGGATGCTCGTTTGTCACCGGGCGGTGAGCGGCGCTCTTGAGCGTGTCTTCGGAAAAGACCTCGCCACCGGGCCGGTAGATCCGTACCGTCGGCATTTCGGGCCTGCCGATTTCGGCGCCGGCATAGGTTTGAATGCCAGTGCGGGCGATGCGGGCGTCGGCCACAAGGTAGCCGTCCCCCGTCCGCCGCGTCCCCGCGACGGTGACAGTGTCTGTGAAATTCATGTTGGGATTTCTCCTGGCCGAAGCCAATCTGGTTCGGGTTAAAGCCACTCACCGAGGCAAAGCGGGTCCATCGCGTCGACGGCGCGACGTCGTCGGTTCGTTAGGTCGCGCGGGGATCCGTTTCGGATTGCTCGACCTCATCCGATTGGCTGGATGTCTTTGCTGCCGTCTCCAAACCCGGCAGCGATCCATCCTCTACAAAGGTATTCAAGAGTGCCTTTGTGAGCGCTTCACGAGGAATGATTTCCTCTCCCTGAGTGGAGCCAAACAAGGCTCGCGCCGCCTCAGCCTTCGTCTTGAAGATATCGGCCCGCTCTTTCTCACTCATCTGCTCCAGCGGTGCCCAGGTCGAATAGATGGCGGGATCGCGCGAACCGGTGGCAGAGCGGATGAGACACTCGTCAAGCCGGGACATTGCCGGCGTATAATCAAGCTCCTGAATGGCCTGGATGCGATCGTGATAATTCTTCATATCGGCCGTGCCCGTCGCATTCATGCCGGCGGGAGACTGACCAAGCAATCGCGTGACCGGAATGTCGGCCGCGCCGGCGACGATCTGCAGGAAGGCCATCAAAATGTCAGTCAGGCCGGAGAGTGGCGCGCTCTTGCTGTCGTACTCTTCTTCGGCGTCAAGGATCAGTGTACCGTTGACCCCCTTAATGGTATTGGCGAGCGCGTAGCGGCGCAGCACGGCATCTTCGTAAGCCTGATTGCCGATATTGGCAGAGAATTGCGGGACCTTGATGATATCGATCTTGGCTTCAAAAACCAGGCTGGCGATATTGGCGGCGGTGCTGTCGGCATTCTTGATCGCGTCGAAAGTCGCAGTGAGTACGCTTTCGCCCCAAGCCTGGTTACCCATTCCAACAAACTCTTCATGCGGCGTCATCGCACCCTTGAAGATGACGAGCCGAGAGGGATGGATGGTCACCTGCACACCGTTGGCACCGGTCAGCGTGTAGAATTTGGGCTTGCCATACCATTCCGAGGTCGGATCACTATCAATATCGCCAGCAGCCAATTGGCGACGCGCCAGCACCGTCAAATGCTTGAGGCCACCCTTGCCGACGCGCTCCGCTTCAAGCGGCAACGCTGGATCGGCATCTTCCGAGCCGATGAACAGGGCAGCACCACCGAAAAGCCGCGCTTTCGTCGCCGCTTCCAACACTTTGCCGCGAAGATTGAGCCGGCGCTCCTCCGCATCGAGCAAGCCAATCTGATCACTCGCAGCTTGCCAGTTTCGCCATTTCCTGCAGCTATCCAGCGCCGGAATATCGACGATTTTGCGCGGCAGCCAGGAGCCGCGATAGGCGGCAATGATCTGCTCGTCCGTCAGGATCGGCTGCGTGTAGAAAACCGATGCCGCCTTGTCACGGTCGGTGCCCATGTGGGATGCAAGGCTCACCAATCCATCGCGAACCATCGAGAATACCTGCCCCATGGATTGTCCTTTGATATCGTGTGATGAAGAAGCTCGCCCGAGCGAGCCTAGAAGTTGCTGAAGCTGAAGGACGAACTCAGCGCGAGTTCGTTCAAAGCGTCGGCGAAGGCATCGACCTGATCGTCGAACTGCCCATTCGGGAAGGCGCAGATCTCATCAAGAAATGCTTCGTTCCAATCCCCACGCAAAAGCTTGACGTTTCCCGCTTCAGCCTGCGCCGAGGCGGGTTTGGCGCGCGTCGCCTTGTCGCCGGTCGGTGATATGGCTTTTACAGGAAAACCAGCGAGCAGCTTGATCTTGGTTTCCGCATCGGCCTTGCCGGCCGCACCCGGATCCTGTGGCATGCGGATCGTCACCGTCGGGCCGTCCTGCAACGCAGTGTTCTTGAGATTGCGCTCTACCTCGGCAGGCGACCAGCGTCCTCGCGCGATGGTTTCGACATAGAAAACACCACCGGCCAAAGCCATGCGCAGACCGACGGTCCAGTCTGGCTTGCGGCCGGGACGTGCTTTCGAAGCGGCAAAGTCCCAGGCGCGACAACGCTTCGCACCGGAAGGCAGTGCCTCGACGATTTCGAAATCGCCGCGCTGAAATAAACCGCCCGACCGAGGGGCGGGCCGTTGCTGAAACTGTCCGGCCACCGCATAGGAGCCGAGCGGTATCTTGTCCCTCTCGACGACCGCACGAGGAAAACGCTGTGGAAAAAGCAGCTCCCCCTCCTCCGTCCTCGGATCGACAAATCCGATCGAGGTCCGGCATCGGCGCTCCGGCTCGAATTCCATCGGCAGCATCAGGTGTTCGTAGCCGAGCCCAAGCGCGAGGATCGTCCCGGAGACATCCGCCTCATGCAGCCGCTGCATCACGACAACGATCGCCGAGCGTTGAGGGTCGTTGAGCCGCGTCGGGACGGATTCGCGAAAGGTGCGAACCGTGGACAGGCGCTCGGCCTCCGATTCCGCCCCATCCACGGAATGCGGATCGTCGATGATGACACGATCGCCGCGGCCGCCCGTCAACCTGGAGAACGGCACACCCTGCCGCGAGCCCAAGCAGCCATTGGCGAAAGCAATTTCGCCCGTTCTTGTCAGCCTGACCCGATCGCCCCATAGTGTCTGATACCATTCGGAGGCAACGAGATCCCGCATGCGCCTATTGTCGCGCGTGGCGTAATGTTCCGAATACGAGGCACCGAGATAGCGCAGTTGCGGTTTGCCTTTTGGCCCCCATTCCCATGCCGGCCAAAAGACACCGCACAGGAGCGATTTCATCGTGCCCGGCGGAACGTTGATCAGCAGCCGGGTAATGTCACCCGATGTCACCGCCTCAAGATGTCGGCAGATAGCATCAATATGCCAGCCGTGGACATAGTCGACTGAGGGCTCGACGACATGCCAGGCCTCTCGCACGAAGCCGGTTAGAGACTGGCAGCTGGCACGAATGCGCTCGGCATCCATGGCAAGCCGGGCTGCGACCTCCATCTGCTCGCGTTCAGCTCTCCGCCTCGCCTTCTCCTCTTTGATCGCTGCGATCATCGTCGCCGGATCCGGCAAGCGGACCGAAGAGAGATTCGAGTATTGCAAGCTGCTCATCCGTGGCATTGGTTAGATCGATGGTGACGCCGCGGCCTTCCTTGGCCCCGGCGCCGGAGCGCTCGCTAGGTTTCTGATGAACATAGGATGCGGCAATCTTCGCCATTTCATCGCGCCGCTTCTGGTCCGCTTCGTCGTCGCGCATCACTTTCAGCATGTAATCAAGCGGCGTATCTTCGACGGAAACGGCCTTGCGACGGCGCGCACGCGGTTTGCGCGGCGCGACTGGCTTGTCGGCATTGGTCATGCTTCATCATTTCCGATGGAATTTTGAAAGAAAACAAGCGGCTTAAAACATCGCTTGCGGTCAACAGTGCGTCGCTGCAACTGTTCTCATCATGCCAAAATAGATACCCCATTTCGGCTGAGTTGGCGACACCCTTGAAGGCCGATCAGCGCGCAAGGAATAAGGATTTTGACGAGGGCTACAAATAACCAATTGAAATTCCCCGTAAATATCGGATTCTCCAGTCCGACGAACTAAACGATCTAGCCCTCAATTCGCGAAAATACTCAAGATGCGCAAAGGCCGGCCGACAGGAATCTCGGCAAGACGAAACAGCAGTTCGGATGATCCCATGAGCCAGGATTGGCTTCGGCGGTTCATCGCCGCCAATCTCCCGGTCATGCATGTTCCAGGTATCCCCGATATTTGCCTGCATAAAGCAGATCCACAAAGCGGGCTGCGACACCTCGCAGAACAAGATTCGCAATTCGGCTCACCGTACTGGGCGCATTACTGGGGAGGAGGTCTGGCTCTCGCCCGTTATCTTCTTGATAGGCCGGAAAGTGTGGCTGGTCGCCGCGTATTAGATCTGGGCGCCGGCTCGGGAATTGTCGGGGTTGCCGCTGCAAAGGCAGGCGCAGCGAAGGTATATGGCGCCGACATTGATCCCTATGCAATCGCAGCTATCGAGCTCAATGCCGCGCTCAATGATGTGACGATCGATACGGTACTCGCCGACCTGACGAAAAGCGAACCGCCTGACGTCGACGTCATATGCGTCGGGGATCTTTTCTATGAGGCAGCGCTTGCGGAGAGCGTCATCGCATTTCTGGACCGCTGCCTGGCTCGGGAAATCATGATTCTGATCGGTGATCCCTGGCGAGTTCATCTGCCGACATCGCGTCTCCGGCTCTTGGCAGAATACACGGTCCCAGATTTTGGCGAGATCACTGCAAAGACTCGCCCCGCCGGCGTTTTTGCGCTTGATTGAACAAAGTCACCAATCGGAGATATTGGTGCATCACAATGATCGCGGGTTCGGACCGCATCAGTGCGACGGCTCAGACTTTCATCTTGGCGCGCCTACGATTCCCGCGTTCCAGTCGCTTGGCCAGTTCGGCAAGTTCCGGGCTTGCCGCGTCGAAAACTGGCCGCGCATCGTCCGGCAGCCAATGTGTTTCATGTTTGAGTGCCTTCGGCCTTGCCCGGTCGAGACCGCCAGGCGCATTCGGCATCATTGGCGATATGCGCGACCAATCCGGTTCCTGAAGCATCGGTGAGGCAGCGAGAAGTACATCGGCCAACTTCTGGAACTTGCTGTGAATACGCCGTTCGGCCGTGCGCCGTACGCGCCCGGTCCGCGCGCAAAAATCCCGAAACGAACCAGCAATATAGGGCGCGGCAAGACAAATGGACCATCGCGAAAGCAGAATGCGCCGCTCCTCATCCTGGACGTGAACCCGGAGCCATTCCAGCAAAACCTCCTCTGCCCGACTGATGGCTGCAGCACTCGGCCGATAGCGAATGCGGATATCGGCGTGATCCATCGGTTCGGGCAAAACCTCCGGCCAAAGTGTCCGCATCCTGTCGGGCCGGATGCCGCGCACGTCGAGATGAACCATCGTATCGGCAGCTTCGACGAAACGTGCACGGACGATCAGGCTCAGGTCGGCAATCTCAGCCGCGCGACGGGACAGATCGTCAAACTGCAAGGCGGACCGGTGCATCAAGTCGTTTCTCCAATTCCTGATAAATCAGCGTTCGCAATGTCGCCCGAACGGGCCACGGCCGCCGCGCCACTGCATCCGTGCGCAATGTGGCAAGCGCTATATCATCGAAGGCACCCAAGAGATCACCTGGACGCTGCAGCGCCCAATCCTGGCGCTGCGCCAGGACATCGGATATGGCGCCGATCGTGTCCGACCAGAGTTCATCACGATTGCTCCCGGTTTGTCGGATGCATCGCAGAACAAAGACCAGATGACCGTCCCCGTAGCGGCCCCGGATTTCCTGCATCGTACCGCGCGCGTGGCTCTCCGCCGGTGCGCGGCGCCGATGGACGGGAACCAGCTTGATACCGAGCCCATCGAGAATAAGATCCAGCCTGCCTTTGGTCATGACAGTTCAACTCCTTTCGTCGGCGAATTTGTTGCCTCTTCCATCCATGGGCAGCTCACTAAGCGCTTCCAATCGTGGCGGTAGCGCTGGCCGATTTGGGTTTGAAGAAGGCCTCCGCCTTAGAAATCGCTTCCACCCTCGCCCCATCTCGGAGCATCGGCGTGTTGAGATAAGCAACCATCGCCTCGCCGGCTGCAGCCTTGGCAGCATCTTGCGTCGCAAAGACGATCGGTTCACCTCTCCTATCCCGCAGGACCTCATTTGTCGCTCGGTGAACCTTGCGAATCCAGCCGAGATGGCCGCCGGCAACGGCTTCTGTTCCGATTTGAAATTCGTTCATAGCAACCTCCCCCGGCTCGCTTGGCCAGGTCTATCTCTAGAGTTTTCGATTGGGTTTTGAGGTTTGGGTGCCCGCCTACCGCCTGCGCAGTTCCGCCGGCCGTGCCGGCTCTTTGGGCGCAAGCGTGGGGTCTTCGGCAATGCGGAAATGAATTTGGTCTCCCTCCGGAGCACCGAAGTCCTCATCTTCAAGGGATCTCATTGGCGATTTCCAAGTGACCGACTTTATCGCGATCACCATAGCGACAAAAAACAACGCCGCGCCGATACAGGCGAGAAGACCCTGAAGCATTTCGATCATGGCAGCGCCTCGTGACCAGCTGCTTCGGAAAAAGACCTGATCTTCGTCATTTCCGCAGGCGCGACGGCTACATCACAACTCTCACAATGCAGCTCGATGATCTCCGCGATCGATAGAATTCGGAAGCATCCGGGGCACCCCCAAAAGCGATCGAAATATCCAGCCTGCGACACTGTCCTCCTGTTCCCATTGCCTATGATCATAACTTCACCTCCAAAACATTGTCCGTCGCGTACTGCGCCGGGCCGCTCACCCGCCAAATAGCGTTTTGCGCCACGGGCACCTTGATAAACACAAATTATGTCGATAATAATGATGTTGTCAACATGATTTATGGCGGAAATTTTGCAAGGGTCAAAAGATGCAGAAATCCATGGGCGAACGACTAAGAGCGGCGCGCGAAGCCGCAAATTATCCATCAGCCACGAAGGCGGCAGAAGCGCTGGGCGTGAGCTTGTCCACCTATCGCGCGCATGAAAACGGTCAGAACGAATTCAGCGCCGAAGTCGCCAATCGCTATGCCAAGAAATTCGGCACGACCGCGGCTTATCTTCTCACTGGCGAAGGTCTGCGCAAAACCGCACGTCCGGCGCCAAACATTGTCATGTCCTTCGATCCCGACGAGCAGGATCACGATGGATTTGCCGAGAGCGGCGAAGAGCTCAGCTATAGCCGGGAACACTGGAAGCCGCAGATCGAAGGCGCAACACCGGAAGTGGACGTCAAGCTCGGCGCCGGTAGCGGCGTCGTCGGCGAAGTCATCAACCTCCCCGTCGGCTCAGGCAATGTCGCCGGGCATAAGATCGTCGCAGAATGGCTTATCCCCACCGGCTATCTGCGAAACGAGGCCAAGGCTTCCCCGAGCCACACGATCATCATGGAAGTCGTCGGCGATTCCATGCAGCCGACCTACATGCCCGGCGATCGCGTCATCGTCGATCTCTCACAGAACCAAATGACCACCGATACGGTCTATGCGATCAGCGACGGTTATACGGAGCCGCAGATCAAGCGCTTGCAGCGAGTTCCCTTTAGCCGGCCAAGCGAAGTCAAAATCATCTCCGACAATCCGGCACTGGAAACTTTTACCGTCGAATTGGACCGCTTGACGATCATCGGCCGGATCTGCGGTCATATCGCACGCAAATAAAACCAATTTTCTATTTGAGTCGCGCTATAAACATAAATTATGTTGACATATATCATGTTGAATGGCAACTTTACCGAGAAGAGCCGTTGGCCCTGAATGGAATGAGTCCGGGCAAGAGCAGGACCTCGCCGGAAGTCAGCGAAACCGGACAGGCCAATTGCAACGATTGGAAAAGCCGCAAGGCCATCGAAGGAGAATGTCATTCATGCCGAGACAGCCGAATGCTTTCATAATCATACCGGCAGATGCCGTGAGGGGCGCCGGCGTTGCCGAACTATCGTCGATCACCAGGGTGGGAGAATGATGATGTACGCTTCAGAATTCTCCTGCGAGTATTCGTTTGATGAGCTTAGTATCCGCCTATGCGATCGTTGGGAAACCGGGTTGCTGTTATACGGGCGTGCTGAGCTGACCTCGGCAGGAGCCGATTACGAGGACGAGTTCTATGTGTCGGCAATCAGACTGGATGGTGGTGCAAGACTGTCACGGCCGAATGCCTCGAACAATGCAGGCAGCTTCGAGTCCGAATTATTCCGGCGGATAGCAACGGTCATCGAAGACGACAGAACACAGGCGGGTCGTCACGCCGCCGAACTCTTCGTCTCTGCGTTGGAGCAATCTAGAGAAGCTGACTATGATCAAAACCACAAGTTCGAGCGGGAGAGAAAACTGGAAGCACTCGGGACATACTGAGGTCCGCGACATACAAACATCGATATTCACCGGAGGTCGCTGAAACAATGAACGTTCCCCAGGACGAGCTTGAAGAGATCCGCCTGCTGGAGCAGAAGCTACATCTCCCGGAAATACGACGGTCGCCGGCAGTCGTGGCGGAATTGCTGGCCAAAGGCTTCGTTGAATTTGGCAGTTCCGGTACGGTCTACGACGATAGGGATGACCTGATCGCCGGTCTGGCCGCAGAAAAGACGGAAGAAGCCGCCCCTCCCATTATTTCCCGCGACTATGCCTTTCGATCGATCTCACCAGATGCTGTCCTCGTCACCTACAGAAGCGTCCGGCAGGCCGGAGAGAGCGGTCCGGAGCGGCATACTTTACGGAGTTCGATTTGGCAGCGTATCGATGGGCGATGGCAGATGATTTTTCACCAGGGAACGCCAACGATTCCGCGGGATTGAACTAATCCGCGTGGCAACACCGCATTCGTAAGCCATGAGATCCTCGCGACTGGGGACGAGCGCTGCAAGACTAACGGAGCCCGGGCGTCGTATCTCGGGCTTTATCGTTCGTGAGGCCGAGATTATCCGCCATCCGAATGAGGTCGGCGACGGAGTCGGCGCGCATCTTGCGCATCGCCTGACCTCGATGAACCTTGACGGTGATTTCGCTGAGGCCGATCTCGGCAGCGATCTGCTTGTTGAGGAGACCTCGTGCGACGAGCGCCATCACCTCGCGTTCACGTGGCGTGAGTGTCGAAAATCGCTCATGAAGATCGACTTCCGCCGCCTGCTTGCGCAGCCGGATGCGATCGATTTCGAGCGCTTGCCTGATTGCATCGAGGAGATCCTGCTCACGGAACGGCTTCAAGAGAAACTCCACCGCCCCCGCTTTCATCGCCCTGACGGACATCGGCACGTCGCCGTGCCCGGTGAGAAAAATGATCGGGATTGCATATCCCATACGCGCAAGCTGATCCTGAAAATCAAGGCCGCTCGCATCCGGCATCCTGACATCGAGCACGATGCAGGCTGGCCCCTCAGACCGAGAAGAAGCCAGGAAATTCCGCGGCGATGCAAAGGCACGCGTATCGTAGCCGACGGAGCGTAATAGGCTGTCCAGCCCATCGCGCACGGATGGATCGTCGTCGATCACGTAAACGGTCGGCTGCCGTCCTTGCATGCCCTACCCCTTTGCCTTTCCGCTCAGCGGCAAGGTGAAACCGAAGACGGCTCCGCGTGGAAAATTCGGCGCGGCATAGATGGTCCCGCCATGCGCCTCGATAATGGATCGGCTGATGGCAAGCCCCATCCCCATGCCCTTCGGCTTGGTCGTGTAGAAGGCATCGAATATCCTGTCGAGCCTTTCGGCCGGGATGCCGCTGCCGGTATCGCGCACGCTGACGGTCACCTTCCGTTCGTCCGCGGCAGCGCTGACGAGCATCTCGCGCGTTTCCTCATCGACCTCCGCCAGAGCTTCGATCGCATTCATGACGAGATTGAGGATCACCTGCTGCAGCTGGACCCGGTCGCCGGCCATCAATGGTAGATCGCTCGCCAATTCCGAGCGGAACAGGATTTTATTCCGTCGAATCTCGCTGCGAACGAGTTCCAGTACATCATTGATAGCCTCGACGAGATCGATCGCGTCGCTAGAGGGCGACGAGCGCGCCACGAGCCCGCGAACACGACCGATGACATCGCCTGCTCGCCCGGCATCCGCGACAATTCGCTCGATAGCGCGGCGGGCTTCGTCGTGATCGGCCGGTGTTGCGGACAGCCATCGAAGCGCGGCATTGCCGTTAGCGGCAATTGCGGTGATCGGCTGGCTGACTTCGTGGGCTATCGATGTGCCCAACTCACCGACGATCATGAGACGTGACATGCGTGCAAGCTCGGATTGCGCCTGCCTCGCCCTTGCATCAAGCATTTCGATCCTGATCGCCAGATAAGTGGTCGCGCCGATCGCGACTAGGCTAAGTGTACTGTTGATCAGGCCTGCCTGCGAAGCGCCGTGACGCGTCAGGAAATAGCTGATGACAGTCAAAGCAGCACATGCAATCCCGACTATCGCGATAGCGCCTGTCCGCCCCGAATAGACCGCCAGCAAGATGACGGATACATACAAAACGGCAAAGGCGATCTCCAGATCGGTGATCGTATCGCCGATAAAAATGAGAGCGGCAAGAACAGCAATGCCGAGCCAAAGCAAGGGCATCTCGAAGAGGTATTTCAAAAACTCGCGCCTCATCCCTGGCATCCCTGCATCACGGCTTCCGCAAGATTGCGTGCGGAAGCTGCAAACTGCCCGAACCGAAGCATCAAAACAACAACCGCGTTCTCCGGTGCCGAGAAAGCTGGCGACCCGCCGGATCTGATGCGCTAAGTCTTGGCTAGGCGGCCTGTCAAATCCTGGAATGCCATGAGCTGATCGCCGCCTCAACCGGCGGCGCCCTCTCGCGTTCGTTCCAGCGGGGTTTCAACTCGGGTTTTCCAGCGTGAACAGATCGGCGTTTTCGTCATAGGCGAAGTATTCTGCGTAGCGAGCCCAGTTCGTGACGGCCTTGATGGTGGTGTCGGCATAATCCTCGGACATGTGATCCTCCAGCTCATCGCGGAAGCGCCGTGCAGGTGCGCGGTGAGTCGGCCGCTCGTCGAGCACACGGCGAATATGTGCAGCCAGCGGCACATAGGTCGCCAGGTGCTGTTCGAAGAGTCTCTTGCGTTCATCGACGTCGCTGTCGAAGAAGCGCAAGCCCGGCGCCGTCAACTTAATGTCGCCCCCTTCCAGATCGGCAAAACGCAGGAGTTGAAGCGTTTCGGCGACCGGAAAGAGATCATCGATATCGAGATGCAGATGGGCCGCCAGCGGCGGCAGGTCGGCCTGCCCGCGATACGGTTCGGCGGCGACCGTTTCGATGAGACCGGACATGAGGTTGGTCGACACGCGCGGGAGCGCCATGGCAATACCCGTGCCGGGGAAAAGGCCTTCGCGCGACGGCGCATGGGTCTTTACCGTCATCCGCGCGTAGATGTCTTCGACGAGCATGCGGAAGGCCGGATCGAGACGATTGCGCGGCTGCGGCAAATCCACATGGATCTCCGCAATCACGCGGCCGGGATTCGACCCGAAGATCAGGATACGGTCGCACATCAGCACCGCTTCTTCGATATTGTGTGTCACCATGAGAACCGACTCGATCGGCATGCGGCCCTCGCACCACAGATCAAGCAGATCCGTGCGAAGCGTTTCTGCCGTCAGTACGTCGAGCGCAGAAAAGGGTTCATCCATCAGCAATACCTTCGGCCGGACGACGAGCGCACGCGCAAGGCCGACGCGCTGGCGCATGCCGCCCGACAGCTCCTTCGGATAGGCGCTTTCGAAACCGTCTAGGCCGATGAGATCGATTGCAGCGAGCGCACGCTTGCGCCTCTCAGAAGAAGCAACACCTTGCGCCTCCAAGCCAAGCTCGACGTTTTGGAGGACGGTCAGCCAGGGAAAGAGCGCAAAGCTCTGGAAGACCACGGCAACATCGGAGTTGGGGCCGACAACCGGCCTGCCTTGGAAGGTGATGTCCCCTTTGCTCGGGCGGATCAGGCCGGCGATTGCACGCAGCAGCGTTGATTTGCCAGAACCGGAACGGCCGAGCAGCCCAACGATTTCATTGGGATAAAGCTGCAGATCGACATTCTCGAGCACGACGAGCGAGCCGGACGCCCCCTTGTCGTAAGCCTGGCACACCTGCTTGGCGAGAACCAGCGGTGCATTTTTTACAATATCGAGCTTCCTGGAGATGACAGCGTTTTCCATATTCGGTTCTCCGATCTTGAATTAATCGAGGCGCATGCGGCGTTCGGCGAAGACGTAGAGTGGCCGCCAGAGCGTTCTGTTGAAGAGCGTCACGAAGATCGACATGACGACGATACCAAGGATGACACGCGGAAAATCGCCCGCCTCAGTCGCCCTCGCGATGTATGATCCAAGTCCGAAGGCTTCGAGTTTCGTGTTGCCCCAGCTCGCCAGTTCAGCGACGATGCTGGCGTTCCAGGAACCGCCGGAAGCGGTCAGCGCTCCCGTGACGTAGTAAGGGAATATCCCCGGCAACATCACTCGCCGCCACCAGGTCCACGAGCGCAGCCGGTAAACCGAGGATACCTCCCGCAGATCGGTAGGGAATGCACTCGCGCCGGCGATCACGTTGAACAGGATGTACCATTGCGTGCCGAGGACCATCAGCGGCGACAGCCAGATGTTCGGACTGGCGCCCGTCGCAACGATCGCAACCACTGCAACGGGAAAGAGTACGTTGGCCGGAAAGGCCGCCAGGAACTGCGCCAGAGGTTGGACGCGCTCGGCAACAGCTGGACGCAAGCCGATCCAGACGCCGATCGGAACCCAGATGACGCTGGCGACTGCAATGAGAACGACAACGCGAATGAGCGTCACGAACCCACCGGCAAAAGCAATCCAGACATCAGCCAAGGAGAGCGTCCGGCTGAGATAGGAAACCGCATCCCCGATACTCCAGGCACCAATGACGGCGATCAGCGCATACCAGGCGATGTCGATAGCCCAGCTGACGGCTCGCTGCCCGCCGCGCTCTCTTGCGACGGCTCGCGACGTCGGTGGCAACCGCAGGAGCATCAGCCGACCCCATGCAGCTGCCAAAGGCGTGGTCACGTATTTCAGGAGTCGCGTGCGGCGGATCAGCGAATAGACCCAGGAGCGCGGCTTCTGCTGCCCGGCCGTCTGCTCGAAGCGGAACTTGTCTGCCCACGCGACAATCGGGCGAAAAAGCAGCTGATCGTAAAGAAGGATGACAACTGCCATGGCGAGCACAGCCCAGCCTACGGCGGTGAAATCCTGCTTGTCGATCGCAACCGCCAGCCACGAACCCAGACCTGGAAGCTGCACGGTGGTGTTACCCACCGTGATCGCTTCGGATGCAACTACGAAGAACCAGCCGCCGGACATCGACATCATCGTGTTCCAGACGAGACCGGGCGCCGCAAAGGGAGCCTCCAGCCGCCAGAAACGTTGCCAGCTCGACAGGCGAAATCCACGGCTGACCTCATCGAGATCGCGCGGAACCGTCCGCAGCGACTGATAGAAGGAGAAAGCCATATTCCATGCCTGGCTGGTGAAGATCGCGAAGATCGACGCACATTCCGCACCGAGCTGACTTCCGGGGAAAAGCCCCATGAAGAAGGTCACCGTGAAGGTCAAGAAGCCGAGCACCGGCACCGATTGCAGAATGTCGAGGGCCGGAATGATGATCTTCTCGGCGCGGCGGCTCTTTGCGGCAAGCGTCGCGACGACGAAGGTGAAAATGAGGGAGGCGATGATGGCCGCCATCATCCGCAAAGTCGTGCGCAGGGCGTATTCGGGCAGATAGGCCGGGTCGAGCGACAGCGGTACCGTGGACAGGCCAGCCAGCGGCGCGCGCATCTCGGCTATACCATGAAGTGCGAGATAGGCGGCAGCGGCAATGAAAGCGAATGCGGCGAGATCATAGCCATTCGGCAGGATACGCGCACCCGCCAACGCAGCGACGGCACTACGCCCGCGTCGATCGTTAGCAAGGAAAACCATGTGATAACCCTTTGAAAACAGGAATTTTTAGCCAGGGTGCGACGTAGGCGCCGCATAGCGACGCCACGGGTACTTCTTTCAGAAGGAACGGTTTAAGCCGCGCGACGGCTGCCATCCTCATCAAGGAAAGGCCCGCTTTCCGTCGTCCAAAAGCACTCAAGCTTCCCGGTATGGGAATTGATGTGCCAAATGGCGATCAGCCGCGGACGCTGTGGCGATACGGAACGTTCGGCCGGACGGCTGCCGGTCAAAACGGCAAAAGCGTTCGGGGCGGAAAACTTGGTTGCGAACCTGCGTCCGCGGAAAAAAACGATGTTGTTCATGGCTCACCTCATCGGCCCGCCTAACGGCAGATCCGAAGGGCGAGCCGGACAGGCTAAGCCCGACCGACGCTCGTCCGGCGAATGCCGGCAGCGGTCCAGGTTGTTGCGATGACCGTCCGGATGCAGCATGACGCCACAACCGGACAGCGACTAGGGTAGCTATCCATTGGTTTCTTGATCTGTTGGTTTCGTAAGCCTTCGCCTGATGTTGCGAAGACATGGCCGTAGTGTCACAGCCGCGAAGAGCGGTCAATCAGGCAATGGTGCACCGCCATTATACCAAAGTATAAGCCGTAGGCTCTGTTGGCGAATGGGCCGATAAGGGCAATAAAATCCTGACTCTAATTGAAGTTACCACTTCTGTGGGGGGAAGTATCTGGAGGTCGGGAGCTTCTCTAACACTGCGTTGGTCATGAATTTTCCGACCGCCAATAGTTGCGGGGAAGATAGAATTTAGCCGATCAGGACTGTTTTCTTAACGGACCCGCATCGGAAACGAGCTCGCCAGACGTCGAATGAATGTCGGAAAACTGAGCTTTTGTGCAACAATAACTTTCGAAATTAAAGCTCGAGAATAGTTCATTTGCAAATATTTGTGCATTGCATCAGGAATATATAATCGATTCCACTGTCATTTCGCCGTTTATCCAGACGGAGCGCGAAAGGCGGCCGCGGTTATATATCTGAAGCAATATAGAAGGCGCGATGAAATTTTTACTCAGAACTTTTGGTGAAATCGCTCTTCTGGATGGCGACGAACATCAAATAAAGTTCCCCAAGAAGGCACTTCTGATTATTGCCTATTTGCTCGCGAGCGATAGAAAATCCGTCAGCAGAACAAATATGGCGAGATTTCTCTGGGGCGATGGCGACTTGGCGAATTCGCTGACAAATCTTCGCAAGCTGGTCTCTCGTATCAAGAGCCGACAATCGGAATTGAACACCGAATTTCTGACCTTTGACGATACGGATATTTACCTGGTGACCGGCTCGCTCAAAAGCGACATCTTCCCGGCCGGCGCAGACACGTCCAAGGATCCGATAAAGAGCCTTGCTCGCTTGATCGAGGCCCTGCAATCAAAGTTCATGGAGCGGGCTAACTGTCAGGCCAGAGCCTTCATCGACTGGCGAGAGGGCGAAAGAAAGCGCCACTTTGCGATCTTGAAGGAAACACTGGATGCGGCGGTGAAGCTTCCGATAGCGACCAGCGATGTCGCGCCCATCAAGGAGGCGGCTCTCCTTCTTTTCGAAGCCGAGCCGCAGGACATTGCAACGCATCGTATATTATTGAAGGCTTTCGATGCCGAGGGCGGCCTGGAACAACTCAAACGCATATTTATGCAACGCGAGGATCTCGCCTCATCATGGCCGGCGCTCCTTCGGGCATCCTCTCGCTCATCAATATCGGCCGCTGCGCCGCATTCGACCGCCATATCCGAGCAGGATATCCCTTTGCGGACGATCTCGCGCATTCCACGTCTCGCATTGCTGCCGCCCGCCGGCGGCAGTACCGATGACGTGGCAACCATGCTCGCATCCTCCTTGATCGAAGATATCACCCTTGGTTTCAGCGCACTGCATAGCCTGAGAGTGATCGCCCCCTACTCCGCTGCTCAGATCGGACGCCAAAGCGGCGATCAAACCACGCTTTTCGAGCGATACGACATCAATTACGTCTTGGAGAGCCGATTAATCGGGCCGAGGGAAGATCCCACGCTCTTTACGCAGCTCATCTCATTGCCAGGCAGCAAGATTCTGTGGGCGAAGCACTTCTCCTTCGCTAAACCGGATCTTGCGCGCTACAAGCGCGAAATCTCGCAGGAGGTCGTGCGCATCTCCGTCGCGAAGGTCGAGCATCATGAATTGGCGCGCATATATTTTGAGCCAAGCCCCGTCGCATATCATCGATACCTTGTCGGGCTGCAATATCTCGATCACCCTTCCCTGCTCAAGCTGACGCGCGCCCGCAAGGAGCTGAAAGCCGCGCTGCGCCATAGCGCCGATTTTGTACCGGCCCTCGGCTCCCTTGCCCGCACCTATTCCAAGGAATGGCAGTTAACCCCGCGCCGTGAGCACCAACTGCTGAAGTCGGCCGAAGATTTTGCCGAACGCGCCATCTCGGTTCGCAACGATTTGTCCGACGGCTATCGCGAGCTGGGCGTCGCCAAGCTTTTTCTGGGTTCTATCGACAGCAGCGTAGAAGCGTTGGAAATAGCGGAGACCCTCAGTCCGCATAACGCCGATATTATTGCCGACCATGCTGACACGCTGGTCCACTCTTCCCGGCCCGGCCTGGCTCTCGAAAAAATCCAGCGGGCCATGGATCTCAATCCCATAAATCCGGATGTCTATCTTTGGATCGCCGCCCGAGCGAATTATGCCCTGAACCAATTCCAGACCGTACTCGATTATATCGGCCGAATGATCGACCCAAGGCAAGCGGACGGGCTTGCCGCAGCGAGCTGGGCAATGCTCGGCAATCAGGATGAAGCCCGCGCACTCGCTCGTCGCGTCCGCGAGAACAACCCTGCTTTCGACGTCGATGAATGGCTGTCGCTCGTCCCCGTGAAGGAGCGATGGCACAATGACCTGTATCGAGAAGGTCTCAAAAAGGCAGGATTTTGAACGCTGAAGCCTTCCAGCCGTAGATCTTGGGAACCCTCCCTGAGGTAAATCGAACGTAGACATCATCGACGCCACCAAGACTGGCGATCTTCATTTTCTTGTTACGGAATATGGAAAGCCGTTTTCTGTTCCAGGATTTGGTAATTGGTTTTGGGACGCCGCGAGAAAAGCGAGGATTGAAAAAAACTCACGGGCTAAGGAAGTTGGCAGCAACGATGGCCGCCAGTGGTGGGGCGACTGCCTACGAACTGATGAGCCAATTCGGCTGGACCAACTCTAAGCAGGCAGAAGTTTACACCAAGGGGCTGATAGAGCTCGCCTTGGAGTGAAGGCTTCTAGCATCGTTTCTGAACAGTTGGCGAACGAACTCGCCCCTCCATGTGAATCTGGTGAGGGGAATGTTGCCGAAAATGAAACCAAATGAACTGGTTAAAAAATGACTGGTGGGCCCGGAGGGACTCGAACCCCCAACCAAGCGGTTATGAGCCGCCGGCTCTAACCATTGAGCTACAGGCCCGGGCGCAGCAAAAGACGTTGCGCTTGCGATTCCGGAGCAATGGTTCTCCGAAGCCGACTTGGCTCTAACCCAATTTCTCTTTTCCGACAAGGGACTGCCGTAATACCTTCACAATGAATCCGCAAAAGCTCATCTTGAGGGATCATCAACCAAGGAACGAACCATGCTTCTGACGAAAACCAGAGATTTTGCTCTTGCCGCTCTTGTTAGCGCCACTTTTTTCGTGCCGGCGGCTGCTGCCTTTGCCGAAGATGGCAAGCCGCGCGAGGCCGTCATCACTGTCACCGGCGAGGGACATGCGGCGATCGCGCCGGATATGGCTGTGGTGACGCTGTCGGTCGTTCAACAGGCCAAGGCTGCGCAGGACGCTCTCGATCAGAACAACAAGGCCATGGGTGCCGTGCTGGCAACGCTGAAGGAAAGCGGCATTGCCGAACGCGACCTGCAGACCTCCGGCTTTTCGATTCAGCCGCAATATACCTACCCGAACGACAAGGACGGCCACAACCAGCCGCCGGTTCTGAACGGCTATCAGGTAACGAACGGCCTGACCGTTCGCGTGCGCGATCTCTCCAAGCTGGGCGGATTGCTTGACCAGGCGGTTAAGCTCGGCATCAACCAGGGCGGCGATATCCAGTTCACCAACGACAAGCCGGATACCGTACTCGAAGACGCACGAAAGAAGGCCGTCGCCGATGCCGCCGCCAAGGCAAAGACCCTGACGGATGCCGCCGGTGTCAAACTCGGCCGTATCATCGCCATTCATGACGGCGTCGTTGCTGCACCGCCTCAGCCCTATATGCGCGCCATGGCTGCATCCGCACCTATGGACAAGGCCGTCCCTGTCGCAACCGGCGAGAACGAATACAACGCATCGGTGAGCATCACCTACGCGATCCAGCCGTAGACAAAACAAAACCGCCCTTCGCTCAGATCCCATCGGATCGCGCAAAGGGCGGTTCCGCGGCCCCCGCCAAAGGCGAAAAGGTCAGAGAACGAAAAACGGGCGCTCTGTGCGCCCGTTTTGCTTGTCAGCGGCCCAGAAGCGGGCAGCCGCGAACGTTGGCAAACATCATCGTATCCGGACCGCGGCGACCGAAGCCGTCAACGATGACACGGCGCGGCGTCACATCCACGACGCGGGCGCGGCGCAGACCATAGCTGCGTGCAACATCCACGGCCTGACGGGGATCGCAGCCACGCCGATCAAAACGCGGCGGCGGACGATCATAATCCGGCGGCGGCGGGCGATGGCGGCCCGGGTTCACATAAATATCCACCCCTTGTGCAGAGGCAAAATCCGCAGTGCCCGACAATGCAGTCACCGCGACACAGACAGCGACCCCCAACTTTGCCAGCATTTGTCTCATTGTGTTCTCCGTGAAGCAGAAAGCCTCTCTCTCATGCCAGCGATTAGCGCTGAATGAGTGCCGAGAGGTAAAGGCAGATGCTGAATGAGCTCGGAATCAGCCATTCATCCATTACTCAGCTACAATGAACGCTAAGGGGAAACCAGAGGGCCGATAGTAGCATAGAGCTAAAATAAAGCCGCCTCTCTTTTGGAGACGGCTTCAAATTCATCACATAGATGTGGAAAACCTCGGTACGCAGCAATCAGCGGCGGATCAACGGGCAACCCGGCGCATTAGCGAACACAACGCGATCCGGGCCACGGCGGCCGAAGCCTTCGACCACGACGCGGCGCGGCGTGATATTGTCGATGCGGGCGCGGCGCAGGCCCATGTCGCGTGCTTTCTCAACAGCGAGACGGGGCGAGCACATGCGGCCGCGCGGGTGATCATAGCGAGCCTGCTGGATGCCAGGATGGAAGTCGTTGGCCGATGCCGTCATGGTGGTGGCGGACATGGCGCCGAATGCCATGAGAGCTGCAATACCTGCCTTGGCGAAAAGATTGGTCATGGTGTTTCTCCTTCAAATCCTTGCTGCGGATCGTTGCAATCCCCTTCTTGGTCGCTCATTGGTGAACGCCCTTGGGATTGGGGCCACGTTAGGTCAGCCAAGCTGAACCGAACACGAATTGGCCGTTCAGATTGTATTCACGACGGTTAACAATCTATTGACGAGAGAAGGCGCGCTATTCAGCCAGAAAAATGCAGCACGATCTCGCGGCGATGTGGTCGGTCGCGATGCTCGAAAAGATAGATCCCCTGCCAGGTGCCGAGCGCCAGCCGACCGTTCATCACCGGAATCCCGATGGAGACCTGCATCAGCGCAGCCTTGATATGCGCCGGCATATCGTCCGGCCCCTCCATCGTGTGCACGATCCAGCGCATCGACGGATCTGAGGATGGCGGCACGAGCCGGCTGAAGAAGGCCTTGAGATCGGTCTTGACATCGGGATCGGCATTTTCCTGAACCAGAAGGGAACAGGAGGTGTGGCGCACGAAGACAGTCAGAAGCCCCTCACCGCCTGCCGCTACTGAGCGGACGAATTTCGCCACCTGATCGGTGAATTCATAGAGCCCTTGACCATGGGTCGAGAGCGTGACAACGGTTTGTGGCATGGTATCCCCGAACATGACGATAGCGATGCGCATCAGGTCGGGCGCAGTGGCCGGATGTCAAGTCCGGCCTCTGCTCGGACTAAAGCTCGATGGCGACCTTGAAGCCGCCATAGATCATGCGCTTGCCGTCAAAGGGCATGTTTTCCATCTCATCCTTCAACCGGGGATCGGCCATGACCTTGGCCAATATCGAATCGCGGCTTTGCCGTGATTCATAGGTGATCCATGAAAACACCACGACCTCGTCTTCCGTTGCCTGAACGGCACGCGGAAAGGAGGTGAGTTCGCCATAGGGAACATCGTCGCCTATGGCCTCGACGTAGCTGAGTGCGCCATATTCACGCCAGACCGCCCCGGCTCTTTGCGCCAGCACCTTGTACGCCTCGATCTTGTCTTTCGGCACAGCGACGATGAAACCATCGACATAGGACATTTCAGCCTCCTCTGTTCTATGTTCACCTTCAAAGGACGATCGACCACAACCGGATCCGACATCGGCAGCAGATATATTCCGCACGCTTCCGAGCGGTCGGAATGAATGCGCCGAAGTAACACGCGGGGGAAATGCCAATGGCTATAGAATACAGGGATAATCCGGATCTGGGAAACGAGGCGCTCAATGCCCTGTGGGCGACCGCCTGGAACACTCCCCACCCACGGGACTTCCAGCCCATCCTTTCCCGAAATCTCGCCCATGTCGGCGCATTCGCTGGCACGAGACTGGTCGGCTTCGTCAATGTCGCCTGGGACGGCGGCATTCATGCCTTTATTCTCGATACCTGTGTCGATCCGGAATTGCGGCGCAGAGGCATAGCAAGCGCTCTCGTCGAGCGGGCGAAAACCCTGGCCAGCGAACGTGGCGCGGAATGGCTCCATGTCGATTTCGAGCCGCATCTCAGCGGCTTTTATCGAGGGCTCGGTTTTGCTCCCACTGAGGCCGGTCTCATTCGGCTGCGCGATTAACAGACCATCTCCCACTAGTCCGGCGAACGAACCTGCGCGAGCAGCCAGTTGCGGAACAGGGCCGCAGCCGGGTTCAGCAAGGCGTTCGGCGGATAGACCAGGCTATAGCTGACGGCAGCCGGCTGCACCTCGACAAAGCATCTCACCAGCTTTTTCTCGGCGAGATCGCGTGCCACCAGCGAGCTTCGCACGAGAGCAAAGCCGCGGCCCTGTCGGCAAGCCTCCAGCATCTCGGCAAAGGAATCGAAGAGAGGCGCCTCCTCCACAGCCCGTGCGATATCGAAACGCACGCCGTCCTCGCCGCCGCTCTCGCCAATCACCTGCTCGTGCCAGCGCTGCCAATCGAGAATCGTATGCCGCATGCCGGAATAGCGCAGAAGCGGAGCAGCCCTTATGGCCCAGCGCGGCGGCAGTCGTTTGGACAGTTCCGGCGAACTGACGACGAACTCCTCGTCCGTCAGTAGCTCTTCATGGGTGAAAGCCGCGTCGGCACGGCCGAGCCAGATGGCGAGATCGGTACCTCGAGGCTGAAAATCCGGGCGCTGGTAGCCGACAGCCAGCTTCACCTCGATGTTCGGATGACGCTGGCAAAAATCCGGCAGCCGCACCGCCAGCCACTGGCTGGAAAACTCCGGCGAGACGGAGACCGCGACGCTGCGAACCGAAATACTCGCGCGCGCTTGGTACAGTGCCGCCTCCAGCTCCGCGATCACGCCTGAGATTGCTGGGTGCAGGCGCGCACCCAACGGCGTCAGCCGCGCCCCATTTCGGCCTCGGTCGAACAAGCGCCCACCGATCCATCCTTCCAGCTGTGCAAGCTGATGGCTGACGGCGGTCTGCGTCTGCCCTATCCGCTCCGCGGCACTGCCGAAGCCACCGGTCTCGGCAATGGCGCAGAATGTCTGAAGCACCGAGAGCGGTGGCAACGGCCTCTTTCCCATGAAAATCCCTCATGCTTTGTAGCCTGAGGATTCATTATACATCGCTCTATTCTAGGCGCACCTATCTACTGACCAAGCACTTCGAGGTCACAGATAGATGAACATCCTTCATATTAACAGCTGGAGAGCATGGGTCGTCCGACTCCTGATCTGGCAAGGCGCCGCGGAACGACGCTCGCACAATGAAGGTGGCCGAAAGCGAGACATGCTGCCTGAGGAAAACCAACATCTGCTGCGGGACGTCGGGTTAATCAATCTCGCGGAAAAGCAATCCAAGGATGGACGCCGCTAACCTCTGAGCGTCTTCACCCTGGTCAGATCTGGAAAGAGGCGCATCCAGAAGAGCACCACGACGATGGTTCCGACGCCGCCGACGATGCCGGTCAGGACAGGTCCAAGTGCAGTGGCAAGCATGCCGGACTCGAATTCACCGAGCTGATTGGACGTGCCGATGAACAGCGAATTTACGGCATTGACCCGACCACGCATGGCATCAGGCGTCAGGAGCTGCACGAGCGAGCTGCGCACGACGACGCTGACGGTATCCGAGGCACCGACGACGAAGAGCGCCGCGACCGAAAGGATGATGTTGCTCGAGAGTGAAAAGACGATAGTGGCGACCCCAAAGATGAGCACGGCAAACAGCATCTTCTTGCCGACATCGCTCTGCAGCGGCCGGCGTGCGAGCCAGATGGACATGGCGAGCGCGCCGATTGCCGGCGCGGCACGCAACAGGCCGAGCCCCCAAGGTCCGGCATGCAGGATATCGCGCGCGAACATCGGCAGCAGCGCCGTCGCGCCGCCAAGCAGCACGGCGAAGAGATCGAGCGATATCGTTCCCAGCATAACCGGGCGGCTTGCGATAAAGGAAACGCCGGCAAAAACGGAGTTCAGCGTCACCGGCTCGCGCGATGCCGGTTGCTCCCGCTCGACCCGGATCGAAATGACGTTGACGCTCGCGATGATATAAAGCACGGCCGACATGGCAAACGGAGCAACGGGGCTGACGCCATAAAGCAGACCGCCCAGCGAAGGCCCGATGATGAAGGCCGTCTGCATCATCGAAGTGGAGGTGGCAATGGCAACCTGCAGCAACGAAGACGGCACGATATTCGGTAAAAGTGCTGCCATCGTGGGACGTTCAAAGGCGGTTGCTGCGCCCATGACGGCAACGGCAGCCAGAATGCCGGCGGGACCTATCCAGTGCTGCCAGACGGCCATGGCAAGAACCAGCGCGGTTAGCGCCTCGATCAGCTGGCAGGCAAGGCCGATGCGGCGGCGGTCGAAGCGATCGGCGACATGCCCGACGACAAAGGTCAGAATGACCATGGGCAGAAACTGGCAGAAGCCGACGAGACCGAGGAAAAAGGCGCTATGGGTCTGATCGTAGATCATCCAGCCCATGGCAACCGTGACAGACTGAAAGCCTATCGAAGAAAAGACGCGCGACGCAGCGAATGAACGATAGCCGGGGTGACCGAGCACGCTTGGCCGGTCCAGAGTCTGCAATGTATCCATGGGCCTTTTCGTCTGCCGGCAGGGGCGCTCGCAGACTTGCTTCTCAACAATCGAATTTTCTACACCTCCCTGCTCTGCCTCGATGCGCCCCCTGTCAATCTTGTTTTTGCTGCAGCTGCAAATTCATCGCGGACGATAGATCAAATCGCGGTGAAGACGAGTTGAGAACACCCTGCCTGACCTCGATCGACCATATCGCCGCTAGCTCCGCTGCGATCGTATCGATCAGCTTGGGAACATCGCTGGCCGCAGAACCGTGCAGCGCTTCCGCGACGATAAGCACCGAGTGTGTGTCGTCACGCATTGCGGACAGGCCGCTCTGCCTATTGGTCCAGCGGCGGGCATGTGCCTGCCCAGCCGCATCGGCAAAGATCACCTCCCTCGCCTCCGGATGCTCCACCTCACCGGAAAAGGTCAAATAGGATTCGCTGCCGCTTGCATGCCGCACTTCGAGATTGCCGGAGATTTTCGAAAGATCGAAAACGGCGACGGGAATCGCGAAAGCGATCGAGATCGCATTGCAGAGATCGACAAGCGGGTGCAGTCGTGGCAGCGACCCTTCCTGGCGAAAGCGGCGAAGCAAAGCTTCGGAGGCGCAGCGATATTGCGTCGGCTTCAATCCCATTTTGGAGAAAGCCCGCCGCCACGCCTGTATTTCAGCCATCTCACTTTCCGGACGTCTCGCCAACCGCTCTGTAGCGATCGCATGATATTTTGCGATCCGACCCTCGACATTGGCAGTCGAGGTGATCCCTTCGGCAGATAACACACCGGGAACCAACTCAGGGAACTCACTCCAGATCTCGTTCGAATGTCGGAAAAACATCACGCCTCCTTGTAGGTCTCTGCTTGTCGCAGCAGAAAACCTCGGCACCATCTTTCCGTCTTGAATAAAATTGCAGAAGCTTTAGCCGATAGCCGCAGCATAGGCGCCCGGCGAGACACCGAAATTGCGGACGAAGAGCCTCGTCATGTGGCTCTGATCGGAAAAACCGCTGGCAAAAGCTGCTTCCGCGAGGGACGTGCCCACCGCAATCAGCCGTCGCGCTTCGTGAATGCGACGCTGCATGAGGTAGGCATGCGGTGTCAGTCCTGTCGCTTTGCTGAAGGCACGCAGGAAACGGAAGTGGCTCAGCCCGCATAGTTCTGCCAGTTCGGCAAGGGTCAATGGAGCGGCGGGATCGTCATCGATCAATTCCCGTGCCCTTTTGATATCAGCGGGAATGGCATCTTCGCGCAAGGCGCCTGCCCCCTCGCGCATCACATCGGCAATAAGCGACAGAAGCAGTTCATCCCGCAGGAGGACATTCTCAGCCGCATCCTCGATCAGAAGCGAAAACAGGGTTTTGAAATGCCCGGCCATCTCGCCGTCGCGGATGACGGGCGATGGAAATTCCACCGCACCGAACCTGCCCTCACCGACATCGCGCAACAGATCGCCGATCAGCCGGGGATCGAAATAGAGCATGGACCACGCGCGGCTTCTGCCGATCGGCATGCCGTCATGCACCTCATTCGGGTTGACGCTGATGACGTCGCCGGCCTGGGCATACACCATCCCTCGCCCGCTCAGCGACCTCTGCGCGCCGGCCTCGATGACCCCGATGCCGAACTGTTCATGTGTATGCTTGGGGAAGCTATGACCGGTTTCGGCCCGAACTGCCTCGATGCCGGCAAGGCGAGAGCGGTATATCCTGAATTGACCGGACTTCATCCTGGTGCCTTTCATCCCGCCCATTCGCTGTATCAGCTATGACATCCTATTCGAGCGGCAATTTTGCGCATCCGCAATCGGGACACAAGGCTTAAGCGCCTCCCACGGCCTTGTGATCCTCCGCTGTCGCCAATGCCGCCTGCGTATCGCCGGTAACGGCGGCCGGCAGCGGTGTGCCGCGCTTGCGCTCCCGCGCCAATGTCAGCAGACCGGAAAAGATGATGAGGACAATACCGACGGCCATCGGCATATCGATGCTATCGTTGAACAGCAGGTAGCCGAAGGCGATCGCCCAGAGCATCTGACTATATTGCGGTGGCGCAACCAGATTGGCAGGCGCCATCTGCGCGGCCGTCAAGAGCAAGACGCTGCCGCACGCGCCAAGCAGGCCGTAGCTCGCAAGGAATATCCACTGCGTCGGCGTCGGCATGGTGACTTCGGACAGCATGAGAAGGCCGCTGACGATAAGCGTTCCAAAAAGACCAGCGCCATAAAGCGAGATGCGCTTCTCCTTCGAGCCGAGCGCGCGGTTGACGACGATGGAGATCGCCGCCGCAAGACCGCCGATCGCCGCACAGAGATGGCCGATCGAAAGCTCGCGAAAACCCGGCCGCAGGACGATCAGCACACCGACGAAACCGAGAATGACCGCCGTCCAGCGCTGCCAGCGCACATCTTCCTTGAGAAAGATCACCGAGAGGATGGTGACAAAGGACGGCAGCAGAAACAGCAGCGCAAAGGCTTCCGCCATTGGCAGCTTGGTGAAGGCAACGACGGAGCAGATGGCGCCAGTCGCGCCGCAGACGAAACGCAACAGCCACAAGGGACGGTTCGACGTCCTCACCATGTCAAGCCACTCGTCCTCCCGTTTCTTCAGGAAAGGCACGGCGGCAAAGCCGAACAGCGCACCGATGAAGGCGACCTGATAGGAGGGGATCACCCCATGCAGGATCTTGATCGAGGCATCGCTGAAGGCGAAGACGGCATAGGACGCGAATGCCACAAGGACACCACGCAGGGCGGAGCGGCTTGCGGCCGCAGAGCTGGAATCGGCTGTAATCGAGGACATGGGAATCTTCAGAAAAGTGCGATAGGAGGACACTGAATCAGACAGATACTGTCAATTGTATGATGAAATGAGCCAAATTTCGATTGGGTTGGCATAAACTATTTTCTAGCCTGAAAGTATGATTGTCAGCTTCGTCAAAATACAGGCAAACCGAGCCTCTCAAGCTGATTTCTGGTGACACGTCCATCGTTCGTGTATGAGAAAGCCGTGACCTTCAAAGCGGCATCGTCAACTTTGCACCTGAAGGCAATTCTATACCAACCTTTCGAGGTCGGAACCGCTAACCCGTCCGCGGAGACACCAGTGTCACTTAGCATAGTAGGCGAGAATGCCGAATTGACATAATTTGGCGCGTTAAATTCATGCCCAAATTGAGCTAGAGCTTCACTGCGACAAAGATACGAAACGCGCTCTCTACGTGGCATCTTCTTCCAGGCATCATAATTGCTCTTCGACAGTCGAGCCATCTCAACCTCTGAATAAAGCTTTTTCGCGCGGACAGCCATCTTCGTCGCGTCTGATTTAGGCTGCGCTTCAGTTACCAAAGCAGCGCCCTCGGTCTGATCGCTCTGACTGCTCGAAGTGGTCTGACCTTGAGAAGCTTGCTGAGAGGGAGAAGGTTTTACCGCCGGAACGACAATCTGCGGCAGGTCTTTCGCTTCATTCTCGACCTGCTCGGAAGGCGCCCGCTGTTTCAGATCGGACGCCGCCGCCTGCCGCTGCTGCACCTGAAAATCCGAAGGCTCGTTGGTCGCAAGAACATCAGGCACCGATGATGAGGCCGTGTTGGTCGAATCGCTCGCCGGTGGCTTAGCCGCATTGACCGTCTGGTCCTTGGCATCAGCCTGCTGCTGGGCATCCTGCGCCTGTTGTATTGCTGGCGCTTGTGCAGCTGCCTGTTGCTCCGCCGCGGCATTGCTTGGTTGCGTTGGAGGCATATCGTTCCGCTGCTCCGAAGCGTCGGCCTGCTGTGTAGTGGTGGGATTCTTCTGATCGCCGTCCATGTCTGGAACAGGCACGTCTACGACAGGGGGGTTCTGCTCAGCCTTTTCGACCGGCTTCTCAGCACTGGGATCATCAGGTTTGGGCTCAGACTTCGCCTGCTCTACCGGCTTATCCGCCTTGGCCTCGTCAGGTTTTGATGCAGACTTCTCTGCCTGCTTCTTGCCGTTGGGATCGGATTGCTTCGGCGGCTGCTCGTCCGCTTTCTTTCCCTCAGGCTGCTGTGGCTCCTGTTGGGTTTCGGCCGTCTGCTCCGCCGGCTTCTCGTCAGGTTTCGGCGTCGGCTTCGGAGGCTGATCGGGCTTCTCGTTCGCCTTGGTCGCAAGCTCCTGCTTTTCCTCCTGCTGCGGCACCAACTCGACATTGACGCTCTGCTCTGGCTTCGCCTCGGGTGGCGCGGGAAATAGCGGCAGCAAAAAAATCGCGACAAACAGGACGTGCAGAAGGATCGACAGGACAAAGCCCGGCCTTATTTCCCTATCCCGTTTTTCCGCGACCTTTTCCATCGTTCAGCGGATGGCTCGCGACGAGAAAGCAATCAGGCGAAAACAATGCATCGATTCATTCGATCCTTATCGGCAAACAGATCAGAAGATTTTCCGGTCGCTGACATATGGTGCCCGACCACGCACCGCGAAAGAGGCATCGGTCGAAATCGAACTTGTCAGGCCTCCGCGCGATCCGCAATGGCGCAAAAA
Organism: Rhizobium sp. BK098; assembly: GCF_014193155.1. Classification (NCBI taxonomy): domain Bacteria; kingdom Pseudomonadati; phylum Pseudomonadota; class Alphaproteobacteria; order Hyphomicrobiales; family Rhizobiaceae; genus Rhizobium; species Rhizobium sp. BK098. The sequence goes on along the minus strand of NZ_JACHYY010000001.1, from coordinate 421,173 downwards.
CAAACCTGCGTGATCGCGCTTCGCCTAGACAGTCGCATGCCCGGTCAGAAGAACTCATCCAGTAGCTGATAGTATGCCATCTTTTCTTCTTTTGGCTGAAAATCGCCATAGGCTTTCAAAAACTCCGCAACCAATTCTTCTCCGAAATTGTGCTTGATGCTGCCACAGGCAAGTGCAATATCCTGATGGCGATCAGCCACGCCGAGACGACCGCAATCGATATAGCCGCTGAACTTCGGGCCGTCGGCCATGAAATTCGGAAGGCAGGCATCTCCATGGGTGACGACAAGATCCTCCATTGACGGTCTCTTGGCCTGAAGTTCGCGGAAGAGATCTTCTGCCGATCTTCCAAGCCGGGCCTCATCGAAATCATCCTCATCGACGCGACCGGCAAGCAAGTGCGCCTTTGCCGTGCCGATTCTGTTCTCCAGCCGATGATCGAAGGGACAAGCGGCGATATCGATGGCATGCAATTGCCGCAACGCATCCGCCAAAAGCCGCACCCGCTCGAGCGGCTGTAACCACTCGGCGCTGACGAGATCGCTGCCGTGAAGAGCACTCATCAAAAGCCATTCGCGTTCGTCGTCCGTCTCGTGGGCAATGATTTCAGGGCAGGCAAGGCCCTGCGAGGCGAGCCATCGCAGCCTCGCAACCTCGCCGGCCAGTTCACCCAAGGGATCGGCCAGCTCGGTCTTGAGATAGACCGGCGCACGCCTATCGGCCTCAAGCCGGAAAACATGGGCCGAGGAACGCCCGAGCCCATCCTGTCGCCATTCGTACCCGGCCAGCAGATCGCGCAGTCGGACAGGAAGGGATGTCTCCATGAATTGCGGCTTGCTTGCCATAAGCGGCTCCTCAAATTTGATAGTGCCAATAAAAAGCCCGGCTCGCTTTCGCGAACCGGGCCTTATCTCATAAAACACCGATGTCGGCTTGCGCCAGACCTCAGCTGTCGAGGAAGCTTCTGAGCTTGCGGCTACGGCTCGGATGCTTAAGCTTGCGCAGCGCCTTCGCCTCGATCTGACGGATACGTTCGCGCGTCACCGAGAACTGCTGACCGACTTCTTCGAGCGTGTGGTCGGTGTTCATGCCGATGCCGAAGCGCATGCGCAGCACGCGCTCTTCGCGCGGCGTCAGCGATGCCAAAACGCGGGTTGTCGTCTCACGCAGGTTCGCCTGAATGGCGGCGTCGATCGGCAGAAGCGCATTTTTGTCCTCGATGAAATCGCCGAGATGCGAATCTTCTTCGTCACCCACCGGGGTTTCGAGCGAGATCGGCTCCTTGGCGATCTTCAGAACCTTGCGCACCTTTTCGAGCGGCATGGCGAGCTTTTCGGCCAGTTCTTCCGGCGTCGGCTCGCGGCCGATTTCATGCAGCATCTGGCGCGACGTGCGAACGATCTTGTTGATCGTTTCGATCATGTGCACCGGAATACGAATGGTGCGTGCCTGGTCGGCGATCGAACGGGTGATCGCCTGACGAATCCACCAGGTGGCGTAGGTCGAGAACTTGTAGCCGCGGCGATATTCGAATTTATCGACCGCCTTCATCAGGCCGATATTGCCTTCCTGAATGAGGTCGAGGAACTGCAGGCCGCGGTTGGTGTACTTCTTGGCAATGGAAATGACGAGGCGCAGGTTGGCTTCGACCATTTCCTTCTTGGCGATGCGCGCTTCGCGCTCACCCTTCTGAACCATGTGAACGATACGGCGGAATTCCGAGATCGAAATACCGGTTTCGGTCGCAAGGTTCTGAATTTCCTGGCGAATGTCGCGGATGGTCGTGTTTTCGCTCTTGGCGAATTCCTTCCAGCCACGGGCAGCCAGATTGCCAATGGACTTCATCCAGTTCGGATCGAGCTCGGCGCCCTGATACTGCTCCAGGAAGCTGTCACGCTTGACGCCATAGGATTCGGCAAGGCGCAGCAGGCGGCCTTCGTTCTGAACAAGGCGCTTGTTGATGTCGTAGAGCTGCTCGACGAGGGCGTCGATGCGGTTCTGGTTCAGCGACAGAGACTTGACCGACTTGACCAGCTCATCCTTGAGCTCCTTATAGCGGCGCTCCTGCGCCGAAGACAGCGTACCGGAAGCCGACAGGCGCTGCTCGACCTGCTGGTCCTGCAGCTTGCGCAGCTTCTTGTAGGTTTCGGCGATGATGTCGAGCGTCGTCATCACCTGCGGGCGAAGCTCGGCTTCCATCGCGGCGAGAGAGAGGTTGGATTCGTCCTCGTCCTCTTCCTCTTCCTCGATGGGCAGGCCTTCGCCGCCGACATTAGTGATGTCGTCGTCACCGGAAGGAGAGCGGCCGCGGCGTGCCTTTTCCTTCTCTTCGGCTGCTTTGCGGTCAGCCTCGATCTTCTCAGGGCTCTGGAACTGCGGCGCAGCCTTGGCCTCGGGACCGGAATAGGTGGTTTCGAGGTCGATGATCTCGCGCAGCAGCGTCGTGCCCTCGTTGAGTTCATCGCGCCAAATGATCAGCGCCTGGAACGTCAACGGGCTCTCACAGAGGCCGCCGATCATGGTTTCGCGGCCAGCCTCGATGCGCTTGGCAATCGCGATTTCGCCTTCACGCGACAGAAGCTCGACGGAACCCATCTCGCGCAGATACATGCGCACCGGGTCGTCCGTACGGTCGGTAGGCTCTTTCTTCTTCGCGGTCGCAAGCGCGGAACCGGTGGAGGGGGCCAGTTCGCCGCCTTCACTTTCATCGTCGCCGCCGGCATCGTCGTCGTCACTAGCCGCAGCGCCAGCCTCTTCGACATCTTCGTCTTCAATGACGTTGATGCCCATGTCCGAAAGCATGGCCATCGTGTCTTCGATCTGTTCGGACGTCACTTCTTCGGACGGCAGAACGGCATTGAGCTCGTCCATCGTCACGTAGCCGCGCTTCTTCGCGGCCTTGATCATCTTCTTGACCGCGTCGTCGGAAAGATCGAGAAGGGGGCCGTCGGAGGTGCCGTCGCGCTCGACTTCAGCTTCTTCGTTCTCTTTGACCTTTGTTGCCATTTTTATATCGTCGCTTTCCCTGACGCTGCAAACTTTCACGCGGTGAAACAATCACACTGGCTAGCGCGCCCTGCACCAGCCGCGACTCACCGACGAACACCTAACGGAATGACCTTTAATGCCCGATTAACCACGATCACCGCCACCGGATTGCAAAGCTGGATTGCGTTTGGATTTCCGGCCATGGTATTAGGTGATCCGCTTGATCCAGTTTACCGTTCTTTCCGAAGTTAAACGGTGATTCCCAGAATTTTAGTTCTCGTCAAGCTTTTCCAGCAAAAAAGCCCGTTAAATGCGCGAAAAAGCCTTATCCACAGGCTTCGCACGCAGCAATTTATTGTTTCCCGTATTTAGGAAGTCCCCGCGCGATGACAAGAGCATCCTGAGCAAAGCCTCATATTTCCAACATCGGCAGGTATTACCGAGGCCGGGAGTGTGGCCGAATGGCATCAATTCCAGTCCATCACGACCTTCCCGGAATTGCCTGAACGCATTGCTTCGAAGCCATCGCGGAAATCATCGATGCCGATACGATGGGTGATGAGGGGCGATACATCGAGACCGCCTTGCACGAAGGCGATCATCTTGTACCAAGTCTCGAACATCTCGCGGCCATAGATACCCTTCAGGTTCAGCATCTTGAAGATGACCTTGTTCCAGTCGATCTCGAAGCCGGCCGGCGCGATGCCGAGAATGGCGATCTTGCCGCCATTGTTCATCTTGTCGATCATGTCGCGAAAGGCGGGAGCCGCGCCTGACATTTCCAGCCCGACATCGAAACCCTCGGTCATGCCAATGGATTTCATCACATCGGCAAGGTTCTCCTTGGAAGCGTCGACGACATAATCGATGCCGACCTTGCGGGCGAGCGCCAGCCGGGTGGGATTGATATCGGTGATGACGACCTTGCGGGCGCCTGAGCGCTTGGCGACCATCGCGCCCATGATGCCGATCGGCCCTGCGCCGGTCACCAGCACATCTTCACCGACCAGATCGAAGGAAAGCGCGGTGTGGACCGCGTTGCCGAAGGGGTCGAAGATCGCGGCAACCTCATCCGGGATATCGTCGGGTATCGGCACGACATTGGATTCGGGAATGCAGACGAACTCGCCGAAGGAGCCGGGGCGATTGACGCCTACGCCAAGCGTGTTGCGGCAGAGATGGCCCCTGCCCGCCCGGCAGTTACGACATTTGCCGCAAACGATATGACCTTCGCCCGAGACGCGCTCGCCGACATGATATTTCGTCACGGCCGAACCAATCTCGGCGATCTCACCGCAGAATTCATGGCCGACGACCATCGGTACGGGAATGGTCTTTTGCGCCCATTGATCCCAGTTCCAAATATGGACATCCGTGCCGCAGATAGCCGACTTTTTGACCCGAATCAGGACATCGTTCGGCCCAACCTCGGGAACTGGGACGTGCTCCATCCACAGCCCGACTTCCGGCCTGGATTTGACCAACGCTTTCATCATGTTCGACATGATCGGCTCTCTCCAACCAATTCAAATGATTCCGAGTTCTTTTCCGGCTTCGGCAAAGGCTGCAATCGCCTTTTCGACATCGGCCTTCGAATGGGCGGCTGACATCTGCGTGCGGATGCGCGCCTGCCCCTTCGGCACCACGGGGAAGGAAAAGCCGATGACGTATACGCCCTTCTGCAGCATGAGCGCCGCCATGTCCTGCGCGAGTTTTGCATCTCCGAGCATGACAGGAATGATGGGGTGATCGGCGCCGGCAAGCGTGAAGCCGAGCTTGGTCATCTCACGGCGGAAGAGTTCGGCATTGCCTTGAAGGCGTGCACGCAGGTCCGCGCCATTTTCGATCAGATCGAAGACCTTCAAGGAGGCAGCCGCGATGACGGGTGCCAAGGTGTTCGAGAACAGATATGGACGCGAGCGCTGCCGAAGCCATTCGACGATCTCGCCTCTCGCCGACGTATAGCCACCCGAGGCACCGCCGAGCGCCTTGCCGAGCGTGCCGGTGATGATATCGATACGGCCTTCGACGCCGCAATATTCGGCCGATCCCCGGCCATGCTCGCCGACGAAGCCGACCGCATGGCTGTCATCGACCATGACCATCGCACCATATTTTTCCGCCAGATCGCAGACGCCGCCAAGGTTGGCGATGATGCCGTCCATCGAGAAGACGCCGTCGGTCGCGATCAGCTTGAAGCGGCTGCCTTCCGCTTTCTTCAGCTCTTCTTCCAAAGCCGCCATGTCATTGTTGGCATAGCGGAAGCGCTTTGCCTTGGAGAGCCGCACGCCATCGATGATGGAGGCATGATTAAGGGCATCCGAGATAATGGCATCCTCTTCCGACAGCAGCGTCTCGAACAACCCGCCATTGGCATCGAAGCAGGACGAATAGAGGATCGTCGCCTCCATGCCGAGGAAAGCCGAAATCCGCGCCTCGAGCTGCTTGTGCTCTTCCTGCGTGCCGCAGATGAAGCGCACCGAGGCCATGCCGTAGCCATAGCGATCAAGCGCCGTCTTCGCGGCCTCGGCAAGCTCCTCGTTGTCAGCGAGACCGAGATAGTTGTTGGCACAGAAATTGAGGACGCGCGCGCCGCCGAGCACAGCGATTTCGCCAGCCTGCTTGGAGGTGATGACGCGCTCGGCCTTATAGAGGCCGGCTTCTTTCAGGCCGAGAAGTTCGTTGCGCAAATGGGATATGAACGCTGAAGTCATGGTCGCATTCCGATGCTGGTCAAAGGGCCTAATTAATCAAGGAATAACATAGGATCCGGCCTGTTGCTGCATCCGACAGCGGCAAAAATGCGCAACGCCGTGACGTCCGCGCGATAGGCGACGGTTTCGACAGGATCTGTCGAAGCAGAGGGAAATCACGCAACTTTCCAGCCAGGCCTCATTGGTGGTTATCGCAAAAATTACTTGACTCAGTCCAATATTTTGCAACAGATTGCGTTACTCTGAAAATAAGGGAGAGCCATGAGCATATTCCATAGATTCTCCCTCGCAGGACGGGTTGCCCTCATCACGGGAGGCGGACGCGGGCTCGGATTCGAAATGGCGAAGGCTCTCGCTGATGCCGGCGCACACGTCATAATCAATGGGCGGACCGCGGCGACGTTGGATACGGCGATTGGGATCATCCAGGCGAGAGGTGGCTCCGCCGAAACCGCGGCCTTCGACATTTCCGATCGCGACGCTCGGCATGCAGCAATAAACGCCATCGAGAAAAATCACGGCCGGCTCGACATACTGATCAACAACGTCGGTGCCCGCGACAGGCGCCCGCTGGCCGACTTCGACGACGAGGCGATCCTCGCCCTGCTCAACACGGATCTCGCCGCCTCGATCATGCTCTCCCGCGACGCCGCGCGCCTGATGAAACGAAATAATCACGGGCGGCTGATCTCGGTCACTTCGATCAGCGGACAGGTCGTCATGCCGGGTGACTGCGTCTATCCCGCCGCCAAGCAGGGTCTGACAGGTCTCATGCGCAGCATGGCTGTGGAATTTGGCCCTCACGGCATCACAAGCAACGCCATCGCGCCAGGCTGGTTCGCAACGGAAACCAACGCCGCCATGGTCGCGAACGAAGACCTGATCCTTATCGTGCGCCAACGCATCCCCGTTCAGCGCTGGGGACGTCCCGACGAGATTGCGGGCGCAGCACTTTTCCTCGCCAGCGATGCCGCTTCTTTCGTTAACGGCCACGTCCTGACCGTCGATGGCGGAATGACGGTGCGCATGTAGCGTGTCGGCGGCCGGGCTTCGATAATGGCATCAACACGTCACCGATTGGCGAACTCCGAAATCACGGCAAGAAACGCGTCTCCATAGCGGTCCAGCTTCGATTGCCCGACCCCCGATATCCCCAGAAGATCTCGGTGATTCCTGGGCCGCTCTGTCGCAAAGGCGATCAGCGTCGTATCCGGAAAAACGACGTAAGGCGGCACGCTCAACTCCTTGGCGATCCGGGTGCGCTCGGCTCGCAGCGCATCGAACAGTGCCTGTGCTTCGCCGGAAAGCCCGTGTGCCTGCTTCTCCGGTCGTCCCGCCTTCTTGCCGCGACGGCCCGTTTCGGGCCGATCCTTGCGGAAAAACACCTGCCGCTCGCGCTTGAAGACGGCCCTCGCCTGTTCCTGGAGCTTCATGGCACCGAAGGCCGTGTGGTCGATGCTGATAAAGCCGTTCGCCAATAATTGCCGGAAGATCGATTGCCAGGTGCGAGAGGGAATATCCTTGCCTGCGCCGAAAACCGGCATATCGATGTGGCCGAAACGCTCGGTCTTCTCATTGACCGTTCCCATCAGCACATCGATGACATGGCCGGTGCCGAAACGCTCGCCGGTGCGATAGACGGCGGCAAGCGCCTTGATGGCAGCTTCCGTTCCGTCCCAGGTCTCCACAGGCTTCCGGCAGGTATCGCAATTGCCGCAGCCGCCGCCATGTGCCTCGCCGAAATGCGAAAGGATCGACTGCCGCCGGCAGCCGGCCGTCTCGCAGATCGCGAGCAGCGCATTGAGCTTTGCCCGTTCTACCCGCTTGATTTCCTCGGACGCGCCGCCTTCGTCGATCATCCGCCCGCGCTGGATGACATCGGCCATGCCATAAGCCATCCAGACATTGGAGGGCAGCCCATCGCGCCCGGCGCGGCCAGTCTCCTGGTAATAGGCCTCCACCGATCCCGGCAGATCGAGATGGGCGACATAACGCACATTCGGCTTGTCGATGCCCATACCGAAGGCAACCGTCGCCACGAGGCACAGGTCTTCCTCTTTCAAGAAGGCATCCTGATTGGCATCGCGAAGCGCTCGATCCATGCCAGCATGATAGGGAAGCGCGCGGATGCCCTGCCCATTCAGCCACTCCGCCGTGTCCTCGACCTTGGCACGGGAGAGGCAATAGACGATGCCGCTATCGCCCCGATGGCCCTCGAGAAAACGCAGCAATTGCTGGCGCGGCTGGTCGCGCTCGACAATCTCGTAAGTGATATTCGGACGATCGAAACTGGTGGTGAAGACCTTGGCACCGTCGAGAGCCAGCCGCTCGATAATGTCTTCGCGGGTATGGGGATCGGCCGTTGCCGTCAACGCGATGCGCGGAACGCCGGGAAAAAGCTCGGCAAGCCTACCAAGATCCCGGTATTCCGGCCTGAAATCATGGCCCCATTGCGAGACGCAATGTGCCTCATCGATCGCAAAAAGCGCGATCTTGGCCCGTCCGAGCATCTGGCAGAAGCCCTCAGTTACGATGCGTTCCGGGGTTACATAGAGCAGATCGAGCTTGCCTGCGGAAATGGCGCGATAGACATCGCTCGCTTCCTCGCGCGACAGGGACGAATTCAGGGCGGCGGCACGAATGTCGAGCTGCTTCATCGCCTCTACCTGATCCCGCATCAGCGCGATCAGCGGCGAGACGACGATGCCGATACCATCGCGGCAAAGCGCGGGAATCTGGAAGCACAGCGACTTGCCGGCACCGGTCGGAAACAGCACGACCGCGTCGCCGCCGGAGACGACATGCTCAATCACCTGCTGCTGCTTACCGCGAAAGGCGGAATAGCCATAGACACGTTTCAGCACATCGAGCGGCGCCGGCGCACGTGTGCCCTCACCAAACAATGCGTCGTCTACGAAAAATTGCGGCTCTTGTCGTTCAGGCTGAGGCATCTATTCCCTATTTTCCAGCGGCACCTTTAACGCGACCGGAGAGCACGCCGAAGCCATCGATGATCGCTTCCTGATTTTCCAGACGCAGCGCCTCGAGCTGCACTTCCTGCAAGGCGCGAATCAACGGCTCGATCGCTTCACCGTCGCCTTCTTCCGTCGCCTCGGCAATAGCGCCTTCCAGCTCGATCTTGTGCCAGCGCAATGCTTTCGAGCGCTTGTGGAGCGCAAGTGCTTGGCGATAGCCCTCGCGCGCATCCTCCATGGCGGCGGCCTCGGTGGCAGTCCACAGGCGGGCATTGCGAATCTGCTGTTCCAAGCTTTTCAGCAGGGCGCCGAAATCCTGTTCTTCCAATTGCTCGAGCAATCGCTCGCGCACGAGCTGAGGCCCAACCAGAGTTGCAGCCGCCCCGAGGACCGCAGACCAGAGCCGCTGCAGTTCACGGCTGTCATAATCGATCGCGGCGATCTCGTCATATTCGTCCTGTAGCAGTGCCGGATGGTTGACGATGGTCAAAGCGAGCACGCTTTCGCGAAGGCTCGGAATATCCTGATGTCCCTTGATCATGGCCGAACGCTGCAAGCGATCGGATGCGGTCGTCGCCACCGCAGCCCCGGTACGCGCCTGTCCGCCACGACCTGCAAAGTTGCGGCTATTACCGTCGCGGGAAAAACCACGCCCCTGCTGGCCGCCCCGCTGGAACTGCGGCTGGAACAGCCCGTCCAGCCGCTCGCGCATATTTTGCTGATAATGGCGCCGCACATCTTCGTCCCCGATGACAGACACGATGCGCCGCAACCGTGCTTCCAGCTCCGCCCGCGCCTCCGGCGTCTCGAAGGCGCCGCTGCCGGTCTCCCTCGTCCAGATAAGGTCGGCAAGAGGCTTTGCCTGCGCCAGCACCTTGTCGAACGGTGCGCGCCCATCCTGCCGCACGAGATCGTCAGGGTCCTTGCCATCGGGCAGCAAGGCAAAGCGTACGGTGCGGTTCGGTTTGATGTGAGGCAGCGCCAGATCGGCGGCACGATTGGCGGCGCGGATGCCGGCGCCATCGCCATCGAAGCAGAGCACCGGCTCCGGCGTCATCTTCCAGAGGAGATCGAGCTGGCTCTCCGTCAGAGCCGTGCCGAGCGGCGCAACGGCATTCTCGACGCCGGCCTGATGCAGCGCGATGACATCCATATAACCTTCGACCGCGATAATGGTCCCCGCGCCATCGGCGCCCTGCGCAGCGCGGCGGGCGCGGGTGAAATTGTAGAGCACATTGCCCTTGTGGAAGAGCTCGGTCTCGTTGGAATTCAGATACTTCGCCGGCGCATCCGGCGACATGGCGCGGCCACCAAAGGCAATCACCTTCTCGCGCGAGGACAGGATCGGAAACATGATGCGGTCGCGGAAGCGGTCATAGGAGACCGGCACGTTCTCATGCACGACGAGGCCACAGGCCTCCATCTGCTCCTTCAGCACACCCTTGCTGGCAAGATGCTCCTTCAGGGCGTTGCGGCTATCGGGCGAATATCCCAAACGGAAGGTCTCGATCGTGCGGCCGCTGAGGCCGCGGTCTCTCAGATAGGCCCTTGCCCGCGCTCCATTGGGTGTCTGCAGCTGGTCTTGGAAAAACTGGGTCGCCATTTCCATGACGTCGAGCAGCGACGTGCGTTCCTTCTCCCTTTTCGCCTCCATCGGATCGGCAACGGGCATCGGAACGCCTGCCATGTCGGCGATCTGCTGCACGGCCTCCGGAAAACTCAAGCCCTCCAATTCGGTCAGAAAGCGGAAATGGTCGCCTGTGACGCCACAGCCGAAGCAGTGATAGCGGCCTTTGCGATCCTCACAGTGGAAGCTCGGCGATTTCTCGCCATGAAAGGGGCAGCAGGCCCAGTAATCGCCGCGCGGCACATTGGTCTTGCGCCGATCCCACGTCACGCGACGACCGATCACGTCTGAAATCAAGACGCGGTCGCGAATCTCATCGAGAAACGTATTGGAAAATCGCATGGCTACCTCTGGCTCGCTCCATATAAACAGGAATACGGGGCATTGCCACGACCACCCGACCGCCTCCCACGCTATTCACAGCCCTTTGCCGGCGATTACATTTTCGCCCCTCGATCACAACTCCGTGAACATGGCGGCACATTTATTCGCATTCGCCTCGAAATCTACGGCCGCGTTTGACAGGCCCGATACGCCCAAAAACCGCTTCACCGTGACCGGAACTGGTAGGATTATGCCCCTGGGAGTAACTATTTCGTCCGCAAAAATCTGCGAAAAAGCAAAGGCTTGCACAGCCTATGGTCGACAAATGCGAACAAGGGTGACGCCATGAACAATCAATGGCTGCAAAGCAATCGCGCCCGGGCGACACTCCTTGAAGGCACATTTGCGGCATGGTTCGTAAGCCAAACATTATTTTTTTGTAATTTGATTGTTGGTGTGCGTCGCAATAGCGTCCTTCTCACAGGGCGAGACAAGCCGGCGAAGGACTTCTTCGCGACGCGACATGCCGAGACGCCCTGACGAACCGAAGGCCAACAGGTACGGGCTTTCAGTTTAGGAGAGAAAAATGCGCGTTCTTAACGTACCCTTGGCAGCAGCAGCCATCTTTGCCACAGCTACTTATAGCTCGGCCACGATGACCGGCAGCGCCAGCGACAAGAACGTACTCTATGCCGGTGCAGGATATCAGCTGCCGGCGGATATGAAAGTCCCTGCCCTTTCAGCAGGCGTAAAGATTCAAATGTCCGAACTGCCGCCGCAGGCATTGGCTTTGCCCCAGCAGATCAGGATTCTCCGATAAGTTCAGCAGATACTCAGGTGGGGCACCATCCCTACCCCCGGCGCCGCCCCACCTGAGTGCCTTTGCAAAAGACGTTTGATTTTTGGGCCCCACCCTGCGTCATCAAATGTCAGCAAAGCGCAAGAAGGCAGGAGCTCCCCCAGCTCCTGCCTTCTCTAATTTTGGCCATCTCCATTTCGCGACAGCACGATTATTGAGCACATGCTGCGGAACATCTTTGGTTCCTCGCCGCGAATATCTTGACGCAACGCTATCGATCGATATCCTTTATTATCTACGTATATGCGATCTTATTAATTATCTCGTCAGACAATTTGAAACTTAGTTCAGTTGATCGGAGACGGTTGCATGTCTTTGTCTACAAAGGAACTTACAAAAAATCCGAATTTTTTCCCAGAAATCCTCGATTATACACGAGAGATTATATCCACTTATGATCGGAATCAGCGCGTATGCTCCGTCTTTGCTTCACAGCAGCGCTGGCTGATGGCGCTTGCCGGCTTCGCCCTCTATTGTGGCGGCATTGACGGGGAACCACCCGGCATCCATGCCAATCGTTTCGCCAACTATATTGTCGAGCACGAAATCGCCAGCCACAACACCGCGCTCAGCTTTATTCAGGAGATGCTTGCTCTCGGTTTCCTGCGCTACCTGCCCGTAGCCAATGATCGGCGCGCTCGGCCGATGCAGCCAACGGAAGAGGCCGCAAAGCAGCTTGCGCTATGGCTGAGCATCCATCTTTCCGTGCTGGATCGATTGGATGGCGGCAAGCGTAATGTCTCATTTAACAAAAGACCGGAACTCATTGCCCTGCTGCAGCCCACGATCTCGGTTGGCATCATTGAAAGCGACGAGCTGCGCAATCCGGGAGAAACCTTCGACCTGTTTACCTGGGCAAACTCGGGCGGCATCATCATGGATTATCTGATCTCCCGCATCGGGACAATCAACACCGCGACTAAAAAAGCGATTATCGGTCCGGTGGCCTTTACCGATATCTGCAACCGGTTTCTCATCTCCAGAACAAACGCAAAGCGTCTCATGAACAAGGCCATAAAGATGCAAAGCGTGGGGTGGACAGGATCGCCGGGGCGAAGCCAGCTTTGGCTCTCAAGCGCCTTCATCGAGGAGTATTGCAACTATCAGGCGGGGAAACTCGCCATCATAGACGCCGCCTGGCAAAACACCCTCGGCACGCGGCCAATCCGCATGCCGAGCGCGAAACAGAATTTTACTTCAGCAGCTCCTTCAAGATAGCCGAAGCCTTGGCAAAATCCATCTGACCGGCATAGCGCTCGCGCAGGGCGGCCACGCACTTGCCCATATCCTTCAGGCCCTGCGCGCCAAGTTCCGCGACAACCGCAACGCAGATCTCGCGGACCTTATCTTCGGAAAGCTGCTCCGGCATGAAACCCTGTATGACGGCGATTTCCTCGCGCTCCTTGTCAGCCAACTCCGGACGGCCGCCCTCGATGTAGATCTTCACCGATTCCTCGCGTTGTTTGATCATCTTGGCGAGCAGCTGCAGAATCTCGTCTTCGCTCGCCTGTTCCTTGGCGAGACCGCGATTGGCGATGTCCTTGTCCTTAATGGCTGCAAGGATGAGACGGACGGTCGAAAGCCTCGCCGTGTCCTTGGCCTTCATGGCATCTTTCTGGGCGTTGGAAAGGGTTTCGCGGATCATGTCTTTAACTCCTTGAAGCAGGCCGGCGACGATCGCCCCGGCCACTTATGTCATGTTGCTGTCTCTTAAACCAACAGTGTCGATCAACGCAATTGCGCCCGAGAGCCCGAATTCCTTGACGGGAAAGCAAAAGCGCGCATTGACCGGCTCGCCTTGTTTAGCTATGTCCATCACCTGCACATAAGATCGATAGGAAGATCTCAAGCCGCGACCTCTGTCGACGGCTGCATCTTGCTACAAACATGGCGGAACCGCCGGTCTCTTCAAGGCCGCGCCCGACGCCGGAAACGGGATGACGACTATGACCGCCACAGCCCCATGGACCACTGAAAAGCCGACTGCCCTCCTCGTTCTCGCGGATGGCACTGTGATCGAAGGCAAGGGTATCGGCGCGACCGGCAAGGTCCAGGCCGAAGTCTGCTTCAACACGGCGCTCACGGGTTATGAAGAGATCCTGACCGACCCCTCTTATCTCGGCCAGATCGTCACCTTCACCTTCCCCCATATCGGCAATGTCGGCACCAACGATGAAGACATCGAAGACCTGACGCCCGCCGCCCGCCACGGTGCCGTCGGCGTGATCTTCAAGGCCGATATCACCGACCCCTCGAACTACCGCGCCGCCAAGCACCTCGACCAGTGGCTGAAGGCGCGCGGCATCATCGGTCTCTGCGGCATCGACACGCGTGCGCTGACCGCCTGGATCCGCGAGAACGGCATGCCGAACGGCGTAATCGCTCACGATCCGAACGGCGTCTTCGACATCGAGCAGCTGAAGGCGGACGCCAAGGCCTGGAGCGGACTTGAAGGTCTTGATCTCGCCAAGGTCGCCTCTTCCGGCCAGTCCTCGCAATGGTCGCAGACACCCTGGGTCTGGAACGAAGGCTATGGCGAACTCGGCGCCGATGACGCCAAGTACCATGTCGTCTGCCTTGATTACGGCGTCAAGCGCAACATCCTGCGCCTCTTCGCCGGCCTCGATTGCAAGGTCACCGTCCTGCCGGCAACGGCTTCGACGGATGACGTACTCGGTCTCAAGCCGGATGGCATCTTTCTCTCGAACGGCCCCGGCGACCCGGCGGCGACCGGCGAATATGCCGTGCCCGTCATCAAGGATCTGCTGAAGACCGAAATCCCGCTCTTCGGTATCTGCCTCGGCCATCAGATGCTTGGCCTCGCCCTCGGAGCCAAGACTGCAAAGATGCATCAGGGCCATCACGGTGCCAACCATCCGGTCAAGGACCATACGACCGGCAAGGTCGAGATCGTCTCGATGAACCACGGCTTCGCAGTCGACTCGAAGTCGCTGCCTGAAGGCGTTGAGGAGACTCATATTTCGCTGTTCGATGGCAGCAATTGCGGTCTTCGCGTTTCCGGCAAGCCGGTCTTCTCCGTGCAGCATCACCCGGAAGCATCGCCCGGCCCACAGGACAGCCACTATCTCTTCCGCCGCTTCATCAACCTAGTGCGCGAAAAGAAGGGTGAAGAAACCCTGGCGGAGCGCACCTAATAAAGCCGACCATCTAATCGCATGAGAAAGCCTCGGATTGGTGCCAATCCGAGGCTTTCTTTTTGTGCATCAACCTGGGAGGTCTCTCAGCACATATGTTCATGCTTGCCGAAGCTCAGGCTTGCAGGCGGCGCTGCTTGACCACTTCGAGCTCGCTCATCAGGATTTCTTCGAGGAACTCGAAATCCGACTGCCCGAATTCAACGAGACCGAATCTCAGCTTGTAGCCCCAATTCTTGTCCTGGGTGAAATCAAGCCAACCCAGGAGAGGACGGAGCGGCTGTTCGGGCGCATCAAGCCAGTCCACATCCTTGCGATAGGCTTTTCCGCAACCCATCTCGGCCAGGTAAGGCTCACCCTCACGGACAAAACCGATGGCGGTGAAGCTCTGAAAGCCGTCCCTCTCGCCCATCTTCACTGAAGGGGAGTAGTAGACGATGCCATCGCCCGGCTTGATACGCTTCAAGGGGGCTCGCTTGCCGTGGTTCACCTGCATGAAGCCATGTTCACGCCCAATGCGTACATGCTCGGCACTGGCCACGGCCAGCCAGTAGGACTTCTGCTCCGGCTCCGGACGCCGGGACGACGTGTTGGCGTGTGGCAGGAGGCGTACGGCCGCCCCCCGATTGATCTGATCGTCCCGCGGGAAAAGCGCGGCATCACTAGGATTGCTTGCCTTGAAATTCATGGTCGTCTCCCGTCTCTGGTATGAGACAGATATAGACGATCATACTGTCAATTTTTGTCAGCAGTCTCGCAGGACGGGGATGACTCTCGCTATCAAGCGGCGGCAGCCTTCTCCGTCCGCACGAGAATGTAGAAGCGCGCGCAAAGCATCGCCGCTGCGGAGGCAAGGCCGAGCAGGAACCCAAACCAGATGCCGATACCGCCGAAATTCAGCGGAAACGCCAGCAACCAGGCGAGGAAGAAGCCGATTGGCCAATAAGCGATCAGCGCCAGGATCATCGGCACGCGTGCGTCCTTCAGCCCGCGCAGCAGACCGCTCGCAATCGCCTGCAGCCCATCAACGAGTTGGAAGAGGCCGGCCACGACGATCAGCGGTGCGGCAAAGGCAAGGACCTCAGGCGCCTCGGCCGAATGAACGTCAAGGAACCAGCTTGCCAGCCAGGAGGGTATAGTCGCAAACAGTATGCTGCCGCAAAGCGCGATGCAGCTCGAAAGGATGAGCGCGACGATGGCGGCGCGCTTCAGGCCGAAATGATCGCCCTGCCCGTGGGCGACGCCGACGCGCACGGTCGCCGCCTGGCTGAGGCCCAGCGGAATCATGAAGGCGATGGACGCCCACTGCAAAGCGATGCCATGCGCAGCAAGCTCGACGGTGCCGATCTGGCCCATCAGCAGCGATGCTGCCGTGAATAGGCTGACCTCAGCGAGAACCGTTACGCCGATTGGGAAACCAAGCCGGATGACATCCCATAAAGCATGCCAGTCGGGCCGCCAGAATCGCACAAAGATCTCGTAGCGCCGCGTTTCCTGGTGGGCTTGCACGTAACCAACGATGAACAGCAAACCGGCGGTCTGCACGGCGACCGAGACAATGGCCGCACCATGCAGGCCCATCGCCGGCAGGCCGAAATGGCCTAGCACCAGGATATAGGCAAGCACGGCATTCATCACCAACATGGCGATAGTCACTTTGAGGATAATGCCGGCGCGGCCGATGGCGCTCACCAGCGCCCGGATGACATTGTAGAGCAGCCCCGGCAACACGGCAAAGTGGCCGATGTCGATATAGCCGCTCGCCAATTTCGCGACATCGGGCTTCTGCCCCGCCGCGAGCAAAATCTCCTCGGAATAGAAGAAAGCCGGCTGCGCCAACAGCCAATAGGCCGTTACGACCCAGAGGCCCATGCGCAGCGCACGGCGCACCGAGGTAACGTCGCCTCTACCATAGGCCTGCGCCACCAGCGGCATGACTGCGATGGAAAAACCCGAACCGAAAACCAGGATCGTGAACAGAAACTGCGCGGAAAGCACCATTGCAGCCAGTTGTTCGGCACCGAGCCGGCCCACGATCATGACGTCAGTGGTGTTAATCCCGAGCTGCGCCAATTGCGCACCGATCAGCGGAATGCCCAGCGCAAGCGTTGCGCGCACATGTGCAGACCACGAATTATCATTGTCATGCGCGTAAGGGCGCACAGGTGCCGGCATATCCATAGCGAAGACTCGATCTTTAGAGTCGCGCAAACCGTCCTACCCAAGGGTGCGCGAGCCTGCCGCATTAACGCAACCTAGGTTAAAAAGCCAGCAGACAAGTCGATAATGCTAAAGAATTCATCAGAACATCAAAATATCTGATGATATTTTAGGCCGGTTCGCCCGCCTGCGATTGGGATACCGCTTTCGGCTCGGTCTTGCGGACCTTCGCCACGAGCACGACAAGGCCGGCGACCACCAGGATTGCGCTCATGATGAAGGGCGCACCAGCAAAAACGACGGGTGCGGTTGGCGCGGTATAATACTGGAACAGATACGGAAACAGCACCGGCCCAATGATGGCGGTTATACTCGTCAGGCTGCCGAGCACTCCCTGCAATTCGCCTTGTGCGGAAGGCGGAACCTTGCTGGCTGCAATGGAACGAAGCGGCGCGTCCGCGACATTTTCAATAACAGTCAGGACGATAACTGCGTAAACCATCCAACCTTGCCATGAAAAGGCGTAGCCGATCAGGCCGAGACCGGAAAACACCATTCCGAGCACTGCGGTCTTCCATTCGCCGAGCACAGGCACCAGCCGTGGCAATACGAGACCCATGGCGACGGCGGCACCTATCCCATAGACAGCGAGCGAGAAGCCGATCTGCCCCTCGCTCCAGTCATAGCGATAGGAGGTGACGAAAGCCCAGACCGCCGGGTAAACGCCATGCGCCAGCCAGTTCAGGAACATCACGACACAGACCCAGCCGATACCTTGGTAGCGGCGCATGTGCTTCAGCGCGCCGAACGGATTGGCGCGCGTGATCTCGAAGGGCCGGCGGTGTTTCGCGTCGAGCGTTTCCGGCAGCAGGAAATAGGCGCCGACGAAATTTAGGAACGCGAGAGCCGCCGCGCCATAGAAGGGCACGCGGGGACCGAACTCGCCCAGAAAGCCCCCGATGACGGGGCCAAGCACGAAGCCGACACCGAAAGCCATGCCGATCAGGCCGAAATTCTTCGCACGGTTCTCATCATTGCTGATATCGGCGATATAGGCGGAGCAGGTCGAGAAGCTTGCGCCGCTGATGCCGGCGAGGATGCGGCCGACAAACAGCATCCAGTATGAGCCGGCAATCGCACAGATGAAATTGTCGATCGCGAAGGTCAGCACGGAGGCCAATAGCAGCGGCCGACGGCCATAGCGATCGCTCAGATTGCCGATCAAGGGTGAAAACAGAAACTGCATGCCGGCATAGGCCAGCAACAGCCAGCCGCCCTCGGTCGCCGCCGTGCTGACCGAGGCACCCGTCAACTCCTCAAGATATTTCGGCATCACCGGCATGATGATCGCGATACCGATGACGTCGAGAAAGAGGATAAGGAAGACGAGGAACAGGCCTCGACGGGCGAATTTCTGATCGATCATGGAGATGCCTTCTGGCGGCTCCGCCTCGATGAAAGAGACAGAACGTGAACGAAAAACCGGTGCGTTCCCCATACATAAAGATTTTGGCGGAAACAATACGTGAACGCTTCAATCCTATTGATTTATCGAACGCTTTTTTTGATCCTTGGCACAAAAGCGACTATCTGTCGCGACCGCGCCGCTGTTCTCGATTGAGAAAGTCGACGAAGGCTCTAAGCGGTGCCGGCATATGGCGTCTGCTGGCATAATAGAGAAACGGGCCAGAAAAAGCCGTGTCCCATTCTTCCAAAATCGGCACCAATTCTCCGCTGGCAATCTGTGGCGCGAGGAATTCCTTGAATGTTCTGATGATGCCCAATCCAGCCGCCGCAGCGCTGCGCTCTATCTCGATCGAATTCGTCGCAACCACCATCGGTGGCGTAATGAAGATCGTCTCGCCGTTCCTTTCGAACTCCCAAGGCACCACGGATCCGCTTAGGAAGCGATGACGAATACAGCGATGCTCGAGTATATCGCCCGGATGTTGTGGCGTGCCGTTTGCAGCCAGATAGGCCGGCGCGGCAGCCGTGATATAATGCTGTTGCCGCGGCCCGATCGGCACGGCGATCATGTCCTTTTCCAGCCGCTCATCATAACGAATACCGGCATCGTAGCCGGCCGCTACGACATCGATGAAACTGTCCTCGGCGACGATTTCGACTGATATCGCCGGATACTCCTTCAGAAAGCGGCTGATGATGTCGGGCATGACGACCATGGCAGCGACAAGCGGCACATTCAGCCGCAAAGTCCCGCCGACGCTGTCACGAAAGCTGTTGATATCGTCAAGCGCCACAGAGATCTCGCTCATAGCGGGCGTCAGCCGCTCCATCAGCCGCTCCCCGGCTTCCGTCGGCGTCACGCTTCGGGTCGTGCGATTGAGCAGACGGACTGTCAGCCGTTCCTCCAGCCGCCGGACCGCTTCGCTTAATGACGAGGCGGAAACGCCGCGCTTGCGTGCCGCTTCACGAAAGCTGCGTTCGCGGGCAACCGCAGTAAAGGCAACCAGGTCTGCCAGTGGCAAGTCATCCATTGTGCGAAATTCCAAACGACCCGTTTCGATTTACCGGGATTATCGCACAGAGAGCAGCGGAGTAAAACATCATCACAGAGGCCTCTGGAAAAGAGGGGGCACCTTCGACCAAGGAGAGTAACGATGGAAAAACATCAACTGGGAAGAACCGGACCGCAGGTATCCACGCTTGGCCTCGGCTGCATGGGCATGTCTGGCATGTATGGGCCGTCCGATCGCACCGAAAGCATCGCCACCATCCATGCCGCGCTCGATGCCGGGATCAACCTGCTCGATACCGGTGATTTCTACGGCATGGGCCACAATGAGATGTTGATCGGCGAAGCGATCAAGGGGGTGAAGCGGGACGATTTCCTGCTGAGCGTCAAGTTCGGCGCGCTGCGCGATCCCGCCGGCGCATGGCTCGGCTACGACGCCCGGCCGGCAGCGATCCGCAATTTCGTCGCCTATTCGCTGCAGCGCCTCGGCGTCGATCACATCGATATCTACCGCCCTGCTCGCCTCGACCCGAACGTGCCGATCGAAGATCAGATCGGCGCGATATCGGATCTCATCAAGGCAGGCTACGTCAGGCATATCGGCCTGTCTGAAGTCGGCGCTGACACCATCCGGCGCGCCGCCGCCGTCCATCCGATCGTCGACCTACAGATCGAATATTCGCTGATCTCGCGTGGCATCGAAGACAAGATTCTGCCGACCTGCCGTGAACTAGGTATCGGTATCACCGCCTACGGCGTTCTTTCGCGCGGCCTCATCAGTGGCCACTGGCAGAAGGATAATGTCCAAAAGGGCGATTTCCGCACGATAAGCCCGCGCTTTCAAGCTGGAAACGTCGAAAAGAACCTGGAACTGGTGGAAGCTTTACGCCGGATCGCCGAGGCGAAGGGCGCAACCGTCGCCCAGATCGCGATTGCCTGGGTCGCAGCCAAGGGCAAGGATATCGTCCCGGTCATCGGCGCCCGTCGCCGCGACCGCCTGACGGAAGCCTTGGGAGCGCTCTCGGTTGAATTGTCGCAAGCCGATATGGCCGCGATCGAACGCGCGATCCCGAAAGACGCCGCTGCCGGTGGCCGCTACCCCGAAGCGCAGCTGACGCATCTCGACAGCGAGAAATAACCCGAAAGGCTTGCCCGCTCGCCGGCACCACGGCAGCGGGCAAGCAAGATCAGACCGGATTGTTCAGTGTATCGCAATCCGAGAGCTTGCCGGAATCGAAGCCCTGCTTGAACCACTTCATGCGTTGCGCCGAAGTGCCATGATTGAAGCTGTCGGGAACGACATAGCCCTGCGTGCGCTTCTGTAGCGTGTCATCGCCAATCTGCTGCGCGGCATTCAAGGCTTCTTCGAGATCGCCGGCCTGCAGGATGCCCTTCTGCTGGGTGAACTTGCCCCAGATACCGGCAAAGCAATCCGCCTGCAATTCGATGCGCACCGACATCTTGTTGGCGTCCACTTCGCTCATGGTGCGGCGGGCCTGGTTGAACTTCGGCAAGATTCCGAGCAGGTCCTGGACATGGTGGCCGACCTCATGTGCGATCACATAGGCTTGCGCGAAATCGCCGGATGCACCGAACTGGTCCTTCATCTGCTGGAAAAAGGCCATGTCGAGATAGACCTTCTGATCGCTCGGGCAATAGAAGGGGCCGGTCGCCGCCGAAGCCTGACCGCAAGCCGAAGGGAAGCTGCCGGAAAACAGCACGAGCTTCGGATCCGTATAGGTCTGGCCCATCGATTTGAAGATGCCGGTCCAGGTGTCCTCCGTATCGGCAAGAACGGTCGCGACGAACTGCTTCATCTCGTCATTGGCCGGCTGCCCGCCACTGCTATTGTTGGAAGTGCTCTGCTGATATCCGGAGCCGCCACCCTCCAGCATGCCGCTTTGCTGCAGTAGGCCGATGACATCGACGCCCATGGCCCTCAGGATCAGGAAGATCACGATAAGGACGATAATGGTGCGGAAGCTCAAACCGCCGCCGCCAATCCCTCCGCCCGGAAATCGAAAGCCGCCGCCACCGCCGCCGCTCATGGGTGATGAGCCGCGTTCGTCCTCAATATTGTCGGATTGCCGACGCCCCTTCCAATCCATAGTGCACCTCCTGGCGATGCCTAAAATCAAAGTCCCTTGAGGTATTTATATATCCAGGAAGTGTAACAAAGCCAGTTGGCTATCGACAGAACATTAGCTTAAACGGCGGCGCTGCCATATTTCTTTAGACATCAGCCATAAAAGCGCGATGACTATACCCGCCGCCACCAGAAACGGTGCCATTTCATCGCCGTCGAAGGCCACCTTGCTCATGATCCGCCCCGGAAGAAAGGTAAAAGCTCCGGCACCCACGATGCCACCGAAGTAAAGGCCTCTGACGATGCGTTTATGCGCGCCGATATCATGTTTGCGGGCATTGGCGATCGCTCCCCAGCAACCGAAGAGAACGAAAAGGGAAAGCAGGTGGATCGGGCTGAAGCCATAAAACATGTTGATCTGATGAATGAAGAAGCTCGAGAGCGCCGTGACGGCCATGAGAGCCAGCCATATCTTGCCGAGCACCCGGTGTATCGGCGTGCCCTTCGGCCTTGCGAGAAGATAGGCCCCCAACAATGCGGCCGGGACGACCGCCGCGACATGGATCTGGATCGCAATTGGTGCATCAAGAAGCGGCTCGAACGTCATGATTTCTATCCGGTTGAGTTTATCGAGCCTTTCCGTGATAGTGTCGTTCTCTCAACCGAAATTGCGCGAAAGAACGAGACATCTTCGTGGATCACACCTTTCTGCAGTCCACGCTTCGTGAATTGCAGGTCATCCAGCGTTCACCGCGCTTCTGGGCGACCTTCGTCACGATCGTCCTGATCTTTGCCCTGACCGGACCGTACGGCACCCTTGACCGGCTGATGCCGGGAGCAAGACTGGGCTACTGGCTTGCGCTTCATGCCATGGCATGGTCGATCGCGATCGTCTTCTCCATCGTCGCCGAGATCCTGCTGCGCGGGCAAATAGCAAGCATGTTCGCCAGGATGATGATCGGTTCCGTCGCCGCCGCATTGCCGATCGGCTTCGGCATCGCGCTCATCGACTTCGCATTCTTCGGCACATGGCCCACGGTAGCCGGCAGCCTGCATCAGTCCATCGGATCCATACCCCTCTGCGCCCTCTTCTGCATTCTCTCCTATATGACCATGCATCGGCAGATAGCGATCGCAGCCGGAGGAACAGATCTCGCGGAAGCGAAGACGATATCCGCCTCCGCACCTGAGATTCGGCCTGGAATACCGCAACCTCCGATTCTCTCGCGTTTGAAGCCGGAAAACCGTGGAGCGCTAATAAGGCTTACCGTTCGCGACCACTACACGGAGGTCGTGACGACACGTGGCCGTGAACTCATCCTGCTGCGCTTCAGCGATGCCCTGATGGAAATCGGCAATACCGAGGGTATCCGCCTGCATCGATCGCACTGGGTCGCGGCGGATCATGTTGCCGGCCTCAAACGCGACAACGGCAAGCTTTTCGTCGTCGCACGCGACGGAATGGAGATGCCAGTCAGCCGCTCTTATGCGGAAGCCGTTCGGCGTCGTTTCGGCTGATGGCTGCCGGATTATCACAGAACCGCTTCTGCTGGGCGGACCGGAGGCAAAGACAGCTCCCTCCAAATACATAGAGTCAATGCGACTTATGAAAGTTGGAAAGATATTCTTTACGGTCACAACCATTGATCTAAAAAAATCGGCCTAACTCGCGTCCGCATTCTTTAAATGCGGACGATTTGCACCTAACTCAGATTTCGCGCCCACATTCTTCACGTTGTATCTCTTACATAAGCGGACAACCGCGATGCCGTCAGGCGATCCTGAACGATGTGGGTGCCTTAACGCGCACCGCGCAGGGGGTTTTATGAAGCGATCGATGAGTGTGTCTTTGCTGCTCATGGGAACAGCGGCATTGACGAGCTGTGGCGAGAAGGAGGATAGGGTTCAAATTTACAAAGACGTCAATGCCTGCATTGCGGGTAAAGTCTTTTCCGCTGATGAATGTCGATCTGACTTTGCCTCGGCCGAAGTGGAACGCCAGCAGAATGCACCTGCCTATGAAACAGCCGCAAACTGCGAAAAGGACTATGGCGTCAACAATTGTCAGCCAACGACAAGCACGCATCAGTCCGGTATGGGTCACTTCATTCCCCTCCTGGCCGGTTATCTCGTCGGCAGCGCCGCCAGATCGTTTGATACGAAGGCGCTATATCAGCCGTTTGGGAGTACCGACTTTCGAACGGCGACCGGACGAAGCCTTGCCAATGGCATGCTGCTTGGAAAAACGAAATATGCTGAAAGAAAAGACGACAACACACAATCGTCTTCTTCCGGTGGCGGCGGTAGCGGTGGCTCTTGGGGAAAATCCTCCGAACGTGCCAGCCGTTCGAGCGGCGCAGTAGAACGCGGTGGTTGGGGCTTTCGTGGCTTCCATCTTTCGGGCTGACGGGTGAACGAATGAAACGCGTAGTGATGAACGAACGGCCGGATTGGACGGCCGACGCCGAAGCCTGCGGCTTCACCATACATTCCATGTACGGGCAACGCTATTGGGATGAGAGACACGCCTACGCTTTTACCCTGGAGGAAGTAGGGACGAAACTCGAAGATCCTTCTACCGAATTGCTCGACATGTGCTATGCGGCGGTCGAAAGGATCGCCTCGGACGAGGAATTGATGCGCCGGATGGCCATTCCCTCGGCCTATCATAATGCTGTACAGCGTTCCTGGCGCAATCACGAGCGTGACCTCTACGGCCGTTTCGACCTTTCCTATGACGGGAACGGTCCGGCAAAGCTTCTTGAATTCAATGCTGATACACCGACCAGTCTATTCGAAAGTGCTGTTTTTCAGTGGCGCTGGTTGGAAGATATGAAGCAGCGCGGCGAACTTCCCTCCTCGGCAGACCAGTTCAATTCGGTGCACGAACGACTGATCGATGCCATACGTATTCTTGCGGCACCTTCGGGGCACATGCACTTTGCCGGCATGCTGGAATCCGAAGAAGACCTCGTGACGTTGAACTATCTTGTCGACTGCGCCGCTCAGGCCGGCTGCAAGGCGAAGCTCATCGCCATGCCGGATATCGGCGTCGACGATGAGCATCGGCTGATCGACCTTCAGGATGAGCCCATCGACTGCCTGTTCAAGCTTTATCCCCTCGAAGACATGGTGCGCGAACCTTTCGGCCGCCATCTGCCGCTCACCCCGACGCGTGTCATTGAGCCGCTGTGGAAACTGACCTTGTCCAACAAGGGACTGCTACCGGTTCTATGGGATATGTTCCCCGGTCACGAAAACCTTCTGCCCGCTTATTTCGAGGACGATACGCGTATCGGCGATCTCGGCGTGCGATATGTCCGCAAGCCGTTGCTATCGCGCGAAGGCGCGAATGTAACGCTCGTCAATTACGAAGCCGGTGCCGGCATATATCAGGTCGAAGGACCTTACGGCGAAGAGGGATATATACGGCAGGCAATGCACTTGCTCCCCTGTTTCGGCGATGATTGGACTGTCATCGGCTCCTGGGTTGTCGCCGGCCAGCCAGCGGGCATCGGCATTCGCGAGGATGACACCCCCATCACCCGTGACACGTCCCGCTTCGTACCACATTATATTGAGGGTTAGCCGATCAACGAGGGTCCCGTCGCTGTCGCGCTTTCCCATTTGGCATATCATTTAACCGCCCCTGGGCGATCTTGGCAGAATTCATGTCGATTCCGCCATTTATGGGGTTCCGTTTGCAAATACATTTGCCTATAAGCCGCTTCTAGCCTGAAAATATTGCCCATAGCGCCCCCGGCCGGTGATCTCCCACCCTGGCCGGTTTTTGGCGCAACGAAAAAATGGATGTGAGCCCATGCCGAAGCGCCAAGATATCAAATCGATCCTCATTATCGGCGCAGGACCGATTGTTATCGGACAGGCTTGCGAATTCGACTATTCCGGCACGCAGGCCTGTAAGGCGCTCCGAGAGGAAGGCTACCGCGTCATCCTCGTCAACTCCAATCCGGCAACGATCATGACCGATCCGGGCCTGGCGGATGCGACCTATGTCGAACCGATCACGCCCGAGGTCGTCGCCAAGATCATCGCCAAGGAGCGCCCTGACGCGCTGCTGCCCACCATGGGCGGCCAGACCGCACTCAATACCGCGCTGTCGCTGAAGCGCATGGGCGTGCTCGACCGTTACAATGTCGAGATGATCGGCGCGAAACCTGCCGCCATCGACATGGCCGAAGACCGTGCCCTCTTCCGCGAAGCCATGGCCCGCATCGGCCTCGAAACGCCGCGCTCCATGCTGGCAAACGCCACAGACATCAAGGATGCCGACCGCAAGACCCACGAGGCCGAGCGCAGCAAGCTGAAGGCGCAGCTTACCGGCACCGAGCTCGACAAGGCACTCGACGAACTGGAAAACCAGTGGAACCTCGGTGAGAGCGACCGCAAGCAGCGCTATATGAGCCATGCGATGGCAATTGCCGCGCAGGCGCTCGACCATGTCGGCCTGCCCGCCATCATCCGCCCGTCCTTCACGCTGGGCGGCACGGGCGGCGGCATCGCCTACAACCGCTCGGAATTCTTCGAAATCGTCGGCGGCGGCCTCGATGCTTCCCCGACCACGGAAGTCCTGATCGAAGAATCGGTTCTCGGCTGGAAGGAATTCGAGATGGAAGTGGTCCGCGACAAGGCGGACAACTGCATCATAATCTGCTCGATCGAAAACATCGACCCGATGGGCGTTCATACCGGCGATTCGATCACCGTCGCCCCGGCTCTGACTCTGACGGACAAAGAATATCAGATCATGCGTAACGCCTCGATCGCGGTCCTGCGCGAGATCGGCGTCGAAACCGGCGGCTCGAACGTACAGTTTGCCGTCAACCCGAAGGACGGCCGCCTCGTCGTCATCGAAATGAACCCGCGCGTTTCGCGCTCCTCCGCGCTGGCCTCGAAGGCAACCGGCTTCCCGATCGCCAAGATCGCAGCCAAGCTCGCCGTTGGCTACACCCTGGACGAACTCGAAAACGACATCACCGGCGGCGCAACCCCGGCCTCCTTCGAGCCCTCGATCGACTACGTCGTCACCAAGATCCCACGCTTCGCCTTTGAAAAATTCCCTGGCGCATCCCCGGTTCTAACCACCGCGATGAAGTCGGTCGGCGAAGTCATGGCGATTGGCCGTACCTTCGCGGAATCGCTGCAGAAGGCTCTGCGTGGTCTCGAAACCGGCCTGACGGGCCTGGACGAGATCGAAATTCCCGGCATCGAGGAAGGCGAAGGCAGCCAGAATGCCATCCGCGCCGCCATCGGCACGCCGACGCCCGATCGCCTGCGCATGGTCGCCCAGGCGCTGCGCCAGGGCATGAGCGTCGAAGAGGTGCATGAAGGCTGCAAGATCGACCCCTGGTTCCTTGAGCAGCTGAAGAACATCGTCGACATGGAAAGCCGCATCCGCGAGCACGGCCTGCCGCAGGACGCCGCTAATTTGCGCATGCTGAAGGCCATGGGCTTCTCCGACGCCCGTCTGGCGACGCTGACCGGCAAGCGCCCGAAGGAAGTCGCCGAACTCCGCAATTCTCTGAATGTCCGCCCGGTCTTCAAGCGCATCGATACCTGCGCCGCCGAATTCGCCTCGCCGACGGCCTACATGTACTCGACCTATGAGACGCCCTTCGTCGGCGCTGCCCGCTCCGAGGCCCAGGTTTCCGACCGCAAGAAGGTCGTCATCCTCGGTGGCGGCCCGAACCGAATCGGCCAGGGCATTGAATTCGATTATTGCTGCTGCCATGCCGCCTTCGCGCTGAAGGATGCCGGTTATGAAGCCATCATGATCAACTGCAACCCGGAAACGGTTTCGACCGACTACGACACGTCGGATCGTCTCTATTTCGAGCCGCTGACGGCCGAAGATGTCATCGAGATCTTGCGTGCGGAGCAGGAAAAGGGCGAAGTCGTTGGCGTCATCGTCCAGTTCGGCGGCCAGACCCCGCTGAAGCTCGCCGAAGCGCTGGAAAAGAACGGTATCCCGATCCTCGGCACTGCGCCTGATGCTATCGACCTTGCCGAAGATCGTGACCGCTTCCAGAAGCTCCTGATGAAGCTTGATCTCAACCAGCCGAATAACGGCATTGCCTACTCCGTCGAACAGGCACGCCTCGTCGCCTCCGAAATCGGCTTCCCGCTGGTCGTGCGCCCGTCCTACGTTCTTGGCGGCCGCGCCATGCAGATCCTCCATTCGGAAGGCCAGCTGCAGGGCTACCTGCTCGACACGGTTCCGGAACTGGTGCCGGAAGACATCAAGCAGCGTTATCCGAACGACAAGACCGGCCAGATCAACACGCTGCTCGGCAAGAACCCGCTGCTGTTCGACAGCTATCTGACGAACGCCATCGAAGTCGACGTCGATTGCCTCTCCGACGGCACCGACGTCTACATTGCCGGCATCATGGAGCATATCGAAGAAGCCGGCATTCATTCGGGTGACTCCGCTTGCTCGCTGCCCCCTCGCACGCTCTCTCCTGTGATGATCGACGAGTTGGAGCGCCAGGCGAAAGCCATGGCCAAGGCTCTGAATGTCGGCGGCCTGATGAACGTTCAGTTCGCCATCAAGGACGACACGGTCTACGTGCTCGAAGTCAACCCGCGCGCCTCGCGCACGGTGCCCTTCGTCGCCAAGACCATCGGCGCGCCGATCGCCAAAATCGCCGCCCGCGTCATGGCCGGCGAAAAGCTGGATGCGACCTTTGCCGCCTATGGCGAAAAACCCGATCCGCGCAAGCTGAAGCATATCGCCGTCAAGGAAGCAGTC
Organism: Rhizobium sp. BK098; assembly: GCF_014193155.1. Lineage (NCBI taxonomy): Bacteria > Pseudomonadati > Pseudomonadota > Alphaproteobacteria > Hyphomicrobiales > Rhizobiaceae > Rhizobium > Rhizobium sp. BK098. The sequence continues at coordinate 393,037 of NZ_JACHYY010000001.1, read as the reverse complement.
TTCCCCTTCGCCCGCTTCCCTGGCGTCGACACCCTGCTCGGGCCGGAAATGCGCTCGACCGGCGAAGTCATCGGCCTCGATACGGATTTCGCGCTCGCCTTCGCCAAGTCCCAGCTCGGCGCCGGCGTGGAACTGCCGCGTGACGGAACGGTGTTTGTCTCGGTCCGCGACGACGACAAGCCGCGCGTGCTGCCGGCCATCCGCATGCTGGCGGAACAGGGCTTCAAGGTGCTCGCAACCGGCGGCACCCAGCGCTTCCTCGCCGAAAACGGCATCGAGGCGACGAAGATCAACAAGGTGCTTGAGGGACGTCCGCATATCGAGGACGCGATCCGCAACCGTCAGGTCCAGCTCGTCATCAATACGACCGACAGCAACAAGGCGATCTCGGATTCGAAGTCCCTGCGCCGTGCGACGCTGATGCAGAAGGTGCCATACTACACCACCATGGCTGGTGCCGAAGCAGCCGCCATGGCGATCAAGGCGCTGAAGGCCGGAAACCTCGAAGTTCAACCGTTGCAGAGCTATTTCTGAAGCAGTTAATTCCGTAGTCAGGAGCGTGAGCGGGATAGCCGGCTCACCTTCGCTGCGCCCCCGCCAGCCGGTCGAATGGTCAAGGGCTTCAACAGGAGCTTGTCTTAAACCTTCGAATTTTCTGGCATTCGTCTGTCGCAATCTGCTATAGATGAGGGAATAACGGCTCTGGATGGTTCCGAAGTACCCCTTCGGGACCTGTTTTCTTTTGTGTCTGCAGCAGAGCAACACAGGGAGTGAAGGACAAGAAAAATGGTTGAAAAGGTACCGATGACGCAGAACGGGTTCGTCAAGCTGCAGGAAGAACTGCGCTGGCGTCAGCAGGAAGAGCGCCCGCGAATCATCGAGGCAATTGCAGAGGCGCGCGCCCATGGCGATCTCTCTGAAAATGCCGAGTACCATGCCGCCAAGGAAGCCCAGAGCCATAATGAAGGCCGCATCTCCGAGCTCGAAGATCTGACGGCGCGCGCCGAAGTCATCGATCTCACCAAGATGTCCGGCTCGAAGATCAAGTTCGGCGCCAAGGTCAAGCTGGTCGACGAAGACACAGAAGAAGAGAAGATCTACCAGATCGTCGGCGACCAGGAAGCCGACGTGAAAGCAGGCCGCATCTCTATCTCCTCCCCGATCGCCCGCGCCCTGATCGGCAAGGAAGTCGGCGATTCCATCGAGGTCAATGCACCCGGCGGCGCCAAGGGTTACGAAATTCTCTCCATCACTTGGGGCTGATCGCCCGTGCGCGATCGCGAGACAGCGCATGCGAGCGATCTCCGTGAGATCGAAATCATAGCAACGAACTTCAAACGCCGGCTTTCCGGCGTTACGTCTACGATCGTGCAACTGATCCCCAAGCAGGTCGAGCTCGGCTATCATATCGCCACACTCGGCCCCGGCCTGCCGGAGAGCCTGCCAAGGCTCGGCTGGCTCCGCCTGCCCGGTCTGTGGATGAAGCCGCGCCGCTATCGCGTCCGCATTTGGCATGCCCGCCGCAATAACGAAATGCTAGCGGGTTTGCTGCTGCGCTCCGTTCTGCGCATGCCTCTCAAGTTAGTCTTTACCTCGGCCGCCCAGCGCCGCCATACAGGCTATACGCGCTGGCTGATCCGCCGCATGGACGCGGTCATTGCCACCAGCACCCGCTCGGGCAGCTTTCTCGAGGTGCCGCACACCGTCATCCAGCACGGCGTCGACCTCAACAGCTTCCATCCGCCGGAAAAGCCTGATGACCGCATGGCCGCAACCGGCCTGCCCGGCACCTATCTGATCGGCTGCTTCGGCCGCGTCCGCCATCAGAAGGGCACGGATCTCTTCGTCAAGGCGATGATCGAGCTGTTGCCGCGCTATCCGGACTGGACAGCCGTCGTGTGCGGCCGCGTGACATCAGAGCATCGCGGTTTTGGCGACCAGTTGCAAAAGATGGCGGCGGATGCAGGCCTCACCGATCGCATCCGCTTCATGGGCGAAGTCGACGATATCAAGCCCTGGTATCGCCGCGCTACCCTCTATGTCGCCCCTTCCCGCAACGAGGGTTTCGGTCTGACGCCGCTCGAAGCCATGGCTTCCCGCACCGCCGTCGTCGCATCGGATGCCGGCGCCTATGCCGAAATGATCGTGCCGGGCGAAACCGGCGCCGTGGTGCCGGCGGGCGATGGCGAGGCTCTCACCAGAGCGATCGCCTTCTATCTGGCCAATCCGGAGGAAACGCTTCGCCAGGGAGAAAATGCCGTGCGCCATGTGCGCAGCGAATTCGCCCTGGAAAAGGAAGCGACCGCCATCGGCGACGTCTACAAGCGGCTGCTGGTCGCCAACAAGTGAGCGGATCAATCAGCGGCCGAGATCGATGCGCTTGCGCTCGATGAAATCGATCATCGAACGATCCTCCACCATGTCTTCCTCGATGCTTTTGACGATGGACAGGACCTTGTCCCGATATTTCGTCGCACTGCTGTCATAGGTCCAACCCCGCGCCAGCTTCTCCATCAGCTCCTGCCGGGACTTCGTATAATAGTGGTTCAGCTGCAGAAAACGGTTCGAATAGAACTCGGGCGACTTCCGCGCACGCCGGGTAAACCGCTTGCCCGCGTCATTGGCCGTCAGATCCCCGTGGGCCCGCGTCCGGAACTGGTGCACACTGACTTCGGTTACTTCACATGGATCGACGATACACTTGAAATTGCTGACGTTTTCCTTCGTCGTCATTGGATCGGCGCCGCGCATCGTATAATTCAACGTCAACGGTCCGTCCGACGGCATCTCATGGCCGCTGGTCGCAAACATATGCCAGGGCAGCGAGACATTCGGGAAATCGCCGACGGCTTCCAACGCCTGTTCGACCGTCGCAGCCTCCTTCGGCAGGAGGAATTCGTCCACATCGATAAACGCCATCCAGCGGTAGTCACCGCCAAAATTCAGGATGGCATGCGCGAAGGTAATGACCTGGCCGTTCAGTACCGCCGATGTCGCCGCATCGCGCATGCGCCCGGCCCAGGGAACAATCGTCAACGCATCTTCAGAGAGCAGGCTTCGAAGAAGCGAGCAGGTCTCATCCGTCGATCCATTATCATAGATATAGAAGTGACGAATGCCGACCGCTTGGTGGAAGCGCACCCATTCCTCGATATAACGAGCCTCGTTCTTCACACAGGCGGCAATGGCGATGCCATGGCGTCCTGCCCTTGGCTCGGGCGGTTCGATGGACAGCTTCTTGGCGTCGGACGCCTTGGGTTTTAGCCAGCGCATAAGCTTCATTCCATCGACCCTAATTTCAAAGCAGGCTCGCCGGTTCCGGCAAAGATCACGCCTGCGGCTTCAACGCAAACCTGTCGTCGTAACCAAAATCATATTTGAGCAACGCCGAAACACGGGAATAGTTGACGAAAGAGACGCCGCGCTCGGCAGCGATTTGCCGTGCAAGTACGAGATGCTCGATGATGCGGGCTTCAGCGCGTGCAATACCGGAAAAAGCGGTATCGCCGGCGGTCTCATAAAAGCGGGGCTCGCCGGCATTGGAGATATCGATCCCCAGAAAGCCGACCTGATGCTTCGCGCAGTAAAGAGCAAATTGCAGGGCCGAGACGGCAACGGATCCGCCCAGAAAAACTCCGCGATCAGGCGAAAGCGAAAAACCTGCCGAACCCTCAGCATCCAATCGCACATATTGCAGTTTTTTGAGATCGTCGAGGGAGCGGCGGCGCGCGCCATAGGGCTTGCGGATATCGTCGATCAGGATGATCGTCTTGTCCGCCAGCCAGCTTTTGTCGATCTCGCAGAGTGCACGCAGCACCGCCACGGAAAACAGGCAAAGCGAACCGGGAGCCACCTTCTCGCGCAGCATATCGAGATGCCGCCAGACAAAACGCTCATCCTCGACTGCAATTGCCAAAGGCTCGGAGATTGTGTCGCCTGACAGGCCGATCGCACCATTCAAAAGAATGGCGCTGCGGAATTCCAGGCCGCTCAGATCGCTATCGCGAATCGATGGCCCTGATCCGACGATGTAGACCGCATCGCCGCAGCGTTCGCGCAGGCGGTCCATGCCCGCAAGGCTCGCGACCTTGACGCCGCGGTAAAGCACCTCGCTAACATTCTGGCTGCGGACGATACTGAGCCCCGGAAACCAGTCCTGCACATGAGCCCGCGAGCCGCCCAGAAAGAGGCGCACGCCGGTTTTGATCAGCGACCGATGCCAGGGGCGATCCGCCATTCGCCTAGAGCTCCACCAAGCCGAGTTTCTTGACCTGTCGGATGGTCAGCATGGTGCGCACGGTATCGACATGTTCATTCGCCGTCAGGACTTCGATGACGAAATCCTGGAAACGGGTGAGATTTTCCGCAACGCAATGCAGCAGGAAATCACTGTCGCCGGACACCATCCAAGCCTGTCGAACCAGCGGCCAAGCCGAGGTTGCGCTGGCAAAAGCCTTGAGATTCGCTTCCGACTGATGCTTGAGGCCGACCATGCAGAAAGCCACGAGATCGAAGCCCAGTTTCGGGCTGTTCAGCATGGCGTGATAGCCTTCGATGACGCCAGCCTCTTCCAATTTGCGCACGCGGCGCAGGCATGGCGGCGCCGAAATGCCGACCCTGTCCGCGAGCTCGACGTTGGTCATGCGTCCGTCCCGCTGGAGTTCCCGCAGAATCTTGATATCGATAGCATCGAGCTCAGCGCGAAGCACTTTTTTGCCTTTCTTTAATTCCCCCTCGCCAGCTTCTATATAAGGCTGGAAAATACGCAAGAAAGTTTCTCCCGCGTAGTTGATTCTAACACAAAGCAGATTTGCTCTGTGTGTAATGCAAGGCTGCCCTTGAATAAATGCATAAGGCAATCATAAATGAAGCGCGGATCGCGAAATCGCCTGTTTTGCGCGCTTGAAGCCGCGGTTTCGCAATCGCCGAATTGAAAGGACTGACTATGCCTGCCCGCCACACGAAGGTGCTCATCATCGGTTCCGGCCCAGCCGGCTACACCGCAGCGGTTTATGCCGCGCGCGCGATGCTGCAGCCCGTTCTGATCGCCGGTCTCGAACAGGGCGGCCAGTTGATGATCACGACCGATGTCGAGAATTATCCGGGTTTTGCCGATCCGATCCAGGGTCCGTGGCTGATGGAGCAGATGCTGCAGCAGGCCCAGCATGTAGGCGCCGAGATCGTCAACGACCTCGTGACCGAAGTCGATACCAGCAAGCGTCCTTTCGTTGCCCATACCGACAGCGGCCAGGTCTGGACCGCCGACACTCTCATCATTGCCACCGGCGCCAAGGCGAAATGGCTGGGTATCGAGAGCGAACAGCATTTCCAGGGCTTCGGCGTCTCCGCCTGCGCCACCTGTGACGGCTTCTTCTATCGCAACAAGGATGTGATCGTGGTTGGCGGCGGCAACAGCGCTGTCGAGGAAGCACTCTATCTCTCCAACATCGCCAAATCGGTGACGATGGTGCATCGCCGCGATACTTTCCGTTCGGAAAAGATCCTGCAGGAGCGCCTGTTCGCCAAGGAAAACGTTAGGATTCTCTGGAACACTGAGGTCGCGGAGATCACCGGCACGCCGGCCAAGCCGCCGATGCCGCCATCCGTCACGGGCGCGCGCCTGCGCGATACGCGCACTGGCGCCATCACGGAGATGCCGATCGACGGCGTCTTCGTTGCCATCGGCCACGCGCCGGCGACCGAACTCTTCAAGGGCAAATTGAAGCTCAAGGACAATGGTTATCTCTGGACCGCACCGGATTCGACCGCGACCAACGTCGAAGGCATTTATGCGGCCGGTGATGTGACCGACGATACGTTCCGGCAGGCGATCACGGCAGCAGGAATGGGCTGCATGGCCGCGCTTGAAGCGGAACGCTATCTGACTGGGCACATGCCCGTCGCCGTGGCTGCGGAGTGATGCAGCCGATGAGGGGAAACGGCATGCCATTGGATTGGGACAAGCTGCGTATCTTTCACGCGGCTGCCGAAGCGGGTTCGTTCACGCATGCGGCAGACAAGTTGCATTTGTCCCAATCCGCCATCAGCCGCCAGGTCAGCGCCCTCGAGCAGGATGTCGGCATAAAACTCTTCCACCGCCATGCGCGCGGCCTCATCCTAACGGAACAGGGCGAGCTGCTTTATCGCACCGCTCACGACGTTTTGCTGAAGCTCGAAACGGTCAAGATGCAATTGACCGAGACGACCGACAAGCCAAGCGGCAAACTGCGGGTGACGACGACCGTTGGCCTCGGCCAGGGCTGGCTCACCGACAAGATCCAGGAATTCCTGCAGCTTTATCCTGACATGTCAATTCAGCTCATCCTCGACAATGAGGAGCTGGACGTGAACATGCGTCACGCCGATTGCGCCATCCGTCTGCGCCAGCCGCAACAATCGGATCTGATACAGCGCAAGCTCTTTACCGTGCATATGCACGTCTATGCCGCCCCCTCCTATATCAACCGCTATGGCGAGCCGCAGTCGGTCGAAGATCTGGACGAGCATCGCATCATCAGCTTCGGCGAACCGGCACCGAACTACCTGCTGGATGTCAACTGGCTCGAGATTGCCGGCCGCTCATCCGACAACAAGCGCGCTCCGCATCTGCAGATCAATAGCCAGACATCAATTAAGCGCGCCTGCCTGCTTGGCATTGGCATCGCAGTCTTGCCCGATTATATCGTCGGCCGCGATCCAGGCCTTATTCAACTCGCGATCAATGCAGACGTGCCGTCCTTCGACACCTATTTCTGCTATCCGGACGAAATGAAGAATGCGGCCAAGCTCAAGGTTTTCCGTGATTTTATCGTCGCGAAAGCGCGCAACTGGAATTTCTGACGAAGGTAAGTCACTGATAACCAACTCTTTTTAGGGCCAGCATACGAGCCGCGCATATGATGCATAGCTGATATGCACAAATGAGAGTTGAAGCCTGCACATTTAACTACCATATCGCACATAGCTGATGCACACGGTGGCTTTTCCTCCCAGTTCCACCGCATTGGCTGTTCCCCTCTGGAGGTTTTTGACCTTCATACCTATAGGGCCCTGGTTCACTCCGGAGGCCCTTTTTTTTGCTCTTTTGTCCCAGGCACGCCAAACGCATAACTGCCATGCACAAAAAAGCATTGCGCACTGCACAAATTAACATCATAACGCACACAGCTGATGCACACGGTGGCTTTTCCTCCCAGTTCCACCGCATTGGCTGTTCCCCTCTGGAGGTTTTGACCTTCACACCTATAAGGGCCCTGGTTCATACCGGTGGCCCTCTTTTTTTGCCCAATTTCTAAGCACGCACGTCGGCAGCCTTGCCGAAAATAATATTCGGCGTCGCCCTTGATATATCGAAAATCATCGATACATAAATCGTAATTATTCGATATTGCTGGTAAGTACCATGGACAAAAACGAGATATTGAAGGCGTTGGCCAATCCGGCCCGGCTCGAAATCCTCAACCACTTGAAAGATCCGGAAGCCCATTTTCCGACGCAAGAACACCCGCTGGAGCTTGGTGTCTGCGCCAGCCAATTTGAGCGGTGCGGTCTCTCGCAATCCACCGTCTCGGCCCACCTCGGCACGCTTCACCGTGCCGGCCTGGTGACGACCCGGCGCCTCGGCCAGTGGATTTTCTACAAGCGCAACGAGGAGCTCATCACAGAATTCCTCGCAGCCATGCAAAAGGAGCTCTGAAAATGTCAACTGCTCTCCCTGCACACACGCTCACGTCCTCGCAACCGACGCGATTTTCCCCAACAAGCGACTACCTCAACCCATAGGTTCCCGGCCTTGGCGGTCGCCTCTTCCTGATTTCTCCCTCCCCCCAAAAGAAAGGACTACCCATGACCAAATTATTCGAACCGACGAAGCTTGGTGATATCTCCATCGCCAACCGCATCGTCATGGCGCCCCTGACGCGCAATCGCTCGCCGAATGCTGTGCCGAACGATCTGAACGTCAAATATTATGCCCAGCGCGCGACCGCGGGCCTGATCATCACCGAGGCAACGGCAATCACCCATCAAGGTCAGGGCTATGCCAACGTTCCCGGCCTTTACAGCAAGGAAGCGCTGGACGGCTGGAAGAAAGTGACGGAAGCCGTGCACGCCAATGGCGGCAAGATCGTTGTCCAGATGTGGCATGTCGGTCGTATCTCCCACACGACCCTGCAGCCGAACGGCGGCAAGCCGGTCTCCTCGACCTCCAAGCGCGCTGAAAATTCCAAGACCTATCTCGTCAATAGCGACGGCACCGGCAGTTTTGCCGATGTTTCCGAACCACGCGCCCTGGAAACCTCGGAAATTCCGGGCATCGTTGAAGATTATCGCAAGGCCGCCCGCGCCGCCATCGATGCCGGTTTCGACGGCGTCGAAATCCACGGCGCCAACGGCTATCTGATCGACCAGTTCCTGCGCGGCGATATCAACGATCGCACCGACCAGTATGGCGGCTCGATCGAGAACCGTACCCGCTTCCTGTTCGAAGTGGTCGATGCGGTCACCAAGGAAGTGGGCGCTGGCCGCACGGCAATCCGCATTTCTCCCGTCACGCCCTCTGGCGATGCCAGCGACCCGGCTCCCCAGCAGCTCTTCACCCAGGTCGTCGAAGGCCTGGCGAAATACGGCCTTGCCTATATCCATGTCGTCGAAGGCCAGACCGGCGGCAAGCGCGACTTCCTGCCCTTCGACTACGACGCGCTGCACGCGGCCTATAAGGCTGCAGGCGGCACGGCCGGCTGGATGCTCAACAATGCCTATACCCGCGAAATGGCGATCGAAGCTGTCGAGAGCGGCAAGGCTGATGTCGTTGCCTTCGGCAAGCCGTTCATTTCGAATCCGGATCTTGTCCGTCGCCTGAAGGAAAATGCGCCGCTCGCCCAATGGGACCAGGCAACGCTCTATGGCGGCGGCGCCAAGGGCTATGCCGACTATCCGACACTCGAAGAAGCAGCCTAATTAGGGCCTCCCAGCTAGGGTGCGCTTTGGACAAAGAGCCCCCGCAACCCATGTTGCGGGGACTCTCCATATCGGCTTCTGAAGCGAGTGAAACGAGCCATTCACGCAGTTTGCAGGCAGCCGATCGACGCTAGGCTTTCCTTGATGGCCTGATCGATCGGCGTATGCGGTTCTTCGCCGAGCACGGCCACCAGCCTGTCGTTTCTCATCTCCAGCGGCACATCCCAGAGATAGCTCATCTCGCGCAGTTCCCGCATGAATGTCACGAAGGGAGAGGCTAGCGGTACTATCCACCAGGGAAACGATTTCACCTTCACCTTGTGTCCAACGACGCGCTGCACGGCTTCGATCATCTGTCTGCCGTCTCCATCCCAATGACCGCGCATATGATAGACGGCGAATGCCGGCAGCTCGTCGCTCTTCTCGATCAACCGGATCATGGTTTCGGCAACATCGGGCAGATAGGCCCATTGATGGCCGACGCCGCGTTTGCCCGGATAGGTCATCGAAGTGATCGGTTTACCCGGCGTCACCATGGCTTGAGAAAACCAGCTGTTGGCGCGCGCACCCCCGAAGAAATCGCCAGCGCGAACGATGATGACCGGGCTATCGCCCTGCTCTGCCGCTGCCCTCAGACGCCGCTCCATCTGCACACGGATGGCGCCCTTGCGGGTCTTCGGCCGCTGCGCGCTGTCTTCCGTGACAATCGGGAAAACATCGGGACCGAAATTATAGACCGTACCTGGCAGCACGATCCGTGCACCGACCGCCTCGGCGGCGGCAATGGTATTGTCGAGCATCGGCAGGACGACTTTGCCCCAATTGCGATAGCCGGGCGGGTTGACCGCATGCACGATGACATCCGCACCTTGCGCCGCCTTCAGAACATCATCCGCCTGCATGGCATCGCCCTGGAACCAGTCGAAATCCGGCTGGCGGCGAGCCGCCTCGGCCGCATTGCGGTTCAGCGCCCGGATGCGCCAGCCGCGAAGGGCAAGCCCTTGCGCGACAGCACCGCCAATGCCGCCAGTCGCACCGAGTACCAGGGCCGTCTTCGTGCTTTCCTTGTTGTTGCTCATTGTCATCTCCATCGGTTTCGATGGGCTGACTATGCTTGGTATTGGCAATAAACGAAATTGCCGAAAAATTTTCAGATGCTATACATAAATGTATGACTCGAGTCGCTGAGCCAAGCTGGGATTTCTATCGTACCTTTCTCGCCGTGCTGGAGCACGGCTCGCTGTCGGCTGCGGCGCGCGAGCTCGGTCTGACACAGCCGACGGTCGGCCGTCACATCCTCGCATTGGAGCAATCGGTCGACGCGGAGCTGTTCACGCGTTCGCAACAGGGGCTGCTGCCCACCGATGCCGCTATGGTTCTGAAACCTTATGCCGAGACTTTGGCCAGCACAGCCGCGGCTCTGCTGCGCGCGGCCTCCGGCTCGAAGGATAAGGTCAGCGGCACGGTGCGCATCAGCGCAAGCGAGGTCATCGGCACGGAAGTGCTGCCGCCGATCCTTGCCATGCTGCAGGCAGGATATCCCGATCTGATCGTAGAGCTTTCGGCCTCCGATACGGTGGAGGATCTGCTGCAGCGCGAGGCCGATATCGCCGTGCGCATGGTCGCGCCCGCGCAAGAAGCATTGCTCGCTCGGCACATCGGCATCATCTCTCTCGGCCTCTTCGCCCATCGCAGCTATATCGAGCGGTACGGCAAGCCCGAAACCGTCGGGGAACTGGGCCGGCACAAGCTCATAGGCTTCGATCGCCAGACTGCCTATATCCGCATGATGACGAAGCGTTATCCAGTGCTCGAAGGCATTTCCTTCAGCTTTCGTTCCGATCACAGCATTGCTCTGCATAACGCCCTGCGCGCCGGCATCGGCATCGGCTTCCTTCAAGTCCCCCTGGCAAGCCGCGATCCGGCCCTCGTGCAGCTGTTGCCGGAGATCAAGGTCGAGATCGACACCTGGATCGTCATGCACGAAAACCTGAAGACATCGCCACGCTGCCGCGTGACGTTCGATGCGCTGGTGATGGGGTTGCTTGATTATATCAAGGAAAACAGCGTGGATAATGGATCCTGACCATGGCAACAGCAGTGGAACTGGTCCCATACGATCGGCGCTGGCCAGAGGATTTCGAGCGCATCCGTAATAAGCTTCAGCGATTGCTGGCGCCCTATGTCATGGCGATCGAGCACATCGGCAGTACGTCAATTCCCGGGATTGTCGCAAAACCGCTCATCGATATCGACATCATCCTGCGCAGCTCAGCCGATGTACCGCCGGCGACCCAGATTCTTCTAAGGGAGAATTACGAAGCACGTGGCAATCGCTATGACGACGATGTCTGGGCATTCATGCGGCGCGACGGCAGGCCGCCGGAACGAATTTATCTCTGCCCACCGGACAATCGAACACACGAACGACGTTTGATCTTTCGCGATTATCTTCGGACCCACCCGGCAGAAGCAGCAGCCTATACTGCGCTGAAAGTGGAGCTGGCCGAACTCCATCGCCATGATGGCGATCACTACACCGCCGAAAAGCGTCGCTTCGTCGACGCGATTATAGAAAAGGCGTTAAACGTTAAAGACGCCGAAAGGCTAAGCGCCAGGAGCAGTATCGATCGGCGGGAAATGCACCTGGCCATCGATGACTTCCGTTTCCGGTCGGTCACCGCCGTCGGCATATTCCTCATGCCACTTGCCGCTCTCGTCCTGCCAGCTGATTTCGGCTGAGTCTCCCCCGATCTGCTGTTCCGCCGCCACGATCCTGGCGGCCTCCACCGCCTCGGAATGTGTTGGAAACGCTTCCGAATAAACATCACGGAAGCGATAAGCCCACCCACCGTCATGCGGCACGATTTCGTAAACGACCTTGACCATTCAGACCCTCCTTCTCATCTGCCAAGACCTTCGAACCGGATGTCGCCGGCGGGATCGCGTGCATCTGAGACGGATTCGAGGATGCCGCGGCGTTGTGGTTGGGCAGACCTATCCGCGCAGTATTCCATTAAACCGCGTTAACTGCAAATTTCGCCCTCTTCCCGCAAGCTTGATGTGCGAACTCCTTGCTTTAGAGTGCAACCGTGAATCGGCGCAGAGGTGGGAAAGTGCTCATAGCAAAGTGGTTTAAGCAGGAAGGAAACCTGCTGGTGGCATTGATAGTTGCCGTTGGCGCCTATGTCGGCGAGCATTCCATTCTGGAAATGGGCCAGGGCGCATCAATGATCGCAGCCGCGGCATTGATCGCAACCATTGTGCTGGCCTCCATGCGCGTCGCCCATCATGCCGAGACGCTCGCCGTCAAGGTCGGCGATCCCTACGGCACGATGATCCTCACCCTTTCCGCCGTTGCCGTCGAAGTTATCATCCTTGCCATCATGATGAGCGGCGAGAGTTCGCCGACGCTGGTGCGCGACACGATCTACGCCGCCGTCATGCTCGATATCAACGGCATCCTCGGCCTCGCCGCCCTTCTCGGCGGGTTGAAGCATGGTGAACAGCCCTATAATGACGATTCCAGCCGGACCTATGGCGTGATGATCCTGACTGCCATGGGCATTTCAATGATCGTGCCGGAATTCATCCCGGATGCGAGATGGCATTATTATTCGGCCTTCACCATCGTTGCGATGATCGCCCTCTATGCGCTGTTCCTGCGCATGCAGGTCGGCCGGCACAGCTATTTCTTCAGCTATAGCTATCCGCGCGCGGAAAAGAAGCTCGCAGCTACAAAGGCTGAAGAACATCATGAAGAGGACTCCACGGCGACTTCGATCGTGACAATCCTGATCGGCGTCGTCCTGATCGGTACGCTCGCCGAATTCATGTCGGCCTTCATGAATACCGGCCTCAAGGGCACCGGCGCTCCGCCCGCCATCGCCGCGATAGTTGTTGCCGCCATCTCGGCAGCGCCGGAAATTCTGACCGCTCTGCGGGCAGCTCTTAGAAACCGCATGCAGGCGACAGTTAACATCGCCCTCGGCGCCTCACTCTCGACCGTCATCCTGACCGTACCGGTTATGGAGGCGATCGCGCTCTATACCGGCCAGCCCTTCATGATGGCCATGTCGCCGGTGCAGACCGTTATGGTGATGATCACGCTGATCGTCGCCGCCATCAACCTCAATGACGGCGAAACCAACGCCATCGAGGGCATGACCCATTTCATTCTCTTCGCCACCTTCATCATGCTGACGGCGCTCGGTCTTTGATTTCGATTTCAAGGACTTGCGCCGATTGGCGGATTCAAAATGCAAAGTGCTTGAATCATTTGATGAAGCCGAAACCGTCAGCCTGAATACGAAAAAGCCCGCCATCTCTGGCGGGCTTTCCATGTAAGCTATCGCTAGCCGCTTACTTGCAGGCGCCGCAGAAGCGCTGGATGCGACGGCAAGCTTCTTCGAGCAGTTCTTCCGAGGTCGCATAGGAGATGCGGAAGTTCGGGCCGAGGCCGAAAGCCGAACCGTGGACGACGGCAACGCCTTCCGATTCCAGCAGCTCGGAGACGAAATCCTCGTCCGTCTCGATGACCTTGCCGGTCGGAGCCGTCTTGCCGATCAGGCCGGCGCAGGACGGATAGACGTAGAAGGCGCCTTCCGGAACCGGGCAGGAAATGCCCTTCGCCTGGTTCAGCATCGACACGACGAGATCGCGGCGACCTTCGAAGATCTTCTTGTTGCGCGGAATGAAGTCCTGCGGACCGTTCAGCGCTTCGACGGCAGCCCACTGCGCGATCGAGGTTGCGCCCGAGGTCTGCTGGCCCTGGATCATGTCCATGGCCTTGATCAGCTGCAGCGGGCCGGCGGCATAGCCGATACGCCAGCCGGTCATGGCATAAGCCTTCGAGACACCGTTCATCGTCAGCGTGCGGTCGTAGAGGCTCGGCTCGACCTCGACCGGGGTGGCGAACTTGAACTCGCCATAGGTCAGGTGCTCGTACATGTCGTCGGTCAGGATCCAGACATGCGGATGCTTGACCAGCACGTCCGTCAGCGCCTTCAGCTCGGCATGCGAATAGGCAGCGCCCGACGGGTTGGACGGCGAGTTGAACATGAACCACTTGGTCTTCGGCGTGATCGCCTTTTCAAGATCGGCGGGCTGAAGCTTGAAGTTGTTGGCCTGCGTCGTCGCGACGAAAACGGGCGTTCCACCGCACAGCGCCACCATTTCCGGGTAGGAAACCCAGTAAGGCGTCGGGATGATGACTTCATCGCCCGGGTTCAGCGTCGCCATGAAGGCATTGAACAGGATCTGCTTGCCGCCGGTGCCGACGATCGTCTGCTCCCACGTATAATCGAGATTGTTCTCGCGCTTGAACTTGGCGGCGATCGCCTTGCGCAGTTCCGGAATGCCGGAGACCGGCGTGTACTTCGTCTCGCCGCGGTTGATCGCGTCGATGGCCGCCGTCTTGATATTATCGGGCGTATCGAAATCGGGCTCACCGGCGCCGAGGCCGATCACGTCGCGTCCTTTTGCTTTCAGCTCGCGCGCTTTCTGGGAAACGGCGATGGTGGCAGAAGGCTTTACACGGGAAAGAGCGTCGGCAAGAAAGGCCATGGTGATCGGTCCTATTCGGTTGAAAATGGCAGAAAGCCTGTGGACCAGATTTCTGCGCTAAGCTCTATGTCGAATATGGACCGACGTTTCAAGCACAAAGGCGTCACAGTGGCTTTATTTCATGGCTTTCCGCGCCGTGCGCGCTAGCTTTTTTATCCGGCTAGAAGCCTGCCTAAGAGACCGCACGCCCCTTTCGCCAAGGTTAGATCGGCCGTAGCCCGGCACCTCCAACCCCTCTCAACTTGAATCATCACGCGAAGCACCTGAATCAAACTCTGAAGATGGTGGGAATTTCCTATATGGATCAGACACTTCTTCAACATCGGCCTCTCGCGCCTTCAGTCGAATGGCTCTTGCGTGGGAAATGCTTTCGCCTGCCGACGAGATCGGCAGATCCAAAAACGTCCCTTTCGCCGAAGGCAGGAACACAATGACGTTATCGGTTCCGCGATCCGCCTTGAATGGCAACCGAACGGTCCCACCTTCCAAAAGCGAGCCTATGGGGAGGTCGAAAAGATGCGCGGCGCCAGAACGGGATTAGGCAGAACGGGTTTCTCCATCGCCTTGATGGCCGGCGCTCTGCTCACGGCAACATCGGTGCTTGCCGAACCGGTGCAGACTTTCAAGACGCAAAAGGTTGATGTCAAAGTCGAAACGGTCGCGACGGGGCTTGATCACCCCTGGGCCGTCGAAGTGCTGCCGGATGGCGCCTATCTCGTGACCGAGCGGCCCGGCCGCATTCGCCTTATCCGCGACGGCAAGGTCTCAGGCCCTATATCAGGCGTGCCCGAAGTTTACGCGCATGGTCAGGGTGGCCTCCTCGATATAACACTTGATCCGAACTTCGCCAGCAACCACACCCTCTATTTCACGGCCTCCGTGGCAGGTGACGGCGGAAGCGGCACAGCCGTATTCCGCGCCGGACTATCGCCGGACGAAACTCGGCTGACCGATGTGAAGCGCATCTTCCTGATGAACAAGCTGTCGCGCGGCAATATCCAGTATGGTTCGCGCATCGCAATTGCCCGCGACGGCAGCCTCTTCGTCAGCCTCGGCGATCGAGGCCAGCAAGACCGAGCTCAGGACTTTCACGACGACGCCGGCTCCATCATTCACATCGGCGCCGACGGCAGCATCCCCGCCGACAATCCGTTCAAGGACGGCAAGCGCGCTTTGCCCGAAATCTGGTCGAAGGGCCATCGCAATCCACAGGGCATCACTTTCGACAGCCAGACAAACAGGCTCTATACGGCCGAGCATGGCGCCAGGGGCGGCGATGAGATCAACACGCCCGAAGCCGGCAAGAATTACGGCTGGCCAGTCATCTCTTACGGCGTCAATTATAACGGCACCAAGATCGGCATCGGAACCGCAAACGCCGGCATGGAGCAGCCCCGCTTCTATTGGGATCCTTCGATCGCGCCCGGCGCCATTGCCGTCTATCGCGGCAAGATGTTTCCCGAGTGGAATGGCGATTTTCTCGTCACAGCGCTGAAGTTCGAGCTGCTCTCACGGCTAAGCCAGGACGGCAAAGGCAAGATCATCGAACAGGAACGCATATTTGAGGGAAAATTCGGCCGCATGCGCGATGTAATAGTCGCGCCCGATGGTGCCTTGCTGATAACGACGGATGAAAGCGATGGTGCGCTCCTGAGGATTTCGAGGGCTGCAAGCTAGTGGGAAGCATTCCGCTTCTTGCGCCTTTCTGCCTTGCCGCAAACAAAAGCAGCTGCTAACGGTCGGCCTCGTTCTTTCCTCCCCTTTCCGCAGGATGCAGATGTCTCGCATACAGGCGAATTTGTTGTTGTTGCTTGCCGCCGCGATCTGGGGTGGCGGTTTCGTTGCGCAATCGACAGCGATGAAGGCGATCGGCCCCTTCTGGTTCATCGGTCTCAGATTCGCCGTCGCCACCCTGGTCGTCCTGCCCTTCGTGTGGATGGAAAACAGGAAGGCTGCGAAGCCCCTGACGCCTCGCAACTGGCTCTCCTTTTTGCTGATCGGCCTTGCTCTTTTCGGCGGAGCGGCAACGCAGCAACTCGGCCTGCTGACGACCACCGTCACGAACTCGAGTTTCATAACCGGCCTTTACGTGGTCTTCGTGCCGCTGATCGCCGTTATCTTCCTGCGACGCTCGCCGCATTGGGTCATCTGGCCCGCAGCCTTGATGGCGCTTTGCGGCATCTACCTGCTCTCGGGCGGCTCTTTCTCGCGCCTTACCGTTGGCGATTTCCTGACTGTGATCTGCGCCCTCTTCTGGGCAGCCCAAATCACGCTCGCCGGCTCCGCCGTCAACGAAACCGGTCGGCCGCTCGGTATTTCGGCCACGCAATTTGCCGTCACCGCCGTTCTCGCTCTCGCGGTTGCCGCCGTCATCGAACCAATCAGCATTGCCGATATAAGTGCCGCACTCGGCGAGATCCTGTACGTCGGCGTCTTTTCCTCCGGCCTGGCTTTTGCGCTGCAGATCATCGGCCAGCGTTATACGACCGCACCCCAGGCCGCGATCTTCCTGTCTTCGGAAGCACTGTTCGGAGCTTCACTCGGCGCCTTGCTGCTCGGCGAGACCATCCGACCGCTTGGCTATGCCGGCTGCGCCTTAATGTTTGCGGCGATGCTCGCTGTAGAATTGGTCCCAGAACTGACACGCCGGCGCGACGCTGCAGCGTAAAAACGCCGGAAATGCGGGCTTTCGGTCGCGTGCCTCTATGGCTTGGCAAAATTTTTCGAACGATCGAAAACGACCGTTCACACCAACGGATTTGGGGAAATTTTGTCAAAACTATATCGTGGACGATGCAAAACCCTTAGAAACCTGTTTCAAAGTGGGAAAATTTGCGAATCGCCTTAACATATTCGCGTTACGGTATTGTGCTCGTTGTGCCACGTTAAAAAACTTTTGCTTGCCAATTTCCCCTAAACACAGCACTCTCAACAGTGTTCGGGCATTTTTAGAGCATGGGAAGTCCTAATAGAATTGCGAGCCGGAAACGCTAATATTCCGGTCAGCTTGGTCGAGAAGCGGGGTGGCAAACATCGCATCGCGTCCATGCCGAGTTACGGGGACCTTTTCCTTCAAATTTCGAGAACTGCCTGCAAGCGCCCGCAAGGGCAACTGAAGTAATGCTGCCCGTGTGGATGGTGGGCAGAGAGAAAAGGACCTGAGGCATGGCCGAGACTGGCACTGTAAAGTTTTTCAATACCGATAAGGGCTTCGGTTTCATCAAACCGGACAAGGGTGGCGCAGACATCTTTGTGCACATTTCTGCAGTTCAGGCTTCTGGTCTGGCAGGATTGTCGGAAAACCAGAAGGTAAGCTTCGACACGGAACCGGATCGCCGCGGCAAGGGACCGAAGGCCGTCAATCTGCAGATTGCTGGCTGAGACACCCTACGGTTATCAAATTCGAGTTGAGGCCCGGCAGCAATGCCGGGTTTTGTCATTCAGTCTGCATTCAGTTTGCCCCATATAATTTGCCTTCCATGAAAGAGCGGGACTGATTTTTATCCCGCCTCCGTTAGAGGACAGGCCAATGACCATACTCGGCAAAACGCTCGTCATGTCCGCTGTCGCCGCGGCGGTGACAGTCGCTTCGATGAGCGCTGCTTCCGCCGATGAATATTGGCGCCATCACAACCGCGATGGTTGGGCGCTCGGCGCTGCGGGGCTTGCAACCGGCTTGATCGTCGGCTCCGCCATTGCCAGCCAGCCGCGCTACGTCGAGCCGGCCCCGGCCTATGTCGATCCGGACTACGATGCGCCTCCTCCGGCCTATTATTATCGTCCACCGCCGCGCCGTGTTTATGTCGAGCGTGACGTCAGTTATTACGCGCCGCCGCCGGCATATGGCCTGCGTCCCTGGTCGCCGGCGTGGATGCGTTATTGCTACGACCGTTATAGAAGCTTCGACAGCCGCTCCGGCACCTATGCCGGCTATGACGGCATGCGCCATTTCTGCACGGCCGATTGATTTCGACCGTAGCCCCGCATGAGAATGCAGGAACCAAGGCACCACTTTCAAATGGGCATCAAGAACTATTTGATCGAAGGTGTTTCAGGAACCGGCAAGACCGCTGTCGCCGCCGAACTGCAGCGGCGCGGGCATCATGTGATCCATGGTGACCGGGAGTTGGCCTATAAGGGCGATCCGGAGACGGGTGAACCGCTGGATGCTTATGCCCTTCGGAAGCACATTGCGGATGTGGTCTTCGGGCACAGACATCACCTTTGGGATGTCGGCAAGGTCAAATCCCTGGCCGCCGATCGAAGCCACCCGATCTCCTTCTTCTGCGGCGGCTCACGGAATTTCTATCGCTTTATCGATCTGTTCGATAAAGTCTTCGTTCTGAATGTCGATCTGGACACGCTGAGGCACCGCCTTGCCAGCAGGCCGGAAGACGAATTTGGCGGCAGGCCTGCCGAGCGAGATGTCATCATGCGATTGCACGCGACGCAGGAGGATGTTCCGAAGAACGCGGTGACCATTGACGCCACCGCGCCGCTCGTCAGCGTTGTCGATGATATTCTCTCGAAATGTTAGCAAAGCGGCCGGATGGCCGCTAGCAAGCGAGCGGAGCGTTCCTCATAATCCGCGCAGAAAGGGATTGGTGCGGCGCTCGTCGCCGATGCGGCTTCCAGGTCCATGGCCGCAGATGAAACCTACCTCATCGCCCAGCGGAAAGACCTTGTCGCGGATCGATTCCAAAAGCTGCTGGTGATTGCCGCCGGGCAGATCCGTTCTGCCGATCGAGCCGTTGAACAGCACGTCGCCGAGATGGGCGAAACCCTGCTTCCGGTTGACATAGATGACGTGACCCGGTGCATGGCCGGGGCAGTGGAAAACCTCGAACTCATGTTCACCGAAGGAGACCTTGTCCCCCTCCTTCAGAAAGCGGTCCGGCGTGACGTTGCGCACGCCGCTGATGTTGAACATCTTGCCCTTGGCTTCGATATCCTCGAGCAGGAAGCGGTCGTCTTCATGGGGACCGATCACCTCGATGCCGAGCGCTTCGCGCACCTCGTCGGCACCGCCGGCATGATCGATATGGCCGTGTGTCAACCAGATGGCCTTCAGAGTAATGCCGTTCTCGCGCACCGTATGTAGGATGATATCGACATCACCGCCCGGATCGACCACCACGCCCTCCTTCGTCTCCGGATCGAACAGGATGGTGCAGTTCTGTTCGAAAGGGGTCACCGGAATGATGCCGGCCTGGAGCATGCCCATGGAGCGCCTCGTCTGTTTGATCGTCTTGTCGCCGGTATAGCGGCAAACTCCAGGTAAAACAGCCCCTGTAGGCTGCAAAGTGGCGCGGGTAACGAAGACCATCCTCGTGAAACTCCGGAAGGGCAAGTTATTCCATACGGTTATTCTGATTTTCGATTGATTGTCACATTGCTCTCACCTGGCCAATCGGAACACCGAAGCATCCGAAGCGTTGAAGAGAAGTCTTTCAAGACAGAAGGAGAAAACCAATGTCCTTGAAAAGAAATCTGTTGCTGGCCAGCTTTGTCCTTCTCGGCAGTGCGGGTCTCGCCGAGGCCGAGATGGCCGCAACGACCGCCACCGATATCGAAGTTCGTTCCGGTCCAGGCGCGGAATTCCCCACAGTCGGCGTCGCCACACGAGGGTCCGAAGCCACTCTGGATGGCTGCGTCGAGGGCAGCCGCTGGTGCCGGGTCGATGTCAACGGCATGCGGGGCTGGGTCTATGCGCAATATCTAAGCGTGGAACAGAATGGCGCCTCGGTCGTCGTCCAGGACCACCGGGATGACCTGGGCATTCCCACCATCACCTATGAGCAGACAGACCCAGTCCAGACCGGCAGCGTCCAGCGCGTTCAGCCAAGTCCGAACGATCAGTTACTGGGTCCGGTCGATGAGAACGGCACCGATGTGGTCGCCGTCACCCCGCCTGAGGAAGTCCGGACCTATATTGATGACAACCCGGTCGATACGGTTCGGTTGAATGGTGATCTGGTCGTGGGCGCCACCGTCCCGCAAAGCGTGGAGGTGCACCGCATTCCGGATTATCAATACAGCTATGTCGAGGTGAACCATCAGCCGGTTCTGGTCGATCCCGGCACGCGCAGGATCGTCTACGTCTACCGCTGATTCGCCTCACGGGACCGCATAAAATGGCGAAAGTGACATGCGGCCAGACAGCCGCATGCCCAAACCGCGGATTTCCCCTGAAATTATTGCGGAATTCTCCCGTTTGAGTTGCCCTTCTATTTCCAGCGATCCATGCATGATGTAATTCTAATATCAGCAGGGATTATCGCCGCTGCCTGGCATCGAACCTGTTTGCGGCGAGAGGGCATCCGGAAGCGTCTCCGGAATTATGGGAGAAGGGCAGTCATGGAAAGTCTAGGGCCTATCATTACGCAATTGATTGCCGGTGCGATCGGTGGCAACGCCGCGAGCGCCGTTTTGAAGCAGGATGGGATCAATCTTGTTGCGAGAACGATCGCCGGGGCCGTCGGCGGCCTTGGAGGCGGCCTGATCCTGAACCTGATCGGCAGCGAGGCCCTTACCGGCCTTATCGCGCAGGGCATATCCTCGCTGGTTGCCGGCGGCGTACTCTCCGCAATCGTCGGTGCCGTTCTCGGCCGCAAGGCGTAAATAATCGGATCGTGCAGGCCGGGCTTGGCAATGACCCGGCTTGTGCGGATCAATGCGCAATTCTGCTTGGCCACAGCTGCCTCCACCGTGCTTCTAGCCGGGCGGAGCGGAAAAATATGACATCTCCAGGGTTTTCGCCATCTTCGACGGTCGGATATGCAGGGCTTTCCAGCCCGAGGCGTCCGTCTCTCGTCTCCACTTGCCCAAGACGATCTGCCGATTCGCCATGCGGCCAATCGCCGAGTCTCAACACCGGTGGCAGTGAGCGAAAATACAGGATATGTTAGAGTTTTCGTTGGGACCGCGCTTAATTTCCTCATGAGCAGCGCCATTCGAGCAACATGGCATTGTGCGAAGCCGGGCGGCAACGTAAAAATGCGTCAACAGGCCTGACGTATTTTTGCGGAAGTTTCCCGAATGCTCCATAATAGGAAAGGAAATGCCACGGTGCCACGACAGATGAGCCAGAATGCGGCAAAGACGGAGCTGCTGGCCACGCCGTTGCAGAACGCGGGAAGCATCGATTTCGAGATCATCGAGCTGCTTTTCTTCGCCTACCGCGATTTCGTTTCCGATCCGGACCAGATTCTGCTCAAGAGCGGCTTCGGCCGGGCTCATCATCGCGTCGTCCATTTCGTTAACCGCGAACCCGGCATGACGGTTGCGGACCTTCTGGAAACATTGCAGATCACAAAACAGAGTCTGGCGCGGGTTCTCAAACAATTGATCGATTCGGGTTATATTCGCCAGGTCGCAGGTCCGGAGGACCGGCGGCAGCGCAAGCTGTACCCGACGCAAGCCGGCAGAGACTTGGCGCTGGCTTTGGCCGAGCCCCAATCGCGCCGCATTGAAAGGGCATTCGAAGGCGCGTCCGAAGCGACGCGCGAAAGCGTGAAGCGTTTCCTGAGAGGAATGCAGACCGTAAAATGACGGCACTCCAGTCTGCGGGGCCGGAATGGAATGCGTCAACGAAACCGACGGGTAGGACAGGATCGAGATTGATCGAATGACGACAAAAGCAGCAATTTCGGATGATGCAGCACATCTTCTGGTAGTGGACGACGATACCCGTATCCGCGCCCTCCTCAACCGCTATCTTATGGAGAAGGGCTTCCGCGTCACGGCTGCCGCCGATGGCGCCGAAGCGCGCCGCAAGCTGGAAGGGCTCGATTTCGATCTCATCATCATGGATGTGATGATGCCCGGCGAATCCGGCATTGCGCTGACGTCGAGCCTGCGGGCCATCAAGAACATTCCGATCATCATGCTGACGGCGCTGGCCGAAGCCGATTCCCGCATAGCCGGCCTTGAGGCCGGCGCGGATGACTATCTGCCGAAACCCTTCGACCCGCGTGAGCTGGTGCTGCGCATCAACAATATCCTGCGGCGCAATGCGCCCGCCGATTCCCCGAAGATCGAACTGGTCATGTTCGGGCCGTACACCTTTTCGCTCACCCGCAAGGAGTTAAAGAAGGCCACGGAACTCATCCGGCTTACCGATCGCGAGCAGGAAATCATGCTGCTCTTTGCCAAGCGCGCCGGCGAGACGATCCCGCGCCATGAACTCATCGGCAGTGACGCCGAAGTGGGAGAGCGGACGATCGACGTGCAGATCAACCGGCTGCGTCGCAAGATTGAAGATGACCCTGCCAACCCTATCTGGCTGCAGACGGTGCGTGGTATCGGCTATCGCCTGAGCATAGATTGAGATCGCCCCGCGGGACCAGATTATGGTGACATTCGATTCCATCAGACGCGACCAGGATCACACGCCGTCCAACGGATTGCGGTGGCTTTCGCGCTGGATGCGTCGCTATATCCTGCCGACCGGCCTCTACGCCCGCTCATTGCTGATCTTCATCCTGCCGATGATCATTCTGCAGGCGGTTGTTACCGTCGTCTTCATGGAGCGCCACTGGCAGATGGTGACGCAGCGGCTGTCGATGGCGACCACGCGCGACATCGCCGCCATCATCACCATCATCCAGACCTATCCGCAGGATGCCGACTATTCCGCCATAACGCAGATGGCGCGGCAAAAGCTCGACCTCAGCATATCGATCGAACCCGGGGGCGAATTGCCGCCGCCGCGCGAAAAGCCCTTCTTCTCGATCCTCGATGGCATTTTGAGCGACGAGATAAAGGAACAGATCAATCTACCCTTCTGGATCGATACCGTCGGCAACTCCAGTCTGGTCGAAATCCGCATCAAACTGCCAGACAAGGTGCTGCGCGTCTTCGCCAAGCGCAGCCAGACCTATGCCTCGAACACCCATATCTTCATTTTATGGATGGTCGGCACCTCACTGGTGCTGATCGGCATCGCCGTCCTGTTCCTGCGCGGCCAGATCCGCCCGATCCTGGCGTTGGCTCAGGCGGCTGAAAGCTTCGGCAAGGGCCAGCGCCTGGAAAACTACTCTCCCCGCGGTGCCGACGAAATACGCCGCGCGGGCCTTGCCTTCATCCTGATGCGCGAGCGCATCGAACGGCAGATCGAGCAGCGCACGGCGATGCTTTCCGGGGTCAGTCACGACCTACGCACCGTTCTCACCCGCTTCAAGCTGCAGCTCGCCCTTGTGGGCGAAAATCCGGATCTTGTCGGCCTCAGCGAAGACGTGGAGGACATGCAAAGCATGCTCGAGGGCTATATGGCCTTCGCGCGCGGCGAAGCCGAAGAAGATGTCGGGCAATTCAAGCTCAGCGATATCCTCGAAAAGATCCGGCAGGACTTCACGCTGCATGACAAGTCCATGAGCTTCTCCATTGAAGGGGATGACGAAATCTCCGTCCGACCGAATGCATTCAACCGTCTGGTGACGAACCTCGCCACCAATGCACGACGCTATGCCAACAGCCTCCGCGTCGAAGCCAGGCACAGTGCTAAATGGCTGACGATCATTTTCGATGATGATGGCCCCGGCATTCCCGTCGCGGCGCGCGATGATGTCTTCAAACCATTCTTCCGGCTGGATTCGGCCCGCAATCTCGATAAATCGGGCACAGGTCTCGGCCTTGCCATCGCGCGCGACATCGCCCGCAGCCATGGCGGCAACGTCACGCTCGGCGACAGCCCGCTTGGGGGCTTGCGCGCCACCATCCGCATTCCTGCCTGAGGGAGAGAGCATATGCCGATCGATATCGAGGGCATGCACTGGTTGAACACGCCGCCCATGTGGGAAGTGAACCAGGGACGCCTGTTCGTTCAATCCGGCAACAAGACCGATTTCTGGCAGGAAACCTATTACGGCTTCCACCGCGACGACGGTCATTTTCTTGGGCTGCCCCGCCGGGGCGATTTTACCGCCGAAGTCACCTTCGTCGGGCATTATCGCGAGCTTTACGATCAGGCCGGCCTGATGGTCCGCCATGATGCCAGGCACTGGATGAAATGCGGGATAGAATATACCGACGGCGCCAGGCATTTCAGCGTCGTCGTCACCAATGGCAATTCCGATTGGTCCGCCTTCCGCCTCGATCACGAGTTCGATGCCATGTCGGCACGGGTCACCCGCAACGGCGACGCCCTCTTTATCCAGTACCGCACCGACCGCATGAGCGAATGGCGCATGGCAAGGCTCGCCTGGTTCGATCCGACGCTCGAGGAAGTGTTGGTCGGCCCGGCCTTCTGCTCGCCGCAACGCGAAGGCTTCGAAGCGGAATTCCTCGACTTTAGCCTGACCGACCCGGTATCACGGGATATTCACTGACGCCTTCCCCTCCTATTGCGAAAGGGAAAGGCTCACATCATCCTTTTGCCATTCGGCACCGGCTGGGTCACCGCGGCCAGAACGATCGCGCCGGATTCGTCTTCGAAGCCCAGGGTCAGCACTTCGGAGCGCACCGGACCGATCTGACGCGGCGGAAAATTGACGACCGCCAGCACCTGCCGGCCGACAAGGGTTTCCGGCGTATAGTGCGCCGTGATCTGCGCGGAGGAACGCTTGATGCCAATCTCCGGCCCGAAATCGATCCTGAGCTTGTAAGCGGGCTTGCGCGCTTCCGGAAAAGTCTCCGCTTCGATGATGGTCCCGACACGGATGTCCACCCGCTCGAAATCGCCGTAAGTGATCTCTTCCGCCATGTCCTGCCTTTTTAGAAAACTCAGCCGGCCAATTCCTGTGCCCGCTTGCGCGCCGCTTCGAGGGCCGCATCAAACAGCGGCTGCATGCCATCCTCCGCCATCAGGACGCTCAGCGCCGCAGCTGTGGTGCCGCCGGGAGAGGTCACGTTCTGGCGCAGGCGCGAAGCGTCGTCGGGAGACTGGTGCAACAGTTCACCAGCCCCCGCGACGGTTTCCCGTGCGAGCCGCATGGCGAGGTCCGCCTGCAGGCCAAGCTTTCGGCCCGCCTCCGCCATGCATTCCACGAGATAGAAGACATAGGCCGGGCCGCTGCCGGAAACGGCGGTTACCGAGTCGATATCGGCTTCGCCGGGCACCCATTCGACCGGACCGGATACCTTCAACAGGTTTTGAACCAGCTGCCGCTGGCTGTCGCTCACGCGCGCATTGGCAAAAGCGCCCGTCACACCACGCCCGACCATGGCGGGCGTGTTCGGCATGGCGCGCACCATGGCCGCTTTTCCCAGATGCGTTTCAAGCGCGGAGAGCGTCTTGCCGGCCGCGATGGAGACGACGACCGTCGTCTCGCCCACAAGCGGCTTGAACGGCGGCAGGACTGCGTCCATCAGTTGCGGCTTGACGGCGATGAAGAGAACCCCCGCCGTCACGCCTTTCGGCACTTCGGTGACGTGGCTTGCGCCGGCATCCGCAATCATTTTGCGCATCGCTTCGGCAGGGTTTGGATCGACAACGATGACGGATGATCCCGGCACGCCGTTTTTCAGCCACCCCGTCAGCAATGCCCCGCCCATGTTACCGGCGCCGATCAGGACGATCGGCCCGGAGGCTGCAAATGCATTGGCGGATTGTTCGCCTGTCATGTCACGCTTCGCCTACCGTTTCAAAAAGTACGGCTTCCATGGCGCGGTTTGCGTCAAGGCCGGACCATACAACGAATTGGAAAGCCTGATAGTAAGCTTCGCAGGTGTCAAGCGCGTTGGAAAGCAGCACTTCCACCTGACGGTTGGTGGGCTCCGCCCCACCCGACAAGAGAAGCGATTGGCGGAAGATAACGATGTCTTCCTGACGCCATAGATCGAAGTGACCCATCAGCACCTGCCCATTGATGCAGGACAGGAGCTTGATCACCTCGTTGACCCGGGGATCCGGAACCTTGACGTCGAACGCGCAGGCTATGTGCAGCGCCTCGAACTCCTCCATCCAGGAGAACGAGACGTGATAGTCGGTCCATCGCCCCTCGACGGTCATGGCGAGTTCGTCCTCGCCGGACCGTTCGAACGACCAATCGTTATTGGCAGCGACGAATTCGATCATGTCGACCGGGTTCGATTGTCGTTCGGCTTCCATTTCCATAAGGCTCATGCAGCACCTTCTTGACCGGATCGGTTGCAGTTTTCCCGTGGCTCGACACTGAAAGAACGCAAACAATTTTACTCCGGAAACATCCTCGGGATGATGTTGAACGGCTGCCAGACTAACGCTTCCACCATGCCCGGGGCTTACCAAGTCCGTTTCGAATCATCATTTAAAATCAGTGTATAGCGGCATGCCCGGCATGCCAGCCCCTGAACGGTGATTTTGGAAACGGCACTGTGGAAAGCTCTTCCGACGCCTATTCAGAAGGGAGTCATAACCGACTCTGGCGATTGGCTTTTTTGCCTATTTCCACAGGTGGAAAAACAAACGCAAATTTTCAGAGGAAAAAGGCACGGCAAACGGGTGCCGTGCCGATCTGCAAACGTAAGACCGGGCTTATTTGCCCTTGGAAGCAAGCTTGGTTTCAAGCGCTTCGATTCTCGCCAGCAGCGCCTCGTTTTCGTCGCGCGCCTTGATCGCCATTTCGCGGACGGCTTCGAATTCCTCGCGCTTGACGATATCCATGCTGTTCAGCCAGCGCTCGGCATGGGCATTGAAGGCGGTCTCGATTTCACGGCGCACGCCTTGGGCAGCACCGGCGGCATCGGTCATCAGCTTGGCGAATTCATCCAAGATTCGGTTCGGTCCAGTGCTCATGGCAATCTCCTTGCAGCCGTCGGCCCTCAACGGTCAGGCATCGATATGGGCCAGATAGTGCTGAGGTAGGATTTCCAAGGGGCCGATGCAAGCAAATTGATATAGGACTGGACAACCGGAGCCCCATCTCGGCCGGATCAACAATCGACTTGACCGTTTCGACAGCGAACGCCATGTTCCGCGCACATTTAGCTATATAGCATGATCCCCGTTCCGGAATGGCACGGTGCTTTCGGGAACATGCTGAAACGGGCCTGACGATCTTGCTGACATCCGCCAATCTCGCCGCCATCCTGCCGTTCCCGGACATCAACCCCATCGCCGTCTCCCTCGGCCCGATCTCAGTGCATTGGTATGGGCTTGCCTATGTCGCAGGCATCCTGCTCGGCTGGTTCTATGCAAGGCGGCTGGTCGACAATGGCAAACTCTGGCTGAACGATACTGCACCGATGACGCGCCAGCATCTGGATGACTTCATTCTCTGGGTCGCCTTCGGCATCGTTCTCGGCGGCCGCATCGGCTACATCCTTTTCTACGATCTCGACCCGGTGATCGCCAATCCGATCCGCGCTATCGAGGTCTGGAATGGCGGCATGTCCTTCCACGGCGGATTAATAGGCACGACTATCGCCATGATCTTGTTCGCAAGGCGCAACCAGATCCCCACCTGGAGCCTGTTCGATATCGTCGCCGCCGTCGCGCCGATCGGTCTATTCTTCGGCCGCATCGCCAATTTCATCAACGGCGAGCTTTGGGGTCGGGCCAGCGACGTTCCTTGGGCGATGGTCTTCTGCAGCCCACATGTGATCGCCGCCCATAATGGCGTATGCCCTGCAGGCCCAGACCCGCGGCACCCGAGCCAACTTTATGAAGCCGGCATCGAAGGCATCATCCTCTTCCTTATTCTCTTTGTGCTTACGCGCTGGGCGCTGGCATTGAAAAAGCCGGGTACGGTCAGCGGTATTTTCGTCATCGGCTATGCCTTCTCGCGTATTTTTGTCGAATTCTTCCGTCAGCCTGACCAGCAGCTCGGCTATCTGCTCGGCACGAACTGGCTTACGATGGGCATGGTGCTGTCGCTTCCGATGGTCGCCATCGGCCTATGGGCTGTCATCCGCGCCCGGCAGGCCGCGGCAAGGCAGATGGCTTGAGGTGGAGTTCAATACGCGGGATCCTTTCAGGAACGGCTCGCAGCCTTTCAGGATCACGCATTAGCGAAAGCAAAGAATGACGACGGCGCTCGGGGAAAAAATCAAAGCCATCATCCGCACCAACGGACCATTGAGCATCACGGATTATTTTTCGTTGTGTCTCGCCGACCCCGTGCATGGTTACTACAAGACACGTGAACCCTTCGGCCAATCCGGCGACTTCGTCACCGCACCCGAGATAAGCCAGTTGTTCGGCGAAATGATCGGTGTCTTCATGGTGCATGCCTGGCAGCGGCATGGCATGCCGGCCCAGGTACGCCTTGTCGAGATCGGCCCCGGCCGCGGCACGATGATGTCCGACATGTTGCGCGTCATCGGCAAGCTGGCGCCGCCGCTTTACGATGTCATGACAGTGCATCTCGTCGAGACCAGTGAACGCCTGCAGGGCTTCCAGCGGCAAACCCTGGAAGCGTATGGCGCCAAAATTTCCTGGCATACCGATTTCGGCGAGGTGCCTGAGGGTTTCACCCTGCTCGCCACCAACGAGCTTTTCGACGCCATTCCGATCCGCCAGTTCGTGCGCACCGCCAATGGTTTTCGCGAGCGGATGGTCGGTCTCGACATCAGCGATGAGCTGACCTTCACGACAGGCGTCGCGACTCTCGACCCCTTGCTTCTTCCCGACGGTGGCCTGCCGCCGATCGGCACGATCTTTGAAATTGCGCCCGCCCGTCAGGCCGTCATGACGACGATCTGCGACAGGATTGCCGCCCATGGCGGCACGGCGCTTGCCATCGACTACGGTCATATGGCGACAAGCTTCGGCGATACGTTGCAGGCCGTCCGCATGCACGAATACGATTCGCCGCTGGAGCACCCCGGCGAAGCCGACCTGACCAGCCATGTCGATTTCCAGCATCTGGCCCAGACGGCGCTCGCCTCCGGCCTGCATATCAACGGCTGCTGTCATCAGGGCGATTTTCTTGTCGGGCTCGGTCTGCTGGAGCGTGCAGCCGCCCTCGGCCGCGACCAGGATGCAGCAACGCAGGAGAATATCAGCGTCGCGGTAGAGCGGCTTGCCGGCGCCGGCGAAGGCAAGATGGGGGAGCTTTTCAAGGTGCTGGCAGTCTCCAGTCCGGCGATCGATCTCCTGCCCTTTCGTCCCGTCAGCTGAGACTTGACCACCAATCCTTCGGATTGACAGCGTGCATCGGGCTGGGCCAACATTCCTCAATGATCGAACTGCTTCGCCGCGGCTGCGTTATCTCAAGCACGACAGGTCAATCAAGATTATCAAGGGACATCTCGTTGCCGACACCACTTGCAAGCACATTGCTGAGCGCCGCCGAGGCTGCGGGCATTCGCCACGGCTATTTCACCCGCGCCGGCGGCGTGTCGGAGGGCCTTTATCGCGGGCTGAACGTTGGGCTCAGTTCGCATGACGATCGCGAGCGCGTGCAGGAAAACCGGCGCCGTGTTGCCGGCTGGTTCGGCTTGCCGGTCGAGCGGCTCGCCACCGTGCATCAGATACATTCGCCCGATGTCGTGACCATCGGTGCGCATTACGACGGCAGCCGGCCGCAGGCCGATGCGATGGTGACGGCCACACCGGGCATCGCAATCGGCGTGCTCGCCGCCGATTGCGGCCCGATCCTTTTTGCCGATCCCGAAAACCGGGTTATCGGCGCAGCCCACGCCGGTTGGAAGGGCGCGCTGACCGGCGTGCTTGAAAACACCATCGACGCGATGGTGGCGCTCGGCGCAAGGCGTGACGCCATCATTGCCGGCCTCGGCCCATCGATCAGCCAGGCGAGCTATGAGGTCGGCCCAGAATTCGTCGAACGCTTTATTGTTCACGATCCCGGTTATGCCAAGTATTTCGCCCCTTCTGAGCGCGACGGCCATGCCATGTTCGATCTGCCGTCCCTCACGGTCGATCGCCTGCGCAAAGCCGGTGTCACCGCCGAAAGCCTGAACCTCTGCACCTATCCGGACGCAGAGCGTTTCTTCTCCTACCGCCGCACGACGCATGCGAAGGAGCCGGATTACGGACGCCAGATTTCCGCCATCGCTATCGGGGAGGCAAGTTAATATGGCCCTGCATTTCGAACGCAGCGAATTCGATGCTCGTCTGGCACGCCTGCTGGCGAGAATGCAGGAAGAAAAACTCGATGCCATGCTGCTCTTCGCACAGGAGAGCATGTATTGGCTCACCGGCTACGATACGTTCGGCTTTTGCTTTTTCCAGACACTGGTCGTCAAGGCGGATGGATCTCTGACGCTGATGACGCGCTCGGCCGATCTGCGCCAGGCGCAGCTGACTTCGGTCATCGCCGACATCCGTATATGGGTCGATCGCGTCAACGCCGATCCGACACTCGATCTCAAGGAACTATTGTCGGATCTCGATCTTCTCGGTGCCCGTATCGGCATCGAATATGACACCCATGGCATGACCGGACGCATTGCCCGGCTGCTTGACCAGCAACTGGCGAGCTTCGGCCAGATCGTCGACGCCTCCTATCTCGTCAGCCGCCTGCGTCTGACGAAGAGCCCGGCGGAAATCGCCTGTGTCGAACGCGCCGCAGCATTGGCCGACGACGCCTTGGACGCTGCCCTGTCTCTGGTTAAGGCGGGCGCGGATGAGTCAGACATTCTGGAAGCCATGCAGGGCGCCGTCTTTGCCGGCGGCGGCGATTATCCCGCCAATGCATTCATCATCGGCTCTGGCGCCGAGGCCCTGCTCTGCCGCTATAAGTCCGGCCGTCGCAAGCTCGATGCAGATGACCAGCTGACCCTCGAGTGGGCCGGTGTCGATGCCCATTATCACGCAGCCATGATGCGCACGGTCGTCATCGGCACTCCCAGTCATCGCCATCGCGAGCTTTACAGCGCCTGCCTTGAAACCCTGCAGGCGATCGAGACAATCCTGATGCCGGGGCACACCTTCGGCGACGTCTTCGACATGCACGCCAAGATCATGGACGAGCGCGGCCTTAGCCGCCACCGGCTGAACGCCTGTGGCTACTCTCTCGGCGCCCGCTTCTCGCCTTCATGGATGGAGCACGAGATGTTCCACGTGGGCAATCCGCTTGAGATCCAGGAGAACATGTCGCTCTTCGTGCATATGATCATCATGGATTCCGACAGCGGCACCGCCATGACACTCGGTCAGACCTATCTGACGACCTCGCAGGGCCCGAAAGCCCTTTCCCGCCACCCTCTCGAATTTCTTAACCGTTAGGGGCGTAAGATAGCGATCCTGGACGGTCAGACCGTCGGGAGAAAGGATCGCGTCAATGGGAGTGGTCAGGATAACGTTGATTGTCGCCGGCTTTTGCCTGGCGCTCTCCGCCTGCAACACCACGGACGCCCTGACGCCGCCCGAAGCCATCGGTGATGCCGGCTCCAGCCCGGTAACCCAACGGGATGTCGAGCGTATGGCTTCGACGCCTCAGCGCCGCCAAACCTTTCAAAGCGCGCAGGAGAGCTACGGCTATCAGCAGCAGACCTCGCAGCAGGCCTATCAGCCGCAAAACTACGGCGGCAGCGGCACGCTCGACGACCAGGCCTCGGCGCTGAGATCGAACGGCACCAATCCTTATGCATCTCGCCCGCTCGATGGTTCCCGCACCGCCTCCATCGCTCCATCTAACAATCAGTTTTCGGAAGCCGACGAGCAGCGCGAGGCCGACCGGCGCCTGTCGGACGATCCACAACCGCAGCAGCAGCAACAACAGACTGCCGACGACCCGCAGCCAGATCAACAGCAGCCGGATCAACAGGCGTCGCTGCCGCCCACAGCCGCAGCCGGCGGCAACAGCGTCCGCTTCTTGCCGATCATCGGCGCTCCAGTGGAAGCCGTCACGCCGCTGTCGCGCCAGCTTGGTGTCGACGCCCGCTCGCTCGGCCTGACGATCAAGAGCTCAAGCGATTCCAGTGCCGCCTATATCCTCAAGGGCTATCTTTCCGCCTTTGAAGATGGCCCGCAGATTTCCGTGACCTACGTCTGGGATGTACTGGACAGCAATGGCAACCGCGTCCACCGCATCCAGGGTTCGGAAAGCGCGCCTCTGAAGCGTGGCGATCCTTGGTCGGCCGTTCCTCCAACGGTTATGCAGAAAATTGCCACCAAAACCATGTCGGATTTCAATTCCTGGCGCGAATCCAACGGTGGATAGCTAAAAGCTTTTCAGAAATATGAAGCTAACGGGCCTCTGCCTCTTGCATTCGAGAGCAAGGCGGTTAAAAGCGCGGCTATCAGGTTGGTAATAGGCGGGCCACAATGAAGGTTTTCGCAGGCAATTCGAACCGGCATCTTGCCGAAGCGATCTGCAATTATCTCAACGTTCCCTTGGGAAGAGCTAGCGTCCGCCGGTTCGCCGACCAGGAGATTTTCGTAGAGATCCAGGAAAATGTACGCGGCGAGGATGTGTTCCTCGTGCAGCCGACGTCGTTTCCGACCAACGATCACCTTATGGAACTGCTGATCATGATCGATGCGATGCGCCGCTCGTCGGCACGACGCATAACAGCGGTTCTTCCCTATTTCGGCTATGCTCGCCAGGATCGCCGCGCCTCGGGGCGCACGCCGATCTCGGCAAAGCTCGTCGCCAATCTGATCACCGAGGCAGGTGCGGACCGCGTTCTTACGCTCGACCTGCATGCCGGCCAGATTCAGGGCTTCTTCGATATCCCGACGGATAATCTCTACGCACTGCCGATCCTGACGCGCGATATCAAGGCGAACTACGATATCGGCAATGTCATGGTCGTTTCTCCTGATGTCGGCGGCGTCGTACGTGCCCGCGCGCTCGCCAAGCGCCTCGACTGTCTGCTGGCAATCGTGGACAAGCGCCGTGATCGCCCCGGCGAATCCGAAGTCATGAACGTCATTGGTGACGTCTCCGGCAAGGATTGCCTCCTGATCGACGATATCGTCGATTCCGGCGGTACGCTCTGCAACGCTGCCGATGCCCTGCTCGCACGAGGCGCGGCAAGCGTCACCGCCTATATCACCCACGGCGTTCTCTCCGGCGGAGCCGTAACCCGCGTCGCAAACTCGCAACTGAAGGAACTGGTGATTACCGATTCCATCCAGCCGACGACCGCAGTGCTATCGGCTCCGAATATTCGCGTCATCACGACGGCTGGCCTCATCGGCGAAGCGATCAACCGCACCAGCCAGGAAGAATCGGTTTCGAGCCTCTTCGACTGAGCCTTCGGCCTGCCTCAGGTGGCCTTTGCTCCCGCAGGATGCGCCTGTTTCCATGCGAGCAGGCCAATGCCCAACAGCCCCGAGATGAAGACAGCCGCGCCCGATCCCATGATCGAAGGCCCGATGCCGAACCGCGCAAACAGCGTTGGCGACATCAGATAGGCCAGAAGCAGGCCGGTGAAGATCGCGCACATCGATAAGCGATAGACCTGCGCCAGACGATGCGGCTCGCTGCGCGTCTGCATCAGATGGAGCATGGCAAGGTTCTCGAAAGGTCCGTTGATCGCCGCAAAGCAGGCAACGATCATCAGCCCGATCCGATCATGCATCAGCGGCAACAGGAAAACGCCAGATCCGAAAATGAGCTTCGCCACGATAATCCAGACCACCGGCCGGCGCGGCTTGACGCTTCCGAGGATCAGATTGGTGGTCAGGTTGCCGACACCGTAAGCCGTCATCATCAGACTGTAGTCGGTCAGCGGGTCGGCGCTGGTTTCGCGCAAATGCAGGATCATGCCGAGCAGAATCCCCATCGCCCAGGCGACATTTCCCATCAGGTTGGCGAAGAGGCCATAGAGAATTGCCGCATGGCCACGCGCCGCGCGCCATCCGCCAAGAATGCCGTCCACGACGGCCGCCATTCCGGAGAAATTGCGGCGCCGCGACGCCGTCGGGAGCTTCGCCACTGCCAACCACACGGCAAGCGCTGAGAGTGTGAAGGCGGCGGCCGTGACCATGAAGAACTGAGATTTCGGCAGGAACCCGTTCACAAGCGCGATCAGGCTCGGACCGAGAATGCGCGCCATGCGGCGCGTGGCGTCGAAGAGGCCGTTGGTCGCGTGCCGGACTTCGGCATCGACCGCAATCACCGACAGGGTCGCCTGCAGCGACGGATCGAACGTCGACGTCAACAACGCGATGCTTCCTGCAAGCACCACCAACAACGGCAAGCTCATCAGATGCAGAAGACTTGCCAACGACAGCATCAGCAATAGAGCCGCACGCATCAGATCGGCCGTGATCATCGTCCTGCTATGCCGCCAGCGATCCGTGACGATACCGCCGAACAGGCTGCCGAACAGCAGCGCGCCGGACTGCAACGCCGAAACATATCCCGCATTGCTGCCGATGAAATCAGCCGCAATCCAGACGACTGCGACCATGTAGAATTCGGAGCCTGTAGCTGCCAGCACCTGGCCGGCCCATAGGAGAGAGATCGAGCGCTGGCTCAGCGGCTTCAGGACAAACATGATCGCATTCTGATTTCAAATTGGCTTACTTCAGGGCCTGACCGTTGACCGACACGTGACCATCGTCTGAAAGATCGATATCCCAGCGCGAGCGCCCATCTGCATCCGTCTTGGCAAAGCCCTTGGCCATCATCAGGCCGAAGGAGAGCTGAGACAGATCCTCCTTGGTCTTTGCGGCCTCCTGGATGGCGGCGATCGTCTTGTCGAGATCGCGAGCAAGAACCGTCATCTTCATGGCAACGCGGTCCTTCTCGTTCAGCCAGCCGCGCAGGCTACCGGATGCCTCGACATCATAGAGACCCGATACGGCGCTGATCTTCGGGAAGTTGACGGTCATCGTCCCGTCCGGGAACATGGCCTTCTGCAGCTTCTCGTCCATGGCTGTGTCGCTCTCAGGATTCTTCAAATCGGCCTGCTGAAAAACATCGACGAGAGCGGAGAAATTCAGATTCGGCACTTGCACCTGGATATCGGCCGTATCGGGAATGAAGGCGACATAGTCTTCGGGGATTAGGCCCGTTTCCAGTACGAGCTTCTCGGCATTCAGCCCGAAGTCCGCATTCATGGCATTGGCTGGCCCGGCTACCTTGAAGAAATAGCCCATCTTCTGCAGGCCGCCATTACCGAAAGGCGTCGTGACCGCGATATCCTTGATGGCGACGGACTCGTCAAAGGAACCGACGATCGGCATGGCATCCATCAGCAAGGCCTTGATCGCCTTGCTATCGGCATCGGAAAGCGTCTTCTCATCCTTGTGTTCGGAGACGAACTGCAGCAGCGAATTCAGTGCCTTCAAGGGCAGCTTCGTCGCCCCCATGCTGAAATCAATCGCTGCAATCTTGACTTCCCCGAGCGTCGCATCGTCGGCCGAAATCTTGTCATAGAGCGATTGCAGGCTGCCGTTCATCTTGAGATCGAGCCTGCCCGGCTCGCCGCTGTCTGCCGACGACACGGTATAGGTGATGCTGTCGGCGGTCGCGTCATTCTTCTGGACGCTCTTATCTTCGTCGGTGGTCTTTGTCGCGATGGTGATGCCGTTGCCCTTCATATCCATGGAACGCAGATAATGAAGTGCCGGATCGAAAACGCCCTGAAAGGTCGATGATGCCAAGGCATAGCGAAATTCGGTATCGGGGCCACTGCCAGGCTTCGAACGGGCCGTCACATCGAAGGCATTGTTGCCTTCAATGTTCCAAAGGCCGCTATCAAGCGGCGTTGCCAGCATCATCAGCGGCTTGAGGCCACTGATATCGAAACCGCTCACATTCAACTTATCGAGCAGCTTCTGCAAATCATACGTGACTTCGTAGTGTGGGCTGACCGGCTTGACCGCGATCGCACCGCTCTTGGCGATATCATCGGGCAGGAAATAGGTCAGATTGCCGTAAAGGTCCTTGGCACCTTGCTCGCTGACATCAGCTGCCTGCACAACGCCGGCCACGCCGACAGCGAGAACAGCCGCCGTGGCAACCGCTTTGAAACGCATAACTCACCCCCAAATATGATGGAAAAGAAACGTGGAAATCTGGAAAGAGCCGACCGGCCTTTTACATAGAACTTTATCATCGCCCTGATACATGGGCTTACCCTCAAACTTCAAGGCTTCTTCATCACCTGTCCGTTGACCGTCACCGTTCGGTCTTCATCCATGGTGACGTCCCAGCGCAGACGGCCATCCGGATCGGTCTTCGCAAAGCCCTTTGCAGCTATCAGGCTGAAGGAAACACTGTTCAAGCGAGGCTGGGTCTTGGCAGCCTCTTGCATGGCAGCGACAGTCTTGTCGAAGTCGCGCGCCAGGATCGTCGCCTGCAGCGAAAAGCCGGAATGAGGCTTGGTCGAGCCCTTCAGCTCGCCGGAAACCTCGACGTCGTAGACATTGGATTTTGCACTGATCTTCGGAAACTCCAGCGTTCCATAACCGCTCGGGAACATCGTGCGTTTCAGAGCCTCACCGGAAACCGGCGTCGCCCGCGCGACAATTGAATCGAGGCCAGCATCGATGAGGCCGGAGAAATTGATATTGGGCACGCCGAGCTGAACATCCACCATCGCGGGCAGGAAGGGCACAAAAGCAGCCGGCACAAGACCCGCATCGGGCGTAAACTGCTCGGCCCTAAGCTCCAGATTGACATTGGACGCCTTCGTTAGTCCGTCCATCTTGAAACTGTAATCGATACGCTTGACGCCGACCTTGCCCTTCTCCGTTGCCACCAGCGCGTTGTTCACGATCACGGTCTTACCGAGCGAACCGAAAACCGGCAGAGCCTGATGGACCAGCTGCTCGAACTTTTCGCTGCCACTTTGCGAAAGTTGCTTGGCCTTCACGTGTTGAACGAAGAAACGGATGAGCGCGCGCAGATCCTTCACCGGCAGGCTGGTGGCAGTAAGGTTGGTATCGACGCTGTCGGCGCTGAAAGTGATCGGTGCCGCATCCGGCCGCAGCGTCACCTGCTCATGCAAGCGCTGCAGCGTACCTTGCAATTGTAGATCGACCTTACCCGCTTCGCTGCTGTCGGTGACCGTGTGAGCGAATGAGGCGCTGTCGATGGTCGCATCGATCTTGCGCCCGCTTTTCTGGCCGCCGCCGGCGCTCGAAAATTTCACGCCGCTGCTCTTGATACCCATCGACCGCATCATTTCGATGGCAGGATCGAAAACACCGTCAAAAGAGCTGGAAGCGATGGAATAGGCAATGTCCGAGGTCAGCGAATGCAGGGCGACATCGAGACTGTTGTCGCCCGTCAGATGCCACCTTCCCTGCTCCACAGGCTGTGCGAAAAGGGAGAGCGGCTTGAAACCCGTCACCGAAAACGCGCTCGAATTGATCTTGTCGAAGAATTTCGCAAGATCATAGGTGATCTCATATTGATCGCCGGCCGGTTTTACGGTCACGAAGTCGCTACGGGCAAGGTCCTGCGAAAGCGAATGCGCCAGAACATTGCGGAGTTCCTTGGCACCTTGCTCGTTCACGTCGGCTGCGTGTGAGACACCAGCAAGACCCATGGAAAAAACCGCGGCGGCGATGACCCTGGAACGCATGCCCGATCTCTCCTTTTGATCCGGAACGATTGCATTCGACTGTTGATGGGGCTGAGGATATATGTCAAGCCGTTGATAGAGGCATAAGTCGCAGGCTTGTCGGCGGCAGTTGCAATGTCATCACAAGGCCCCGATTCCAGGGGTGCTTGCACCTTCGGCCGCTTTGTATTATACGCCACGCGTCCGCGTAGACACCCTTGGAGGCAACGCGGATGAGGCAGGGCTACCCTCCTCCAGTTCAATCGATGCGGCGTAGGCCGACCGACTGAACTCTCCAAATAACCTCGAAAGGAATAGCTATGAGCCACGAAAGCTACGAGCTCAAGGCCGAGGCGCGCGAACGGGTTGGTAAGGGGTCCGCCCGTGAACTTCGCCGCAATGGTCTGATCCCCGCTGTCATCTATGGTGACAAGCAGGCCCCCGTTTC
Source organism: Rhizobium sp. BK098 (assembly GCF_014193155.1). Classification (NCBI taxonomy): domain Bacteria; kingdom Pseudomonadati; phylum Pseudomonadota; class Alphaproteobacteria; order Hyphomicrobiales; family Rhizobiaceae; genus Rhizobium; species Rhizobium sp. BK098. The sequence continues at coordinate 354,714 of NZ_JACHYY010000001.1, read as the reverse complement.
CATCGCCCTCAACACCAATGAGGTGACGAAGCGCATCCACGCCGGTGGTTTCCTCACGACGATCGCTACGATCGATGTCGACGGCAAGAAGATCAAGGTTCTGCCGAAGGACTACCAGCTCGATCCGGTCCGCGACTTCACGCTTCACGTCGATTTCCTGCGCGTTTCCGGCAACACGGCGGTTACCGTCGAAATCCCGGTTCACTTCGAAAACCACGAGAAGTCGCCTGGCCTCAAGGCTGGCGGCGTGCTGAACATCGTTCGCCACGAAGTCGAAGTTCATTGCCCGGCCGATGCGATCCCGGAATTCTTCACCGTTGACCTCACGGGCCTGAAGAGCGGCGACAGCATCCACATCTCCGCCATCAAGCTGCCGAAGAACGTGACGCCGGTCATCACCGACCGCGACTTCACGATCGCAACGATCGTTGCCCCGGCTGCCGGCCTTGCTGAAGACGAAGCTGAAGGCGGCGAAGAAGCCAGCGCCTGATTGGCATCTTCAAGCCCACACATTGAGACCCGCCGCCCTCTGGGACGGCGGGTTTTTTATGCCTAGAAATAAATATTAGAGAAAGTAAAACTAAGAACGACTTGGAATCTATACTATTGGTTGATTTCCATTAACCCCACAGTTTCAGCAACATTTAACGGATTCATGAAAACCTACGCGAAAGAGTTGTAGAATGCGGCCCCAAGATCTGCTGGTCTATGGCTGGGGAGCTAACGGAATTATGAGTCATTCGGTCGAAAACAGGTTTTTCGCGATCGTCTGCGGTGCGCTACTGATTTTCGTGGCGCCACTCTTCGTCCTATTCCTTTTTCTGTCGTCCGAACGCGCGGAAAAGGAAATCAAGGATCACATAACCGTTCTCCTCGTCGCCAATGCCCAAGCCCTTGCAAAACCGCTATGGGATCTGGACGAAGACAGCGTGACCCAGATCAGTGCGACGACCGTTGCGGAAGGCGCGATCGTTCGTGTCAATGTCCGCGATCTTTCCGGCCAGCTCGACGTCACGCAATCGACCATTCCGAAATCATACAAGGGCGATCTCGAGTCCATTGACCGGCCGATCATCTATAACGGCATCGATGGTGCGAAACGGCTCGGGACCATCACGGTCTATTATCCTAAGCTCGGCCTCTTCGACGGCCTGAAGAGCGAGGAGATCGTCTTCATCTCCATCTTCATCTTCGCCGTCCTGACTGTGTTCGGCGCGGCGCTGATCGGCAATCGCATCTTCGTCATCCAGCCGCTGATGCGGTTGACACATGCCATCGAGGCTACGCGAAGGCTCGGCTCGCGTCATCATGTGGACTGGCAGTCGAATGATGAAATGGGCCGGCTTGCAAGCAGTTTCAACGACATGCAGAGCAAGCTGCAGCGAGAGGAAAACGAACTTAAGCTTGCCCACCGCCGGGCAACCGACACGTATAATCTAACGCCCGCCATGCTCTTTTCGCTCGACAAGGACGAGTGCATCGCGGCCGTCAGCGACTATTGGCTTGCCACCACGGGCTATGATCGTGCCGAAGTGATCGGACGCGAGTTCGCGAGCCTGGTCTCGCCGGATTCGCGCTCGCAATATATCGAGCGCAAACGCGGCAACACCCACAGCGCCGCCCGCATCGACGTCACTGTAAAATTCCTCTGCCGAGACGGGAGGGTCATGGATGTCCTTATCCTTGAGACAACAGCGATCCAGGATGGCCTGTCGCTCTCCGTCATGACCGACGTCACCGAACTCAAGCAATCCGAAGACCGTATTCTGCGGCAGGCAATTACCGACCATCTGACCGGCCTTCTCAACCGCCAGGGCTTCGAGAGCGCGCTGGATGCCAAGATCAACGAAGCCGACCTGCGCAAGCGCGAACTCGCCTGCCTCTTCGTCGATCTCGACCGTTTCAAATGGATCAACGACAATATGGGCCACGCTGCCGGCGACGCTGCACTGCGCGAATTGGTATCGCGCCTGCAGAAATGCATGACGCCGGGCGATATCGCCGCCCGCCTCGGCGGCGATGAATTTGCCATGCTGCTTCTGGCAGAGAATGCCGAAGCAAGAGCAATCGAAATGACCGCCCTCATCGCCGAGGTCTTCGAGGCGCCCTTCGTCGGCGATGCGCGCCTCAGCGCCAGCATCGGGATCGCGATCTACCCGCGTCAAGCCACCAATGCGGCCGAACTGCTGTTGAAATCCGATATCGCCATGTATGCCAAGAAGCGCGATGGCAAGAATGGCGCACAGATTTTCGACAACGGCATGCTGGACGATTCCCGCCGCCGCGCCGAACTCGAGAGCCATATCGAAACCGGCCTCAACGAAGACTGGTTCGAGGCCTATCTCCAGCCCGTGGTCAATATAGACGACCGCTCCATCGCTGGCTTCGAGGCGCTGATGCGCCTGCATCACCCGCAGAAAGGCATCCTGCCCCCTGGCCGCATCATCGAGGTCGCAGAAGAGACCGGCTCGATCATTCGCATCGGCAACCGCATCATGGAGAAGGCTATCGCCGATTTTGCCCGTCTCTCGCGGATCGAGGGCATGCAGGATACCTATCTCGCCATCAACTTCTCGCCGCTGCAATTCGAATCCGAATTGCCGCTGCGCATGGCGGCTCTGTTGTCACGCTACGAAATCGCACCCCGGCGCATCGTCGTGGAAATCACCGAAGCCGTGCTCATGGACGACAATCCCGAGACGCGCATGGTCATCAACGAGATTTGCCACTACGGCTGCCGCATCGCGCTCGACGACTTCGGCACGGGCTATTCCTCGCTGAGCTATATAAACCGCTTCCCGGTCGATATCATCAAGATCGACCAATCCTTCATCCGCGCGATCAATGATACCGCCTCCGATGTCAGCGCCAAGAGCCGCATGCTGGTCGAAAGCATTACCACCCTGTCGCACAAGATGAACTGTACGGTAATTGCCGAAGGCGTGGAAACGGAAGAGGAATGCGCAACCCTTCGTACGATGGGTATCGACTACGGCCAAGGCTATCTTTTCTATCGCCCGCTGCATCCCGACAACCTCATGAAGACGTTGGCGAGCCTGCGGGAAGACCGCCCCGTGGCGCAGGCGTCATAGCAATGGAGAGCCGGATGCGAGGGCTGCTGTTCATAATCGCCATCAGCCTGCTTTCGTTTTCATGTCTCTTTCCGGCCCACGCCGAAAGCATTCATTTCACCACCGAGGAATATCCACCCTTCAACTATCGTGAAGGCAAGACGCCCGTCGGCGCAGCCACCGAGCAGATACAAAAGCTTATGGCCGATATTGGGGTCGACTATACGATCGATGTCATGCCGTGGGCGAGAGCCTACAATCAGGCTCTGGCGGAGCCGATGACCTGCGTGTTCGTCACCGCGCATAATGAGGAGCGCGACAAGCTCTTTAAATGGATACAGCCGCTGCTGATCGATCGCAACGTTCTAATCAAGCATAGCGGCTCCAACGTTGCCGCAACGACCATCGCCGAAGCCAAGAAATATATCGTCGGCACATGGCGCGAAGACTATACGGAAGCGATCCTGCGCCGGAATAATTTCCCGCGCATCGACATCGGCAGCGATTTCAAAGCTACCCTGAAGAAGCTGATGAGCGATCGTATCGACTTGATGCCGATCTCGGAATTTTATTTCGACAAGCTGCGCAAGGAAGGCAATGCCGTCGAGAAAGTGACGATCCTTTCCCAGCAGCCCATGGGCATTGCATGCCAGAAGGATTTTCCTGCCGAACTCCAAGGCAGAATGCAGACGGCGCTCGACATGCTGATCGCAAACGGCACGCAGCGGCAGATTTTCCTGAAGTACGGCCTGCACCTTGACGACTGACCGCATGCCGCCTTGACTTTGCCGTCAAATCGCTGTGGTGAAGGGCATCGGTATTTTCCAAGGGATGAAGCGCATGCTTCTCATCGCGGGCCTCGGCAATCCGGGCGCGAAGTATCAAGGCAACCGCCACAATATCGGCTTCATGGCCGTGGATGCGATCTATCGTCGCCACAGCTTTTCGCCCTGGTCGAAGAAATTCAAGGCGGAGATAGCCGAAGGCGAACTCGGCGGCCAGAAGGTCCTGCTCATCAAGCCGCAAACCTTCATGAACCTCTCCGGCGAAGCCGTCGGCGAAGCCATGCGCTTCTACAAGCTCCAGCCGTCCGATCTCGTTGTCATCTACGATGAACTGGACCTGCCGGCCGGCAAGGCCCGGCTGAAGACGGGCGGGGGCCATGGCGGCCATAACGGCATCAAATCCATCGACGCTCATTGCGGCAAGGAATATCGCCGTCTGCGGCTCGGCATTGGCCATCCCGGTGCCAAGGAATTGGTGCATAACCACGTTCTCGGCGATTTCGCCAAAGTGGACAAGGACTGGCTGGACCCGTTGTTCGATGCGCTCGCCGACAATGCCGACATGCTGGTGCGCGGCGAGGATTCGCAGCTGATGAACAAGATCGCGCTTGCCCTCGGCGGCAAGCCGGAAGAAGACGCGCCGAAGCAGGAAAAGAAAGCGCCCGCCAAGTCCCACATTCATCAGGCGCGCAATCAGATCAAGCCAAAGGTTCCGGAAACCGGGCCTATGGCGGAAATGCTGAAGAGGATGTTCGGCAAGAAGGACGATTGAGGTGCCGCAGCCAGCAGTCGCAGACGCCGCAAATCTCCCCATCCGCTCGGTCGCAATGGCGGACCTTCCGACGCTGCTTGCGCTTTATCGGCATCTGAACACGGAAGACCCGGTGCTGGATCTGCAACTGGCGCAAAGCCGCCTCGCAGAAATCCTCACTCATCCCGGCATGACGATCCTCGCCGCCTTTGACGGCGACAGGGCCGTCTCGTCCGTGACGCTGGTCGTCATTCCCAATCTCACGCGCGGCGGTACGCCCTATGCTTTGATCGAGAACGTGGTAACCCACGCCGATTACCGTCAGCGCGGCCTTGCCGGCGCAGTCATCCGTGCGGCATTCGCAACTGCCTGGGAAAAGAACTGCTACAAGGTCATGCTGCTGACCGGCTCGAAGAACCCGGCAACGTTGCGTTTCTACGCCAATTGCGGCTTTAAGCAGGATAAGACCGGCTTCCATATCCGCCGGCCCGCGCGGTGAGAACGGCCAATCCTATTCTTCCGGCTCTGTCGTGAACATCAGCGGGAATCCAGCGCTTTTAGCAAGATCGACCGCCTCTTGCGCCTTCGTCTCGGCGACATCCCGCGCGCAGACCATGACCACGCAAGTACCGAGCTTATGCGCGGTCATCATGACGCGATAGCCGGCCTCCTCGCTCATGCGGAAGACGGCCTTCAGCACCATGATGACGAATTCGCGCGGCGTATAATCGTCGTTCACGAGAATGATCTTGTAGAGCTTCGGCCGTTCGACCTTCGGCTTCGTTTTGGTCTTCGGTTTCAGGACAACATCATTGTCACTCATCGGCATCACCGTTGACGACAGGGGAAAGGGTTTTGGGCTAATGAGAGGATTATAGTGCAGCGCACCACATCCTTCAAGGACAGTTGCGTCAGGGGACAATGCCGCCAGCATCCACCCGGAAGCCCAGCTTTCAGCAGAAAATCGGCTCAGCTTCCGCACAAGACTTGACCCGCAACGGCCCTTCCCCCATAGGCACTGCAAAGATTTTCAAGATATGGACAAGGTGCCATGGGTTTCAAATGCGGTATCGTCGGGCTGCCGAATGTCGGCAAGTCCACTCTGTTCAACGCGCTGACCAAGACGGCGGCGGCGCAGGCGGCGAATTATCCGTTCTGCACGATCGAGCCGAACACGGGTGAAGTCGCGGTTCCCGATCCACGCATGCGTAAGCTTGCCGACATCGCCAAGTCGAAGGAACTGATCCCGACGCGCATCTCCTTCGTTGATATTGCAGGTCTCGTCCGTGGCGCCTCGAAGGGGGAAGGCCTCGGCAACCAGTTCCTTGCCAATATCCGCGAAGTCGATGCCATCGTGCATGTGCTGCGCTGCTTCGAAGACAGCGACATCACCCACGTCGAAGGCCGCATCAATCCGGTCGCCGATGCCGAGACGATCGAGACCGAGCTGATGCTCGCCGATCTTGAGAGCCTTGAGCGCCGCACCGAGCAGACGCGCAAGCGCGCTACCGGCAAGGACAAGGAATCCATGGCGATGCTGCCGATCATGGAAGCCTCGCTGAAGCTGCTTCAGGAAGGCAAGCCGGTGCGCACGCTGCTGTCGAAACTCGACGCCGAAGAGATCCGCATCCTCAAAAGCCTGAACCTTCTGACCTCGCACCCGGTGCTCTACGTCTGCAACGTCGCCGAAGGCGATGCCGCAACCGGCAACGAGCACACGGCCGCCGTCGCTGCCATGGCCAAGGAGCAGAATTCGGAAGTCGTCATCATCTCCGCAGCCATCGAGGCGGAAGTGGCGCAGCTGCCCGACGAAGAAGCGAAGGAATTCCTCTCCGCGCTCGGCCTCGATGAAGCCGGCCTCGACCGTCTGATCCGTGCCGGCTACAAGCTCCTGCACCTCATTACCTACTTCACCGTAGGCCCGAAGGAGACGCGTGCCTGGACGATCGAACAGGGCACGAAGGCGCCGCAGGCGGCCGGCGTGATCCATTCGGATTTCGAACGCGGCTTCATCCGCGCCAACACGATCGCCTATGACGATTATATCGCCTACAACGGCGAAACCGGCGCGAAGGAAGCCGGCAAGGCACGCGACGAAGGCAAGGAATATGTCGTCCAGGACGGCGACGTCATTCACTTCCGCTTCAACACCTGATCGCTTTTCGGATGCCGGCGCCTAAGCAATTTCAGGAAAAGTGCGAAGCGGTTTTCCGTCCGGAATTGCGTTAAAACAAAAGGATAGAGCGTTTTCGCGATTCGGGGAAAAAGCGGAAAAGCTCTATCTCAGCGCCGGCAATCTCGCTTGCATGCCGGCGGGCAGGCGCCGCACGATAAGGCGGCGCAGATCGGCCCAGCCGATGCCGATCACGAGGACGACCAGACCTACAATCATCAGCACCAGGAAGCCGACCTTGTCGAGCCCGGCATTGTTGTGCCTGAGGATGGCTGCCGTCGCCAAGCCCAGCGATACGAGGCCGGCGGTCACGAAAGCGCGGCGATCGATGATAAGCCCAATCAGCATCATCACCAGCACCGCCACGAGGACGGTCACCGCCTGCAGATAGCCCCCGAAGAGGGCATCGGTGAGATTGGTGAAGACGATGCCGCTGCTGGCGAGCTCGAGGCGCAGGGCCAAGAGGATCGTCGAATAAAGCAGAGCCGGCGCCGTTGCGAGATGCAGCCAGAAGGCCACGTCGGAACGGCGCGTAACCCTCTGCGGATCGCTGAGATCATAACGCATTGCCAACGCAAAACTGCCAAGAGCAGTCACCAGCAAGATCATCATCGTCTGGATGGGGTAATCCGTCGGCACATTCGAAGAGCCAGCTACTGTGCCGGCGACATAGAAGACCGCGGCGAGAAACAGGCCGAACAGTGAAAACAGGAACAAGGCCAGCGACAGCGGCACGCGGTAGCGCCAGTAAAACAAGGCCAGCGACAGCGGGAATGGCGCCACCAGGACGATTGCGCCGATCGTAAAATTATCGCTCAGCGTCGGTGTGGAACTCACATAGCTGACCACCATGTAGAAAACCCAGACAACAAGCGCGACGGTCAAGACCACGGCCGGAAGCGCCAGCCGCTGTCGGCGCACCAGGATCTCGGCCAGGATGACGATTGCCAGCAAGGGCGCATAGCGGTTCGCAAGCCCCCATAGCCCGATGAGCAGAACGACGAGACCGATGGTGATGAGCACATCGTGAAAGCCTCGCACGAAACGCGGCGCTTCCGTATCTTCCAGAGGGTTGGGATCATCCGGAAAACGCGGTGCCGAGAGACCCTGTCCGGTCGGCAACGCACCGATGTTCTTGTCCGCCAGATAGGGCAGCAATCTCTCGGCCTGACCGGAGGAAATGATCCCCGCGCCTGCTGCTTCTTCCAGTGCGACTTTGAGTTCGCTCATTCTAGCTCTCATACCATCTTGCCACGACCCAAGCCTCAACATATCGCCGGCATACAATCAAGGGCTGTCGGCGGCCAATAGACAGTCATCGTCGTCCCTTCCTTATATTGACCGTGAAAATGCTTGCGCCACCACGGCCGGCCATGCGATTTGCCGATAAACGAGACGTGGAGGAGGAGAGAAGACATGACGAAATTCGTCTACGAAGACTTCCAGCCGGGGCGAGAATTTCCGCTCGGCCCGAAACATGTAACGGCGGGGGAGATCATCGAATTCGCCAGGGAATTCGATCCGCAGCCGATGCATCTGGATGAGGAAGCGGGCCGCGCCAGCATTCTCGGCGGCCTTGCCGCTTCCGGCTGGCACACCTCGGCGGTGTTCATGCGCATGATGTGCGATTCCTATCTCCTTGCCACCGATGCGCAAGGCGCGCCGGGCATCGATTTTATGGAGTGGAAGAAGCCGGTTCTGGCTGATGATACCCTGTCGGGCCGATCGATCGTCGTCGAGGCCCGTCCCATGCGCTCCCGTCCGGGTATCGGCATCGTCAGGTTCCGCCATGAGGTCGAAAACCAACGCGGCGAACTGGTCTGCCTCGGAGAGAACGCGGTCATGATCCGCATGCGCAGCGTCTCGGAGGTTTCGGCATGAAGATGAACGAACTCTATGCCGTCGGCGAACGCATCGATATCGGCAGCCATACGTTTACGCCTGAAGGCATCGTGCACTTTGCCTCGCGCTTCGATCCACAGATCTTCCATATGGATGCGGAAGCGGCCAAGCACTCCCTGTTCGGCGGTCTCTGCGCTTCCGGCTGGCATAGCTGCTCTATGTGGATGCGCAGCTTCGTCGATTTTTGGAAGTCCGAACAGGCCCGGTTGATTGCCGAAGGCAAGACGCCGCCCGTCCTCGGCCCCTCGCCTGGCTTCAAAAACCTGCAATGGCTGCGGCCCGTCTTCGCCGGTGATACGATCAGCTATGGCGTCACGATCCTTGACAGCCGCCCATTGGCCTCGCGCGCTGGCTGGACGCTCTATACGCTCGCCTGCGATGGAGTGAACCAGGACGGCGCTCCCGCCCTGCGCTTCGAAAGCAGCGTTCTGGCTTTTGAATAGCGAGCTGCGGGGCCGTTCGGAGCGGCCCCAACAGTCCTTTCGGCCATTTAGTGACCGGCGAATTCCACCAGCGTATGTACCGGCACGTCAAGCTCCTCGAGCTTCCTGCGGCCGCCAAGATCAGGCAGGTCGATGACAAAGCAGGCGGCAACCACTTCGGCACCGATCTGGCGCAGAAGCTTCGTCGCGCCGACGGCGGTGCCGCCAGTCGCGATCAGATCGTCGACGAGAATGACCCTCTCACCCGGATTGACCGCATCACGGTGCATCTCCATTTCGTCGACACCATATTCCAGGCTGTAGGCGATGCGGACGATGTCGTGCGGCAGCTTGCCCTTCTTGCGGATCGGCACGAAGCCGGACGACAGCTGGTGCGCCACCGCGCCCCCGAGAATGAAGCCGCGTGCTTCCATACCGGCAACCTTGTCGATCTTCGTGCCGGCGTAAGGCTGTACCAGCGCATCGACGGCACGGCGGAATGCTCTGGCATCGCCAAGCATCGTCGTGATGTCGCGGAAGATGATGCCGGGCTTGGGATAGTCCGGAATGGAGCGGATGCTGGCGGCAAGCTCCGAAGCAATAGTGTTCATCAAATATAGTCTCTCAGGCTGTGATAGGGCCGGCTGCACCCTATCAATACCAGGGCGCTATACCAACAAAAAAGGCGGCCTCGCCGGGCCGCCTTTTCTCGATCATTGTGCGATGCTCAGTGAGCGCCGGCCTTGGCATAGACGGAACGCTTGGTGAGATAAATCAAGATTGAGAAGATCAGCAGGAACACCATGACCATGAAGCCGAGGTGCTTGCGATCTTCCAAATGCGGCTCGGATGTCCACATCAGGAAGGCAGATACGTCGCGAGCGTATTGATCCACCGTCTGCGGCGAACCGTCGTCGTAGGTCACCTGACCATCCGAAAGCGGCTTCGGCATCGCAAAGGTCGCGGCCGCATCGAAATACGGATTGTAGTGCGAGTTTTGCGGCACCTTAAAACCGGCCGGCGGCTCTTCGTAGCCGGTCAGCAGCGAGTAGATATAGTCCGGTCCACCTTCCTGATACTGCGTGAAGATATCGAAGATGAACTGCGGGAAGCCGCGCTCGATTTCGCGTGCCTTGGCAAGCAGCGACATATCGGGCGGCACGGCGCCGTTGTTAGAGGCAGCGGCAGCCTCGTCGTTCGGGAACGGCGAGTTGAAATGGTCAGACGGAAGCGCCTTGCGGGTGAACATCTCACCCTGAGGGTTCGGGCCGTCCTGCACTTCGTAATTGGCGGCAAAGGCCTTCACCTGTGCTTCCGTATAGCCGAGGTCTTCCAGCGTGCGGTAAGCCACCAGCTTCATCGAATGGCAGGCGGAACAGACTTCCGTATAGACCTTGAGGCCACGCTGCAGCTGCGCCTTATCGTAATAGCCGAATGGGCCGGAGAAGGTCCAATGCTGCTCGCGCGGCTCCTTCAGCGGATAGTGCGGCGTCTCTGCTTCTGCGGCAGGCTTCGTTTCCGCAGCGATCACGGCGGCGGTCGAAAGGCCTCCGATGAGCGTCAGGGATAGAAGGCCGACAACAAGTTTTTTCATCGTTTTCTTCCTCTATCGCCGGTTATACTTGAACCGAAGCGGCAACTTTACCGCCTTGTTTCTCAAGAACCGCTTCCGTAATCGAATTTGGAATGCGCCTCGGTGTCTCGACAATGCCGAGAACCGGCATGATGACGAGGAAGAAGAGGAAGTAGAACAGCGTCGCAAACTGCGCAGCCGTGGTGTAGATGCCTTCCGCGGGCTGCGAGCCCAGCCAGCCGAGCAGGATGGCATCGGCGATGAACAGCCAGAAGAACAGCTTGTACCACGGGCGATAGACAGCCGAGCGGATCTTCGACGTATCGAGCCAGGGCAGGAAGAACAGCACGATGATGGCGCCGAACATCGTCAGAACGCCGCCGAGCTTAGAGTCGATCGGGCCGATGTTGAAGGTGATCGAGCGCAGCATCGCGTAGAACGGCAGGAAGTACCATTCCGGAACGATGTGAGCCGGCGTCTTCAGCGGGTTGGCCGGAATATAGTTATCGGCATGACCGAGGAAGTTCGGCAGGTAGAAGACGAAATAGGCGAAGACCAGCAGGAAGACGGAAACGCCAAGCGCATCCTTCAACGTCGCGTAGGGCGTGAAGGCAACAGTGTCGGTCTTCAGCTTGACTTCGACGCCGGTCGGGTTCGTCTGGCCGGTCACATGCAGCGCCCAGATATGCAGGATGACGACACCTGCAATCATGAACGGCAGCAGATAGTGCAGCGAGAAGAAGCGGTTGAGCGTCGGATCATCGACGGCAAAGCCGCCGAGCAGGAAGGTCTGGATCCAGTCGCCGACCCATGGAAAGGCCGAGAAGAAGCCGGTGATGACGGTCGCACCCCAGAAGGACATCTGGCCCCAGGGCAGAACGTAGCCCATGAAGGCGGTTGCCATCATCAGGAGGTAGATGATCACGCCGAGAATCCAGAGGATTTCGCGCGGCGCCTTGTAGGAGCCGTAGTAGAGGCCGCGGGCAATGTGCAGGTAGACGGCCACGAAGAAGAAAGATGCGCCGTTGGCGTGCATATAGCGCAACAGCCAGCCGTGATTGACGTCGCGGACGATCTTTTCGACCGAATTGAAGGCGATCGCCGTATTGGCCGCATAGTGCATGGCCAGCACGACGCCGGTCAGGATCTGCAGGACCAGCATGACCGCCAGCATGGCGCCGAACGTATAGGCATAGTTCAGGTTGCGCGGAACCGGATAGGCGATGAAACTATCATAGACCATACGTGGCAGCGGAAGCCGCGCGTCGACCCATTTTTCGAGCCCTGTGGATGGCTCGTAAGACGAATGACCACTCATGATTCAGCTCCCCCTCAACCGACCTTGATCTTCTTTTCCGACGTGAACGCATATTGCGGAATCGCAAGATTCATCGGCGCAGGCCCGTGGCGTATGCGGCCGGCGGTGTCGTAGACCGAGCCATGGCAGGGACAGAACCACCCGCCATATTCGCCCGCTTGACCGAGAGGAATGCAGCCGAGATGAGTGCAGACGCCGATCATGACGAGCCAGTTTTCCTTGCCCTCGCCGGCCGAACGGGCAACGTCGGTTGCCTGTGCATCGGACGGTAGATTGGCGTTGCGAGCGACCGGATCTTTCAGGTCCGAAAGCTGCGTGCCCTTGGCATCGTCGATTTCTTTCTGCGTGCGGTTACGGATGAAGACGGGCTTACCGCGCCATTTCACCGTCAGGGACATGCCGGGCTCAAGGCTCGACACATCGACTTCGATGGATGCAAGAGCGAGTGTCGATGCGTCGGGCCGCATCTGGTCGATAAACGGCCATGCGACGGCAACTGCACCCACCGCACCGGCCATACCTGTCGTCAAATAAAGGAAATCGCGGCGAGTAGGTTCGCCGGTGGACTCAACTGTCGTACTATGCTCGCTCAAAGCTGCACATCCTCTTCCCGCAAACCACGGCAAAAACCGCGGTACCCCTCTCACTAACGGCGAATCAATGCGACCATAATTCCGCCATAGATTCCTCCGTAACCCGCTGCGTTCTAAGCTTGATCGCAAATTATGTCCAGTCTTGGCAAGGGGTCAGGGCACAATGTCGCGGCAAAACTGCGTTAATGCGTCGCAAGGCTGGAGCTCAATCTTCCCCTTCTCCACGGAGAGAAGTTAAGCACATGAAAAACTAGGGAATTCCGCAGCGTTTTTCTCTGGCGCGACGCAAAATAAGCGATCAGCACAATACCGCACAGCAACAAAAACAATGAAAATTCCTCGAAATTCCGATCTCAACCTCTCCTTCCTCACCTGAACGCAGACCGAATTTCGTCCGCGATTTATCAGTGAACGCCATATTCCCTGCAACCCTACAAGAACTGTAAAACGGAGCCGGGATCGACCGGTCAAGTTGCCAACGGTCGTGAGCGACGCATTGAGCGTCGAGCGCAAAATGCCGGTTGAACTGCAATTTCATTCAAGACCGGAAAACGCGATGCCTCGATATTGCCGCAAGCGATTATCGAGTGAGAGTCATGCACGCTACCCAAGCCGACGCCATGTATCGACAGCATCCGTGGTTGCTCGACACCTTGCCCGCGACAAACCTAACAGTCGGATATTTCACCGCGCGAAATCGTACGGCGACGGCTCACGTCGTCGAGAAAGCTTCCCCGAGAGTCCATCAGGACACCTCGCGTGGATCAGCCGCCGAAACAGGCATCTCGACTCAGGCCTTACCGCCGATATTCCCCTCCTCCGTGGGGGCTGTCGCATGAACATCGAGTTTCTGATCACGACCTTCATTATCGTTGCCTCTCCCGGCACGGGCGCGATCTACACGCTTGCCGCCGGATTGTCTGGCGGCACGAGGGCGAGTGTGGTCGCCGCATTCGGCTGCACGCTTGGCATCATCCCGCATTTGCTTGCGGCGATAAGCGGCCTCGCCGCACTCCTGCACACCAGCGCCGTGGCGTTTCAAGCGCTCAAATGGCTGGGAGTGGCCTATCTGCTCTACATGGCTTGGTCGATGTTTTTGGAAAAGGGTATTTTGCGCATTGACGGCGCACCGACCGACAAGAGCACGCGACAGATGATTGGCTCGGCAATCCTGATCAATTTGCTCAATCCCAAATTGTCGATCTTTTTCTTCGCCTTCCTGCCTCAATTCGTGACGCCGGATCAGACAAGCCCGATCATGTTGATGCTGAAGCTCAGCCTGGTCTTCATGGCGCTCACCTTCTTCATTTTCGCAGCCTATGGCGTATTCGCAGCTCACCTGCGCCGCCATATCGTCTCGAATCAAACGGTGCAATCATGGATGCGGCGAAGCTTCGCAACTGCGTTCGGATTGCTCGCGGCGCAACTCGCTCTGGCGAGCCGCTAGCCCGCAACATCGTTTCCAGACTTCTTTGTTACGTTTTGAATTTCTGAAAAATAGGCACTCAGGAAAACAACAACTGGGGCACCTTGGCGCCCCAGTCGTCCGTCTCATTATTGTGCCGCCGTCTCGACCTCTTCATGGTCGGCGAGGAAGCCACCCGACTGCCGGCTCCAGAGTTCGGCATAAATGCCGCCCTGCTGGACCAGCGCCTGATGCGTGCCCATCTCGATGATCCGGCCCTTGTCGAGAACGACGAGGCGGTCCATCTCAGTCAGCGTCGACAGGCGGTGGGCGATGGCGATCACCGTCTTGCCATGCATCAGCGCGAAGAGGTTTTCCTGGATCGCCGCTTCCACTTCGGAATCGAGCGCCGAGGTTGCCTCGTCGAGCACCAGGATCGGCGCGTCCTTCAGGAAGACGCGGGCGATGGCGATACGCTGCCGCTGGCCGCCTGACAGTTTCACACCCCGCTCTCCGACCTGAGCGTCGAGCCCGGTGCGGCCATGCATATCCACCAGACCTTCGATGAAGTCCCAGGCATTGGCGCGCTTGGCCGCCTGGATGATGTCCTCATCGGTGGCGTCCGGACGGCCGTAGGCGATATTGTCGCGGATGGAACGGTGCAGCAGCGAGGTGTCCTGCGTCACCACACCGATCATCGAGCGAAGGCTGTCCTGCGTCACACCCGCGATATCGTGGCCGTCGATGGTAATGCGACCGCCCTCCAGATCGTAGAAGCGCAGCAGCAGGTTCATCAGCGTCGTCTTGCCGGCGCCGGAACGGCCGACAAGGCCGACCTTTTCGCCCGCGCGGATATCGAGGGTCAGATCCTCCATGACACCCTTCGCCTTGCCGTAATGGAAGCGAATGTGGTCGAAGCGGATCGCGCCCTGCTTGGCCATGATCGGCGATGCCGCGGGCTTGTCGACGATATCGTGCGGCTTCGTCATCATCTCCATGCCGTCATAGACGGTGCCGATGTTTTCGAAGAGCGCCGAAACTTCCCACATCACCCATTGCGACATGCCGTTGACGCGCATCGCAAGGCCGATGGCGATGGCGATGGAGCCGACAGAGATCGAGCCGCTGAGCCAGAACCAGATCGACAGAGCCGAGACGATGAACAACGCCGCGCAGTTGTTGAAATAGACCGAGGCGTGGAACAGCGTCACCTTGCGCATCTGCTTGTGCACGGTATCGAGGAATTCCTCCATGCCGGCCCTGGCATAGGTCTCTTCGCGGCCGGCATGCGAGAACAGCTTCACCGTGGCGATGTTGGTGTAGCTGTCGACCACGCGGCCCGTCATCATCGAGCGCGCGTCGGCCTGCTGCGCGGCGATCTTGCGCAGCACCGGCACGAAATAGGCGACGATGGCGACATAGACGCCAAGCCAGACCAGGATCGGAATCATCAGCCGCCAGTCGGCAGCCGCGATGACGAGGATCATCGACAGGAAATAGGTGACGACGTAGACGAAGACATCGAGGATTTTCATGACCGTTTCGCGCACGGCAAGCGAGGTCTGCATCACCTTGGTGGCGACGCGGCCTGCGAACTCATTGGCAAAAAAGGTCATGCTGTGGCGCAGCAGGAAGCGGTGCATCTGCCAACGCGCGATCATCGGATAGTTGCCGAGCAGCACCTGGTGCATGATGAAGCTGTCGAGGATCGCCGCAGCCGGCAAGCCGATCAGCACCATCGCCCCCATCCAGAACAGCTTGTGCCATTCCGTCTGCAGGAAAGTCGCCTTATCCGCATGCGTCAGCCAGTCGACGATATCGCCGAGGAACTGGAACAACGCCACCTCGCCAATCGCGATCGACATGGTGAGAATGCTCATGGCGATCAGCCAAGGCAGGGCCGGCTTGGAATAATGCCAGCAGAAGGCGAAGAGGCCACGCGGCGGCGTATCCGGCACCTCGCTCGGAAATGGATTTAGTCGGCGTTCGAACCAGCTAAACATGGAAATGCTCCAAAGACTCGACCCTTCGACCACCCACTGCGCTGAAAGATCGCAGATTCATATGGTGGCCGGGCGGTAAAACGACGAGGCCATAGTGGCCGCGCAATGACTTAAAGAAGGGGGATACTTGCGAATATGCGCCTTGTAGCGCTCTTCAAATCCGTGGGTTCACGGCACCGAGGCGCAGCATCATAAACAAGATATCCATCTGAGCCTCCTTCTTTCGCAAGTTGTAGAGCACGCGTCTTTTAGCGCGACTTTTCCTGTTTGAAAAGCGAAATATGCCTGAAAAATGGGCTGAATCCTTCAATTCTGCTGATGGGAGACATCACAGGAATCGAGGGGTCCCAGGAAAAACCGGAGACAAATCGGGGCGATTTCGCTAGTTGCAACATATGACCAAGCTCCGCATCGCCCTCTACCAACCCGATATTCCCGGCAACACTGGCACGATCCTGCGGCTTGCCGCCTGCCTCGGCCTCGGCGTCGACATTATCGAGCCGGCCGGCTTCGACATATCCGACCGCAATCTGAAGCGCGCCGGCATGGATTATCTTGCCGCCGTCACCCTGACTAGACACGTCAATTGGGAGCGCTTCGAGGCATGGAGGCAAGAAAGCGGACGACGGCTGGTGCTGGCCTCCACAAAGGCGGCGCAGCGCTACACGGATTTTACTTATCGCGACGACGATATTCTCCTCTTCGGCCGCGAAAGCGCCGGTGTGCCGGAGCACGTGCATGACAGAGCCGATGGCCGCATCCTGATCCCCATGGTCGAGGGTCAGCGCTCGATCAATGTCGCCATGTCCGCCGCCATGATTTCAGGTGAAGCACTGCGGCAAACGCAATGGCCGTCGTCCTCAGCACCGAGCCTGAATGTCGCACCGGAATAGACGTTGGCACGCCGGATAAAGTGTGAGAAGCTTCGCTCTGGAATGCTCTAACTCAGGCAGCCTTGACGAGGTGACCCATGTTCCAGACGGCATTCACGCTTTCCCTTACGCAGTTCGCCCGTACACTAAGCCTCCCCGAACGGCTCCAGCACTCCCCTTTGCGCAACCTTGCGCTTGAAGGCCTTCGCCAGCGCAACCTCGCTCTCGATGCGCTGTTCTACGACGTCAAGGTCATCACACCCGAAGAAGCCTTCTACATCAGTGACTCGCTCGCCGCCGAAGGCGCGATCCTGATCGTGCCGCCAAGCGGTCTTGGAGCACTCACCCTCTGCGAAACCATCGATGAATTCGTCTTGCGCGGCGGCGGTAATGCCCGGGCGCTCGCAGTCGCCGGCATCGGCGGTTCCGCGCTCGGCGCAGCCGCCTTTGCCCGCAATGTGGCCGATGCGATCGACGCACCGGTCGCGGTCGTCGTCTCAGGCTACGGCATAGCCGATGCCATCACCGAAGCCTTCGGCGGATCGTTTTTCTTCGGTCATTTGAGAGGGCTGCGGCCGCTGCTTGAAAGCCTGGATGATCTTGCCGGCCGGCCCAAGGTTGGAGCGCAGCGCGATGGAACTGCGGCCCGCACCAGCCTGGACACCAGAACGGTGCAGGCGCTTCTTGCCGATCCCCGCCTTTCCTTCCGTCTGCTGACCGGCCACTCCAAGGGAAACCTCGTGTTGTCGGCTGCACTCCATAACCTCTGCAAACAGGACGAAGCGCGGATCACCGAGCTGGCGCGGCATGCAAAGATCGTGACGATCGGCGCACGCATCGCTATGCCGCCTGTTTTCACGGATGTCGTCGACGTCACGGGGGAATGGGACTGGTTCGGCGAAATCAACTCCCGAGCATTCATTCATGCCGATCGGCGTGTTGCGCAAGCGTGGCATCACACGAACACCGACTTGGGCGGGCACCTGCCGGTGACCACCACGCTGATGGAAATTCTCGCGGCATCGCCCGTCGCCGGAAATCAGAAAGCTGGAGAACACCAAGCTGCAAGGCTCGGTGCCGCGGCCGAACCGGCGGCAATACCAGAGGCAAAGTCTCCTCCGGCTCCGGCCGGCGGCACTACGACTGCAATCGAGAAGGTCAAGAAAGCTATCTCCGCGAGGCCGATGCCAAGCGCTCAGCCGCCCGCATTCGGCCCGTCGGATGATCCGCCATCGCCCATACCGCATTGAACTCGCAGCACATCGCCAACGCGCCTCGGAGAAACGGGAACGCACTTCGAGAGCCATCACCCGTCGATGCGGGCCATGTCGTCCAGTTCAATCGGCCGATGGCAGACGCCGCATGGTGAACTCGATGCGATCGCCGTCGACCTGGCGCCAGCTTTCGACTTCGGTCCAGTAGGCAGCTTTCGGGAATTCGGTGAACCACTCGCGCGCCTTTTCACGCGCTTCGGGGCGACTGAGACAAAAGGTCTCGCGAACGAATTCGCTCTTTCCACCGGCGGGATGGTCCTGCCGGTAACGGAATATTCTGTTTCTCAACCCATCCAGGGGCGGCGGTCCGGGTATCTTCATGATAAAACCTCGCCTTTGAGAGAGGGAACATAATACCGCAGTGTGAAATTTGCGAGTCGATTCTCCTGCGGCGTTGCTGCACTGGCTGCGCCGCAATCTTGCTGATATTCCAAATCACGATACATACGGTGCGAATCGCGGGCCGCCGGCTGCTCGCATCGTCGGAGAGCGTGAATGGAACGACCCAATCTCCCCAAGGGATTACCCGAGGATATTGAAGAAAAGAAGGAGGCAGCGCGACACTGGTTCGAAGGCCTGCGCGACACGATCTGCGCGGAGTTCGAGCAGCTGGAAAGCGAGCTGACCGGCCCTCTTTCCGACCAGGAACCGGGCCGCTTCATCGCCAAGGACTGGCAGCGCGACAAGGGCCAGGGCGGCGGCGGCCGCATGTCAATGATGGAGGGCCGCGTCTTCGAAAAGGTCGGCGTCCACACCTCGACAGTCTATGGCGAATTCTCTCCCGACTTTCGCAGCCAGATTCCTGGCGCCGAGGAAGATCCCCGCTTTTGGGCCTCGGGGCTCTCGCTGATCGCCCACCCCGTCAATCCGAATGTGCCGGCCGTGCATATGAACACCCGCATGGTGGTGACGACGAGCCAATGGTTCGGCGGCGGCGCCGACCTGACGCCAGTGCTCGATCGCCGCCGCTCCCAGGAAGATCCGGACAGCGCCCTCTTCCACCGCGCCATGCAGATCGTCTGCGATCGTCATGCCGTCGCCGACTATCAGCGCTACAAGAGCTGGTGTGACGAATATTTCTTCCTGAAGCACCGCAACGAGCCGCGCGGCATCGGCGGCATCTTCTTCGACTGGCTGCATTCGACAGAGGAAGCCGGTGGCTGGAACGCGGATTTCGCCTTCACGCGCGACGTCGGCCGCGCCTTCGCGATGGTCTATCCGCGCATCGTCCGATCCAATTTCAACGAAACATGGACGGAAGAAGACCGCGACGAGCAATTAATTCGCCGCGGACGTTATGTGGAGTTCAATTTGCTCTACGATAGGGGTACAATATTCGGGTTGAAGACAGGCGGTAATGTCGAGTCGATCCTATCGTCTCTGCCGCCGGTGGTGCGTTGGCCTTGAAACGTGTCGCGTAAGCTGGGCGGCAATTTTGCGATCGCGGCATGCGGGAAACTTCAAGCGCAACAAAAGATTGAAAGATCGCGATGCGCTTGGATGTTCAACATTAAATGATCGGACAACGCCCTGAAATCAGCGGGAGGAGTGCCTAAGTGACCTAATGCTCGTTCAATCGGAGGAGGTTGTAATGGCAGCAGAGAAACAAGTCACGGAAGCTTCGAAGGAACAGAAACTATCGCGCACCGTCGATAGCCCGGAATTCATCATCCGACTGGCAGAGGATATGCGGACCCGCAGTGGATCCGATCTACCCCTCTCCTGCTTCCTGGAGCAGGTGAGGATGCAGTTGGCGGGCAAATCTCCAAGCGATATCGCCCGCTTCGCGGCCGATCGTTCGGCCAAGCAGGCGCCTATCACACGATATCAATCCTCGGATTGCTTCAAATCCTGGGCAATGCCGGATTAATGTCCGGAAGGCCGCCACCGGCAAGCGGAAGGCTTGCCGAACGGCAGAAACCTTTTCTCGTTCGTTGCGTTTAGGCCTTTAGGTCCTTTGTAGGGCGAGAATCCGTTGAAAGATGAGGAGGAAGATATGCGACTGTTTGAATGTGGTACGCTCGTGCCCGGTTGCGCCTGGCACACCCGCGCCAAGGATGACGCCGAGGTGGTGCGCCGCGCGGTCGAGCACATGCGCGAAGCGCATGGCGAAACCGTCATCCGCGAAAACATGGTCGACAATATCAAGGCCCGGATTCGCGACGAGGCCAACGCGGCCTGATCGGAGGCCGGCAAGTCAGTCCCGGGGATCAGGCCCCGTTATCAGGCACTGGCCAAATCCTTTAGTCGGGCGAGAAGGCTCGCCCGGTTCATCGCAAAATTCCCATCGAGCCACTCCTGCTCGAGTTTGCCGAGAAGCTCGCCCACGCGCGGCCCCGCATTGACGCCCGCGGCAAGCGCATCTGCGCCATTAAGCGGAAAAGCCGGCTTCTTCCAGTTTGCCGTTCGTTCCAGCAATTTCCCAAGCCGCGCCACGCGCGCCATTTCCTCGAAATCGCCCTCCGCCTTGCTGCGGGCAACGGCCAGCGCGAGCTTCAGGCAAGCCGCAACGCCGGTTTGATCATGGCGATAAAGCAGGCGATCGAAGGCCACTTCCGAGATGTCGTCCTTCACGATCGGCGCATTCGCCCAGGCCTGCAGATAGGCGCCTTCGGCCCTCGAGAGGCGCAGCCGCTCGGCAAGCTTGGCAAGCCTTGCCGCATCGGGCGGTACGATGGCAGCAAGGCGAAGTAGAGCCTCCGCCGGCCAACGAAAAGCCTGTTCGGCGGCGATCAGTCCGGGAATGGCGTCGATCCCCCATTTCTCGGTTTCCGGCAGCACTTCGGTCAAAATGCCGATCTGGCGCATCCAAAGCAGCGCCCTGCCCGGGTCTGGAGCCGCGAGCAGCTTCTTCATTTCCGACCAGACACGCTCGGCCGAGAGTGTTGAAATCTTTGATTTTGCCGCAGCACAGGCGCGCAGACCATCCGCATCGGGGCGGCCGGTGCCATAATAGGCAAAGAAGCGGAAGAAACGCAGGATGCGCAAGTAATCCTCGGCAATCCGCGTCGCGGCATCGCCGATGAAGCGAATGTTGCGGCGCTCCAGATCGGCCAGCCCGCCGACGAGATCCACGACCTCGCCATCGGCGGATGCATAGAGCGCATTGATGGTCAAATCGCGCCGCTCGGCATCAGCCTGCCAATCCCGGCTGAAGGCCACGACGGCACGGCGCCCGTCTGTTTCGACATCACGCCGCAAGGTCGTGATTTCGAACGGCTTTCCATCAATGACCAAAGTGACCGTGCCATGCGCGATGCCCGTCGGCACCGCCTTGATCCCTGCGGCTTCTGCTCTCTCCACGACCGTTTCGGGCAGGAGGGTCGTCGCAATGTCGATATCGGCGACTGGCAGGCCCATCAGACTATTGCGGACGGCGCCGCCGACCACGCGCCCCTCGCCGCCATCGGCATCGAGCAGCGCCAGCACCCGCTGCAATGCCTCATCGCGAAACCAGGCCTCATCGGCAACGGACGTCATCTATAGAGCCTTTCATAAAGTGTGCGGACGATACCCGCAGTAATGCCCCAGATCATGCGCTGCCCATAGGGCATGCGATAGAAATGGCGTTCCGTCCCCTGCCAGAGCATCGTGTCGGTCACGTGATGGTCGGGGTCCATCAGGAAGGAGAGCGGCACCTCGAAGGCATCCTCCACTTCGGTCGGATTGAGGGCCAGATGAAAACCGGGTTTTACCACGGCAAGAATGGGTGTGATGCGAAAGCCGGTCGCCGCCAGATAATGCGGCAGCCGCGCCACCGGCTCGATGAAGATGTCGGCAAGCCCGATTTCCTCCCCCGCTTCACGCACCGCCGCCATTTCCGGCGACGCGTCTTCCGGATCGATGGCCCCGCCCGGAAAGGCGATCTGGCCGGAATGCTTGCGGAGCGTCGATGTCCGGAGCGTAAAAATCACCCTGGCATCGTCTCCGCTGTCGACGACGGGCACAAGCACCGCGGCATCCTTGAGCTTCAGGTCCGCGACCTGGGATATGGTCTCGGGATTGAGGAGATGATCGCCGTGATCGCGCCAGGCAAGCTCTACCGGCCCGCCACTCTGATGGAGGGCGCGACGGCGGAACTCGTCCGCGGAATAAAGGGGAAATTCATTCATCGAGTAAGTGCATCCAATTCGGCAACCGGCATGACGGGAAAGATGGAGCTGCCGGAACGCACGCAGAAGATCTCTCGCCCGGCAATCTCCACCGGTTCGCCGAGTTCGATGAGATCGTACATGACCGCACGCGTCACCAGGGCCTCGAGCCGCCCGCGGACATGCAGATAAGGCTTCAGCTCGTCGTTCTCGCCGCGTATGACGAAGCGGATCGGATGGTCCCTGCCCGCCTCGACGACATCGCCGACATTCGTGCGGAAGGTCAGCACCCGTCTGCCCTCACGCTCCGTCACGCTCATCTCGACGGCCACGAACGGCGCATCGACGACGCGAATGCCCACCTTTTCCACAGGGGTGACGAGATGGGTCTTGCCGTCGTCATCCTTGCGCAGAACTGTGGAAAACAGCCGCACCAAAGGCGCGCGGCCGATCGGCGTGCCGAGATAGAACCAGGTACCGTCGGCGCGGATCTCCATGTCGATATCGCCGCAGAACGGCGGATTCCAGCGATCGACCGGCGGCAGACCCTTCTTGGAGCCGCCGCTATCGCCTGCCGCGCGCGAAATCAGCGCCGCGAGGCTTGCGGCATCGCCCGTTGTCCTGATTTCCTCGGTTGCCATTCTTCTGTCCCGGTTGGTCGTTAGTCACGAATATGACAGTTCTCACGAGATAGTCATTTGAAACGTGCTTGTCAGCGGTCTTGCTGGCGATAAGTTGTATTGATTATGAGGCAAATGTGTAACGTCTGCGAATCACGCGCACCCTTTTTCTGCCATTGGAGACGCAAATGGGCATGATCAAATCGACCGAAACGAGCCTCGATGAGCAGGCCATCATCGCCTCAGCCGAAAAGGCTCTGGGCGATATCGCCCGCGTCCGCGAAGAGGTGTCGAAGGTCATTTTCGGCCAGGAAAGCGTCGTGGAAAACACGCTTCTGGCCGTTCTTGCCGGCGGTCATGCCCTGCTGGTCGGCGTACCCGGCCTCGCCAAGACGAAGCTCGTGACGACACTCGGCGCAGTCCTCGGCCTTGCCTCCAATCGTGTGCAGTTCACGCCGGACCTGATGCCCTCGGATATTCTCGGCTCAGAAGTGATGGACCAGGACGAAACCGGCCGCCGCTCTTTCCGGTTCGTCAAGGGTCCGGTTTTCGCGCAATTGCTGATGGCCGACGAAATCAACCGCGCCTCGCCGCGCACGCAATCGGCCCTTCTGCAGTCCATGCAGGAATATCACGTCACCATCGCCGGCCAGCGCTATGACCTGCCCGCGCCCTTCCACGTTCTCGCAACGCAGAACCCGCTGGAGCAGGAGGGCACCTATCCGCTGCCGGAAGCCCAGCTTGACCGTTTCCTGCTGCAGGTCGACGTCGACTATCCCGAACTTGCCGACGAGCGCCGCATCCTGCTCGAAACCACAGACTTGAGCGAAGTGACGCCGCAGGCTGTCATCGACGCCGAACGCTTGCTGGAAATCCAGCAGCTCATCCGCCAGATGCCCGTAAGCGACGGCGTCGTCGATGCGATCCTGTCACTCGTGCGCTCTGCCCGTCCGGGCCAGGGCAATGCCTCCACAGATAAGCATGTCGCCTGGGGTCCAGGTCCGCGTGCCGGCCAGGCGATGATGCTCTGCGCCCGTGCCCGCGCCCTTTACGAGGGCCGGCTTGCCCCGTCGATCGACGATATTCACGCACTTGCCGAGCCAATATTGGAACACCGCATGGCGCTGACTTTTGCAGCCCGCGCCGAAGGCATGTCCGTACGCGATGTCATTTCAGGGCTGGTCAAGCAGTCGAAATCGTGACCCGGATGTCGAGGAGAGTATAGCGCGTGGCATCCATCGGACAGACCGTCAGACCGACCTCAGGCAATGATGCCCTCTCCCGAGCCCGCAGCCGTGCCGCCCTCGTGCCGGATTGTCTCGTCGAGGCCAAGCGCATCGCCAACACGGTCATTGCCGGATGGCACGGCCGCCGCAAGCGCGGCATCGGCGAGAATTTCTGGCAGTTCCGCCCCTATACCGAAGGTGAAAGCCTGTCGCGCATCGACTGGCGGCGCTCGGCCCGCGACGATCATACCTATATCCGCGATCATGAATGGGAAGCCGCCCACACGATCTGGCTCTGGGCCGATATCTCGCCATCCATGATGTATAAGTCGACCTATGGCCATGTGTCCAAGGAGGGTCGCGCGCTCGTCCTGATGCTGGCTCTGGCAGAAATTCTTTCCCGCTCCGGCGAGCGTATCGGCTGCCCCGGCATCATGGAGCCGGTTTCGACCCGCAATGCTGCCGAGCGCCTGGCCGCAGCGCTGATGCATACGCCGCTCGAAGGCGGCCTGCCGCAGACGGCGATGATCCGCGGCTGGAGCGATATCGTGCTGATCGGCGATTTTCTCGACGATGCCGATAGCGTCATGGGCAGGATCGGACCATTGGCACGTCGCGGTCTGCGGGGTCATGTGATCGAGGTTGCCGACCCCGCCGAAGAACTCTTTCCCTATAGCGGGCGCACCGAGTTCAGCGACCCAGAAACGGGCTCGAAGCTAATCGCCGGCCGCGCGGAAAACCTGCGTGACGACTATCAGCGCGCCTATCTCGCCCGGCGCGAAAATCTCGGCCAGTCGCTGCGTCATCTCGGCTGGACCTTCGTCAGCCACCGCACCGACCGGCTGGCTTCCGAAGCCCTGGTCGCCGTGCATATGTATCTCTCAGGCATGCCCGCGAGGGTCGTCTCTGGAGGCCAGCCATGAGCGGTCTCTCCTTCGCATTCGCATCGCCGGCCATCTTGGCAGCGCTCATTCTGCTTCCTGCGATCTGGTGGCTGCTGCGCCTGACGCCACCGCAGCCGCGAACCGAGGTGTTCCCGCCGCTGCGCATTCTGGCGAGCATCCTCAAGCGCGAGGAGACGCCGGCCCGCAGCCCTTGGTGGCTAACGCTGCTGCGCATGCTGCTTGCCGCCCTGGTCATTCTCGCCATCGCCAATCCCATGTTCAATCCGCGCACCAACACGCTGTCGAGCGGCGGCCCGCTAGTGCTGATGATCGACAATAGCTGGGCGAGCGTCTCCGACTGGGAACGCCGTGTGCGTACTGCTGACGCGCTGATCGACGATGCCGACGCCAAGGGCATTCCCGTCTCAATCACCTTCACTGCCGAGCAGGGTAACGATGCGACCCCGAGTGCGGCAATTGCTGCCCGAGACAAGCTGCATGCAATGAACCCGAGGCCGCTGGTGCCGGATCGGCAACGCGCCACCGATGCCGTCAAGGCGGCGCTCAATGGCAGCAAGCCCGGCACCATCGCCTTCATCTCCGACGGTATCGAGAGCAAGGCCAAGGACGATATCGTCAGCCGCCTTGCTGCCCTGCAGCCAAGCGAGCTGCGGCTCATCGAGGGCGATGGCCGCGATATCATGGCGCTTACCGGCGCAGCCAATACCGCCAGCAACATGACCGTCACGGCCACACGGCTGGACGGCAGTGGCCCGATGCGCCTCGGGCTGACGGCACAGGACAATCAGGGACGGCCGATTGCCGTCGGTTCGCTTGATTTTGCGGGCGGGCAGACAGTTGCGACCGGGTCCATCGCCGCGCCCTTCGAAATGCGCAATGATTTCGCCCGCATCAGCATCGATCGTCAGGCAAGCGCCGGCAGCGTCTATCTGCTGGACGACGGTTTTCGCCGCCGCCGCGTGGCGCTCCTCTCCGGACAGGCCGCCGACGAATTCCAGCCGATCCTGTCGCCGCTCTATTATATCCAGCGTGCGCTTCAACCCTATGCCGATCTGACCCAGCCCAATAGCGCCGATCTGGCGAAGTCGATCCCGCAACTGCTCGCGGGCAATCCCTCCGTCATCATCATGGCCGATGTCGGCCGCCTGCCGCAGGAAACCTATGCGCCGCTGCAGAAGTGGATCGAAAATGGCGGCACGCTTGTCCGCTTTGCCGGCCCGCGCCTTGCCGCGGCACCCGCCGACGATCCCTTGGTCCCGGTCACACTGCGGCAGGGCGAGCGCACGTTCGGCGGCGCCCTTTCCTGGGCCGAACCGCAGCCGCTTGCCGATTTTCCGTCGTTCGGTCCCTTCGCTGGCATGCCGAAGCCGAACAATGTCCTGATCAAGCGGCAGGTCCTGGCCGAGCCGACACCGGATCTGGCCGAGCGCACCTGGGCAAGCCTTGCCGACGGCACGCCGCTCGTCACGGAAAAGCAGATGCAGGCCGGCCGCATCGTGCTCTTCCACGTCAGTGCCGAGCCGCAATGGTCCGATCTGCCGATATCGGGTGATTTCGTTGAGATGCTGCGCCGTATCGTTCAGCTGTCCCGCGCCGGGGGCGTCGCGTCGGGACAAGGAGTTGCCAAGGCAAGCGAAGCGATGCCGCCCTACCGGCTCTTGACCGCCAAGGGCGTGTTGACCAGCGAGATCGGCAGTGCCCGCCCGCTGGAACCAAACAACAAGGGAGCCGCAGTCGCAAGCTTCGACAACCCGCCCGGCCTCTATGGTTCCGAAGAGGGCTTCAGCGCGCTCAATACCCTGCCGAGCGGCACAGCGCTCAAGCCGCTGGATGCCTCGGCAGCTGGTGCGGTCGCACGCGAGGGCCTGATCGGCGGCGAGGCCTGGTCGGCAAAGCCGATCCTCTTCACCCTCGCCTTCCTCGTCCTGCTGGCGGACAGCATCATCGTGCTGTTTATGAACGGCGCCTTTCCGCGCTTGGGCAGATCGGCGAAGACGATCGCGGGTGGTGCGGCAATGCTGCTGCTGGCCGTCTCGCTCGCCATGTTCTTACATCCGGTAAGCGTCCTGGCCGACGATTCCAAACCGGGCGACGACACCATCTTCTCGCGGCTGGACAAGACACACCTTGCCTACGTCGTGACAGGAGAAACCGACGTCGATCACATTTCGGAGCGCGGGCTTGCAGGGCTCTCCGACTATCTCACCTATCGCACGACGCTCGAACCCGGCCCGCCGGTAGGGGTGGATCTTGCAAAGGATGAACTCGCCTTTTATCCGCTGATCTATTGGCCGATTTCTGCAACCGCGCCCATGCCGTCCAACGACGCCATCAATCGCATCGACGCCTATATGCGCAACGGCGGAACCGTGCTCTTCGACACCCGCGACGCCATCGATACGATGGGCGACACCTCGTCGCCAAGCCCGAACGGTCAGCGGCTGCAGCAAATCCTTGCCAATCTCGATATCCCTCCCCTGGAACCGGTGCCTGCGGGCCATGTGCTGACCAAGTCCTTCTACCTGCTGTCGAGCTTCCCCGGGCGCTATGCCGACAGCCCGCTCTGGGTGGAGGCACGCCAGGATTCGCGTCGCGACGCGAATGCGGTCGCGACCTCCGACGGGGTGACTCCGATCATGATCACCGGCAATGATTTTGCCGGCGCCTGGGCCGTGGCCGATAACGGCTCGCCGCTGCTGCCGACCGTGCCTCCGGACGAGACCCAGCGCGAATATGCCTACCGCACGGGCGTCAACATCATGATGTACATGCTGACCGGAAATTATAAGTCCGATCAGGTCCACGTTCCCGATATCCTGCAGCGTTTGGGGCAATAATATGAATATCGGTTTTGCCCCCTTCCTCCCCTGGCCCGTGCTTGCCGCTTTGGCGGTGCTGACGCTCGCCATCGCGGCGCTCGCAATCTACAGGCGCCTGCGGGGCGGCTGGATTCGCGCTCTGGCGGGCATCGCTCTGCTTGCGGCACTCGCCAACCCGGTGCTGATGCAGGAAGATCGCGATCAACTGTCGACGATCGTTCCCGTTGTCGTTGACCGCAGCCTCAGCCAGCAGACGCCGGAACGTACCAAAATGACGGACGAAGCTCTGGCGATGCTCAAGGATCGGCTGGCCCAATTCCCCCGTATTGAGCCGCGCATTGTGGAATTCCGCGATCCGGCGGAATCGGAATCGCCGTCGACAAGGCTTTTTTCCGCCCTCTCCTCGTCGATCGCGGACGTGCCGCCCGCCCGCATCGGCGGTGCAATCTTCCTGACCGATGGCCAGATCCATGACATTCCCGGCGTCAATCAGCAGCTCGGCTTTGACGCGCCCGTCCACGGGCTGATCACAGGCAAGCCGGACGAATTCGATCGCCGCATAGAGATCGTGCGCGCCCCGCGCTTCGGCATCGTCAACGATGAACAGCAGCTGGTCTTTCGCGTCGTCGACGACGGCAAGAGCCCTGGCGGTACCGCAGCAGTCACAGTCAAGATGAATGGCGACGAGATTGCCACACTGCAGGCCACGTCCGGCCAGGACACACCCTTCAGCTTCAAGGTGCCGCGTGCCGGCAACAATGTCCTCGAATTTGCGGTCGCCGAAGTGCCTGGCGAAGTCACCGGCATCAACAATCAGACGGTCCAAGTGATCGAAGGCATCCGCCAGAACATGCGCGTTCTCCTCGTTTCGGGTGAACCGCATGCCGGCGAACGTGCCTGGCGCAACCTTTTGAAATCGGACGCATCGGTCGATCTCGTGCATTTCACCATCCTGCGTCCGCCGGACAAGCAGGACGGCACGCCGATCAACGAGCTGTCGCTGATCGCCTTTCCCACGCGCGAGCTCTTCGTCGATAAAATCAGTTCTTTCGACCTGATCATCTTTGATCGCTATCAGGACCGCCAGAACGTCCTGCCGACGATCTATTATGATTACATGGCTCAATATGTCGAAAATGGCGGCGCCTTGCTTGTCGCGGCCGGCCCCGAACATGCCGGCGGCAGCTCGATCGCTCTGACGCCGCTTGCCTCGGTCCTGCCGGCCGAGCCGACGGGCCAGATGATCGAGAAAGCTTTCTATCCGCGACTTTCGGACCAGGGCAAGAAACACCCCGTCACGCGGGGGCTGGACGGCTCCGAAACCGAGCCACCGCATTGGGGCCGCTGGTTCCGCAGCGTGGATGTGGAGAGGCCGCAAGGCCAGACGGTGATGGTCGGCGCCGATAGCAGTCCCCTGTTGGTGCTGAACCGCGTCGGCCAGGGTCGTGTCGCTATGCTTCTCTCCGACGAAGGCTGGCTCTGGGCGCGCGGTTTCGAAGGCGGCGGCCCGCATGTGTCCCTCTACCGTCGCATTGCCCATTGGCTGCTGAAGGAGCCATCGCTGGAAGAAGAAGCCCTGACCGCCAATGCCGCCGGGCGCACGCTGCAGGTAACGCGCCAGACGATCGGCAACGATCCCGGTCTCGCCACGATTAAAACGCCATCGGGCAAGACGGACACCCTGCCGCTGAAGCAGACGCAGCCAGGTCTCTATCAGGCGGAGAAGCATATGGGCGAGATCGGTCTCTACCAGATCGCCAGCGGCAATCTGTCGACGCTGGTCCATATCGGCGCCATCGACGCTCCGGAATTCAAGGCCATGATCTCGACCACCGAAACACTGAAACCGCTCGCACAGAAGACCAAGGGTCTCGTTACCCGCGTTACCGGTGCAAATGGCGGCGTGACGGTGCCGCAGGTTCTGCCGGTTCGCGGCGCCGTTCGCGTCGCCGACGGTCAGCGCCTGACCATCCGCATGACCGACGAAACCGTGCTGAAGGGGATCAATACCCTGCCCTTGTTTGCAGGCTTTGCCGGTCTCGCCGCCCTCCTCTTTGCTTTCTCCGCCACGTGGTGGCGCGAAGGACGGTGACCATGAAGATCGACGTGACCGATACGCCATCGGAAAGCGACCTTGCGGCTATCAGCGAAGGATTGACGGCGTTCAACACCGCGGACGTCGGGCCATCCGCTCGGCAATCCCTGGCTGTTCTGATCCGCGACGATACGGGCAAGACCATCGGCGGCATATCCGGCTATACCGCCTGGGGGTGGCTGTTCACGCAATGGCTTTTCGTGCCGGAAAGCCTGCGCGGCCAGGGCATGGCCGGAAAGCTTCTGGACGCGGCGGAGGCGGAAGCAAGCGCGCGTGGCTGTTTCGGCGCGTGGATCGATACCTTCAATCCACAGGCGCTGAAAGCCTATCAGCGGCAGGGTTATGCCGTCTTCGGCGAATTGCCGGATTTCCCGGCCGGTCGCAGCCGGTTCTTTCTGCAGAAGAAATTGTCGCCCCGCTGAGATTCGAGCGGGGCAATCTTTCGATGATAACGCCCTAGACGGCAATCGCCGTGAGCTGCACGACATCGTCCAGATCGTCGTCTTCGGCTTCCACAGCTGCAGTGGAATCATCGCGCCATGCGATCGAGCCTTGCAGCCGCGCATGCGTGTCTGCGGCGATCGGCACCACCAGCACCCGATTGGGATCGACAGGCCCCGGGAAGGTCAGTGCGTTGTAGGCAACCTTTTCGAAACCGAGCGGGCAATAATAGGGCGGATCACCGATCAGGATGACGGCTTCCGATCCCTTGCGCTGAGCAGCGGCCACCGCGATCCGCACAAGCTCGCGGCCGATCCCCTTGTTCTTGTGCGACGGACGTACGGCGAGCGGACCGAGGAGATGTCCCTTGACCGATCCGGCCAGCACCGGCGTCATCCGCACGGAGGCGATCGTTTCGCCATCATCGGCGCAGATGAAGGACAGCGAATGGTCATGCGGCCCTTGCTCGCGAATGCGAGCAGCGGCACGGGTAAACCGTCCCGGACCGAAAGCTTCTTCGTTGATGAGTTCGATTGCAGCGTCGTGCGACGCATCCTCAGTGAGGTAGACCAGATCGTGCTTGTACATTAGCCCAGACAACCAGTAGACGGACGATATTGTTCCCGAAAGCGCTCATCGAGCGTTCAAGATCATCGGCGTCGTCGCAGGCTTCTGGTTACTTTCATGACAAGGGGTCCTTAAACTGTGAAAAGCCCGATAGCAGGAAATATTCGGCGCGTCCAATGCAAAATGCATCCAGCTGTTCATTCATGCAAGATCGGTCGACATCGCGTCTTTTCTCGACCTTGACGGCACCTATGACGCAGTGTTCATCATTTGCCGTCTCGAAATCCGGCGTGCATGCCGTATCTCTGGAGATAGAGTTCGGCAGTTTCCCGAAAGGATGAAGCAATGGGCATGTTGGTGGACGGCGTTTGGCATGACGTCTGGTACGATACCAAGGAGACGAAAGGCCATTTCAAGCGCGCCGCCTCGCAGTTTCGAAACTGGGTGACCGCCGATGGCAGCGCCGGCCCCACAGGCACCGGCGGCTTCAAGGCAGAGGCCGGTCGCTATCATCTCTATGTGGCACTTGCCTGCCCCTGGGCGCATCGCACCCTGATCTTCCGCAAGCTGAAGAAGCTGGAGGAGCTGATCTCCGTCTCGATCGTCGATCCGCTGATGGTTGAAAACGGCTGGGAATTCAAAGGAACGGACGGCGGCACCGTCGACCATCTCTTTGGCGCAACGAAGCTTTGGGAGGTCTATGTCAAAGCCGATCCGCATTATTCCGGCCGCGTGACCGTTCCCGTTCTCTGGGACAAGCAGACCGGCACGATCGTCAACAACGAATCTGCCGAAATCATCCGCATGTTCAACACGGCCTTCGACAGCCTGACCGGCTCCACGGCGGATTTCTATCCTACTGATTTGCGGGCCGACATCGATGCATTGAACGAGCGCGTCTACGATACGGTCAACAACGGCGTCTATAAGGCCGGCTTCGCGACCTCGCAGGAAGCCTATCAGGAAAACGCGCTCCGTCTCTTCGAAACCCTCGACATGCTGGACCAACGACTGGCAACGCAGCGCTATCTATTCGGAGATCGCCTGACGGAGGCCGACTGGCGGCTGTTCACGACGCTCGTCCGCTTTGATGCCGTCTATGTCGGGCATTTCAAATGCAACATCCGCCGCATCGCCGATTATGCCAACCTCTCGGCTTATCTGCGGGATCTCTATCAGGTCGCCGGCGTTGCGGAGACCGTCAATCTCGACCACATCAAGAACCACTATTATCGCAGCCACAAGACCATCAACCCGACAGGCATCGTCCCGATCGGGCCGGAACTCGATTTCGATCGCCCGCACGGGCGTGAGCGGCTGGCAAAAGTCGCCTGACCCAAGCCTCGGAGGCTACCAGTAGCTGGAGGGAGCCGATGCACCTTCCAGCTCCTTCAGCCGGCGATAGGTTGCCTTCGTCGTGCCTGGCGGCAGCGCATCGACCGGAAAGAAGCCGCTTTCGACGATTTCGCGATCCGGCTTGCGCGGCGAGGTCTGGGTGACCTCGACGCGATAGAAGACGACGTGGTCGCGTTTGCTGGTGTGATTGTTGAAATAGACGTGGAAGAGCTGCGGCTTGCCTGAGATCACCAGATTGCCTTCCTCGCGCAGCTCCTTTTCAAGCGCCTGCGCCACAGTCTCATGGCGTTCGACGCCGCCGCCGGGCATATGCCACCCGGCGATATAGGAATGCCGAACCAGAAAAATCCGCCCTTCGCCATCGAAGCAGGCGGCGCGCACGCCGATCGTCATGCTGCGGGTCAGCACGAAATAGACATGCAACGCGCGGCCGAACAGACGCACAGCCAAACCCTGCCTTTCATCGCGTCGATTGTCTTCACTCATGCCTGAACCCCGGCATCGTGATCTGCAATCGGATCGAGGATGTATTTGTTTTGACAATAGAGTGGGCTATGTCTCATCCCATGTTCAAGCTCGCGCATATTTCCGATGTTCACCTTGGTCCGCTGCCACGTCTTTCGATCAGAGAACTCGCCTCCAAACGCATTACCGGATTTGTGAACTGGCACCGGAACCGGCGCAAGCATCTTTTTGGCGATACGCTTGATCTCCTTCTTGACGACATCAAGGCGAAACAGGTCGATCATCTGGCCGTAACCGGCGATCTCGTCAACCTTGCGAGCGGCATGGAGATCCAGACAGCTGCCGCATGGCTGAAGACTGTCGGCGATCCCTTTCACACATCCGTCGTTCCCGGCAACCACGATGCCTATGTGCCGGGCGCATACGAAAAGGCCATGCGCTCCTGGTATCCCTATGTTCGCGGCGACGAGGCTCCCGCCGAATGGCAGGAGGACCAGCGCATTTTCCCTTATCTGCGTATCCGCGGTCAGGTTGCTATTGTGGGATGCTCCACAGCCGTCGCCACCCCACCCTTTGCCGCAAGCGGCTTCTACTCCTCACGCCAGGCCCGCGAGACGGTGAATATACTGCGCGCCGCCGGGGATGCCGGGCTCTTTCGTGTCGTCATGATCCATCACCCGCCGATTCGCGGCGCGACCAGCTTCTACAAGCGGATGATCGGCATTCGCCGTTTCGCAGCCGTAATCTCCACCGGCGGCGCCGAACTCGTCCTGCATGGCCATACACATCTCAACACCCTGCACTGGCTGCGGGGGCACATGGGTTCGGTTCCCGTCGTCGGGATCGCCTCCGCATCGCAAGGGGTCGGCGGATTGAAGCCGCGCGCCGCCTATAATCTCTTCACCATCGCCGGCCGTCCCGGCGCCTGGGAACTGAAAGCGGAGCGTTATAGCCTCAGCGACAATGGCAGCGGCGTCGACCCCGAAGGCTTCGATATTCTGGCGACATGACGAGCTTTTTGCGTCGTCGCGCGCATCGTTTCGGTAGCGTTTTCTAAGATACGGAGCTACAATCTAAGCACTGAAATTCCGAAATAAGGGATGCATTGTGAGGAGCGACGCATGCCAGCTTTCGAAGCCTGTATCTGACTAGTTTACTGCTCCTTGGAGAGCTTGGGCCAACATTGGTGCAGTACGGGTTGGGACATTGTGGGATAGCGCATTAAGGATGACGGTCAAACGCGCGGGTGCTTTTGAAGACTTGCGAAACGGCAGGAAAATGGTTCATACCAGCACAGGACGATTATTCCGCTCGCATCACCTTTCTTACGGGGAAGGCCGTCGATCGCGGAAGCAAATTGCCGATCTGACAACCTCCAACGCCTTCCTGGAACCATCATGCCAACGCCGGTAGCAGCCATCGATATCAGACGCGATCTGGTCGGTCTTCTTCCGAAGCTTCGCCGCTTTGCTGTGACGCTGACCGGCGATCTTGCCGAGGCGGACGAGCTTGTCCAAAACGTCTGTCAGCGCGGCATAGCCAAGTTCCACCTCTGGAACAGCGGCGGCAAGCTGGAAAGCTGGCTCTATACCATGGCCCGGCACCAATGGGTTGACGAAGCGCGACGTCACAAGCTGCGTCCCGCCGGCAAGGGCAATGCGCTGGAACAGGGCGATCCGGCATCACAAACCCATTTAAATCCGGTGGAAGCCGGTGAAGCGCATCGCCTGGTCACATCTTTGCCAGAAGGACTTGCCAGTGTCTTCCTGCTGGTCGATGTCGAAGGACACAGCTACAAGCAGGCGGCCGATGTTCTCGGCATCCCGTTGGCGGCGGTGACATCAAGGCTCTCCAGCGCACGCCTTTACCTCGCCTCCCAGGGTCATAGCCGCTCGTCCCGAAGGTTTTAAGCATTGCAAGATATGAAGAAAACGCCGCTCGAAGTCCGCTTGTCCGCCTTCATGGATGGCGAGACGAGCCGCGAAGAAAAAGAAGAGCTGGAAAAGCTCATTGCTTCCGACGCGGACGCCCGGCGTATTTTCGATGAGCTGAAACACGGCTCCGATGTCGGCCGCAAGGCTTTCGATGAGGTCCTGAAGGAGCCGGTACCGCTGGCCCTTGTTCGCTCCATCAAGAGCGCTCAGCCTCCGAAGACCCGAGAGCCATCTCCGCGTATTACCAGGCATTCGCTGAAACTGGCGCCGACAGGCAAGCAATCATTGGCCGCGGCCCTTATCCTGTTCGCCGTCGGCGGCGGCATCGGCTATCTTTTCGGTATGCAGCCCGCTGACGTCCCGGCGAGCCCTCCGCCGACCCCGTCACAGCTTATGACTCGCAACTGGCTGGACGATATTGCCGCCTACCACCGCATCTATGCGCGCCAGCCGCAGCATATGGTAGAGTTGCAGGCAAGCCAGTTGGACGAGATCGCCAAGTGGCTGGCAAGCACCGCCGGCGTCAAATTCAACTTTCCGGATCTCGCAGCTGATGGTCTCGTCTTCCAGGGCGCGCGCATGTCCATCGCCGCCGGTAAGCCTGTCGGCCAGCTGATCTACAAGAACCTCGATGGCGATGTCGTCGCCATCTGCTTTACCAAGACGGACGGCATCGCCGACGACGATTTCAGCGAAACCATCAAGGACGATATCAGCATCGTATCCTGGCATCGCAACGGCACCACCTATGCGATCGTTGGCCCCTCCTCGAATGCGATGCTCGATCAGATCGCCAATCGGGTATCCTCGGAGATATGACTGATATCCCATCCGTTTTGCCGCTTGCAGCTACCAGCCGGTCGATGGATAATGGGTGCGGTAATCGCGTGGGGTCCGATAGTCTTGCTGGAGTTTCAACATGTCCGACGTTCTGCTGACCATTCCTGAAATCGACAGGCGTATTGCGGCGATCAGGGAAAATCTTCGCGAACTGATTGAGCAGGCAGCAGCCTTTTCCGGCGCCGCCGACGAAGAGCGGGCGTCCGAGCGGATAGCCGAACAGGAAGAAGAGCTCGAGCGTCTGACGAAGCGACGCGATGAACTTGCCAAAGGCCAGGCCTGAGCAAAATTCACCATTGAAACATATATATCCTCGGACGGCCTCGACGCGAGCCGTGTAAAGGACGGTATTCGCTCATCTATGTCGAACGATCCCCGATACAATTGCTGCTGACATCGGCACCGATACAAGCTATGTAGGTTGCAGCGACCAATGAGGAGAGCACTCTGATGAAAAATCACGGCACAGGAAACCACCGCTGAAAAGCAGTGCCGTGAAGGGCTGCTTTATCGGCCCGACCATCAGATTGATATCTTCGCCCTTGGAGGGCACTCATGTTTCGTCGCTTCGAAGAGCTTGTCGATCCATTTCAGGATCATGACGAGCCGCAGCCATCACTCAAGGCCTGGCGCTATCTCCTAACCAACCTTCGTCCGTTTCGCACAGTCATGGCGATGAGCCTCAGCCTGACTGTCATCGGCGCCGTCATCGAGATCTGGCTCATCGGCTATTCCAGCAGGCTGGTGGATAATCTGGCCGTCGCCCGGCGGGAAGACTTTTGGGTATCCGAAGGGTTGGGCTTGCTCGCTGCAGCCGCTCTCGTCCTGATCGGAAGGCCGCTTGCCGGTTATCTCCGCGAAAGCCTGGATGACATCGCGTTCCGGCCAAATGCTGAGACCTTGTTCCGTTGGCGGGCTCATCGTCACGTTCTTCGGCAATCAGTCGGCTGGTTTCGCCAGGATTTTTCCGGGCGTATCGCGAGCCAGGTGCGAGATATCGGCACCGCCGCAACGGGCGCCGCCTATGCTGTGCTGCACACGCTGTCTTTCGTCACGATCTATGTGGCCGGCTCGCTCTGGCTGATGGCCTCGATCGACTCGCGCCTGATCTGGCCCCTCGCCGTCTGGCTTCTCTGCTATCTCGCACTGATGGCCTACATCATCCCTCGCCTGCAGAAGGCCTCCGCGCAATATCAGGGAGCCTATGCCGAGCTGACGGGAATGCTGGTGGACAGCTATGCCAATATCGACCTCATCAAGCTTTTTGCCGATGCCAAGGCGGAAGACAAGGAAGCCCGTCGTCGTTTCGCTCAAACCCGCGAGACATTCGTTCGGGTGCAGAAGCTTGAGGTGCTTGTCAATTCGAGCATGCTGTTCCTCGGCAGTTTCCTCATCGTCGCGCTTGTCGGCTATGCGGTCGTCCTCTGGCAGTCCGGTGGCGCGCCGCTAGGGCTGATCGCGGCATCACTCGCCTTGAGCTTCCGCATAACCGGCATGGCCGAATGGATGCTGGATGCCGTTTCCTCGCTCTTTGCCCATCTCGGCGCCATGCGGCAGTCACTGATGACCGTCTCGCAACCCCTTGCGATTACCGATGCGCCGGACGCCGAGCCGCTTGCCATCACCAAGGGCGAGATCGTCTTCCGGCAAATCACGCATCACTACGGCAAGGGAGATGGCGGGCTCGACGGCGTTTCGCTTCGAGTTGCGGCGGGCCAGAAGGTCGGCCTTGTCGGTCGCTCCGGCACCGGCAAATCGACGCTGGTCAATCTGCTGCTTCGTTTCTTCGATCCGGAGGGTGGCATCATCGAAATCGATGGACGGGATATTCGGCAGGTGACGCAGGATAGCCTGCGCCGGCAGATTGCCGTGGTCGGCCAGGAGGCATCGCTCCTTCACCGCTCCATCCGCGATAACATCGCCCATGGCAATCCGCACTTTTCGGAAAATGCGATTCTGGCTGCCGCCGAGAAGGCTGCCGCCAGCGATTTCATAGCAAAGCTGCGGGATCAGGAGGGGCGTACGGGCTTCGACGCTCACGCCGGCGAACGCGGCGTCCAGCTCTCGGGCGGTCAGAAGCAGCGCGTTGCAGTTGCGCGCGCTATCCTGAAGGATGCCCCGATCCTGGTGCTCGACGAGGCAACCTCCGCCCTCGATTCGGAAGTCGAAGCCGAAATTCAGGATACGCTTTACGGCATCATGGAAGACAAGACCGTGATCGCCATCGCGCATCGCCTGTCGACCATCGCACGGATGGACCGCATTGTCGTGCTCGACCAAGGCCGTATCGTCGAGGACGGCACGCATTCAGAGCTGATCGCCCGGAACGGCATCTACGCGACGCTGTGGTCGCATCAATCCGGCGGCTTCATCGAAGACGACGAGCCGACGGCCGACTGACGCGCAATAAAAAGCCCCCTCGAAAACCGAGGGGGCTTTTAAATCAGCACCGCAGAGACTGTTTCAGCCTTACGCCGCCTTGACTGCAAGCACCCGGTTCGCCGCCGATACGATCGCCTCGAGGGATGCCGCGACGATATTGGTGTTGATGCCGGCGCCGAAAAGCTTGCCGCCCGGATAGGAGACCTCGACATAGGAGATCGCCGAAGCGTTAGAGCCATGCTGGAGCGAATGCTCGGAATAATCCTCGACCGACATCGGAATGCCGAGATAAATCGAGAGCGCATTGATGAAGCCGTCGATAGGGCCATTTCCCCTGCCCTCGATGCGCTTTACCTCGCCATTGTCGGTGATCTCGGCCGCGACGATGCGCTGCCCCTTATGCTCGGGATCGGCGAAAGTGTGGTGATCGACGAAGCGGAGCCGCGCGTCCGGCTGCGTCACATAACGCTCGATGAAATGTTCGTAGATGCGCTTCGACGGCAGTTCCTTGCCTTCCTCGTCGGTGATGCGCTGGATCTCCTCGCGATATTCCACCTGGAGATTGCGCGGCAGGTTCAAGCCGTAGTCCTGCTGCATGATATAAGCAATGCCGCCCTTGCCGGATTGCGAGTTGATGCGAATGATCGCCTCATAAGTGCGGCCGACATCCTGCGGGTCGATTGGCAGATAGGGCACTTCCCACACCGGATCGTTGGCGACCTTGGCAGCCTTCATGCCCTTGTTGATCGCATCCTGATGCGAGCCGGAGAAGGCGGTATAGACCAGCTCGCCGACGTAAGGATGACGCTCGCCAATCGCCATCTGGTTTGAATATTCGAAGACTTCCTTCATACGCTCGATATTCGAGCAATCCAGCTCCGGATCGACCCCTTGCGTAAACATGTTCAGCGCCATGGTGACGACGTCGACATTGCCGGTGCGCTCACCATTGCCGAACAAGGTGCCTTCGACGCGATCGGCGCCCGCCATCAGCGCCAGCTCGGCGGCGGCGATGCCGGTGCCGCGATCATTGTGCGGATGCAGGGAGATGATCAGGTTTTCGCGGTTGTCGAGATTGCGGCACATCCACTCGATCTGGTCGGCATAGATGTTCGGCGTCGCCATTTCGACCGTCGACGGCAGATTGATGATCAGCTTGTTATCAGGCGTCGGTTTCACGACGTCGATGACGGCGTTGCAGATCTCCAAAGCCACGTCCAGCTCGGTGCCGGTGAAGCTCTCAGGCGAATATTCGAAGCGATAGCCGCCGCCGGCCTTGGCCGCCATGTCGGTGATCATCTTGGCCGCATCGACGGCGATCTGCTTGATGCCCTGCACATCCTTGGCGAACACAACGCGGCGCTGCAACTCGCTGGTGGAATTGTAGAAATGGACGATCGGCTTATTGGCGCCTTCCAGAGCCTCGAAGGTGCGGGTGATCAATTCCGGGCGGCACTGGACCAGAACCTGCAGCGATACGTCGGCAGGCACATTGCCTTGCTCGATGCACCAGCGGGCAAAGTCGAAGTCGGTCTGCGAAGCCGACGGGAAGCCGATCTCGATTTCCTTGAAGCCCATATCCAGCAGCAGCTGGAACATGCGCGCCTTGCGGTCATGGCCCATGGGATCGACAAGCGCCTGATTGCCGTCGCGCAGGTCGACCGAGCACCAGATCGGCGCCTTGGTGATGACCTTGGACGGCCAGGTCCGGTCGGGAATGTTGATCTGGGGATAGGCGCGGTATTTCACCGCTGCCTCGGGCATGCCTTTGGGGGAATGGCTGTTCGCGTCCATGGTCTCGTCTCTTCCTTTCCCGTCATTTTGTCCCGCGTCTTAGCCGATCGGATGCGGCTTGGCGATGACAAATGCGGACCCTTTGCGGGTAAGCTGTCGATTTTAGGGTAAGTCGCGAGGAGCGATAGCCAGCGGGCTTTTCGGCCGCCGGGCGCTCCTCAAAGGACCCGGCAACCGCGCGTAAGGCCGAGGAGGAGAAGCGAGGTAAGGGCGCGCGTATTGTCACGCAAGGCAACGCGCCCACGTGCAATCTGTTCGGAAATCTTTGCGCCATTCAGCTTCATGGCCGCGCTTATAGCCGCCGGATCAAAAAGAAGCAACCCCTCGCCTACTTCTTCAGCATCTGCACGCCGCGCGACAGCGCCAGCATCAATCCGCCTGCGATCAGCCCCCAGAAGGCGCCGGAAATCCCGCCGAACGATACGCCCGATGCCGTCACCAGAAAAGTGATGGCGGCGGCCTCGCGTGATTCCGGCTGCTGGAAGGCGTTCAAGGCGGAATTCGAAAGCGCACCGACCAGCGCCAGGCCGGCCACCGCCTCGATGAGAACAGGCGGCGCCAGTGCCACGAAAGCCGTCACAGCACTCGCCAACAATCCGAGGATTACATAGCCGATGCCGGCGACGATCGCCGCCCAATAGCGCCGCGCGGGATCGGCATGCGCATCTTGTCCGGCGCACATGGCGGCGGTGATCGCCGCCAGATTGACGGCATGACCTCCAAAGGGAGCGGCAAGCAGCGAGAACACGCCGGTCACGGCAAACAGCGGACCTGGCTTCGGATCGTAATCATGCACCTTCAACACCGCGATGCCGGGAATGTTCTGCGACGCCATCGTCACGATGAATAGCGGCAGCGCTATGGACACGATGCCGGCAAGCGTGAAGACCGGTTTCACGAATTCGGCCGTCGGCAGCAGCGAATGTTCGAGCGAGGCAAAGGCACCATCCGGTATCTTCACGCCGAAGGCCAGCACCAGCGCGAAAGCGGCAAGTGCCGCTGGCACCGCCCATAGCCGCTTGAAAGACCCAACGACGATCCAGGCAAGGACGATCGGCAGACCGAAGGCGGGATTAAAGGCAATCGCTTTGACGGGCGCAAAGCAGAGGCCGAGCAGAACACCGGCCAGCATGGCATTGGCGAGCGGCGCCGGGATTGATGCGACCGCCCGGCCGAAAGGCCGAAAAAGCCCGGCAATAACGATCAATATGCCGCAAACGAAAAATGCACCGACAGCTGCCGGGAAGCCGCCCTCGATCGCTCCGGCGCTCGCCAGCAGCGCCGCGCCCGGCGTCGACCAGGCAATGCTGATCGGAAGCCTCGTCGCCATGCTGAGCACAATCGCGCAGAGGCCCATTGCCACTGAGAGCGCCGTCAGCCCGGAGGCCGCCTGCGCATCCGTGGCGCCCACCACCTGCAGACCGTTAAAGACCACGGCGAAGGAACTGGCAAAGCCGACGAAAGCCGTAAGGCATCCCATGAAGAGGCTTTGGATGGAAAAATCTTTGAGCATGGCGGCGGAGACTCAGAGGCGATGATCGATTGAAACCGCATGGAGCATCACAAGCATCGGGCGTGCAAGTGCAGTTCTGGACGAACTGACGGCGGGAAGGCCGATCGATCGCCGTCTGTATCATGCATGATTCAAATCGTGTACAAATATGCAAATTGACTCTCTCATTTATGCACGTTAATGCATAATCATGAGCAATCCACTCCCCTTGTCCCGCCGGGACGTTATCGAAGCGCGGCTCGCAGAGGGCCGGCAGATCGTTGCTGCATCTCTGGCTGTCGAATTCAACGTGTCCGAAGATGCCGTGCGCCGCGACCTGCGGGCGCTTGCCGCAGAGGGTAAATGCCGCCGCGTCTATGGCGGCGCGCTCCCCCTGCTGACACCATCGCAGCCCATGGCCGCCCGCGTCGGACAGGAATCAGGCCGTAAGAAAGCCTTGGCCAAAGCCGCCGTTGCGATGATCGAGGCAGGCGAATTCCTGTTTTTCGACAGCGGCAGCACCAATCTCGCAATAGTCGATCTTCTACCGAAGGATCTGAAAGCGACCATCGCAACGAATTCCATTGATATCGCCAGCGCCATCATGAAGCGCGGCGATATCCCGCTTGTCCTGATCGGCGGCGCCGTCGATCCCGTCGTCGGCGGCAGCGTCGATGCGTCCGCCGTTGCGGCCATCGAAGCCATGAACATCGACCGTTGTTTTTTGGGCGTCTGCGCCGTTTCGGCAAGAAACGGCATCAGCGTGTACGAACATGCAGATGCGATCTTCAAGCGGACGCTACTGAAGAGAAGCGCTGCCCGCATCGCATTGATTACTTCGGAGAAATTTCACGAACGCGCACCGCACCGCATCGGTGGCGCCGACGATATCGACTGGCTCGTTGTCGAGGATGACTTGCCTGCCGCAGACGAAAAGGCGGCCTCAGACGCCGGCTTCTCGCTCGTCAAAGCAAGCGACGTCACGTCATCCTCCTGATTTCGAAAGACAAGAAATGACCATGCAATCCACGGATCGGCCGGAAACCCGGCTGGCAACACGACTTGCTTTTCTGGTCGGGGGCGCTTCGCCCTCGCCTGCTGGGCTCCCCTCG
Source organism: Rhizobium sp. BK098 (assembly GCF_014193155.1). Lineage (NCBI taxonomy): Bacteria > Pseudomonadati > Pseudomonadota > Alphaproteobacteria > Hyphomicrobiales > Rhizobiaceae > Rhizobium > Rhizobium sp. BK098. The sequence goes on along the minus strand of NZ_JACHYY010000001.1, from coordinate 312,433 downwards.
TCCCCTTCGCCAAAGCTCGCCTCGGGGTCGATGACGGCGTGCTTGGCATGCTGCTGCTTTGCCTCGGCCTGGGCTCGGTGGCGGCGATGCTGGCGACCGGTATGCTGAGCGCCCGATATGGCAGCAAGCCGATCATCATCGCGAGCGGCCTCGGTCTCGCGCTCATTTTGCCGACGCTGGCGGTGGCGAGCACGCCATTCACCCTCGGCATTGCGCTGGCAGCCTTCGGCGCCTGCCTCGGATCGCTCGACGTTGCTATGAACATCCACGCCGTCGAAGTGGAGAAAGGCGCGGGTCGGCCATTGATGTCCGGCTTCCATGCCCTGTTCAGCATTGGCGGCTTTATCGGCTCCCTGCTCGTCACGCTTTTGCTGTCGATCAAGGCCAGCCCCTTTGCCGCAACGCTTCTAAGCTCGGCCGTGATGGTGGTCGCCATGATCGTCGCGTGGCCGCGACTGTTGCGGACCGTCCCCGCGGAAGACGCCCCGCTTTTCGTTATGCCACGTGGCTTCGTCCTGCTGCTGGCGGCTCTTGCAGCCATCACCTTCCTTGTCGAAGGCGCCATCCTTGATTGGAGCGCGCTTCTCCTCACCACGCAAGGCCGGGTTGATGCAAGCCATGGCGGCCTCGGCTACATGCTGTTTGCCATTGCAATGACGGCGGGCCGTCTGAGTGGCGATGCCATCATCGCAAGGGTTGGAGACAGGGCGGTCATGCTATGGGGCGGCATCGTCGCGGTGGCAGGCTTTGTCATCCTCCTCCTCAGCCCGATCACAATCCTCGCCATGGGCGGTTTCCTGCTGATCGGTCTTGGCGCCTCCAACATCGTCCCGGCGCTCTTCCGCAAGGGCGGCGCGCAAAAGATCATGCCGCCGGGCCTTGCCGTCGCGGCCATCACCATGACGGGATATGCCGGCGTGCTGGTCGGCCCCACCGGCGTTGGCTTCGTCGCGGATCATCTTGGCCTGCCCGGCGCCTTCTGGATGCTCGCTCTGTTGCTCTGCATCGCTCCTCTCTGCGCCGGCATCGTTACCCGCAATCACGAACAGGAACAGGGAGAGACCAATGCGGATCGCTCATACCGCTCTATGGACGCATGATCTCGATGCCGCTGCGAATTTCTGGGAGACCTATTTCGGCGCGACCGTCGGTGAACCCTATCGAAGCCAGCGACGGCCTGGCTTCGTCTCCCGCTTCATTTCCCTGCCGGAAAGCAACGCCCAGATCGAACTGATGACCGGCCCCTGGCTTCCCTGTGACCCGCAAAGTGAACGCATCGGCTGGGACCACATTGCCATATCGCTCGGCAGCAAAGCTGCCGTGGATGCGCTGGCTGAACGATGCAAGAGGGATAACTGCTTGAAATCAACGCCGCGCACCACTGGCGACGGCTTCTATGAGGCTGTCATCACCATGCCCGAGGGAACACCGGTGGAGATTACCATCTAGGAGGCGCACTCCGCTTGTAACTTAAGCTTTCGAGTTCGCCGCTCCTCGGAAACGTTGCAGTTCCCGAGTGGCGAAGGCTGGCGGCGGAGATTTCTGCCGCCAGCTTTGGGCTTTATCAAAACTGATTCATCGCAAAACGCCCCCGCATGCCATCCGGCAAGAGAGGGCGCTCAATTCAATCGGGAAAACCCGTCAGATCAGATCTCTGCCTGCGAGGTCACGATGCGCGAGACCAGGCCGTAAGCCTTGGCTTCTTCAGCAGAAAGCCAGTAGTCGCGGTCCGTGTCCTTGGCGATCTTTTCGATCGGCTGGCCGGTGGCTTCCGAGAAAATCTTGTTCAGGCGCTCGTTCATCTTGATGATCTCGCGTGCCTGAATTTCGATATCCGAGGCCATGCCGCGCGTGCCACCCGACGGTTGGTGCAGCAGGAAGCGCGTGTTCGGAAGGCAAATGCGACGCTCCTTGGGAGCGGAGACATAGATCAGCGCTCCGGCGGAGGCGACCCAGCCCGTACCGATCATCCAGACCTTCGGCTTGATGAACTTGATCATGTCATGGATGGAATCGCCTGATTCGACGTGGCCGCCGGGCGAGTTCACATAGATGCGGATGTCATCGTCGCTGGCGGCGGAAAGCGCCACGAGCTGCGAGCAGACCTTCTGCGCCAGTTCCTGCGTGATGCCGCCATAGATGAAGATCGAACGCGACTTGAAAAGATTCGCCTCCGCGTCCTTGCCCAAGGGCTGCTCGGTCTTCTTGTCTTCCTGTTCGTCTTCGTCGTTCATTCAACTCTCCAGCATGATGCGTCGTTCACCGCACATAGTGCGACTCAATGCGTAAAACAATGCCGGAAAAAGACAAGGCGGGAATAGCGGCTGACAACATGGTGTTATGGTTGCGGATTACCGAAATGTAACTTGAATGGCTTTGAAAAGCCGAGATTTGATCCTACGTCAGGTGAGCGCGGTCGAGGACTGCGTTACGAATTTGCAGCACGGATAGCCAAGGAGGCCATCATGTCGCCGGAAGAACGTCAATTGCTTGCTTCTCTCTTCGATCGCGTGCGCGGTGCCGCCAGCACGCAGCGCGACGCCGATGCAGAGGCCTTCATCAACCAGTCGGTCCGCGACCAGCCCTATGCGCCCTATTTCCTGGCGCAGGCCGTCATCATGCAGGAACAGGGCATGAAGGCTGCAGCCGATCGCATCCAGCAGCTCGAAGCCCGCGTGCACGAGCTCGAGCAGCAGGGCGCCGACAACCATCCGCAAGGCCAGAGCGGCGGTTTCTTGGGCGGGATCGGCTCGCTCTTCGGCGGCGGCCAGCAGCAGCGCGCCGCCGCACCACAGGGTAGCAACCCGCAGCAGCAAGGTCGCCTCTATGACGATTATGCCCGCAATGCGCCTCAGCCCGGCCCTTGGACTGGCCAGCCGCAACCACAGCCGTCAGGCCCTTGGAGCCAGCAGGCATCAGCGCCTTCGGCCGGCGGCAGTTTTCTGCGCGGCGCGCTTGGCACAGCGGCTGGCGTGGCCGGCGGCGTAATGCTGGCGGAATCACTTTCCAGCCTCTTCAGCCCGCATCTGGGCGGAACTGGCGGCGGCCTCTTCGGCGGCAATGCCGGCAGCGGCCTTTTCGGTGGAACGGCGGCCAATGCAGCCGAACAGCCGGTGCAGGAAACGATCATCAACAACAACTATTTCGGCAATGACGATAATAGCGATCAGAATGATCAGAGCGCGGCCGATTACGCCCAGGATGCTGCCCAAGACGCTCAGGACGACGATTATGATGACTCGTCCTATGACAATGGCGACGACAACTCGTTTGCCTGAGCCGCAACCTCATCGCATCTAGCAGAAAAGCCGCCATCTCCGGATGGCGGCTTTTTCATTCAGCCTCGGCCGCGATAGGGCTGCACGCCCTGATCCGGCAGCCACACACCCTCTGGCGGCTTGCCGGTCTGCCAGAAGACGTCGATCGGAATGCCGCCGCGCGGATACCAGTAGGCACCGATGCGCAGCCACTTCGGCTGCAGCAGATCCACCAGGCGCTTGGCGATATAGATCGAGCAATCCTCGTGGAAAGCACCATGATTGCGGAAGGAATGCAGGAAAAGCTTCAGTGATTTCGATTCCACCAGCCATTCGTTCGGAATGTAGTCGATGACGATATGGGCGAAATCCGGCTGACCCGTCATCGGGCAGAGCGAGGTGAATTCGGGCGCGGTGAAGCGCACGACATAATCGGCGCCGGCATGGCCGGACGGCACCTTCTCCAGAACGGCCTCTTCCGGATTGCTGGCCGTTTCCGTCTGGTTGCCGAGCATCGACAGGCCGGACACATCGGTCTTTGGCATCTCAGGTCTCCTTGATCACTTTGACGCGGATACCATGGGCTTTCTCGCCCTCCGGCTCCACATGAATGGTTATTTCGGCGCCCGCATGGATCGCCCTTATGGCATCTTCAAGGCGGTCGCAGATTCGATGGGCCTCCCGCACAGGCATGGCGGCAGGCACGACCATATGAAAATCGACGAAGGTCACTGCCCCCGCCCTGCGTGTCTTGAGATCGTGCACGCCAAGCGAGCCCTCGGCATTCCCCGCGATCGCATTCTTGATAGTCTCCTCCTCTTCCGGCAGGACGGCCTTGTCCATCAATCCGTCAATCGAAGTGGAGATGACCTTCCAGCCCTGGTAGAGAATGTTGATGGCAACGAGAATGGCAAGCACGGGGTCGAAGATCGGCTGGCCGGTGCCAAGCGCCAGCAATAGCCCGATGAGCACGCCGATCGAAGTATAGACATCCGACATGATGTGCTGGCCGTCCGCCGTCAAAGCCGGCGAGCGATGCGTCCGCCCGGCCCGGATCAGCGTTAGGGCCCACACGCCGTTGATGACGCCGGCGACAAAGTTGATGGCGAGACCCAGCACAGGCGCCTGCATCGGCTGCGGATTGCCGAGATGCCCGACCGCTTCCTGCACGATCATCAGCGCCGCAACGACAATCATCACACCTTCTGTAACGGCAGAGAGATATTCCGCCTTGTGATGCCCGAAGGGATGATCGTGATCGGCCGGCTTCTGCGCGTAACGGATGACGAAAAAGGCGATGAAGGCGGCAACGACATTGACGAGCGATTCAAGTCCATCAGACAGAAGCGCAACAGAGCCCGTCAGCCACCAGGCCAGCATCTTCAGCCCCATGACGCCGAGCGACAGCGGAATGCCCCAAAAGGCGAGCCGCCTGATCGTATCGTTTCCTTGAGCACTCATGCCCTTCTCCAGTATCCCGCGCCGTGCTTATGCGAATGAATTGCAAAAAAGGCGCCGTTGAAATGCAAAACCGCCCGCGCGGATTTTCGCGCAGGCGGCTTATTGACGGTCCATATGGGCCAGGACTTCGCGTTTGTCAAAGGCAGTCATCTTTTCACACGACAATTCGTTGCCGATGTGCGGATTGAAGGAAGCGCCATCCGGGCAATACATTCGCGGAACATGAGGAAGACGTTTCCTAAACCGCCGTTCCACGACAATTGGAAGCCGATAATGCGCTCGCCTGAGGAAAATCGTCCTGGTAGTTTGGCTTGCCATCCAGCACTAAGCTGTGCTTCAGCCTGGTGTGCGAGGGTCGGCGATACCGGCCGATACGCCGCCGCCTAATGAAAATCATGGTTGAACATGCCCGCTCCTGAAAAGACTGCCGATGATACACCGTCCATCGCCGACGCTCCCGCGGGTGTGTCGGACCATCTGGTCACAGCCGGGGCATTTTCGGAGGGGGAACGCAGCGCCGTCTATCGCGCCATCGAGACCCGGCGTGACGTGCGCGACCAGTTCAGACCCGATCCCCTTCCCGATGATCTCGTCCGGCGCTTGCTCGAGGCGGCCCATTCGGCACCGTCGGTCGGCTTCATGCAGCCATGGAACTTCATCCTCATTCGTCAGCCAGAGACGCGCGAACGCGTGTGGCAGGCCTTCCATCAGGCCAATGAGGAAGCCTGCGCGATGTTCGAGGGCGATCGCCGCGCGCAGTATCAGCGGCTGAAGCTCGAAGGCATCCGCAAAGCGCCGCTCAGCATCTGTATTACCTGCGACACCAAGCGCGGCGGTCCCGTCGTGCTCGGTCGCACGCACAATCCGGATACCGATGTCTATTCGACCGTTTGCGCTGTCCAGAATCTTTGGCTAGCAGCAAGAGCCGAGGGCGTCGGCGTCGGCTGGGTCAGCATCTTTCATGAGGATGCCATCAAGGCGATCCTCGGCATACCCGAGCATGTGAAGATCGTCGCATGGCTCTGTGTCGGCTATGTCGACGAGCTCTACGACATGCCGGAACTCGCCGTGAAAGGATGGCGTGACCGCCTGCCGCTCGACAAGCTCGTCTTCGAGGAAGGCTGGCAGGACTGCGAGGATATGTGAGGGCCGGCGATTTCCGGCAACTCCAGGCATTGGTGATGAAACCGCAGAATGCTGACGTTCTTCTGCGCCCAGCAAGTCAAACCGCCTCAAGGCAGGGCGTGGCGTGCTACAAAGCGTTTATCGTCATTATGCAGCCTCAGGGACATTCGCAGCATCCACGGCAATGACGTCCAAAAGCCGGAGGTCAATCCAGCCTGCCTCAGCGCGGCAGCCGTCCAAGTATTGCATCCCATCAGCGCGTTGAAATAACCCTGCGCTTCGAAGAACGCATCGTTTGGCCCGTAATTGCTGCCAGGCAGAGGTATCGGGCCACTGTCGGAGCGATCAAAGCTGGTAAGGATGAACTGCTTCAACCGCTCCAGCCCTTCGGCATCGATGTCGACGACCGTCACAGCCGATGCATCCAGCGGGATATCGCCCCCCAGCTCCGCATGAATGACGGAACGGTCCAGCGCGAAACTCTTCAACACGGGACCAGCCTTCAAATCGGCCCATGTCCGCGTCTCCGTATAGAAGCTCCGGCCACCCCAGCCGAAAACGAGATAGCGGAGGTTGGGATTGTCGAGATCGAGCCCGGCAGTCCGCAGGAAGGCGAAACGTGTGAGGAGATCGTCATCGACGGGTATGGCGACATCCGTATGGATAGGGTTGCTGAGCATGAGGATTTGCTGGAATCCCTCAGCTTTCGCGGTCGGCGCATCGTGCCAGAGCGGCCGTGGCACCACGATGCCGAGGCAGCCGAGGAGCCCGACGGCAAGAACGACGTAGAGAACGCCCTTGAATATCCTTGAGATCACCGACTGAACGCCCCCGCCATCATTCAATTCTTCCAGCGGTTTGTTGGCTCTTTCAAGGCATAAAAATAGTCCCATGCACTTTTTCCGAGTGCATGGGACTAGCAAATTCTGCGCTCCAAACGCTGGCCTCAGGCGGCCTTCGTCTTCGCCCGCCGCGCCAGATGCGCCACGACATTCTCGATCATCCGCATGCCGGCATCGCCGCCAAGCGTCATGATCGATTCCGGGTGGAACTGCACGGCCGCGATCGGCTCCTTCACATGCTCGATGCCCATGATCGTGCCGTCTTCGCTCTCGGCCGTGATCATGAAGTCGCGCGGCAGGCTCGACGGATCGGCAAAGATCGAGTGATAACGACCAACGGTCACTTCGCGGCCAAGACCGGAGAAGACCAGACCGGGCTCCAGCACGCGGATGCGCGAGGGCTTCCCATGCATCGGGATCGCCAGATGGCGCAGCTCGCCGCCATAAGCTTCGGCTAGGGCCTGCAAGCCCAAGCAGACGCCGAAGATCGGCAGGTTGCGCGCCCTCGCCTTCTTGATCGTCGCCTTGCAATCGAAATCCTTCGGATTGCCGGGACCAGGCGATAGCACGACGAGATCCGGATCGAGCCGGTCGAAAACCTCTTCCGGCACCGGCGTACGCACGGTCGAAACCGTCGCACCCGTCTGGCGGAAATAGTTGGCAAGCGTGTGGACGAAGCTGTCTTCATGGTCGACAAGCAGGATCTTCACGCCCTTGCCGACGGAAGCGACGTCCCGTTGCTGTTTGCCGGAATTGCCGGCCTTGGCATCACGGATAGCGGAAAGCATGGCGGAGGCCTTCAATTCGGTTTCGGCTTCTTCTTCCTCGGGGATCGAGTCGTTGAGCAGCGTCGCGCCGGCCCGCACCTCGGCAATACCGTCCTTGATGCGAACAGTGCGCAGTGTCAGGCCGGTGTTCATGTCGCCGTTGAAGCCGACCATGCCGATCGCGCCGCCATACCATGCGCGCGGGCTCTTTTCATGACTCTCGATGAAGCGCATGGCCCAAAGCTTCGGCGCGCCGGTGACGGTGACGGCCCAAGCGTGGCTGAGGAAACCGTCAAAGGCATCCATGTCGTCGCGCAGGCGGCCCTCGATATGATCGACCGTGTGGATGAGGCGCGAATACATTTCGATCTGCCGGCGGCCGATAACCTTGACCGAGCCTGGCTCGCAGACGCGGCTCTTGTCGTTGCGGTCGACGTCTGAGCACATGGTCAGCTCGGATTCGTCCTTCTTGGAGTTCAAGAGCTTCAGGATCTGCTCGCTGTCGGCGATCGGGTCGTCGCCGCGTTTGATCGTGCCCGAAATCGGGCAGGTCTCGATGCGGCGGCCGGATACGCGCACGAACATCTCAGGCGAAGCGCCGACGAGATATTCCTGATTGCCGAGATTGATGAAGAAGGAATAGGGCGACGGATTGATCGCCTTCAGGCGCTTGGAAATATCCGATGGCTTGCTCTCGCAGCGCTCCATGAACTTCTGGCCTGGCACGACTTCGAAAAGATCGCCCTTGCGGAAGCTCTCCTTCGCCTTGACCACCAGCTCGGCATATTCGCCGGGGCGATGATCGCTCTTCGGCGGAATGGCATCGGTGTGCCAGAACGGCTCGGGCGCGATCTCGTCCGATTTACCCTCGGTCGATACGCCGCCCTTGGCGAAATCGTACCGGTCGATCCAGGCCTTGGCGGAATAGTTGTCCACCACCAGGATTTCGTCGGGCAGGTAAAGCACCATGTCGCGCTGGTCGTCCGGGCGCTTGAGCTTCAGATCGATCGCGTCGAACTGGAAGGCGAGATCATAGCCGAAGGCACCGTAGAAGCCGATGCTGGCATCCGCCTGCGAGTAGAAGAGGTCGGTCACGGCGCGCAGCACGGTGAAGACCGTCGGCATCTTCGAGCGCTCTTCCTCGGTAAAGACGCGATCCGGCGTCTTTACGGTCAGATCGAGCCGGCGGGGCGTCGAGGCGCCAAGCACCACTTCGGAAACTGTCTTCAGCTTCTCCGCGATGAAGCCGAGGATGACCTCGCCGCGCTCGTTGTAGGCTTCGATCCAGACATCGCGCCCGTTGCAGGAAAGACCGAGCGGCGGGTCGACGATGGCGGTGTCCCAGCGTGTATAGCGGCCGGGATATTCGTAATTGGAGGAGAAGACAGCGCCACGGCGCTCGTCGAGTTTGTCGATATAGGACGACACTGCATCCGCATAGGGCGTCGGCCGGCGCTGCCGGGTGACGGTGATGCCGCCCTTCGTCTCGTAGATTTCCGCACCGTCATCCCGAAGGATCGTTACCATTGTTCCTCACTCCGTTATCGGGCCTGGATGACAGGCGGCCAATATAACAAAAAAGCCGCCTCGAAATCTCGGGCGGCTCACTCGTCGTCTTTGAACACGATTGGTCGAGGCCGCCTCAGCGAGCCCACCACCAAACTGCGATGTTGTTCAAGGACATGTTCATGGCAGGAATTGTTAGCGTGAGATGCCGCGATGCGCAAGCGGAAGATGGAAGGAAATTTCCGGTATGGGATAGCAGCTTCCGCCCGCGATCGATCAAGGTTCGTTAGACGCGACCACTTTCGGAATGGCGGAGCTTCGGCAAAACCAGATCGCCAACGGTGTAGGTATGGAATTCGCTTGTCGAAACGTCGTCGAGCCTGCGGAATTTCTCGACAAAGACCGGATCGGAAAAGAAATCGTCGACGTTGCCGGCGCCTTTGATGGCTTCGATATTCACAACCGTCAGACCGTCCGTGCTCTTGGCGAGATTGCTCCAGAGGAACCCTTCTTTCCTTTCGGCGACGTAGTGAACGACATCCTGGATCACGCGGAAGGCTTCTTCCTGCTTGCCGGGATGAACGTGGATGACATTGACGATGAAGGTGGTCGGCTGCGGCTGGGCGATGAAATGTGCGGAATTCGTATTCATTGCGGTTCCTTCTGGAAAAGCGGCGTCATTGCCGCGCCGACACTGGATATCGAGGTTGAGATAGCGGATAAATGATCCGGTATTCTCATAAGATCGGAATTATATTCCGCAATCGGAGTGGCGATGGACAGGCTTGGAACGCTCGGCATCTTTGTGCAGACGGCGGAAGGTGGCAGCTTCGTCGCAGGCGCGCGACGGCTTGGCCTCTCCAGTTCCGCCGTGGGCAAGGCGATCGCCCGCCTTGAGCAAGAGATGGGGGTCCGCCTCTTTCACCGCTCGACCCGGAGCATGACCCTGACCGAAGAAGGCAGCTTCTTTCTCAACACCTGCCGGCACATTATCTCCGAGCTGGATATGGCTCAGACAGAGCTTTCGAAATCGCACGCGGCTCCTCGCGGTCATCTTCGCGTCAGCCTCCCCCTGGCCGGAATGCTGCTGATGCCGGCGATATCGGCCTTCATGCGCACCTATTCCGATATCACGCTGGATCTGGACTTTACCGACCGGCTGGTCGATGTAATCGAGGAGCGATTCGATGCGGTCATCCGGACCGGCGACGTCAGGGACACGAGGCTGATGAGCCGCAAGCTCGGCACATTCCGCTTTCAAATCGTCGCCGCACCCGACTATCTGAAAGCGGAAGGAACCCCGCTTGCACCTGAAGACCTGCTGCAGCACAAATGCCTGCATCATCGCTATCCCAGCACGGGCAAGCTGGAGCCGTGGCCTCTGGTGCGCAATGGGGAGGAGTTGCGGCTCACCTTGCCGACGACGACGATCGCCAGCACTATCGAACCGCTCATCCATCTTGCCGAAAACGGATTCGGCATCACATGCCTGCCGCCCTTTGCCGTCAGCGCACAAATCGCCGATGGCCGGCTCGTGCCACTGCTCGAAGACCATATCGCGAAGACAGGCATCTTCCGCATATTGTGGCCCACAAGCCGCTATCTCTCTCCGAAAATACGGATCTTCGTGGATTTCATGGCGGCCAATCTGTTTTCGGAGCAGCCGGCCGCCTGAAGGCTGGCCTTCCTATTCTTGCACTCTCGCCGCCTCGAAGAACTCTTCTGGCCCATCCACCTCGACCAGCCGTTTCCGGTCGATCAGCCAGAAGCGATTGCCGACCGACCGCACGAAGCTGCGGTCGTGCGAGACGAGAAGGCAGCTTGCCTCATTTGCCGTCAGCTCGCCCTCCAACGCCTCCTGGCCGTCGATATCCAGATGGTTTGTCGGCTCATCGAGCAGGTAGAAGTTGGGATTGGTCAGCCGCAGCGCCAGCATGGCAAGCCGCGCCTTCTGCCCGCCGGACAGACGTCCGATTTCTTTGCCCTGCATATCGATATTGATCCCGACCCCGACCAGCAGCGTGCGGGCACGTTGCTCGCCGAGCTCGAACAGGCGCGTGATCATGCCGAGCGGCGTGTCCTTTTGGCCGAGATTGGAGAGCCGCTGATCGCTATAGCCGAGTACGATGGATGGCGTCGGCTTGATTGCGCCGCCGGCAGACGAATCGGCAATGGCCTTCCGGATCATCTCCACGAGCCGCGTCTTGCCCGCGCCATTCTGCCCGAGCAGCACGATGCGGTCGCCCTGGCAAATCCACTGCTGACCGGTCTTGAACAGCAGCGTACCGTCAGGCGTCGTTACCGCAGCCTCCTCCAGCGTCAGCAGCACCTTGGCGTGAATGCCGCGATTGGCGAGCTTGATCGAGCCGGAAGAGCGCTCGCGATAGCCCGGCCTCGCGCTGTCCTCCAGTTTCTCGGCCCGCGCCTTCAGTTGCTTCGTTTTGACGGTCAAGAGATCACTGCCGGAGTTGACACCGAGATTGTAGAGCTTGGCCGCCTGCTTGCGCAGCTGCTGTGCCGTCTTCATCTCTTTCTGATAGCGGCGTTCATCCGAAGCATCGACCTCGTCCAGCGCCGCCCGCGCCCGGCTATATGGCAGCGCATAGGTTTGCGACTGGTCCTGGCGCAGGAACAGGGTTCGATTGCAGACAGCGTCGAGGAAGGCACGGTCGTGGCTGGCGATGATGACGGGCACGTCGCGCGGCAGGGCATTCAGCCAATCCTCCAGCAACGCGATCTTGGCGAGATCGAGATGGTTGGTCGGCTCGTCGAGCAGCAGCAGGTCGGGCTCCGTCACCCAGACGCGGGCAAGCATGGCAAGCCGCTGCCAGCCACCGCTGAGCTGAGCCAACGTCCTCTCCCGCATCGCCTCTGGCACATCGAGCGAATCAAGGGTGACGTCGACGCGCCAGCTCTCGCTCTCTACCTGCTCCTTGGGCAAAGCGCGCAGAACGGCGTCATAAAAGGAGACATCCATAAGATCCGCCGGCACATTCTGTTCGACGTAGCCGACGCGCAAGCCTCGCGCGCGGGTGATCTCGCCCATGGTCGGCTCCTGCCTGCCCGTGATGCAGTTGAGCAGCGTGGTCTTCCCGCGTCCATTCGCGGCGACGATGCCGACGCGGTCACCGGCATCGACGGTGAAGTTGAGATTGGAAAACAGCGGCGCACTCATGGTGACGCCCAGATTGCGGAGATTGATCAGAGTCATGGTCTTTTCCGGTCTCGATCGAGCATCTCAAGGCATCGCCGGCGGCTCCTTTTGCCGCGCGAAATCGATGCCGATGGCCGTATCGGCCAATGCTCGAAAACATGTCATGACGCGGCCACGCGGATGCGTGAACTCGCGTCGCCCAAGGGGCAGACCAGGAGGAATGAGTGAGAAACAGCCTCTGATCAGCCCTGCAAACGCATCTGCAGGGCACGAGTCGGACCGAACTGGCGAATATGCCAGACTATCTTGCTCATATGGTCCTCCTCTCTTTTCTCTCGACGGGTTTAAGACTGTGCCGCTCGAATAGCATCAAGCGTTGCGATTTTCAATTGCACAAACCACGGGACGCTACGCATGAGGGCAAAAAAGAGGGCGATGCCGAAGCACCGCCCGAGGTTGCTGCATTGATGTAACCGCTTAGAACCGTTGCGTCAGCGTCAGTTTGAAGGTTCGGCCGGGCTCGGAATAGTAGGAAGCAGGCTGGGTTAGCGTGCCGCTATAGGACGGCGCGTTGAGCGCGTCGTAATAGGTCTTGTTGAAGATGTTGTAGACGCCGCCGCGAATGCTGAGGCCCTTCACCTGCTCCGGTTCCCACCATGCTGTGAGGTCGAAGATACCGTAGGCGGGGGTCTGCAGCGTGTCGCCTGTCTTCTTCGCCTCGCGAGCCGCGGTGATGAAGGTCAAATCCGTTCCCCAGACTTCGGTCGCATAGCCGACGGTGAAGGCAGCCTTGGCCGGGGCGACGGAATTGATCCATTGTCCGGTATCGGAGTCCTTGCCGTTCACATAGGCGACGGAGCCCTTTATGTGGATGCCGTTGTCGAACTTCTTGTGCGCGTTGACCTCGACACCGAACATGCGGACGTTGGCGCGATTGAAGTATTCGGTAATCCCGAGCGGATAGGTGCCTGTGGGATCGCGATAATTCAGCGTGTCGATGAAGTTCTTGTACTTGTTGTAGAACGCACCGATATGACCGCCGAAATCGTCATCGCCGAGGTTGGTGCCGATTTCGACGCCGTTGCTGGTTTCGGGCTTCAGGTCGGGGTTGCCGTAGGTGACATAACCGCCGGGCACGCCGTAGTTGACGTAGAGTTCGCTGACACTGGGCGCACGGAAGGCCCTCGCCCATTGCGCATAGAGCTCGATATTGTCCTGAGGCTGATAGGAGGCGCGCAGCTTCGGCGAGAAGCGGCTGTCGGACTGGCCGGAGGGCAAGCCATTATAGTTGGCGCTGTCGCGATAGGCAGCCGTGTTCTTCGGCGAGTAATCGTACCAGTCGAAGCGAAGACCCGGCGTCAAATAGAAATTGCTGGAGCCCAATTCGATCTTGTCGTCGATGAAGACGCCGACGCGCTTGCCATCGACATCGGGCATATCGGACTGGTTGGTGTGCAGGAAGGCGCAAGAAGCACGCCAGCGAGGAAGTGCGCAGCTATCCTCGCCGGCCGAGTACTGGTGAACCTTGTCGAAGGCAACATCGAGACCAAGAGTGACTTGGTGATGCAGGCTGCCGGTATCGAAAGACTTCGATGCATTGCCGGCGAAGCCGATGCTGCGATCTTCCATTTCATTACGGCGCCAATAGTCGCCGGTGACGGATGTATAGCGATAGCCTTCCACACCACCTTCACGCCGAAGATTCTGCCAGTAGAAAACGGCGTTGGCGGTATCGAGCAGCGAATCGGCACTCTCGGCTTCATATTTGTAATCGAGCGACACGCGATTGCGCTCAACATTGTCTGTCCCGTTATAGTTGCCGGGCCGGAAGTTTCCGGTCGGGCTCTGCAGGGTCATCAGATCGGTGTCTTTGTCCTTGTTGTAGTGCTCGGCCGTGATGCCGAAGGTGCCGACGTCGGTATATTGACGGATCTTGAACAGGCCGCTTCTCTGATTGTAGTCAGCCGGGTTAGCCTCGGTACGCTTGGTCGAATAGCCGCCGATATCGCCGTTGTTCTCAAGCTCATGACCATGCGTGTAGCCGCCCTGGAAGAGAACGGCGGTATTGTCGATGCGCTTGGCAACCGCGGCTGAACCGCCGATGCTGCGGTCGTCGCCATTATAGCCGAACTTGAAAACACCGCCCCAGGTAGAACCGGGCGCAATCAGATCTTCCGGCTCCAGCGTACGCAGCACGAAGGCGCCGCCGAGAGCGCCCGAACCGGCACGACTGGAATCGGCGCCGCGCACGATATCGACGCTCGAAAGCGCGTTGAAATCAAAGCTGTTGACGCCGCCATTACCACCATTATTGGCGCCATTGGCGCTGCCGCGCGAAGCATCGAGAAGGAAAGGAATTTGAATGCCGTCGACCGTCGTCAGCACACGGTCATCACCGAGGCCGCGAATATTGACACCGCCGGTAGCGCGGTTGAAGCCGACGCCGACCTCGGTGCTGCGGCCGAGATCCTCGATACGTGTGATTTGCTTGTCGTCGATGTCCTGGGCCGTCGTCTCACTTGTGGTCGGAGAGTCGGCAAGCACATCCTTGTTTGCCTTGCCCTTCCCAGTCACCACAATCGGTTTCAGATTGGTGACGCGGTCACCCTTTGCCGCCTCGCCCGTCGCCTCGTCATTCGGGGCTGCGGTTTGCGCGAAGGATGTCGTTACCAGCCCCAGGGCCAGAAACGCGGTGCATGCCAAAAGAACCGAGCGGGATCGCCGGACAACCATAACCATTCCTTTCGAATTGCTTCACCGGGCTGGCTGGTTGCTGCGTCGAATGCAGGCAAGGGGCTGGCTAGGTTATCTTGTTAACGGGCGGAAATATCCCGCCTTCTTTCTGCCGCATAAAAAACATGAGTATTATTGTCAATATATTCGGAGTGCATAATCATGAATAAAATTGTCACCTTTTAAGACAAGAGATGAACGTTGCTGAATTGCAACGAAATCACAACCTCGCGCGTTCTATCGGCATCATCATTAGAATTGGCTGAATTACTTGATGCTGTTTAGAATTATCTCATTAGTCTCCGCCGCCGTCCTTCTCATGGCCACGTCTCTCCCTCAGACCGGCCCGATACCTGAGCAAAAACCGGATCAGGAACAAGTTCAGCCGGATGGCAAAGCGCCGATCCCTACAGAAAAACCCGCAGCATCACCAAACGGCCCCGTCATTCCGGCGGACAAACCGACGGCTCAACCCGAGGAAAAGCCGGCTTCACAGCCGGAGGAGCAAACAAGCGGCCAACAGATGCAAGGCCCTCCCCGTCCACCTCTGACCATCGCTTCCGAACCGGATGACGAACACCAGGCCTGCCTGAAGGCGCTGACCGCCATCGGAGCAACCTTCAAAGAGATCGCCCGCATCGACGATGGCAATGGCTGCGGCATCGACAAGCCGATCGCGCTTAGCTCCCCGCTGCCGGGCATAGAATTCAAGCCCGAAGGGCAAATGCGGTGCGAAGCCGCTCTCGCCTTGGCTCAATGGATGAAGGAAAGTGTCAATCCGTCAGCCTCGGCATTGGACAATGGCAAGATCGTCACGATTAACCAAGCATCGACCTATGTCTGCCGGCTACGCAACAATGCTTCCATCGGCAAGATCTCCGAGCATGCCCGTGGCAACGCCATAGATGTCGCGAGCTTCACCTTCGAAAACGGCAAGACCATTGCGATCGAGCCGCGGCGTGAAGATCCGACGCTCACAGGCGCATTCCAGCGCGCAGCCAGCGCCTCGGCCTGCCTTTATTTCACGACCGTTCTGGACCCGGAGAGCGATGCCGCGCACGAAAGCCATTTCCATCTCGACGTCATCGAGAGGAATGGCGGCTTTCGCTATTGCCACTAGAAATGCGTCGCGGAATCGACGGGGCGTTGATCTTTAAATTCCGTCATATTCAGAGACCTGCATTCGAGAACCACAGGTCTCTGTAGATCGCAACCGCCGTTTCATCCGGCGCTCGATCCTGGGTGAGCCAAACCGACTGGATGGAGCGAGCCTCGCCTCCACTTGGCGTTTTCGTGGTTTGCATGGGATCGGAAGCTCCGATGCAGGGGATGAAATAGGCGGGCATCAAGGCGCGGGCGCTGAACCCCTGCTCTGCGCGTGATCAGGACGGCAAGCCCGACCTTATCATTCGCCTGCCAGGGCACGATGATCCGGCCGCCGAGGCGCAGCGCCTGCAACCACGATATCGGCGGCGCCACCACCCCCGCACTCACGTAGATCAGATCCGCTTGCGGAAGCTCCAGCTCGGTCGCATCGGCGCAGATGACGGAGGCGTTCTCGAACGAGGCAAGATTATCGCGGGTGCGGCTGGCCAATGCCTCATCGATCTCGACGGCGTGAACATGGCCGCCCGGTGCCACCAGCGTCGACAGAATGGCCGTGTAATATCCAGTTCCCGTGCCGATCTGGATGACCGTTTCACCGGGCTGCGGCGCGACGGCACCCAAGAAGGCAGCATGGAGAAACGGCTCGCCATTGTTGATGCCCTTGGATTTGTCCAGGGAGACCAAAACATTCTGATAGAGAAAAGCGGGATCACTGCTTGGCGTTTCGAGATGGCGTCCCTTGACCACAATCCGCCAAGGCCCTGGCCCCATGAAGGCCTCACGGCGAACGAGGCGAAAGGCCTGCTCCAGCCTTTCATCCGAAGAATTGCTGGCAGCTGCCATCATCTTCGCATGGAAGTCCCGTATCTCATCCAAACTTGCGCGGCTATCAGCAGTCACGCTCCGTCTCCGTCTTGACGATGCTTGGACCGTACCGATTTCTTTCGGCCTCCGCCAAGGTCAATACGTTAGATATCGTAACGGGATCGGATAACAACAGTCCTGGGTGCAACCGCCGAACCGGCACTTCCTGACAGACAAGTTGAATCGGATTCTGAACTTAAAACAATCCTTCGATGTAGCCTTGATCGTTGAGGAAAATCCTCTCGGCAGCCGGCGATTTCGGCAAGCCGGGCATGGTCATGATCTCGCCGGTGATGACGACAACGAAGCCGGCCCCGGCCGAAAGCCGTACCTCGCGAATAGGCACGATATGGCCCTCGGGCGCTCCCCGGACATTCGGATCGGTCGAGAAGGAATATTGTGTTTTCGCCATGCAGACCGGCAGATGGCCGTAACCTTGATCCTCCCAGGATCTGAGTTGATCACGCACGGCCTTGTCGGCGGTCACCTCGCCGGCATGATAGATCTTCGAGGCGACGATCTCGATCTTCTCCAGGAGCGGCAGATTGTCCGGATAGAGCGGCTGGAATTTCGCCTGCCCGGATTCGGCAAGCTCCACCACCTTATGTGCGAGGTCGGTAATGCCGGCCGAACCTTCGGCCCAGTGCCGGCAAAGGATCGCCTCGGCGCCGAGCCGTGCGACATAATTCTTCAGCGCCTCGATTTCGGCCTCCGTGTCCGAAACGAAATGATTGATGGCGACGACGACGGGAACGCCGAACTTGCGGACATTGGCGACATGTCGACCGAGATTGGCGCAGCCCTTCACCAAAGCTTCCACATTCTCCCCGCCAAGATCGTCCTTTTTGACACCGCCGTTCATCTTCAAGGCCCGCACGGTCGCGACGATGACGGCCGCATCCGGCGAAAGCCCGGACTTGCGGCATTTAATGTCGAAGAATTTTTCCGCTCCGAGATCGGCGCCGAAGCCGGCTTCCGTGACCACATAATCTGCAAGCTTCAGCGCCGTGCGCGTCGCGATCACCGAATTGCAACCATGGGCGATATTGGCAAAGGGGCCGCCATGCACCAGCGCAGGATTGTTCTCCAGCGTCTGCACGAGGTTCGGCTGCATGGCGTCCTTCAGGAGCACGGCCATGGCGCCATCGGCCTTCAGATCGCGGGCATAAACCGGCGTGCGGTCGCGGCGATAGCCGATGATAATGTTGCCGAGCCGCTTTTCCAGATCCTTGAGGTCGGATGCCAGACAGAGGATCGCCATCACCTCGGAGGCAACGGTGATGTCGAAGCCGCCCTCGCGCGGAAAGCCGTTCGCAACGCCGCCAAGCGACGATACGATATCGCGTAGCGCCCGATCGTTCATGTCCATCGCGCGCCGCCACGTGATGCGCCTGAGGTCGATATTCTGCTCGTTGCCCCAGTAGATGTGATTGTCGATCAGCGCGGCGAGCAGATTATGGGCCGACGTGATCGCGTGGAAATCGCCGGTGAAATGGAGGTTGATGTCCTCCATCGGGATGACCTGCGCATAGCCACCGCCGGCCGCCCCGCCCTTCACGCCGAAACACGGACCGAGCGAGGCCTCGCGCACGCAGACTACCGCCTTCTTGCCGATGCGGTTCAGGCCGTCGCCGAGGCCAACCGTCGTCGTGGTCTTGCCCTCGCCCGCCGGCGTCGGATTGATCGCCGTGACGAGGATCAGCTTGCCATCTTTCTTGCCGGCCTGCGATGCGATGAACCCAGCACCGATCTTTGCCTTGTCGTAGCCGTAAGGTGCGAGATCTTCCGCCGGAATCCCGAGCTTTGCGCCGATCTCCATAATTGGCAGCTTCTTTGCTGCGCGCGCAATCTCGATATCGGATGCCACGGTCGTCGCCATAAGTCTCGCCCCCAAACATACGGTCATTTCCCTGTCGGGATAAACCAATATCTATCGGGTGTGAATAGCGGCGAAGCACTCCGTTCGTCGAAACGCACCGCCTTGTCTCAGGACGCAGGCATGCCTATTTTCGGCGTCCAATGAAAACCGAGAAGGAAAGATAAAGATATGAAGTCCCTGGAATTGCTGGTCGAGCGCATCATCCTCTCCAGTCGCTGGCTCCTGGTGATCTTCTATCTCGGCCTTGCCGCCTCGCTCGCCGTCTACGCCGTTTCGTTCGCCTATAAGTTCTACAAGGTGGCGATCAACGTCTTCGCCTATGACGAAGCCGACATGATCCTCGCCATTCTCGGCCTTATCGACGCCGCCCTGGTGGCAAGCTTGATCGTTATGGTAATGATTTCGGGCTACGAGAATTTCGTCAGCCGCTTCGACGAGGCCGAAAATGGAGGCGAGGTTTCCTTCCTCGGCAAGCTCGATTCAGGCAGCCTCAAGATCAAGGTCGCATCCTCGATCGTCGCCATTTCCTCGATCCACCTGCTGCAGATCTTCCTGAACGCTACTCAATACGACAACGCCAAGCTGATGTGGTTCACAATCATCCACCTGGCCTTCGTCGTGTCCGCGCTATTGTTGGGCTTCCTGGAAAAGATCATGGCGAAAGCAAAAGCCAAGGATAGCTGAGGCCGGGTCAGCGGCTACTTGCCGGCCATTGCCGATGCGCTGGTCATCCGCGCGACGGTCGTCGACGGTGCCGGCGCGACACAATCGGAAATCGATTGATTTTCCTTGCAGTTGCGCGCCGAGACTAGAGCGTCGGCATCGGCAAGCTCCGTCGTCAGCTTCAGCCTCAACGCGTCCATCTGCGACAGCAGATGAATGCCGTTCGGGTCGGTTCCAAGCATCAGATCGACAAGTCCCCGGTCCACACCCATTTTGTCGAGAAAGCTCACCAGCCTCGTCCTCTGCGCCTTGTCGAGCTTCGTCGTATCGTATTTACCGACGAATTTGCGACCGATTTCCTTCTTGGAGATGATCTTGCGCCTGCCGTCCACCATCTCATATTCGGTGCGATATTGGACGCGCACTTCACTATAGGTGGTGGTGATCTGATGAACGCCCAGCAGCGCGAAGGGGCTGGAAACGCGCTGAACGCCGCCTGCAAAAAACAGCGGACAGGCCGAAAAGCAGATTGCGCCGTCGGAAAATGGCTGACCTGTGATCGAGCCGTCCTTGGCAAAAGCAGCCGAGCAGATCGGCTCGGCATAGGGGCACGCCCGCGAGCGGGTGCGGCCGACTGCGATCGAAAGCTTTTGCTTGCGAATGATGCGAGCCATCTCCATCGCTGCCTTGACATCGCCCCCCGGCGAACTGACGACGACGGGCAGTTTACGGTTGCCAACCTGCTTCAGGATTTTCTGCAGCTTCCGCGGCGTATCCGCCATGATCTGCCCTTCGGCGGAGATCCAGTCCGGGCAAGTGCTATCGGCTCGGCATTGGCCCATCTCACCGTGAACGAGCAAAAACTGCATCGGCGCGCCACCGACCGCGCCGGCAGCTTCAGCCAGCGCAGGCGAAACCAGAAAAAGCGAAACGCCGGTGACGAACCACAACAGCGTTTGATAACAGCACGCCCCAAGCTGCGGAAAGAAGCGAAAATTCATAAGCTATACGCCTGCAAGCGATTACTTTGGCAAGACCGATAGCAACCGCTTTGGGCCTCCGCAAGGCGCACCAACACGGCGATGCATCATTTGATTAAAACTCATGGCCGCCTTCACGGAAAGTCCCGCGTGCAAAGAAGTACGTTTCCAAAAATTGGCTACCGACGAACTCAAAAGCGTGAGATCTCATGCCAGCTTATGCTGTGGGCGATAAACTGCGAACGGTACAAAACAGGCATTCCTGACGCGCCGCCCAAAGTGCAGAACCCAGTTCAAAACCTCGGTTTTAGGCTTAATTTTGACATAGTGGGGAAGCGTCGTCAGACCCCTTCGATCGGCTCGGCGATGACGTCAAATGTATGATCTCGTCGAGATCCGGCCAACGAAAGAGTGGTCGCGGGCACTTATCGCCCATTTTGGGCGAAGACTGGGAGAATTGTATGTTTAAATATTAAAATATATGAAAATGAAAATTATTTCTGGCCGTGTGGTATTTTTGCGTCTAGCATTCACTCATAAATCGAGTATTTGATATCGATACCACGCCGCGGACACCTTAACTCATATGTCCTATATCATTACCGCCGAGAGACAATTGCTGCTTTCTGCCGAGTTGGCTGCCGCTCGGACACAGGCGGCGTTTGCAATGGGCCTGGAACGGACGGGATCGGCTTTTGGCTTCAGCCATGTGGCTCTGATGAACGCCCCGGTTCCCGATGATACGATGATGACGCCGCTGCTTATCGAGGGGACGGTGCCCGCACAGTTCGTGCGTGAGTTCGATCGGCATCATCTGGTTCGCCGCTGTCCTATGCTGCTGCGCACGCGTGATTCAGTGATGCCGCGCGCGTGGCATCTGCTGGAAAAAGATGCCGAACCTGACGCCGATGTACCGGGCGAGCTTCGAGCACTCCTGATTAGCTACAATTGTCCGATGAGCGTCATAATCCCGGTCAATGCTCCGGATGGCCAGCGCCTCGTTTTCTGGTTCATGGGCAATCGCAATAGCCTCGGCCAGAGTGAAATCAACGAACTCACCTTGATCATGCTGCAGGCGCTCGATTCCTATAATTGCCTCAAGCGCAACGGTGGTGCCGCGCCGCATTCGCTTTCCGCGCGCGAGCTGGAAGTGGTCCGCTGGACGGCCCAAGGCAAGACCTCGGTCGAGATCGGCCAGATTCTTTCGCTCTCCGACCATACGGTCAACGCGTATATGATGAACGCGATCAAGAAGCTCGATTGCGTCAACCGTACCCAGCTCGTCGCAAAAGCCATCCGCCTGAAGCTGATCAGCTAGAGCTTTCCGCTTTTCTTCGAATCGCGAAAACGCTTTATCTTCTTGTTCTTACGCAGTTCCGGACGCAAAACTGAGCCCGGCAGCCGGGCTCAGCGTCGGTGTCCGCCTACTGGGTCTACGCCCGCTAAGCTTCGTTTAGCGACCGCCCAGGACCGTGCGGATTTCCACGAGGCTCGAACGCACCCGCAGAATATGGAAGCCCATGGTTGCAAGATGGCTCGGCATGAAGGAGCTGTCTTCAGGCCCATTGGAAATGATGAAAGGTTGAATGCGCAAAGCCGTCTGCAGCTGCGTCGTGACATCGGCCCAGAGCGTGGCGACATTGCGTTCGGCAATCACCTGCTGGAAATCCGAGCGGGCCGCCATCAGGATACCGTAGCTCGCATAAAGCTGCCCATAGGCAAACCAAAAACGATCGTCAGCCCGCATATCCAGCCAGCCATAGCTGTGATCCCCCGCCCTCCGGGCCAATATATCCGCCGTGCTGCCGAGATCGTTGGCAATATGGTCGACGAACTGCAGGAGGTTGTCGGCACGTCCATCGAAAATCGCTTTGCAATTGCCGAGGTCGCTATTGAAGCTGCGCAGATCGCTCATTGCAGCGCGATAATAGCTTGGGCTCGGCGTCTTCGGTCCGAAGGGATGCAGGCCGAAATACCAGCTCGACTCGTCGAACTGCAGGTTGCCGCGCGCCTTCTGCAGATCGCTGTTGATACCGGATGTTCCGCGTACACGGCCGAGCGTATCGACCAACTCCGCCGAGGTGCGGCGAACGACCGAATTGATGCCCCGCTGGAAGGAAGCCTTGTTGTCGAGGAAGGGCGTGTCATCCCATGAAATGCCGAAGAAGCCGAGCTTGTAGAGCAGCATCGAGGAAATCCAGGCATTCTGGTTGACGTTGAAATCGGTCAGATCGGTGGCAACGTCGACGACAGCCGAGGTTTGGCAAGTCTTAGGTGCTGTTGCAGCCGCCTGCTGACCATCCGTCGCAGGCAGCTCCTGTCCGGCGGAATATTTGCGCTCGGAGAATTTGTAGACGTCCGGATAGGCCGGATTGAACCCGGTCCAGACCTGCGTTTGCCAAACGAAATAGACATAAAGCAGTGCCATCAGCGCCACGAAGGCAGCAAGCGGCAGCTTGATCAGCCAGTTGCGCTGCCGATACCAGCCATGAACGGCGAGAAATGGCCAGCTTAGCCCGACGAAAACCAGTCCCAGCCAGCGTGCGATAGCGGCCCAGATCCGCTTGAAGAACGCCGTGATCGAGTCAAGCATGGACACGCCTCCTAAACCCTACCGCGCATCCCGCCGACACGCGAAAGACGCACCACACCAACCTGCGCAATGGACGCCGCGAAAATCGCCGCGGTCCTCGGATCATTAAGTCCTTATCGCCACTCGCGTTCCAGCAAATATGTGTTCTTGGGAAAAACAACAACCGTCCGAACGGAATTTTCCGTGACGGACAGCAATCAACCCTCAGGTTGCGTCTCTTCCGCCACTTCGCTCGAATCTGAGGATGCGTGCAGCGGATGAGGCTCCAACCGTCGTTTGAAGACAGCATCTACATGAGCCTTGCGCACGGCAAGATCATGCCCGGCCAGCACATTCGCCTCGAAGGCCTGGATCAGGCTCTCGACCGCTCCCGTTCGCGAAACCCCAATCGATGCCGGCTCCACTTCTGACGCCAATGCCTTGAGCAGGGCGATCCGCTGCTCGATATCGACGCTCAGCTTGGCTGCCATCGCGCCGATGGCGGCGATCTGATTGTTCAGGGCAGCCGCCAGCCCTTCGTAAATGTCTATGAGGCGCTGCCGCACGGTGCGGCGGGATTGAAGCTCCTGTTCTTGCCGCCGAATATCATCCTGCTCGGTCACCAGAGCGCGATAGTCCGCTTCGAGTTCGGACTGCAGATCGGCATGGCGTGAAGATGGGCGGTTGCGCCTCTGATACATGAGCTTTTCCGCCAAGACATCGGCCCGGCGCTGCACCTCCTCTATCTCGAAATCGAGCTTCCTCCGCCTCTCGATCACGCCTTCGAGTTGAAGTTCGCATTCACGAAAGCACCGGGAGAAGATGGGTCTCGCCTGCTTGAAAAGAAGATCGAGTTCGGCCGATACAGCAAGGGCCGCGTCGACATTGACGATGATCTCATCCGGCCCCATGGGTCTGCGTGCAAGCACCCGGCTGAGCAAGCCTGCATTTTCAAGGCCAATCTTCTCATTGAACAATCGCCGATGCTGCAGATCAGCCTCGTCGGTCGCACGATCCAGCTCTTTGACGAGCGACAGGGCGACTGATTTCCAACGGTCGAGCAATTCGACCGCTTCGCGAACAAATGCCTCTTCGACGGGAAAATTAACTGCTGCGGCGTGCTCGCTGTCCCTGGCGTGGCGGGCAAGCGTCGCTACTGCCGAATTCGCGTCGTTCATAGCGTCTTCGAGCGTCGTGCGCGCCCTGTCGAGCATGCCATCGAAGGAATGAGGCCTGAGCATGAAAACATTCCCACCTTACCTTTGGCAAGACTAGCTGCTTCCGGAGGCGAAGGAAATGCTCGAAAGCTATTGAGCAGCGGCCGGGTTCTTCAGATAGGCGATGAGATTGTCGAGATCCTTGTCGCTTTTCAGGCCTGGAAACGCCATCCGGGTGCCTTTGACGAGGAATTGCGGCGCCGGCAGATATTTCCGCAGCAACGCCTCATCCCAGACCTTGCCATCAGCCCCGAATGCCCTCATCGCCGGCGAGTAGGCGTAATCCGGCTTGCTTGCGACGGCTCGCCCGACGATCCCCATCAGCGAGGGACCGACGCGATTATCGGGGCTGGTCGCCGTGTGACATGCCCCGCATCTCTTGAAAACGGCGGCACCTGCGACCGCGTCGCCATCCGCGAGCACAAAGGAAGCCGAAGCGAACAGAATGACCGCCGACGCCAGACATTGCAGTTTCATCGTCTCTCCCCGTCAGCCTCGACTTCCATAGGCAATTACGTGCCGAAAATAGTCAGAACCGCTATCGAAAGCCTGCACGAGCGGCTGCTTCACTCGCAGGTAATCGCCTCTTCCCAATGACGACGGCAGAGCGAGACATATTTGTCGCTGCCGCCGATCTCGATCTGCGCGCCTTCGCGGACGACATTGCCGGCAGCGTCCAAGCGCACCACCATCGTCGCCTTGCGCCCGCAATGGCAGATGGTGCGCACCTCGCGCAACTCGTCGGCGATGGTCAGCAGCTCCTGCGATCCCGGAAACAGATGTCCATGGAAATCCGTGCGTAGCCCGTAGCTCATGACCGGAAGATCGAGGCGATCGACGATATGGGCAAGCTGCCAGACCTGCTCGCGCGTCAGAAATTGGGCCTCATCGACGAAGACGCAGGCAAGCGGCTCCTTTGCATGCATTTCATCGACCATCGCATAGAGATCGTCGCTGGTTTCGAACGGCAAGGCATCCATCGTCAGTCCGATGCGCGAGGCGATCGTGCCGCGGCCGGCGCGATCGTCGAGAGCCGCGATGAAAGCCGCCGTGCGCATGCCGCGCTCCTGATAATTATAGGCAGCCTGCAGCAGCATGGTCGATTTGCCGGCATTCATCGTCGAATAATGGAAGTAGAGCTTGGCCATGACATTCTCCTTGAATGCTTCATGGGAGCTGCGCGACGATAAGAAAAGATAGTCTTGGCGAAAACCACAGGATTCAGACAGGCATGGCCGAGGGCGCAAAAGCCTTGGCAACCGGCGGACATAAAAAGACGGGCGTCGCATTCAGCCCCCTCAAACCGCCGCAAATACACTGTGGTCGCTTGAAAATGTCAGTTATTGATGGTTGCTTGGGAACGTTAGACTGGGAGTCACGCAATGATAAAAATGACCCTTACTGCATTCGCTTTCGCCTCAACTCTCTCCGCACTGACATTGGGCGCCACCGCGGCCTCCGCGGCCGAGCCGGCGAGCTGTAGCACCGTACATTTCGCCGATGTAGGCTGGACCGACATCACCTCCACCACGGCCACCGCCTCCGTTCTTCTGAAGGCGCTCGGCTACGACACCGACGTCAAGGTGCTCGCCGTCCCGGTGACCTACCAGTCGCTGAAGAACAAGGACATCGATGTCTTCCTCGGCAACTGGATGCCCTCCATGGCCGAGAACATCAAGCCGTTCGCCGCGGACAAATCGGTCGAGACCGTACGCGCCAATCTGGAAGGCGCCAAGTACACGCTGGCGACCAATCAAAAGGGCGCGGATCTCGGCATCAAGGACTTCAAGGATATCGCCGCCCACAAGGATGACCTCGACGGCAAGATCTACGGCATCGAGCCGGGCAACGACGGCAACCGTCTGGTAATCGACATGGTCGACAAGAACACCTTCGGCCTCAAAGGCTTCGAAGTGGTTGAGTCCTCCGAGCAGGGCATGCTGGCGCAGGTGTCCCGCGCCGATAAGGAAGGCAAGCCGATCATCTTCCTCGGCTGGGCGCCGCATCCGATGAACACTACCTACAAGATGACCTACCTCACCGGCGGCGACGATGTGTTCGGACCGAACTTCGGTGGCGCGACGGTCTATACCAACGTCCGGGCCGGCTACCTGCAGGAATGCCCGAACGTCGGCGCCTTCGTCAAGAATCTCGTCTTCTCGCTGCCGATGGAAAACGAAATCATGGGCAAGATCCTGAACGACAGCAAGGAGCCGGAAGCGGCTGCCACCGAATGGCTGAAGGCCAATCCGTCGGCGGTCACGCCCTGGCTTGCCGGCGTCACCACCAAGGATGGCGGTGACGGCCTGGCGGCGGTCAAGGCCAAGCTCGGCCTGTAATACGAGGATGGATGGAGGGGCGGCCAAACCGCCCCTTTCTCTTCCTTGAACGGACTGCTTGCTTTCGCGTCCCGCCATCACTCGGACAATGGTCCGCCTGGCGTGACAGACCGTTATTCTACGGCGGCATCTCCGGCATCATACGCAACAATCGGAAACGCCGCCCCCAATCATGGGCAAAGATGTGAACTGGTTAACCGATTACCGCATCCCCATCGGGCCATGGGCCAAAGCCGTCGTCGACTGGCTGACGAGCAACGTCACGTGGTTCTTCGACGGCCTTTCCTTCCTGGTCGCGCACGGAATCAAAGGGCTGCTGTTCCTCTTGCAGGCACCGCATCCGCTGATCGTCGTCGTCGCCTTCACGGCACTTGCCTATTGGATGCGCCGGAGCGTCACCATCACGGTCCTCACCCTGATCGGCCTGCTGATCACCATCAACCAGGGCTATTGGAAAGAGACGACCGAGACGCTGGCACTGGTATTGGCCTCCACCTTCGTGTGCATGCTGGTGGGCGTGCCGCTCGGCATCGCGGCAGCACGCCGTCCCTGGCTTTACGCCATCATGCGACCGATACTCGATCTGATGCAGACCATCCCGACCTTCGTGTATCTGGTGCCGGCAATGATCCTGCTCGGTCTCGGCATGGTCCCGGGCCTGGTTGCCACCGTCGTCTTTGCTCTTCCGGCACCGATCCGCATGACCCGCCTCGGCATCATTTCCACTCCCCCTTCGCTTGTGGAGGCAGCTGAATCCTTCGGTGCGACGCCTCGCCAGGTTCTGCGCAAGGTCGAGCTGCCCTTTGCCACTCCGCAGATCATGGCTGGCCTGACGCAGACCATCATGCTGTCACTCTCGATGGTCTCGATCGCGGCACTCGTCGGCGCCCCCGGGCTCGGCGTGCCCGTGCTGCGCGCACTGAATAGCGTAAATGTCGCCAAGAGCTTCGATTCCGGCGCCTGCATCGTCATCCTGGCGATCATTCTCGACCGTATGTTCCGCGCGCCCGGCGAAGGAGACCACTCATGACTGTCGCCGTCGATTTCAAAAATGTCAGCATCATCTTCGGCGATCGTTCCGATGCCGCGCTTAAACTCGTCGACGAAGGCAAGTCGCGCGACGAGATCGGCAAGTCCACGGGCATGGTGCTCGGCGTCGCCAATGCCTCCCTGCAAATCGAAGAGGGCGAAATTCTCGTGCTCATGGGCCTGTCCGGCTCCGGCAAATCGACGCTGCTGCGTGCCGTCAACGGCCTGGCCCCGGTTGTGCGCGGCGAGGTCTCCGTCAACACCAAGAACGGCGCCGTCAACCCCTATTCCTGCACCCCCAAGGCCCTGCGCGACCTGCGCATGCACACCGTCTCGATGGTTTTCCAGCAGTTCGCGCTGCTGCCCTGGCGGACGGTCGCCGACAATGTCGGCTTCGGGCTTGAGCTCGCCGGCGTTCCGGACGCCGAGCGCAAGAAGCGCGTCGACGAGCAGCTGCAGCTCGTCAATCTCACGCAATGGGCCAATCGCAAGGTCAACGAGCTGTCGGGCGGCATGCAGCAGCGTGTCGGCCTCGCCCGTGCCTTTGCGACCGGAGCGCCGATCCTGCTCATGGACGAGCCATTCTCCGCCCTCGACCCATTGATCCGCACCCGCCTTCAGGACGAACTCCTGGAATTCCAGCGCCGCCTGAAGCGCACGATCCTGTTCGTCAGCCACGATCTGGACGAGGCATTCCGCATCGGCAACCGCATCGCCATCATGGAAAGCGGCCATATCATTCAGTGCGGAACGCCACAGGAGATCGTCAAGAACCCTGCCGACCAATATGTTGCCGACTTCGTGCAGCACATGAACCCGATCAGCATGCTGACGGCGCGGGATGTCATGCAGCAGGGCGTCGGACATTCAGCCAATGCAGGTTCCGTCACCGCGACGGCAACCGCCGCGACACCGCTCATCGATATCCTTGACGCCCTGACGCGCCAGCCGGGCAATATCGGCGTTGTTGACAATGGCACGATTATCGGAACGATCTCCGCGCAAGACGTGGTGTCGGGCCTCACCAGCCACCGGCGAAAGGAGTAGTCGTTCGCGACTGCTCCTCAATTCATGGAGCAGGCAATGAACGACAAGCCATCGGTGCTGAGGGAAACGGATGAGGATGCGCGCATTCAGGCGCGCGACCTCATGCACAAAGCCGCACACGCAGCCTTGGCCGTCATTGATCACGACACCGGCTTTCCCTCCGTCAGTCGCGTCCTGACTGCCATGGATGCCGATGGCACTCCGGTCATCCTGGTGTCCGGCCTCTCCTCACATACGAAGGCTTTGATGAAGGACAGCCGCGCTTCGGCGCTCTTCGGCGAGCCTGGCAAGGGCGATCCTCTCGCCCATCCTCGCCTGACCCTACGCTGCAGCGCGGAGCGCATCCATCGGCAAAGCCAGGCTCACAATCGCATCCGAACGCTTTTTCTCGATCGTCATCCGAAATCCAAGCTCTATATCGACCTTCCGGACTTCTGCTTCTTCCGCCTCGTTCCTCTGGATGCCAGCCTGAACGGCGGCTTCGGAAGGGCCTATATCTTGTCCTCGCAGGACCTGATGATGCTTTAAGCCGAAAACAGAGCGCGCGGGCAATAAGTCATACAATAGTGCGAGAATTAGTAGTCGGACAGCTCGAAGTAGAAACGGCTGATATTGGCGGGTTGCAAATCTTCGGTGACCAAATTTGGCATATTTGCTGCTCCGAAACGATAAGAATCGACCTATTTTGGTCTAATCGAGCCCCTGGATGGGACGTTGGGGACGCCTGCATCATCGCCGGAGCATCATACGTACATATCTAAAACAGCATACTCGATACCTTAAATTTAGGTATATACAATCTTCGACCGCTCTTGGTATTGTTAGATATCGGTAAGGACCGGGTTGGAAATAGCACAATTTCTGATGTTCGCTCCGCATTGGGAAGTTTAAAAGATGAAGACAAGAGATTTGGCCGAACACTCTAATGTTGCGGCAGCACTATTATCAGCAATGGCGAACCCGAAGCGTCTTTTGATCCTTTGCAGTCTCGTTAAAGGCGAAGTTCCAGTTGGCGTTCTTGCCAATCAGGTCGGACTGAGCCAATCAGCACTTTCCCAGCATCTTTCGAAGCTTCGTGCCCAAAAGCTGGTCAAGACGCGTCGTGATGCTCAAACTATTTACTACTCCAGCACATCGGAATCCGTGATCCGTGTTCTCGAAACGCTGGAAGACATTTATTGCGAGCCGGAAAAAAGTAGATCGGCTGCCTAAGAGCTAAGATAGCTCCCGGCCTGTCGACGCATGATCTTTGGGGACAATTTAGATCTCGAAAGATCGACTTGCTTTCATTACCAGGTGTTTTACTGCTTTAACTGGCAAATCCTAGGATTTGCCAGTTTTTTCATATGGGGACTACCTCACGGTGCTTCGTGGCCCGTTTTCCTCCCCGACATGTTGACACGCATTCTTCGAGGCTCAACCTGTCGCTTTCACCGCCATCTTTGCCTTGACGCCAAAAAGGCGGCTGATAATTTGACCAAGCAGTAAATATAATAGCGCGGCGTAGGCCGTGGCCGGGAAATGGCCCCCCGAATTGGCCATTGGAGAACAGCATGTCGGACCGTTTGAATGCCGCCCCCAACGATTTGCGCGCCTTCTGGATGCCGTTTACGGCCAACCGCCAGTTCAAGAAGGAACCGCGCCTCTTCGTCAGCGCCAAGGATATGTATTACACTACCCATGATGGTCGGCAGGTGCTGGATGGAACTGCGGGCCTGTGGTGCGTAAACGCCGGGCACTGCCGCCCGAAGATCACCGAGGCCATCCGCCAGCAGGCAGGCGAACTCGACTACGCACCCGCCTTCCAGCTCGGCCACCCCAAAGCTTTCGAACTGGCGAACCGGCTGGTCGATATTGCCCCTGAGGGTATGGACCACGTTCTTTACACCAACTCCGGTTCGGAATCGGTCGAGACCGCGCTCAAGGTCGCGCTTGCCTATCATCGCGTGAAGGGCAATGGCTCGCGCTTCCGCCTCATCGGCCGCGAGCGCGGCTATCACGGCGTCAATTTCGGCGGCATCTCCGTGGGCGGCATCGTCACCAACCGCAAGATGTTCGGCACGCTGCTGACTGGTGTCGACCACATGCCGCACACCCATGTGCCCGGCAAGAACGCCTTCACGCGCGGCGAGCCAGAGCATGGCGGCGATATTGCCAGCGAACTGGAGCGCATCGTCACTCTGCATGACGCCTCGACGATCGCGGCCGTCATCGTCGAGCCGGTCGCCGGCTCCACCGGTGTGCTCATCCCGCCGAAGGGCTATCTGCAGAAGCTGCGCGAAATCTGCACCAAGCACGGCATCCTGCTGATCTTCGACGAAGTCATCACCGGTTTCGGCCGCCTCGGCACCCCCTTTGCCGCCCAATATTATGATGTGAAGCCGGATATCATCACGACAGCCAAGGGCCTGACCAACGGCGTCATTCCGATGGGCGCGGTCTTCGTCACCTCGGAGATCCACGACGCCTTCATGCAGGGACCCGAGCACATGATCGAGTTCTTCCATGGCTACACCTATTCCGGCAACCCGATCGCCTCGGCCGCGGCATTGGCGACGCTGGACACCTACAAGGAAGAAGGCCTGCTGACGCGCGCAGCCGAGCTCTCCGACTACTGGGCCGACGCTCTGCACTCCCTGAAGGATTGCCCGAACGTCATCGACATTAGAAACACCGGCCTGATCGGCGCCATCGAGCTCGATCCCATCGCCGGCGAACCTACCAAGCGCGCCTTCACCGCCTTCCTGAAGGCCTACGAAAAGGGCCTTCTGATCCGCACCACCGGCGACATCATCGCGCTGTCGCCGCCGCTGATCATCGAGAAACATCACATCGACGAGTTGTTCGGCAAGCTGAGAGAGATCTTGCAGAATAATATCTGAGGCGAAATATCTCATTGCCTCTTCTCAATGAGGCACAGTGATATCTGCGCATTCGAGGTATCCCCTCTCCCCGCCTGCGGGAGAGGGTTAGGGTGAGGGGCCGTTCACGGGGACAATGAGATGCGCGGTCCGGAACCTAAAACGACACAGCGCGCAAGAATGCTTCGGCAATCGGACAACGATGCCGAGGCAAAACTTTGGTCGGAACTTCGCAACCGTCGACTGAACAGCTTCAAATTCGTTCGGCAGTTTTCAATCGGTCCTTATTTCGCTGACTTTGCCTGCCGAGAGCGATCCCTGGTCATCGAGATCGACGGCGGTCAACATGCCAACAGCAAGCACGATACCATTCGCGATGAATTCATGACCGCTGAGGCTGGTCTGTCGCACGCTTCTGGAACATTGATGTCCTCACAGCCATGCCGGCAGTTCTCGAAACCATCGTAGCGATCTGCGAAGGCAGGTTGACCGAAGCTGTAGCGGCTCGTGATTTCAAATTTCTTCCGGCAGCGTGTTCGAAATGCCCCTCACCCAGCCCTCTCCCCGCTCGCGGGGAGAGGGAGTCTTAGTTCTCGCCAGGCCGTAAGAAACACTGCCCTATCAACAAATTCGGACAGATCCCCTCTCCCCGTAGAACGGGGAGAGGGCTAGGGTGAGGGGCTATACGGAATCACAGCGGGTAGGAAAGCCATGACCACCAAACTCGAACGCTATATCGACCAGGGCGTCGGCCGGGAGCCTGCGGATATCGTTTTGAAAAACGGACGCTTCTTCGATCTGGTGACGGGAGAGCTGGTCGCTTCGGACATCGCCATTTGCGGCGATCGCATCGTCGGCACCTGCGGCGATTATCGGGGACGCGAAGAGATCGATATTGCCGGCCGCATCGTCGTGCCGGGCTTCATCGATACCCATCTTCATATCGAATCCTCGCTGGTGACCCCGCTCGAATTCGATCGCTGCGTCCTGCCCTATGGCGTTACCACCGTCAT
This sequence comes from Rhizobium sp. BK098, assembly GCF_014193155.1. Classification (NCBI taxonomy): domain Bacteria; kingdom Pseudomonadati; phylum Pseudomonadota; class Alphaproteobacteria; order Hyphomicrobiales; family Rhizobiaceae; genus Rhizobium; species Rhizobium sp. BK098. The sequence goes on along the minus strand of NZ_JACHYY010000001.1, from coordinate 280,017 downwards.
CTGCGATCCGCATGAGATCGCCAATGTGCTCGGCACCGAGGGCATTCGCTACTTCCTCGACTGTTCGCTGGAAACCATCATGGATATCCGCGTCCAGCTTTCCTCCTGCGTGCCGGCGACGCATCTGGAAACCTCCGGCGCCGATCTGCCGATCGAGAAGCTCCTGCCCTTCCGCAATCATCCCAAGGTTATCGGCCTTGCCGAATTCATGAATTTCCCCGGCGTGGTCCATAAGGATCCCATCTGCATGGCGAAGCTCGAAGCCTTCCAGGGCGGCCATATCGACGGCCACGCGCCGCTTTTGCGCGGCAATGACCTCAACGGCTATCTCGCGGCCGGCATCCGCACCGAGCATGAATCGACGACATCAGAGGAGGCGTTGGAAAAGATCCGCAAAGGCATGCATATCCTCGTGCGCGAGGGCTCCGTCTCCAAGGATCTGCACGCGCTGATGCCTATTATCACCGAGCGCCTGTCACCCCACCTCGCACTCTGCACAGACGACCGAAATCCGCTCGATATCACCGAACAGGGCCACCTCGATTACATGATCCGCACGGCGATTGCCCATGGCGTCGAGCCGCTGGCGATCTACCGCGCCTCCTCGATCTCCGCAGCCCGCGCCTTCGGCCTTCGGGATCGCGGTCTCGTGGCACCTGGATGGCGCGCCGATCTCGTGGTTGTCGACAGCCTGGAAAACTGCAAGGCCGAGATCGTCTTTTCCGCAGGCCGCCGCGTTACCGCCGAACTCTTTGCGGCCCGCGGTTCGGTCGAGCCGGTCGGCCTCGACAGCGTCAAGGCCCGCCCGATCAATGCCGCCGATTTCGGTGTGCCGGTAGCAGAAGGCGAGAGCTCCGTCATTGGCGTGACGCCTGGCAAGATCATCACTCAACATCGCCGCTATCGCCTGCCGACCAAGGGCAACCAGACCGCTATCGACCTCGGTAACGATATCATCAAGGTCGCCGTCATCGAGCGGCATGGCAAGAACGGCAACCATGCCAACGGCTTCGTCCAAGGTTTTGGTTTGAAGAAAGGCGCGATCGCCTCCACAGTCGGCCATGACAGCCACAATATCTGCGTCGTCGGCGTCAATGAGGATGACATGGCGCTCGCCGCCAACCGCCTCAGTGATATCAATGGCGGCTTTGTCGTCGTCGAGGATGGCGTCGTGACAGGTGAAATCGCCCTGCCCGTCGCCGGCCTGATGAGCCTCGAGCCTTATGAAAGCGTGCGCGACACGCTGCATCACCTGCGCCAGGCGGCCTATGCCCTCGGCGCAACGCTGGAAGAGCCCTTCCTCCAGCTCGCCTTCCTGCCCCTGCCCGTCATCCCGCATCTGAAGATATCGGACAAGGGTCTGGTCGACGTCGACAAGTTCATGCTGATCGGCTGATCAGGCAAGCTTGCCGCAATAAACATCAAGCGCGGCAAGCGCCACCGTCGCTCCGGCATCCGCCGTGCCGAACCCCGGCATGGCGATGGTCTTGCCGAGCTTGATATCCTTGGAAAGTGCGATCTTCACCGGCTTGCGGGAGAGATTGAAGATAAAGAGCAGCGTCTCGCCGCCCCTGGAGCGCGTGAAGGCGAGAACGTCTTCCTCTGTGTCGAGGAAGGTCATATCGCCGTCGCGCAGGACCGGATGTTCTGCACGGAAAGCAAGCGTCTGCCGGTAGTGATGCAGCACGGAGTGCTCATCCGCTTCCTGCTTGTCCACAGCCAGAGCCGCGTGCTGGTAGGGAACCGGCAGCCATGACTTGTCGGCCGTTGTAAAGCCCGCATGAGCACGGCCCGCTTCCCAGGGCATCGGCGTGCGGCATCCATCACGCCCCTTGAATGCCGGCCAGAAGCGAATGCCATAGGGATCGCGCAGATCCTCGAAGGCTAACTCTGCCTCCGGCAGACCGAGTTCTTCGCCCTGATAGAGGCAGATCGAACCGCGCAATGTGGAAAGCAGCGAAATCGCGAGCTTTGCAACACGCGGCTGCTCCTCCTCCGTTTTGGCAAAGCGGCTGACATGCCGCTGGACATCGTGGTTGGAAAAGGCCCAGCAGACCCAGCCATCGACGACATTGTCCTGAAAATCGCTGACGCAACGGCGGAAATGCGCCGGCGTGAAATCAGGCCCCAAAAGGTCGAACGTGTAGCACATATGCAGCTTGTCGCCGCCGCTGGTATAGGCGGCCACGGTCTGCAGCGAGCGCGCACCATCCCCCACTTCGCCGACGGTCGCGCGATCCTCATATTGGTCGAGCAATGCCCGGAACCGCCGCAGGAAGCTGATATTCTCCGGCTGCGTCTTGTCGTAGAGATGGTTCTGCATCCCGTAAGGGTTGCTCTCGGGGGCATCGAGCCCGCCGGTTGCGACGAGCGCCGGCGGATTGTCGCGAAGCTTCTTGTCGCAGAAATAGTAGTTGACCGTATCCAGACGAAAACCGTCTACGCCGCGATCAAGCCAGAATTTGACGGCCGAGAGCACAGCATCCTGGACCTCAAGATTGTGGAAGTTCAGGTCCGGCTGCGAGGTCAGAAAATTGTGCTGGTAATATTGCCGGCGTACGCCATCCCACTCCCAACCCGGCCCGCCGAAAATCGACAGCCAGTTGTTCGGCGCGGTGCCATCCGGCTTCGGGTCGGCCCAGACATACCAGTCCGCCTTGGGATTGTCGCGGCTTGCGCGGCTTTCCACGAACCAGGGATGCCGGTCCGAGGTGTGCGAGATAACCTGGTCGATAATGACCTTCAGCCCGAGGTCGTGTGCTGCCGTCATCATCTCGTCGAAATCGGCAAGCGTGCCGAAGATCGGATCGACATCGCAATAATCGGCGACGTCATAGCCCATATCGGCCATCGGCGAGGTGAAGAACGGCGCCAGCCAGATTGCGTCGACCCCGAGTGCAGCAATGTGAGGCAGGCGCCGGGTGATCCCCTTGATATCTCCCAGTCCGTTGGCATCCGTGTCCTGAAACGACCGCGGATAGACCTGATAGATCACGGCTCCGCGCCACCAGTCGGCTCCCGCCGCTTTATTCGTCGATTTCATCAAACCGCCTCGATATCGCACAAGGCCTTCCAGTTTGCACACTCGTGCGCAGGCGGCAAGCCGCAAATCGGCCATCCGAAAAGCTCAACCATCGGCGGATAAATTCGCAGTATCAATTTAAGCGAATTATCAATATGAAAGTTCACACGCTAAGCATGCCCGACTTTTTTTAACTTGAAAGCGACGTCGCTTTCGATAACTTCGCGCATTGACCTGCACGTACAGGTCACCTGCGGATCAAAAACACCCTTGTAAAACAAGGACAAGAACTCCAGAAAGGTGGGAAAACATATGGCGCATATCACCAGAAAATTTATCGCTGCGGCTTTCGTCAGCACGATATTGAGCGTTTCCGCGCATGCCGCGACCCTCAATATCCACAACGGCGGCGACCCGACTTCGCTCGATCCGCAAAAAATTTCCGGCGATTGGGAAAACCGTATCGACGGCGATATCTTCGAAGGGCTGGTGACCGAAGATCCCAAGGACAACCCAATTCCCGGCCAGGCTGCAAGCTGGACCATTTCGCCCGACCAGAAGGTCTATACCTTCAAGCTTCGCGACGGCATCAAGTGGTCCGATGGCCAACCTGTGACGGCTCAGGACTTCGTCTTTGCCTTCCAGCGCCTGATGGATCCGAAGACCGCCGCGCAATACGCCTATCTGCAGTACACGATCCTGAACGCGGAAAAGATCAACAAGGGCGAGATCAAGGATCTGACCCAGCTCGGCGTCAAGGCGATCGACGACAAGACGCTCGAAATCACGCTTGAAAACCCGACACCCTACTTCCTTAACGCCCTGATGCACTACACGGCCTATCCGCTGCCGAAGCATGTTGTCGAAGCCAAGGGCGACCAGTGGGTCAAGATCGGCAACATCGTCACCAACGGCCCGTACAAGCCCACCGAATGGGTGCCCGGTTCGCACGTCAGCATGGTCAAGAGTGACCAGTATTACGACGCCAAGGACATCAAGATCGACAACGTCAACTATTACACGCTGGAAGATCAGGCCGCTGCCTTGAAGCGCTATCGCGCCGGCGAATTCGATATCCTGACCTCCTTCCCGGCCGACCAGTTCGACTGGATCCAGAAGAACCTGCCCGGCCAGGCGCATGTGGTGCCCTTCCTTGGCACCTACTACTACGTCCTGAACTCTACCAAGCCGCCTTTCAACGACAAGCGCGTGCGCCAGGCTCTCTCCATGGCCGTCAACCGCGAGGTCATCGGCCCGAAGATTCTCGGCACCGGCGAACTGCCATCCTATTCCTGGGTACCGCCAGGTACCGCCAATTACGGTGAACCGGCCTATGTCAGCTGGAAGGACGAGCCCTACAAGCAGAAGGTCGAAGAAGCCAAGAAGCTCTTGAAGGAAGCCGGCTTCGGTCCCGATCACCCGCTGAAGGCTCAGCTACGCTACAACACCAACGACAACCACAAGCGCATCGCCGTTGCGATCGCCGCCATGTGGAAGCCGCTCGGCGTCGATATCGAGCTCTACAACACCGAAACCAAGGTGCATTACGATGAAATGCAGCGCGGCGAGGTGCAGATCGGCCGTGCCGGCTGGCTCGCCGACTACAACGATCCGATCAACTTCCTGAACCTGCTGTCCACCGGCGTCGAAATGAACTACGGCCGCTGGAGCAACAAGGACTACGATGCTCTGATCAAGCAGGGCAATGAAGAGATCGATCTGAAGAAGCGCGCCGAGATCTACAAGAAGGCCGAGCAGCTGGCCCTCGACGACAGCGCCGCAATCCCGATCTACTACTACGTTTCCCAGAACATCGTCGCCCCGAAGGTCCAGGGCTTCGTCGACAACATCCAGGACATCCACCGTACGCGCTGGCTGTCGGTTAAAGAATAATTGGGAACAGGCTCCCTCCCGAACACAACCGGGAGGGAGCCGTCTAAGATCATGTTTGGCTACGCTCTCCGTCGCTTGCTGTCGACAATCCCCGTTCTGTGGATTGCCGTGACAGTGTGTTTTTTCATTCTGCGCCTCGCTCCCGGCGGCCCCTTCGATGGCGAAAGGCCATTGCCGCCGGAAGTCAAAGCCAACCTCGCGGCTCACTACAACCTCGACAAGCCCTTGGTTGAGCAATACCTGATCTATGTCGGCGATGTCATGAAGGGCGACCTTGGCCCCTCCTTCGCCAATCAGGACTTCACCGTCACCCAGCAGATCATGTCGGGCTTCCCCTATACGTTCACCATCGGCGGCTCCGCCTTCGTGCTCGCGACTATCGTCGGCGTCTTCATAGGCTGTCTCGGGGCGCTCTACCAGAATCGCGCAGCGGATTACTGGCTGGGCGGCGGCCTCCTCATCGGCTTGGTCATGCCAAGCTTCCTCATCGCCCCCATCCTTCAGCTCATCTTCGGCAATACGCTCGGCTGGCTGCCGGTCGGCGGCTGGGGCGACGGCTCGATCAAGTTCCTGATCCTGCCCATCATCGTCCTGACCCTGCCGCACGCGGCTCGCATCTCTCGCCTGATGCGAGGCTCGATGATCGAAGTGATGGGCCAGAACTTCATTCGCACCGCCAAGGCCAAGGGCATCGGCCCGCGGCTGACGATCATGCGCCACGCGCTGAAGCCGGCCATGATGCCCGTCGTCTCCTATCTCGGACCCGCGGCAAGTTACCTCCTCACCGGCTCGCTGGTGGTCGAAAGCATCTTCGGCCTCCCCGGCGTCGGCCGCTACTTCGTCGGCGCAGCGCTCAACCGCGATTACGGCATGGTCCTCGGCACGGTCGTTTTCTACATGGTCCTGATCGTGGTCCTCAACCTGCTGGTCGACATCGCCTATGCCTGGCTCGACCCGAAAGTGAGAATGCGATGATCCTCAATTCCGCCAAGAGAGAATTGCTGGAAGCGGAATTGCTTTCGGCAGAGGGGCTCGCACCCAAGGGGCGATCCCTCACCGGCGACGCAATGCGTCGTCTTCTGCGCAACAAGGCAGCGGCACTTTCGCTGGTCATACTGGCTGTGCTGGTTCTGGTCGCCATATTCGGCCCGTATTTCCTGCCCTTCAACTATGAGGATCCGGACTGGACGTCCTTCCGAGGCGCTCCGGATTTTGCCGCCGGCCACTATTTCGGCACCGACGGCAACGGCCGCGATCTGCTGGCGCGCACGCTCTACGGCACCCGCGTTTCGCTGACGGTCGCACTTGTCGCCACCCTCGTCTCGGTCGTCATCGGCGTGCTCTACGGCGCCGTTGCCGGTTATTTCGGCGGTCGCGTCGATGCAATCATGATGCGCTTCGTCGATATCATGTACGCCCTGCCCTACGTCCTCTTCGTCATCCTGCTGATGGTGATCTTCGGCCGCAACGTCTATCTGCTGTTTGCGGCGATCGGCGCACTCGAATGGCTCACCATGGCCCGTATCGTGCGCGGCCAGACCCTGTCGATCAAGCAGCGGGAATTCATCGAGGCCGCCCGTGCATCGGGGCAGCGATCGTTTAAGATCATCCTGAAACACATCGTGCCGAACCTCGTCGGTCCGGTCGTCATCTACGCGACGCTCACCATCCCGGAAATCATCGCGACGGAGAGCTTCCTCTCCTATCTCGGTTTCGGCGTTCAGGAGCCGCTGACATCGCTCGGCACCCTAATTGCCGAAGGCTCGGCCGGTATGGAGACGACGCCTTGGCTGCTGTTCTTCCCGGCCGGTTTCCTGGTCGCGCTGCTGATGAGCCTGCTCTTCATCGGCGACGGTCTGCGCGACGCATTCGATCCGAAGGATCGCTGACATGACAGAAACACTTCTCGAACTCAAAGACTATTCGATCACCTTCCGCACGCCAGAAGGCGAAGTGGCGGCGGTCTCGAAGATGAACCTCAAGATCGGCCGCGGCGAACGTATCGCCGTCGTCGGCGAGTCTGGCTCCGGCAAGAGCCAGACCTTCCTCGGCCTGATGGGCCTGCTCGCCAAGAACGGCCGCACCAGCGGCCAGGCGCTGCTCGACGGCAAGGATCTGCTGACCCTGAAGCCGCGCGAGCTCGACCATGTGCGCGGCAAGGACATGGCCATGGTCTTCCAGGACCCGATGACCGCGCTTAACCCGTCGCTGCGCATCTCGCGGCAGCTGACGGAGCAGCTGGAAGTCCATGGCGGCCTGACAGCGCGAGCAGCTTCGGCAGCGGCGCTCGATATGCTGAAACGGGTCGGCATCCCTGATCCGACACGCCGCTTCAACCTCTATCCGCATGAGCTTTCGGGCGGCATGCGCCAGCGCATCGTCATTGCCATGGCGCTGCTGACCAAACCGAAGCTCCTCATCGCCGATGAGCCGACGACGGCACTCGACGTGACGATCCAGGCGCAGATCCTCGATCTCTTCAATGAGCTGACGGCGGAAATGCATACGGCGCTTATCATGATCACCCATGACCTCGGTGTCGTCGCCGGCCTCGCCGACCGCGTTGCCGTCATGTATGCCGGCCGTATCGTCGAGGAAGCGCCGGTCGAGGAGCTGTTCGAAAGCCCGGCCCATCCCTATACGGCGGCGCTTCACTCGGCGATCCCGAGGCCGGATCAGGATGTCGACGATCTCACCGTCATCCCCGGACGACCGCCGAACCTGATGCACCTGCCGCGCGGCTGCTCCTTCTCGCCGCGCTGCGCCCATGTACAGGACGACTGTCTGGACGCGGCCCCGCCGCTCGATCCGTTGGCGCCACGCCGTTGCGCGGCCTGCTTCCACCCCCTTTCGGCTGATCAGGAACGGAGCCTCGTCCATGGCTGAGCAAACGCTTCTGAAGGTCGAGCATCTGACGACCGAATTTGAACTACCCTCGAAATCCCTCTTCAAGCCGCCGATGATCCTGACCGCGGTCAACGATGTCAGCTTCGAGCTGAAGACCGGCCGCACGCTCGGCATCGTCGGCGAGTCCGGCTGCGGCAAGTCCACGCTCGGCCGCTCCATCCTGCGGCTGATCAAGGCCCAGAAGGGCCGCATTCTCTGGCAGGGCGGTAACCTGCTCGATCTCACCGAAGAGGAGATGCGCGCCGCGCGGCGCGACATGCAGATCATCTTCCAGGACCCGATCGCCTCGCTCGACCCACGCATGACCGTCGGCGACATCATCGCGGAGCCGCTGACCGTCTTCGAACCGAAACTGAGCCGCGCGCAGCGGCAGGATCGCGTACGCGAGATCATGGCGGCAGTCGGCCTGGTGCCTGAGATGATCAACCGCTACCCGCACGAATTCTCGGGCGGCCAGGCGCAGCGCATCGGCATTGCCCGCGCCGTCATCACCCGGCCGAAGCTTATCATCTGCGATGAGCCGGTTTCGGCGCTCGACGTTTCGATCCAGGGACAGGTCATCACGCTCCTGCGCCGCCTGCGCAAGGAGTTCGGCCTCACCTTGATCTTCATCAGCCACGACCTCTCGGTCGTGCGCCTGATCTCGGACGACGTGCTGGTGCTCTATCTCGGCAAGGTGGTGGAAGCGGGCGAGGCTGCGACGGTCTTCGACCATCCGGCGCATCCCTATACGCAGGCGCTGTTCTCTGCCGCGCCGATCCCCGATCCGAAGCTTGCACGTGGCCGCGAGCGCATCCGCTTGCAGGGCGATCCGCCCTCGCCGCTCAATCCGCCGCCGGGCTGCGTCTTCTCACCCCGCTGCTGGAAGGCGACGGATATCTGCCGCACGAAGATGCCACCGACCGAGCACGTGCGCCCAGGCCAGACGGCGGCTTGCTATCACATGGACCGGCCGTAAAGCAGCGCCAGCAAAAGTGGACGGCGGCTGCCGCCGTCCAGCTTGCCCCAGCCGCCGCTTCCGCGTATGCAGCACCAAGGCAAATGCAGGAGGCAGTCTTGGGTGGGCGTTTTCTATCGATCGGCGAATGCATGGTGGAACTGTCGCAGGCCGATGACGGACACCTGCGCAAAGGCTTTGCCGGCGACACCTTCAACACCGCCTGGTATGCCCGAGCCTGCCTGCCTGAGGACTGGGCGATCGATTACTTCACCGCGCTCGGCGACGATGCCATGTCCGACGAGATGATCGCCTTCATGGGCAGGGCCGGCATCGGCACGCAGAGCATCCGCCGCCTTCGCGGCAAGACGCCCGGCCTCTACATGATCAATCTGAAGGACGGCGAACGCTCCTTCAGCTATTGGCGAGACAGCTCTGCCGCCCGCCAGCTTGCGACCGACGGCGATGCGTTACGTGCCGCAATCGAGGCCTCCGACGTCCTTTATTTTTCGGGCATTACACTCGCGATCCTGTCGCGCGAAGATGCCTTCACCTTGCTCGCAGAGCTGCGCCGTGCCAAAGCCGCCGGCAAGCTGGTCGCCTTCGATCCCAATCTGCGCCCTCGCCTCTGGTCCAGCCTGGACGCGATGCATACGATGATCGCCGAGGGAGCGCGTGCAGCGACGCTCGTCATGCCGAGCTTCGATGATGAAGCCGCGCATTTCAGTGACGATTCGATTACCGCCACGATCCGCCGCTATCGGCAATATGGAGCAGTGATGGTCATCGTCAAGAATGGCCCTGATGGCGCGACCATTGGCGACGGCGTTCAGGAGACACTCGTGCCGGCGGTCAAGGTCGTCAAGGTTATCGACACAACCAGCGCCGGCGACAGTTTCAACGGTGCATTTCTGGCGCACTATCTGCAGCACAAAAATGCAATTACCGCCGCCGGCTTCGCAGCCAAGATCGCTGCTAGGGTCATTCAGGAATACGGTGCGCTCGTCTCGCCCGAGAAGCTGAAATCCATCCGCTAGACGCTGTAATATTTCCATCATGGACACCCCCCACAATAGAGTGGGCGCGGGAATCATGTTTGAAACACCGCAATCGCTGGCACCGTCGTCATGAGGATGCGGTGCGGATGGACTGTTTTGGGCATGTTGCAACGCTTGTCAGACATCGATCAAACCACCTGGGCGCAGGCGGCGACACCTGTCGCAGTACCTGAACGGCTACTTATCGTCAGCGATGCCTGGCATCCGCAGGTCAACGGTGTCGTTCGCTCCATCGAGAACACCAACCGCGAACTGACGCGCATGGGCATCGAGGTTTCGATGATCACGCCGGACGGCTTTCGCAACATCCCCTGCCCGACCTACCCAGAGATCCGGCTTTCGATTGCCAGCTATCGCAAGATTGCCGCGAGAATAGAGGCGCTCCGGCCGACTTATGTCCACATTGCCACTGAAGGTCCCCTCGGGCTTACCGCAAGGCGCTGGTGCCTGAGAAATTGCATGCCTTTTTCCACGAGCTATCACACCCGCTTTCCCGAATATGTCGCGGCGCGCCTGCCGATACCGGAAAGCTGGCTCTACGCCTTCGTCAAATGGTTTCACAATGCGGGCTATGGCTGCATGGTGGCGACACCAAGTCTCGCAAACGAACTCAAGATACGCGGCATTCGCAACCTGCTGCCCTGGAGCCGTGGCATCGACTCCTCACTGTTTCGACCGCAGGCCCAGGACGACGCACCCTTCGACCTGCCTCGTCCGATTTTCATGACTGTAGGTCGCGTGGCGCTGGAAAAGAACCTGCCCGCTTTCCTCGACCTCGACCTGCCCGGATCGAAAGTAGTGGTCGGCGATGGCCCCGCGCGGGCGGAGTTGCAGACACTCTATCCGGATGTCCATTTTCTGGGAGCGAAATTCGGTGAGGAATTGGCGCATGCCTATTCGCAGGCGGACGTGTTCGTCTTCCCGTCCAAGACCGACACTTTCGGCAACGCCATTCTGGAAGCATTGGCGAGCGGCGTTCCGGTCGCCGCCTACCCGGTTACCGGCCCCGCGGACATTCTGGGAGGAAACAGGGCGGCTGGCGTCGTGGATGCGGACCTGGCCACCGCCTGCCTCGCCGCGCTCTCATGCTCACGCGAGGCAGCGCGCTCCTTGGCACTCAATTACTCCTGGGAAGCGGCAACAACGCAATTTATCGGCAATGTCCGCATTGCCAATCATCGGGGTCGATTACAAGCCTACAAGGAGTGAACTCCGGGCCGATGATCCACCCGGAATTCGCTTACCGCGTCTCAGTTCGTGTGTCTTCGCGGATCAGCGCGCTGCTCTTACAGCATAGCATAAGCCAGCATGCGGGTTGGATAGCTGGGTCTTGTCCAGCACGATGAAACCCGCATTCAGTAACGGTGCGATAAGCGTCATCTGGTTCTTGTCCTTGGACCACCATTTGTGCCATTCGATGACCATGGCATTGATCGATCCGAAGAGGTCGTGTCTCGCCAGGGTCTCGAAAATCCCGAACTCGGATCCCTCGCAATCCATTTTGATGACCAGATCCATGCCCGCTCTCCGCGCACGCTCCGCAAGCGGTGCGATGACGCCAGCCGCCTCCTTGATATGGATCGTTTCCGGCTTGCCAGAATCTGCTCCCCTTACGGAGATGCCGATCGTTGCATCTGAGCGGACCATGACCTCCATCTGCTCGTCCCTCTCGCCAAGCCCAAATTGGTTTGGCCTGATCTTGGCCGCCACGTTCGGATTTAGCGCGAAATTCTTCAGTGCTCGCGCATGGGGGAGAGCGAAGGGCTCAAATGCATGTATCTCCCGCACCGAAGGGTCTCTCGCCAAAAAGAGCGACGCAAGACCGGCATTCATGCCGATATCGATGATGATTTTGTCGCGCCCGGTGATGAAATTATATTCGTTGTGAATGAAAATTTCGCTCAGAACCTGGAAATCTTCGGCATTGTTAACATAGAGCCGAGTTCCTGAAAATTCGGCAATTACCTCTTCCGCACCGACGTGAAAAGTGAAGCCATTTTTCTCGAGCACCTTGAAATCATAGATATGTGTATTAAAGAATTGATTGGCAGTGTCAGGCAATACGACATCCGACATGCGCCCGCTCTCTTGATCGATTCGTTTCAGGGGCCGGTGAGCATAAGCGGCGAATGCTCCAACCCCAGTTGAATCGATCCGGAACTCGAAAACATCCTCTTCCGGTACGTCGAACTGCAAGGTCACACCCTTACCAAACCGCACTATATCCGCGCCCGTTAGCTCCCTTCGTATCAATTGACGGGCGCCAAAACCTGCAGTGACATCGATAGAACAACAGACCTCTTTCGATGGCGCGGAGGGGTCAGCATCGATATGAAATTCGACAACATAACGTCCTGGGGACAGGGTGACGTAGGGGCCGTAAAGCACCCATCCCGCCTGTCCCTTCTTGACGGACACGCGTTCATTTCCTTGTACCTTCTCAACCTGCCCGATCGCGGAGTAGAACAAAGTCGGTTTCCTTCTTGGCAACAGAGACAAAAAGCGTCTCATAGATAACAAGCCCTGCCGGAAGCTCGGTTCCGGCGCGAGATTGATATCTAAGCCTATGTTTGACAAGGATAAATTTTGCCCTGGGGAAAGATGGGCGCGTTCCGTCCAAACGGGGCGCTATACGTCCTCGATCATGTCCCTGACCGTTACGCTACTCTCATCGTCGGGGCAGCGTGGCCGGATCCTGGAGAAAGGCGGCGATCATAGTCCTATCGATGTCTCTCGCCGTTCCTGCTTTCCGTATCTCACACAGCAGAACGCATTCTTGAAAAGCAAATTTCCAGGACATCGGCGATCGTCACGAGAGCAATGGGGATATTGTCCGCTGCGCTGACTTCCTAAAGCAGAAGAAATCCATAGCCCGGGCATAAATTTGGGTGTACAATTATTTATCGCACGATCTACATAAGACCTCTCAGGGAGTTCTTGAGATGACTGACGACCTGTTAAAGCTGGATAACTTCATCTGCTTCGCGCTCTATTCGGCGAACCATGCGATGAACCGGCTCTATAAACCCATGCTGGATGCGCTCAATCTCACCTATCCGCAATATCTCGTCATGGTGACGCTATGGGAAGAAGACGGACAGACCGTCGGCGGTATCGGTGAAAAGCTGTTCCTGGAATCAAGCACGCTGACGCCGCTGTTGAAGCGTCTGGAGGCAGCCGGCTTCATCAAGCGCATTCGCAGCAAGGAAGACGAGCGCCAGGTGTTGATTCAGCTGACCGGCGAAGGCAAGGCGCTGAAGAAGAAGGCGGCAACTGTTCCCCCTTGCATTCTCGATGCCACGGAGCAAACACCCGACGAATTGACACGCTTGAAGAGTGAAATCATCGCTTTGCGCCAGGCGCTCAGCAGGAACGCGGTCTGACCGGATGCACCCTCCCCGACCATCCGGTCGGGCAAGGTGCTTCAGGTTCGCTTCTTCTTGTTTTCGTAAGGATTTTCCGACGTGCGGAAATGGATGCGGATCGGTACGCCGGGCATTGCGAAATCTGCGCGCAGACCGTTGATCAGATAACGCACATAGGACTCAGGCAGAGCATCCGAGCGAGTACACGAGATCATGAAGGCCGGAGGCCGCGCCTTCACCTGCGTCATGTATTTCAGCTTGATGCGGCGGCCGGAAACGGCCGGTGGCGGATGCTGAACCTGCTGCGTCTCGAGCCAGCGGTTGAGGCGCGCGGTCGAGACGCGCTTGTTCCAGACCTTGTCGGTATCGACGATTGCCTGCATGAGGCGGTCAAGCCCCTCGCCCGTCTGGCCGGCAATCGGAATGGCGCGAATGCCGCGTGCCTGCGGCAACAGCCGGTCGGTCTTTTCGCGCAGATCGGCAAGCACGGCCTGACGATCCTCGATCATGTCCCACTTGTTGAAGGCGAGCACGGCGGCGCGCCCCTCGCGGATCACGAGATCGACGATCTGCAGATCCTGCTTCTCGAAGGGAATGGTCGCGTCGAAGACGATGACGACGGTTTCAGCGAAGCGGATCGCGCGCAGCGTGTCGGCGACGGAAAGCTTCTCCAGCTTCTCGATGACCTTCGCCTTGCGGCGCATACCGGCGGTATCGAACATCTTGACGGTACGACCGCGCCAACTCCAGTCGACGGAGATGGAATCGCGGGTAATGCCAGCTTCCGGGCCGGTCAGCAGCCGGTCTTCGCCGAGAAAGCGGTTGATGAGCGTCGACTTGCCGGCATTCGGGCGGCCGACGATCGCAACGCGCAACGGGCGCGTGTCGTCATAGGCCGGTTCTTCGTCGATCTCCTCGCCATCTTCGCCGACTTCCGAGCGCGGAATACTGACATTCGTCTCCGCCTCGTCTTCGTCCTCCGGGAAGGCGCGTTCGGGGCCGATGGCCTCGACGATGGCGTCGCGCAGATCCATCATGCCCTGGCCGTGTTCGGCCGAGATCGGGCAAGGCTCCCCAAGGCCCAACGTATAGGCATCGTAGAAGCCGCTGTCCGAGCCGCGCGCTTCGGATTTATTGGCGACGAGCACGACGGGCCGGCCGCGCTTGCGCAGCATTTCGGCCAAGGTCTTGTCGACATGCGTCAAACCCATCTTGGCATCAACGACGAACAAGGTCAGATCGGCCTCATCGATCGCCGCTTCCGTCTGGGCGCGCATGCGGCCCTCCAGCGTCTCCTCGCCAGCTTCTTCGAGGCCGGCGGTATCGACGATGCGAAAACGGAGATCGATCAGCTTGGCTTCACCCGGGCGGCGATCACGCGTGACACCCGGCGTATCGTCGACGAGCGCCAGTTTCTTGCCAACCAGACGGTTGAACAGCGTGGACTTGCCGACATTCGGGCGACCGACGATCGCGACCGTAAAACTCATTGGGCGATCCTTCAGCCTTTTGCGACCGGAGCCTTGCCGGATGCAGTGATGAGATCGAGCAGCATCTGGGCACGGTTGGCAACGTTGCGCGGGCTCTGCGGATCGTCGACGATTGCCTGGAACCATTGCCGCGCCTTGGCGAAATCGCCGGCCTTATAGGCAGCAAGGCCGAGAACATCGCGCGCCGAATGCCGGAAGGCATCAGCCGGGACGGCAAGCTCCTGCGCTTCGGCAGCGACCTGGTCATAGGTGCCAGTATCGACGAGCAGATAGGCAGCCCGCAGGCGCGCCGCATCGCGGATAACGACCGGAAGGTCCGTCTGCTTGCCGATCGCCGAGAAGGTGGCGATGGCCGCGGCCTTGTCACCCTTCTGCACTTGCAGCGTCGCGGCGCGCAGCCGCGCCAGCACCGGATAGGAACCAGGGCCGTTCTTTTCGATGGCGGCGAATGCGGCGAGCGCCTCATCCGTCTTGTTCTGATCGGCCAGCGTCAGCGCGGCAATGAACTGATCACCGCCGCTGCCAGCCTGATTGCCGGCCCAATAGCGATAGCCGCTGTAGGCTGCGGTACCGAGAACGACGAGCACCGCAGCACCGATGATGAGCTTGCCGAAACGGCGCCATATGAACAGCAACTGGTCCGAGCGCAGTTCCTCGTTCACCTCACGGATGAAGCTATCGTCATTGAATGCCATTCTTGTCTCCGGCCCAGGCCAAATAGTTCCAACAAGCTTAGGGGTTAGAGCATGATGCCGAAAATTGTGAGCGGTTTTCGGACGACATCATGCTCTAATTCCATGATGCTAGAGCGGATTCAGATTTTAGGTCTATCGGACCTAAAATCATCCGGCTCTAGTGGGGCCTTCTACTCCATTTTGCGGTTTATGTAAGGGGGAATGGTGGAAATCGTCATATAACGAGCGGCGAAACCCCGATAATCCACGCATGAAGCTTCCAAATGATCAAGGCCCAGACGACAGCACCGATAACGATCGCATAAAGATCATATTTCGCCGAGACGAAGGGGCGCACGGTGATTTCGCCGGCCCGCTCGCGCCGTTTGAACGAAATACGCAGGATCACGCCCCAAGCCAGGAAGGCAGCAAAGAGCAATATGGCAGCACCGTCGCCATTGGAGAGAAGATGCGCCAGCGCCCAGATCTTCACCGAAAGCACCATCGGATGCTTGGTCCTGACCGCGATATGCCCCGCCGGCAGCAGCGAGGCGACAAGACAGATGAGAGCGAACAGCATCAACAGGATGGTGATGTGGCTCATCCAGAACGGCGGCGACCAGACCGGCGTCATGTCGCGCGCCTGACCGAAGCCGTAAATCAGGACGACCAGAGCTATGACGCTCGCGATCGAATAGGCACCCTTCCAGCCGCCTTCGCCAAGGCTGGCAATCAATGACGTCCGCAGGCCGGGTGTCACGACGCGGATCAGATGGAGGCCGAGAAAAAGAACAATGCCGAGAATGAGCAATGCCATGGATGAAATCCTTTATGGTCTTGTAGTCACATCCTTATCGGCTGCCGTAAAAAAATGCCAGCATCACCGCAGCTTCGCCGCATTTGCGCGAAAGGAAGGAAGCGACCCGGAGCACGCCACCCGATATCGCCGGATGATCCCTCGTAAGCCGTGCTCGATCCAATCAGTGTTCGGTGCCCATGTTTCGCTTAGCTACCTGTCTCTCCCTCGCCATTTCCTTAGGGTTGCCCGCAGCCGCCCTGGCCGATGGCAAGCCCAAGCAACTCGTCATGATCTCTTTCGATGGCGCCCATGACAATGCGCTTTGGACCAAGAGCCGCGAGATCGCTTCGCGCAACGGCGCGCATTTCACCTATTTTCTCTCCTGCACCTTCCTGATGAACAAGGCGCAGGCCAAGGCCTACCAGGGGCCGAAACAGCGGCCGGGTAAATCGAATGTCGGCTTTGCCAGGAGCGAGGACGATGTGCGCACGCGCATCGCCAACATCTGGAGCGCACACCAGGAAGGTCACGACATCTCAAGTCACGCCTGCGGCCATTTTGACGGCAAGGGCTGGAGTGCCTCCGACTGGAAACAGGAATTCATGAATGCCCGCATTGCGCTTCGCGACGCCTGGAAGAATGTCGGCCTCGCCGACAAGGAGCCCCAGGGCTGGGAAGACTTCGCCACGAATGACGTCAAGGGATTTCGCGCACCCTATCTTTCCACCAGCGACGGTCTCGTGCCGGCGGAAAAAGAGATGGGCTTTCAGTATGATGCAAGCCTGGTCACCAAAGGCCCTGCCCTGCCGCAGGTGATCGACGGCATCTATCGCTTCGGGCTGCCATTGATCCCAGAAGGCCCCCAGCAGCGCCCGGTCATCGGCATGGACTACAATCTCTATGTCCGCCATTCAAAGGGCGTCGAGGACAAGGCCAATGCCAAGACCTATGAGGACCGCACCTTCGATGCCTTCGAAGCCGCCTTCAACAAGCAATATGACGGCGAGCGCATTCCGCTGCAGCTAGGCTTCCATTTCGTCGAAATGAATGACGGCGCCTATTGGCGCGCCCTCGACCGTTTCGTCAGCGATGTCTGCCACAAACAGGATGTCGCCTGCGTCAGCTATTCCGAGGCAATTCCGCTGATCGCAGCACGCGGCAAGCTACAGCAGGGCTAAGCGGTCGGGCGGAGCGTGCTCGATTTTCGAGATTGGAAGGGAAGGTATCGCCATACGCCACTCGCCCTCGTGGTTCGAGACGGTCCTTCGGGTCTCCTCACCATGAGAGCTCCCTCTGCGCAAGACTGCTATTAAACTGGCTTCACGCGGCAACCTGCACCATCCTCACCCTGAGCTTGCCGAAGGGCGAGGATGGCCCGGATATTTTGACCAATGAAAAGGTCACAACCTTTTGTCGTCAACCATCCGCGTGAACGACACCTGCTTCGCGCTCCAGGTAGCGCTGATCGATCGACGGAAGCGGCTCGTCATCGATCGCTGCCTCAAAGGTCTTGAGACGCTTATGGATCGACAGGAGTTCGATGATCGTCGTCCAGGAATTGACGAGATACTGGAACGAGTTGCTGACTTGGCCGAAGGCTGTCGATATCTGCTGAAATATACCATAGGTGATCACGCCAGCCACGATGGTCGGAACCAGCATGAAGGTAACGAACAGGACGTCGGCCTGAAGGTAGAAATAGCGGGCAACGTTGAAATAAAGATAGTGGAAGTAGATGCGGTAGTAGTTCCGTCTCACATTCGCGAAAAGCTCGTTGACGGTTGCCGGCTGCGCACGATCCTCATGATCCTCGCCGTAAACAAGTTCTTTGCGGTAAGCGGCTTCGACACGCTGGTTCTTGAAGTTTAGGCCGGGCAGCTTGATACCGGCGAGTGCCAGCAACACCGTGCCAAAAACAGACCAGAACAGCGCCAGCCAGAAGAGCGAATGAGGAATCTTGCCGATGATAGGGAGTTCCGTAACATAGGTCGAAAGCGCTAACAGGATCGGCAGGAATACGATCAGCGTCATGACCGAGTTGATCAGGCTGATGCCCAGGCCCTCCAGCACGGTGGAAAAGCGCATGGTGTCTTCCTGAACACGCTGGGACGCCCCTTCGATATGGCGCAGCTTCTCCCATTTCGACATATAGAAATTGTTCATCGCCGTCCGCCACCGGAAAATATAGTGGCTGGTGAAGAAGTCCGTCAGGATCGAGACAAACATGCTGAGAAAGACGATCTGCACGAAAGTCAGCATCAGGCCATAGAAATCCCCGACCGTTACATTCGCTTGCTTCGCCAAGGCGTTCTGCAGCGTATCCCCAAACGGCCGGCGCCAATTGTTGATTACCACCGAAATCTGCACGCCGAAGAAGGTGACGAAAATGATAAAGGCAGAGCCCCATATCGACCAGAGCTTCCACGGATTTTCCCGGGCGCGAAGGTGCCACGTCCCGCAGAAAAGAACGATGCAGAGAAAGAAAAAAGCATAGAACCAGAGGTTCCCCCACAACAGGAAATAGCTCAGGTCGTAAGGCTGCTGCCCCTCCGGCGGCATGATGAAACCCAGATGCGTTCCCAGGTCGGAGACGACGGAATACCAGGCCGCGATGCAGAGTAGCGTCCAGACCACCATCGAAGTGAAGAAGAGTTTCGGCTGAGGGAAGAAAGAATGAAACACGACGGTTAGGCTTCCTGTTGGTTCGAACGACCGCAATGGCGTGAATTTGAGGCGAGCCTAGGACAGTTCGCCGGGAGCGGCAACCGCCAGAAGCCTGTTCTTACGTAGATGTAATCGCTTATCCCATGATCGTGATGCAGTTGTTCAGCAACGAAATTTCACCCATGGGATGAACTCCTTCCCCCATATGGTCACACTTTCTCCTCCAGCCCATCTCATCCGCAAACCGCCTCTTGCAGAATACTATCTTACGATATATATCTTACGACATGACTAACGATATAAACTCTCACACTTCACAAGGAGAAACGATATGAGAGGTTTCAGAGATCGCATGTTCGGAGATGGCTTTGACATCGTCGAGGCATATATCCTACGACATGGCCGAGGCCGTGAATCACGCGGCGAGCATAGGAGAGACTTCATGAGAGGCTTCAAGGGCGGCATGTTCGGCGGCGGGTTTCGCACCGGCCGCAAGTTCGATGCGGCCGACCTGCAGCTCATCATCCTTGCTTTGCTCTCCGAGCAGCCCCGCCACGGTTATGAACTGATCAAGATCTTCGAGGAGCGTTCCGGCGGCTTCTATGTTCCGAGCCCCGGCGTTATCTACCCGGCGCTGACCTATCTCGAGGAGACCGGCCAGGCCGAAGTCGAGGTCAGCGGCACGAAGAAGCTTTACCGTATCACCGAAAGCGGCCAGAAGCGTGTCGACGACAATCGTGATCTGGTCGAGGTGACCCTCGCCAAGCTCACCGCCATCGGCGAGAAAATGGCCCGCGTTCGCGAGGTCTTCGACGGGGGGGATGAGGACGGTCGCGACAATTCGTTCGATCGCCATGGCAGCGGCGACGTGCATCGCGCCCGCCACCTGCTGCGTTCCGCGCTTCGCTCAAAGTTCCCCTGGAGCAAGGCCGAAGGCGCCCGCATCGCGGCAATCCTCGAGCGCGCCGCCGCTGACATTATCCGCGGCGAAACGAAAAACGAAGACAAGACACAGGCCGACGACTAAGTCGGGACCTCACTTGTCCGGCAATGTCAGAATGACAGGTCCGTTGCGGGTGGCAATGATCGTGTGCTCGTACTGGACCGTGGGCGCCTGCGGATCGGCGTAGAGTGTCCAAGCATCATCGCCGCCCTCTGCCCAGATCGCGCCGAGTGAAAGAAACGGTTCGACGGTAAAGACAAGCCCATCCTCAATGATCCGGCTCTCGGAAGGGTCCGCCCAGGTGGAAACCTCCGCGGGCTCCTCGTGCAGGGAGCGGCCAATGCCATGGCTGGCGAGATTGGCGATCAGCGTGTAGCGGTTTTTCTGCGCGAAGGCTCCGACAGCCTGCCCGATCTTCGCAAGCGGCGCACCGCTTTTCACCTGATTGAGGCCGACCCAGAGTGCCCGCTTGCCGTCGCGGCACAAGCGCTCGATCTTCGGCTTGACCGGCGGCACGGTAAAGGATGCGCCGGTATCGGAGAAGAAGCCGTCCTTCTCGGCCGATACATCGAGATTGACCAGATCCCCCGCCTTGATCACGCGTGGACCCGGAATGCCATGCGCTACTTCCTCGTTGACGCTGATACAGGTCGCGCCGGGGAACTTGTAGACCAGTTCCGGCGCCGATTGCGCGCCGGCATCCTCCAGCACCTTGCGGCCGATCGCGTCCAGCTCCAGCGTGGTGATGCCCGGCTCCAGGGCCGAGGCCATGGCCTGCAGCGCGTTGGCGCAGATGCGCCCGATATCCTTGAGCTTGGTCAGTTCTTCTTCGGTCGAAACGATCATCTACGGCTTCCGGCACTCCCGCTCTCTCAGCAGCGGTTCGGCGAGAGGCTCAAGGTGGCTTTCGCCCCTTCCCTCCCGGCAGTCAACGTTTTTCTGAGGCGTTCTCAGGCTTTCTGCCAGATAGCGCGACTTTCCGATTCCGAAAGAGCTCAAGAGCGCGGGTCGTCCGACAGCAATGCCCAGCGCTCGTGGTCGCACCAGACGCCGCCGATCTTCAGATATTTTGGCGAGAAGCCTTCCTTGCGGAAACCCAGCCGCTTGACCAGCGCGATCGAGGGATGATTGCCCGGTTGGATATTGGCCTCCAGCCGATGCAGGCCGACCGCGTCGAAGGCGTGGGCGACCGCCAGCCGAACGGCCTCGGTCATGAAGCCCTGGCCAGCAAATCCGACCATGCCATGATAGCCGAGAAAGGCGCTGCGGAAGCCGCCCCACACCATCTGGCTGATATTGACGACGCCGACAATCCCGCCGGAGCCCGGATCGCGCGCTACGAGGCCTATATTCGGGCCTGTCACCGTCTGGCCGAACCATGCGTCGAAACCGTCGCGATCGAGGAACGGATAGGCCCAGGGCACATGATGGGCGCGGCTGGCGATATTGGCGGCGATCAGCTCGTCCGCATCCGATTGCCTGACAGGCGCGATGATCACTTGCGGCATGGTTCGCTCCGTCCTTGTTCGGGAGCGAGCCTTAGCAAATCGAATCCGAAATCAAAAGCTTCGCTGAAAGAGCGGAATCATTTTCCGAACCGCTTCATAGCGAAGATAAAGTCCGCCCCAGGCAATCACGCCGAGATAAACGCCGAACAGCAGATGCGAGAAGATCGGACTGCCGACCCTCAGATGCGTCGCAATCGCCCCACCGAGCAGACCTGTCAGCAGGATTGCGCCGAGGACCGACGTTCTCGGGATCGCATAGAGAATGGCGCAACCGAGCGTGATGACGCCAAGCAGCCGGGCGAGCGCCGGATCGGCCGAATAACCAAGCCCCGCCATCGTCTCCGTCACCACCGGCAACGGAACGAGCTTGATCACGCCATCGAACAGCAGGAAGGCAATGACCAGTCCGCTAAGGATCGTGCCCGCCACGCGCTGAGCCCGCGTAACCGAAGGCAAAGATGAATCGACTGCATAAGACATTGTCGTATCCCCCGGAATTGAATCGGAAATTCAGATTCTGGCTGCCAGTGCCGCGAGCTGCTCGGCGCACTGGCCCCATCCCTGATGGAAGCCCATCTTCTCATGCGCTTCGCGATCTTCAGCCGACCAGTGCAGGACAGTCGCGGTGTAACGGGTCTTGCCGCCACCGAGATCGTCGAGTTGGATCGTCACCACCATGAAAGGCTTGGCCGACGGCACCCAGGCGCTGGCGAAGGCGTCGGTGAAGACGATCCGCTCATTCGGAACGACTTCCAGATAAACGCCGTTGCCCGGATAATCCTCCCCCTCGGGGCTGCGCATGGTAATCGAGCTTGAGCCCCCGGCTCGAACGTCTACGCTGGCGGCCGACACTGTCCATGGCAGCGGCGCGAACCATTGCTTCAGAAGCTCCACTTCGGTCCAACAACGGAAAATCTTCTCGCGCGGCGCATCGATGACGCGGGTCAGGGAAAGCTCGTGGCGCTGGGGCTGCTCAGTCATGTCTTGTTTCTCCCTGCTGTTTGACGCGGCCTGTTCGGCCTATACCTTAATGACGTTCGAGACTGCCGTTTGCCGACAGCACAGACGTAAATTTTTTGATTATTTTGCAGCCGCAAGAGCATCCGCGCTCAGACGATCGAGCTGATAACGAATATGAGCTGCTTCAGCGGGCGAACGGGCGAGCGCGATCGCCCTGTCGAAGGCGACGCGTGCCTCCTGCGAGCTGCCCAGTTGTGCAAGCAGGCCACCCCTGACGCCATGAAAGTAGAAATAGCTGTCGAGCTGTGCTTCCAGCGTTGCAATAAGCGCCAGAGCGGCCTCCGGCCCCTTGAGCTTTGAGAGCGCAACCGAGCGATTGAGCGTGACGACGGGTGACGGCGTCAGCCGCTCCAGCATCTGGTAGAGAAGGTCGATCTCTTCCCAGTCCGTATCCTCAGCCCGCTTTGCCCGGGAATGCAGCGCTGCGATTGCCGCCTGAACCTGATAGGGGCCGGGCCGGCGATGGCGGATCGCCTTGTCGAGGAGGGCCAGCGCCTCATCAATTGACGTGCGATCCCAGAGCGAACGATCCTGATCTTCCAGAAGGACGATCTGTCCATTGGCATCGAACCGCGCCGCCTTGCGCGATTGCTGCAGGAGCATCAGCGCCAGCAGCGCCATGGTTTCCGGCTCGGAGGGAAAGATCCGCAACAGCAGCCGGCCAAGCCGGATCGCCTCGTCGGCGAAGGCGGCCGCCTCGCGATGCGTTCCGCCGGCCGAATAGCCTTCGTTGTAGATGAGGTAGATCATGGCGCTGACGAGCGCCAGCCTTTCGCTTCGCTCCACCGCGCCCGGCGTCTCAAAAGGAACGCCTGCTGCGGCGACGCGCGCCTTAGCCCTTGTAATGCGCTGCTCCATAGCGCTTTCGCTGACGAGGAAGGCGCGGGCAATCTGCTGCACCGAAAGGCCGGAAACGATGCGCAACGCCAACGCGATCTGTTGCGTTGCCGGCAGATCCGGATGGCAGCAGATGAACAGCAGCCGGAGAATATCGTCGCGATATCCCGAGCCATCGAGCCGCTCGGCCAGATCGCTCTCCACATCACTCGTATCGGAGATCGTCTCCTCATCCGGCAGGCTCTGCAATTTGGCCTGCTTTCGCACGGTATCGATACCGCTATTGCGGCCGACGAAAATCAGCCAGGCGACGGGATCGCGCGGCGGTCCCTTATCGGGCCAGGTCTTCAAGGCCCTGAGGCAGGCCTCCTGAAAGGCCTCCTCGGCGGTATCGAGATTGCGGAAATAGCGCAAGAGCGCACCCATCACCTGTGGCCGGGCATTGGTAAGCGCGATATCGATCCAGGCAATGTCGGTCATGTTGCAACAGCTCCCGGCCGGAAGACGTAAAGCGGACGGATTTCATAGGAGCCGACGCCGGGATTGGCCGCGGCAAGCTCCTTCGAAAAACCGATGGCTTCGTCGAGGGTTTCGAAATCGACCACGTAGAAACCGAGCAACTGCTCCTTCGTTTCAGCGAAGGGACCGTCGATCACGATCGGCTCGTTCTTGCCCTTGCGCAGGGTCGTTGCTGCCGTCGTCGGCATCAGCCGTGCCACGGGCCCTAGCTTGCCAGCCTTTGCCAGCGGCTCCTGCACGGCAATCAACCGTGCCATTGTCGCGTCTTCCTGTTCCTTAGACCAGGCAAACACGGTGTCTTCGTCGTTGTAGCATAGGATCGCGTAAAGCATTGAGATTCCCTTCTCCCTTTAAAGACGAAGGAATATCACCTGCACCGACAGGCTACGTCAAAAAAATATGGAAGAGGGCGTCAGGTGTTTCCGCACCGGATCGCCAGGATACCGGCCTTGGCATCAAGCTCCGCAATGGCTCCGATAAAAGCGCTTGCCGGGCGATCGCCGTGCCCGAGCGGCAAGCCGCCAAGGATCGGCACCTTCAGTTCGGCCAGATGTTCGCGCAGAATATCGATCACCGAATAAGAGCGATCGAACTCGAAGTTAGTAAACTGGCCGATTGCGACCCCCAGCAGGCCGTACAGATGCCCCGCCTTTTGCAGCATGGTCATCTGCCGATCCACCTGGCCGGGGTACAGACCGGTGGCCTCAAGCAGCAGGATGGCACCGTGCATATCCGGCAACGCCCAGCCGGCCGACGCCGCCACCATATCGAGATTGCCGCCAATCAGCCGACCCTCGGCCGTTCCGCTTGTCGTCAATCGCGATGTCGGCTCTTCCGGGCGCGCGGCGATGACGACATCCTCGGTTGTCATCAATGCCTGACGCAACGCGTCATGCGTATAGGAACTGACACCATCTTCATTCGGCCCCATGGAAAATGCGCCGTGAATGCCGACCTGATGACAATGTTTCAGCAGGCTCAAATGCAATGCTGTGATGTCGCTGAAGCCGATAACGAACTTCGGATCACGTCGAACTGCAGCAAAATCTACTTGATCAGCAATGCGGTATGATCCTTTGCCGCCACGCGTGGTGAAGATCGCCCGAACTTTGGGATCGCGAAATGCAGCGTTGAGATCCGCCAGCCGCTCCTCATCGGTACCGGCAAGATAACTCCACTTGCTAAAGGCATGTTCGCCGAAATCGACGTTCAGCCCCCAGCCTTTCAGGATTTCGGCATGCCTCAGAACCATATCTCTGTCGGGCGAACTTGCGGGCGAGACAAAGCGCACCTTGTCGCCCGGCCGTAGTGGCGGCGGCATCAGCATTGGACTGACCTCTGCGCAATCGAGTGATTCTAAGCTGCGATCTTGGCACGGAATCACGACCAACGTCAGCCGCAGATTGACCGTTGGCGAGCCCTTATCTCAAGAATTGATGACGGCCGCAGCCGTTAGCGGTGCCGGCCGCTTGCCCTGGGCATCGGCTTCCACCGTCCGGCCGGCCCCCGTTTTGCCCTTCCATAAAGGTAGACCGATCGATTGCGACACGGCTGGGTCGCTTGTAAATACCGGATAGCCGCGCTCGAGAAGCCGCTCGAGAACCTCTCGGTCCTTGCGCACATGCAGCCGCGCCAGATTTTCCTGATTATAGACGTGCCCGCCGGAATCGGGATTGATGCCGGTGATGATGACTTCGGTCGCGCCGTTATAGATCGCGAAGAGCACGGCATTTATACCGTTCGAGCATTTGTCGTCCGCACCGAGCTCGCTGCATTTCACCCCGCCGACGCGGTCGAGCAGCGCCATGCGCTTGTAGCGATCGACGATCTCCAGCTTGTCGTAGCTGTAATTGAACTTCCGCAACCCCTCTTCCAGCCGCTCGCGCCCCTTCCGCCAGAGCAGGACGTAGAGCATCTTGGTCCGTTCGCCGTTCAAAACGCGGCGCACCTCGACGGCATTGGTGTTCGTGCCTTCGATCTGGTTGAACTGGACGAGCGTCACGTCGGGCGCCTCGATCCCCCAGGCCTTCGTCACCATCTGCGAACCGTTGATGGTGATAACCTTGAAGCTTTCATCGAAATCCACCGGCTTGTTCGAAACCGGCGCCGAGCCGACCACCAGAACAGGCCCATCGAACCGCTCGGCGAGCATCGGCGGCTTCGGCCGGGTCAGATGATATTTGATCTGCCGATAGTAATGTTTTTTCAGTTCAGAAAATTGAGCAGCCATTATTCGCTTTATCGTCTCTCGAGAAGGCGTCCGCCCTTAAAAGGCGCGGTCCGGCGAAACGTGGCCCGCAATCTTCCCCGAGCCACGAACAAGACGAGTATCGCTGCGCGCACTTATATAAGCAAAATAAAGAAATCTTACACGGCATAACCTGGGGTGAGCAGTCGATGAGTACCGATCACCTCTACCGTGTACTCAAGGTGCGCGAGACCGCGTTCTTCCAGCCTTTGAGCTTCGCATTTCGGGTCTTGGCGTCCATATCAGGCTCGAAGCGCTTGTCGCGTGCCCAGGCCTTGGCGAAACCGGCGCGATCCGGCCAGACGCCGGCGCGGCTGCCAGCAAGCCAGGCGGCGCCCAGCGCGGTCGTCTCGAGGATCGTCGGGCGATCGACCGGTGCGTCCAGCAGATCGGCAAGCCGCTGCATGGTCCAGTCGGAGGCGACCATGCCCCCGTCGACGCGCAATACTGTCCCTTCCCCGTTGCCGTTGCGCCAATCCCTATGCATGGCATCCAGGAGATCGCGCGACTGATAGCAGACGGCCTCCAGCGCCGCTCGGACGATTTCCTCAGGTCCGGTATTGCGCGTCAGCCCGAAGATCGCGCCGCGCGCATCCGGGTCCCAATGCGGTGCGCCGAGGCCGGTAAAGGCCGGCACCAGATAGACCTCCTGCAGCGGATCGGCTTTGGCCGCCAGTTCGCCGGAATCCGAAGCGCGCTGGATGGCCTTCAGCCCATCGCGCAGCCACTGTACCGCAGCGCCAGCAATGAAGATCGAGCCTTCGAGGGCATAGGTCGTCTCGCCATTCAGCCGATAGGCGATGGTGGTCAAAAGGCGATTCTTCGAGCGCACCATGTCCGCGCCGGTGTTGAGCAACGCGAAGCAGCCGGTGCCATAGGTGGATTTCATCATGCCGCGTTCGAAGCAAGCCTGGCCGATCGTCGCCGCCTGCTGATCGCCGGCAACGCCGAGGATTGGGATTTCAGCGCCGAAATGCGTGACCTCCGTGACGCCGAAATCGGCGGCACAATCCTTGACCTCAGGCAGCATGGCAGCGGGAACGCGCAGGATATCGAGCAGCTCCTCGTCCCATTCGTTCGCGCCGATATTATACATCAGCGTCCGCGAGGCATTGGTGGCGTCGGTGACGAAGCTCCTGCCGCCAGTCAGACGCCAGATCAGGAATGTATCGACGGTGCCGAAGCAAAGCTCGCCCTTGGCAGCGCGGGCACGCGCACTCTTCACGTTGGTGAGCAGCCAGGACAGTTTGGTGCCGGAGAAATAAGGGTCGAGCAGCAGGCCCGTGCGGCGAGTGAATAGCTTTTCTAGGTCCTGGCGCTTGAGCTTTTCGCAATAACCCGCCGTGCGGCGATCCTGCCACACGATGGCATTATGGATTGGCTTGCCGGTCTCGCGATCCCATACGACGACGGTCTCGCGCTGATTGGTGATGCCGAGGGCAGCAATATCCTTAGCGGTGATGCCGGCGGCTTCGATAGCCTTGCGGACGGTGACGAGAACGGACGACCAGATTTCTTCCGGATCGTGCTCGACCCAGCCGGGCTTCGGATAATGCTGGGTGAATTCTTTCTGCCCGACACCGGCAACCTTCATCTTGCCGTCGAAAACGATAGCCCGCGTCGACGTCGTTCCCTGATCGATCGCCAAGACATAACCGCTCATGCATTCCTCCCGCCTGTTGCATCCCGAAGCAACAGATACGCGAGCAAAACGAATGTGAAAAGAAAGCAAAACGAAATTTTTTCGCTGAAGGCTACACTTTCCGGTTCACGGCATCGTGGCCAAAGGGCTGGCAGCATTACGATTGCCATATCCGCGGGTTTGGGACTAGGCTGAAACGGTTTGCACTGCAGCAGGAAGCTGCGCTGTCCAAGGAGAAGATCATGGCAAGAACAGTTGTCGTCACCGGTTCCACAAGCGGTATCGGCCTCGCCATCGCGGCCGCCTTCGCCGCCAAGGGCGATAACGTCGTCATCAACGGCTTCGGAAAGCCCGAGGAAATCGATGCGATCAAGGCGAAGCTCGAAGCTTCCGGCGGCGGCAAGGTGATCTATCATCCGGCTGACATGACGAAGCCCGCCGAGATCGCCGATCTGATCGCGACTGCCAACTCCACCTTCGGCAGCGTCGATGTCCTCGTCAACAATGCCGGCATTCAGCATGTCGAGAAAATCGAGGATTTCCCGATCGAGAAATGGGATCAGATCATCGCGATCAATCTCTCCAGCTCCTTCCACACCATCCGCGCCGCCATTCCGCTGATGAAAGCGAAGAAATACGGGCGCATCATCAACATCGCCTCGGCGCATGGCTTGGTCGCCTCGCCCTTCAAAGCCGCCTATGTCGCGGCCAAACATGGTATATTAGGCCTGACCAAAACGGCGGCGCTCGAGCTTGCCGAATTCGGCGTGACGGTGAACGCCATTTGCCCTGGCTACGTCCTGACCCCGCTTGTGGAAAAGCAGATCCCGGACACGGCCAAGGCACGCGGGATGACCGAGGAGCAGGTCAAGAACGAAGTCATCCTCAAGGCCCAGCCCACGCATGAGTTCGTCAAGGCCGAGGAAATCGGTGCCCTGTCGCTCTACCTTGCGAGCGACGAGGCGCGCCAGGTGACCGGCACGCATGTCTCGATTGACGGTGGCTGGACCGCGGAATAACCATTGACGGTTAGGGCCGGATTCGCGTGAGCGCCTCCGGCCCCGCAAAATGGACAATAAACGGGAACGACATGAGCGACAGCATCCGCTTTATCCTCAACGGCGAGGATATCATTCTATCCAGCCTGCGCCCCACCGAGACGCTGCTCGACTTCCTGCGTCTCAACCGGCGGCTGACGGGAACGAAGGAAGGATGCGCGGAGGGCGATTGCGGCGCCTGCACGGTGCTTGTGGGACGGCTGATCGATGGCGGGCTGTACTATGAATCCGTCAATGCCTGCATCCGTTTCGTCGGCTCGCTGCATGCGACCCATGTCGTCACCGTCGAGAATCTTGCAGCTCAAAATGGCACGCTTCACCCAGTGCAGCAGGCGCTGGTCGATTGCCACGGCTCGCAATGCGGTTTCTGCACGCCGGGCTTCGTTATGTCGCTCTATGGCCTCTGGCTGACGACGGAAAAGCCGAGCCGGGCGCAGATCGAAAAGTCGCTGCAGGGCAATCTCTGTCGTTGCACGGGGTATGAGCCGATCGTCAAGGCCGCCGAACAGGTGAGCCAGAAGCGGCCGAGCGCGCTCTTCGATCCGCTCGAAAAGACCAGGGCCGATATCATCGCCCGCCTCTGGGCAATGCAGGGTGGCGATACCATCGAGATTTCCGAGGGCGAGGATCGTCTCATCGTGCCCGGTTCAGTATCGGCACTGGCGCAGGTGCTTGCCGACGAGCCGACCGCGACCGTCGTTGCCGGGTCGACCGATGTCGGCCTCTGGGTCACCAAGCAGATGCGCCGGCTGAACCCGGTCGTCTTCGTCAACCATCTGACCGATCTGCAGAAAATTACCCTTGAAGATGCAGGCCTGACCATCGGCGCCGGCGTCACCTACAGCCGCGCCTTTGCTGTTATCGCCGAAAAGATCCCCGCTTTTGCCAACCTCATCAACCGTATCGGCGGCGAGCAGGTGCGCAACATGGGCACGATCGGCGGCAATATCGCCAACGGCTCGCCGATCGGCGACACACCCCCGCCGCTGATCGCCCTTGGCGCAACGGTTAGGCTGCGTTCGACGGCAGGCACGCGCAACCTGCCGCTCGAAGATTTTTTCATCGATTACGGCAAGCAGGACCGCAATCCCGGCGAATTCGTCGAGAGCATCTTCGTGCCCTATCCGGCCAAGGATGCGCATTTCGCCGTCTACAAGATCTCCAAGCGCCGTGACGAGGATATTTCGGCCGCCTGCGGCGCCTTCCATCTGTCACTGGATTCAGCCGGTAATGTCGCAGATATCAGCATCGCCTTCGGCGGCATGGCCGGTACGCCGAAGCGCGCTCGCACCGTCGAGGCGGAATTGATCGGCAAGCCGTGGACGGAAGCAACCGTCATGGCCGCACGCAACGCCTTCGACGCCGATTACACGCCGCTCACCGATTGGCGCGCCTCGGCCGAATACCGCCAGCTGACCGCCAAGAACCTTCTCATCCGCTTCTACCTGGAAACATCGGGTGCGCCGCAGGAATTGAGACGCTTCGAGGTGCTGGCATGATGACGGATTTCGGGTTTATTCGACCGTATTTCTCAGGCACGGCACGGCACTTTTCGCCGGATGACGGCAGCCGCTTCCTTCCACCTTCTCCCCTCGGGGAGAAGGTGCCCGAAGGGCGGATGAGGGGGTTACACGGCAAAGAGCAAGCTTCCTTTTATCCAGTCTCAGGACACGCATCGCTTCGCGATGCATCCCCCTCATCCGGCCTGTCGGCCACCTTCTCCCCACTGGGGAGAAGGGGAACCCTGGAGGCTTGAAGCATGGACAAATCCACCTTCGAGGAGCGCAAGGTCATCAACGGCTCGATGCACGGCTCGTTACGCCATGATTCCGCACATAAGCACGTCACCGGAGCCGCCGATTATATCGATGACATTCCCGAACCAGCCGGCCTGCTGCATGGCGCACTCGGCCTTTCCGACCGTGCTCATGCCGAGATCGCCGGCATCGATCTCTCGGCAGTAAAAGCCTATCCGGGCGTCGTCTGGGTCTTCACGGGGACCGATATTCCCGGCGTCAACGACACCAGCTCCAACGGTAGGCATGATGAGCCGCTGCTCGCCGAGACCAAGGTCGAATTCCACGGACAGCCGATCTTCGCTGTCATCGCCGAGACCCGCGATGCCGCCCGGCGTGCCGCGCGTCTTGCCAAGATCGATTATCGCGACCTGCCGCATTGGAGCGATATCGATGGCGCGCTGGCCAATGGCGCACCGCTCGTCTACGAGCCGATGACCCTGAAGCGCGGCGAGCCCGAAACCGAGATGGCGAATTCCAAGCATCGGATCAAGGCGCAGATGCGCATCGGCGGTCAGGAGCACTTCTATCTCGAAAGCCATATCGCCATGGCGATCCCCGGCGAGGACGATGAGGTTGCCGTCTGGTCGTCGACGCAGCATCCGAGCGAAATCCAGCACATCGTCGGCCATGTCCTGAACATCCCGTCCAACGCCGTCACCGTCAATGTGCGCCGCATGGGCGGCGGCTTCGGCGGCAAGGAAACGCAGGGCAACCAGTTTGCGGCGCTGGCTGCCGTCGCCGCCAAGAAACTCGGCTGCGCCGTGAAATTCCGGCCGGACCGCGACGAGGACATGAGCGCCACCGGCAAGCGCCACGATTTCCTCGTGGACTACGAAGTCGGTTTCGACGACGAAGGCCGCATCCAGGCCGTCGACGCCACCTATGCCGCGCGCTGCGGCTTTTCCTCCGACCTTTCCGGCCCCGTCACCGACCGCGCGCTGTTCCATGCGGATTCCAGCTATTTCTACCCGCATGTGCATCTGGTCTCGAAGCCACTGAAGACGCATACCGTCTCCAACACCGCTTTCCGCGGCTTCGGCGGCCCGCAAGGGATGGTCGGCGGCGAGCGCATGATCGAGGAGATCGCCTACGCGCTCGGCAAGGACCCGCTCGAAATCCGCCGCGCCAATTTCTACGGCCAGCCGGGCTCGGGCCGGACGCTGACCCCCTATCATCAGGAGGTCACGGACAATATCATCAACCGCATCGTCGACGAGCTGGAACAGAGTTCCGACTATCAGGCGCGGCGCAAGGCCATCATCGAGTTCAACCGTTCCAGCCGCTTCATCCGCAAGGGCATCGCGCTGACGCCGGTGAAATTCGGCATCTCCTTCACCATGACCGCCTTCAACCAGGCAGGCGCGCTGGTGCATATCTATCAGGATGGCTCGATCCACCTGAACCATGGCGGCACTGAAATGGGCCAGGGCCTCTATGTGAAGGTGGCGCAGGTTCTGGCCGATAGTTTCCAGGTCGATATCGACCGCGTGAAGATCACCGCGACGACTACAGGCAAGGTGCCGAATACATCGGCGACAGCGGCCTCCTCCGGCTCCGACCTGAATGGCATGGCAGCCTATGACGCTGCCCGGCAGATCAAGGAAAGGCTCGTCGCCTTCGCGGCCGAAAAATGGGGTGTCGGTGCCGAGGAGGTACGGTTTCTGCCAAACCGCGTGCGTGTCGGCGAAGACGAAATCCCCTTCCCCGATTTCGTCAAGCAGGCCTATTTCGCCCGCGTCCAGCTCTCGGCTGCCGGCTTCTACAAGACGCCGAAGATCCATTGGGATCGCAAGGCCGGCCGCGGCACGCCCTTCTATTATTTCTCCTATGGCGCCGCCTGCTCGGAAGTGTCGATCGATACGTTGACGGGCGA
Organism: Rhizobium sp. BK098; assembly: GCF_014193155.1. Classification (NCBI taxonomy): domain Bacteria; kingdom Pseudomonadati; phylum Pseudomonadota; class Alphaproteobacteria; order Hyphomicrobiales; family Rhizobiaceae; genus Rhizobium; species Rhizobium sp. BK098. The sequence continues at coordinate 247,761 of NZ_JACHYY010000001.1, read as the reverse complement.
ATACCTGATCGACCGCGCCGATGTCCTTCATGACGTCGGTCGCTCCCTCAACCCCGCGATCGATATCGGCCAGGTCGAAGGTGCCTTCGTGCAGGGCATGGGCTGGCTGACGACGGAGGAGCTCTGGTGGGATGCGAAGGGCCGGCTGCGCACCCACGCGCCGTCCACCTACAAGATCCCGCTCGCTTCCGACCGTCCGAAGATTTTCAATGTGCGGCTGGCGGAATGGTCCGAAAATACCGAGGCCACCATCGGCCGCTCGAAGGCCGTGGGCGAGCCACCTTTCATGCTGCCGATCTCGGTGCTGGAGGCACTATCGATGGCGGTCGCCAGCGTCGCGGATTATCGCATCTGCCCGCGCCTCGATGCGCCGGCGACACCGGAACGGGTGCTCATGGCGGTCGAGCGGCTGAAGGGGATGTGATTGTCCTTCTCTGGGCTTTCACTCCCTACCCCCTACAACAGTCGGCAGTCTTCATAACGCGGCTCCCGCCCATCAAGAAATCCAAGGTCCCGCTTCAGGCGGTCCGACATCTCATCAAGATCGAGATGCGGCGACGGCTCCGCGTGGCTGACAAAGGCCTGCGTCACCGATTCCAGAAGACGAGCCAGAATGCTTGGCCTTGCGGTTTCCACCTGTTCCACGACATAGCAATCCATGACGATACCTCAGTTAGATCAATGATATGAATTGCAGTCTGGCGCGAAAAATGCTGAAATTCCAATCGAACTATCGTCTGCATACATAAAGAGAACTTATCCATGAAATTGTCCATGCGCTTTCCGCTGAATGCGCTCCGCGTCTTTGAGGCCGCCGCCCGGCACGGCAGTTTCACGCGGGCCGGCGAAGAGCTTGGCATGACACAGACGGCGGTCAGCTATCAGATCAAGCTGCTGGAAGAGACTTTGGGCGAGCCGCTATTCCTGCGCCGCCCGCGGCAGATTCTGTTGACCAAGGCCGGAGAACAGCTTGCACCGAAAGTGTCGGAAGCCTTTGCCATGGTGCAGGAGGCCATGACTTCGATCAGAGGCGAAGTCGAAACGACGCTATGCATCCATTCGACCCCCACCTTCGCCTCGCAATGGCTGGCCCGTCATCTCGGTTCGTTTCAGCTGAAGCATCCCAATATCGCTGTCCGGCTGGATACCTCGGGCTCGATCATAGACTTCGCCCGGGAGTCCGCCGACATCGCCATCCGCCACGGGCGTGGCGAATGGCCGGGACTACGTGCGCACCTGCTGATGAAGGTTTATTTTACGCCGATGCTAAGCCCGGCGCTTGCGGAGACGATCGGCGGCATACACGAACCGGCAGACCTTCTGAAGCTCCGCATCATCGACGCAGGCGACCCATGGTGGGCTCAATGGTTTCAGGAAGCCGGTGTTCCAGACCCTGGCCTTCAGGGCCGGCCGCGCAGCAGGCTCGGCGCCCAGTCCTTCGAGGCGAGCGCGGCATTGGCCGGTCAGGGCGTCGCCATCCTGACCCCGGAATTCTATGCGGATGATCTCGCTTCTGGCCGGCTGATCCAACCCTTTGATATTCTTTCGTCCGACAATACGGACTACTGGATCGCCTATCCGGAAAACAGGCGTCATACGCCGCGAATCCGCGCCTTCAGGGATTGGCTCCTCTGCGAATTCGGCATGCCGCTGGAATAGCGCTCAGTAATCCATGTCAGGCGCATAAAAGCAACGCGGGGTGTTCTCGTCCGGAAACAGACAGAGATGATAGGCTCCGTCCGGGGAGCGCATCGTCTTACCCTGCGGCAGATTGAAGATATGCGCGTGCGTTACATAGCGATGGTCGCCAGGATTGAGCGTCACTCGATAGCCGCCGGGCACGATGGTGACGGTGCGCGACGGAATCATCTCGCAATCGCCCGTCTTGCTGTCGCCATTGCAGCAATAAGGGTCGTAGGACCAGCCGGAGGGCGCCTCGTGCGCCAGAGCAAAGGCTGCGGAGAGAAGAAAAAATACGAACGCCAGAATACCACGCATGGGCAATTCTCCGTCGAAAAAATAGACGGCCGCCGCGGACACGGCCCGCTCCAAGCAGCCAATGGCATTCTATTAAATAACTGCCATAATCTGATCTAATGCGCCCCGGACACTAGACAAGACCGCTGCTTTTTACCGGCACATCAAACACCCCTCTTCCATCCGCTCTCAACATTCTGCAAGGTATCGAGTCGGAGGAAGAAAAAGGGGAACTGAATGTACGAATACGCCATAGCGTGGGAATGGCTGGCCTTTGCCGCCCGCTGGTTCCACGTCATAACCGCCATTGCCTGGATCGGTTCGTCCTTCTACTTCATCGCGCTCGATCTCGGACTGGTGAAGCGCCCGCATCTTCCGCCCGGCGCCTATGGCGAGGAATGGCAGGTTCACGGCGGCGGTTTCTATCACATCCAGAAATATCTCGTGGCTCCCGCACAGATGCCGGAGCACCTGACCTGGTTCAAATATGAGAGCTATTTTACCTGGCTATCCGGCTTCCTGATGCTGTGCATCGTCTATTACGGCGGCGCCAACCTCTTCCTCATCGATCGCCACGTGCTCGATGTCAGCGTTCCCGTCGCGATCCTGATTTCGCTGGCGTCGCTCGCCATCGGCTGGATCATCTACGACCTGCTGTGTAAGTCGCCGCTCGGCAACAACACCTGGGGGCTGATGATCGTGCTTTATGCCATCCTGGTCTTCATGGCCTGGGGCTATACGCATCTCTTCACAGGCCGCGCCGCCTTCCTGCATCTCGGTGCTTTTACCGCGACGATCATGTCTGCCAACGTCTTCATGATCATCATCCCCAACCAGAAGATCGTCGTCGCCGACCTCATCGCCGGCCGCACGCCGGACCCGAAATATGGCCGCATCGCTAAGCAGCGCTCACTCCATAACAACTACCTGACGCTGCCCGTCATCTTCTTCATGTTGTCGAACCACTATCCGCTGGCCTTCGGCACGCAGTTCAACTGGATAATCGCAGCGCTGGTGTTCCTGATGGGCGTCACCATCCGTCACTGGTTCAACACCACGCATGCGCGCAAAGGCCGCCCGACCTGGACCTGGATCGTCACGATAGTCCTTTTCATCGTCATCATGTGGCTCTCGACCGTTCCGAGGGTGCTGACTGGCGAGAAGGAAGCGAACGCAGTCGCTCCCGCCTTCCAGCAATTCGCCTCCGACGCCCATTTCCCAGCGGTCAAGCAGATGGTCTCGACGCGCTGTTCCATGTGCCATGCGGCCGAACCCGTCTATGAGGGGATTGTCCGCCCGCCGAAGGGCGTAACGCTGGAAAATGACGCGGAAATCGCTATGCATGCCCGGGAGATCTATATCCAGGCCGGCCGCAGCCATGCCATGCCGCCCGGCAACGTCACCGACGTCACGCCGGAGGAACGCAAGCTGCTGGTCGCCTGGTTCGAAAGCTCCATCGGAGAAAAGAGCCAATGACCACCCTTCTGCGCGGCCGCCTGCTTTCCTTCAAGCGCCTGCCGCAAAGCCTTGATGATGCCGACAGCTATACTTATGAAAGTGATGGCGGCCTGCTGATCGAAAACGGCCTGATCGTCGCGACGGGCCGCTATGCCGAAATCAAGGCGCAGGCGCCGGAAGGTGCAACCGAAATCGACCATCGGCCGCATCTGATCCTGCCGGGGTTCATCGACATGCACCTGCATTTCCCGCAGATGCAGGTAATCGCCTCCTACGCCGCCAACCTTCTGGAATGGCTGAACACCTATACATTCCCCGAGGAATGCCGCTTCGTGGAAAGTGCGCATGCGGAGCGTATCGCCACGCATTTCTATGACGAGATGATCCGCCACGGCACAACGACGGCCGTCGCCTACTGCTCTGTGCACAAGACCTCCGCCGACGCCTATTTTGCCGAAGCCATGCGCCGCAACATGCGCATGGTGGGCGGCAAGGTGATGATGGATCGCCATGCCCCGCAGGGCCTGCTCGATACGCCCGAAATGGGCTATGACGAGACCCGCCAGGTGATCGCTGACTGGCACGGCAAGGGCCGCAACCATGTCGCCATCACCCCACGCTTCGCTATCACCTCCACGCCGGCGCAGATGGAGGCAACGGCCGCGCTCGCCCGCGAATTCCCGGATCTGCATATCCAGACACATCTTTCCGAGAACCACGACGAGATCAAGTTTACCTGCGAGCTTTATCCGGACGCGATCGACTACACCGATATCTACGCGCATTACGGTCTACTTGGACCGAAGAGCCTGTTCGGCCATGCGATCCATCTTTCCGAGCGCGAAGCCGACGCGATGAGCGAAGCCGGTGCCGTCGCCGTGCATTGCCCGACCTCAAACCTCTTCCTCGGCTCCGGCCTCTTCCCGCTGAAGGCGCTGGCTCGCCGCGAGAAACCCGTTCGCATCGGTGTCGCCACCGATATCGGCGGCGGCTCCAGCTATTCCATGCTGCGCACCATGGACGAGGCCTACAAGATCCAGCAGCTGCTCGGCGAGCGGCTGAACCCGTTGGAGAGCTTTTATTACATGACCCGTGGGAATGCCGAGTCTCTCTCCCTCGTCGATAAGATCGGCACGCTCGACTCCGGAACCGAAGCCGATCTCATCGTCCTCAACGCAGCCGCAACCCCGGCCATGGCGCTGAAGATGGAGGTGACGAAAAGCCTCACCGAAGAACTGTTCCTGTTGCAGACCATGGGTGACGACCGCGCCGTCGTCGAGACCTATGTCGCCGGACAGCCGATGAAATCGACCCTGCAATGAGGCAATCCGAACCCACCTCCGTATAACTATTCAGAAGGCAAAGAGCCATGACCGCGCCGCTGACCATCGCCGAACTGAAGACGCTCGCGCAGCGGCGCGTGCCGAAAATGTTCTTCCAATATGCCGATTCCGGTTCGTGGACGGAGTCGACTTATGAGGCGAACGAGGCGGATTTCGCCAAGATCAAGCTGCGCCAGCGCGTCCTCGTCGACATTTCCGACCGGTCGCTGGCGACCACGATGGTCGGCCAAAAGGCCTCGATGCCGGTGGCGCTGGCGCCGACAGGGATGACCGGCATGCAGCACGCCGATGGCGAGATTCTGGCCGCGCGCGCGGCCGAGGAATTCGGCATACCCTTCACACTGTCGACCATGAGCATCTGCTCGATCGAGGACATCGCCTCGGTGACGAAGCAGCCCTTCTGGTTCCAGCTCTACGTGATGAAGGATCGCGATTTCGTCCTCGACCTTATCCATCGTGCCAAGGCGGCGAAATGCTCGGCGCTGGTGCTGACTGCCGACCTGCAGATCCTCGGCCAGCGCCACAACGATATCCGTAATGGATTGTCGGCTCCACCGAAAATGACGGCGAAAAACCTTTGGCAGATGGCGATGCGACCGGGTTGGTGCATGGGCATGCTGAAGACGAAGCGCCGCTCCTTCGGCAATATCATCGGCCATGCCAAGGATATTTCCGATATGACGACGCTGTCGCACTGGACGCATTCGCAGTTCGACCCCAAGCTTTCCTGGAGCGATGTCGCCTGGATCAAGGAGCAATGGGGTGGCCCGCTGATCATCAAGGGCATTCTCGATGTCGAGGATGCAAAAGCGGCCGTCGATACCGGCGCCGACGCCATCATCGTCTCCAATCACGGCGGTCGGCAGCTCGATGGCGCCCATTCCTCCATCAGTATGCTGCCGCGGATCGTCGATGCCGTCGGCGACAGGATCGAGGTCCATATGGATGGCGGCGTACGCTCAGGTCAGGACGTGCTCAAGGCCGTAGCACTCGGCGCCAAGGGCACCTTCATCGGCCGCCCCTTCCTCTATGGCCTCGGCGCCATGGGCAAGGACGGGGTGACGCTCGCACTCGAGATCATCCGCAAGGAGCTGGATATTTCCATGGCCCTCTGCGGCAAGCGGGACATCAAGGCCGTGGATCGGTCGATTCTAGCTGATTTCTAACGCAGCCAGCCCGTCGCAAGACCGCTCGCCCACTCCTCGCGGCCGTTCTGCGCCGCGAGCTTCGCCATCGCCAAGTGATCATAGACGACCTGGCGGAAGACCGGCAGCCAATGATCACCAGTCTTTTCCAGAATGGCGTAAGAAGCAAAGGGATGGCCGGCTTCCACCTTATGAAAATAGGGTAGATCATCGTCATAGGCCGGGCAGCCGACACTGCCGGGATTGACGATCAAGCGCCCATCGGAAAGCCTGACGGCACGCGGAATATGGGTATGCCCGCACAGGATGAGCGGAAGATCGATGCCGGCAGCCAGCGCCTCGATCTCTTCCAGAGGCTTCAGATAGACCTGACCGTCCGTAGAGACGGATTCGAGCCAATAGACATTGTCATCAGCCGGTGTCGCGTGGCAGAGATAAGCCTCATCCAGATAAACTGTGCTGACCGGCAAGGCGCGCAGCCATTCAAGGTGACGTTCCGTCAATTCAGAATGCGCTGCCCGATCTGAAACATGCATCGCCTCCGGCGCCAGTTCGATCAGATAGCGGTCGTGATTGCCGCGCACCGTCGGCGCATTCAATTCCAGCAGCATGTCCGCCGTCTTGCCCGCGGTAAGCGGGCCGCTGAAGCAATCGCCCAGATTGACGATATTGGTGATGCCCTGTCTGCGGATATCCGCAAGCACCGCCTCGAGCGCTAAATGATTGCCGTGGATGTCCGCAATAGCTGCAAAGCGCATGTCTCAGCTCCCGCGATAGGTGGAATAGCCGTAGGGCGAGATCAGCAGCGGCACATGATAATGCGCCGTCGTATCGGCGATGCCGAAGCGGATCGGCACGAGATCAAGGAAAGCCGGCTCCGGCAACTTGGTGCCGCTGGCACGCAGATAGTCCCCGGCCCGAAACAGCAGCTCGTAAGTGCCTGCAACGAAGCTGTCGCCGATGAGAATTGGACCACCATCCACGCGACCGTCCGAGTTGGTCGTAACCGTCTTCAAATGCCTGCGGGCATCGCCGTCGATCCTGAAGAGATCTATCACCAAGCCTTCGGCCGGCTTGCCGAGAGCGGTATCGAGCACATGGGTGGTCAGTCCGGTCATAGCGTCGGTGCTCCGATGATGAAGGGCGTGTCGAAGAAGTACTCTTCCAAATTGTTTCCAGGCCCATCGCGATCCACGATAAGGAAATCGCTTGGCTCGTCGAGTGCCATCAGCGGATAATGCCAGGCATTGACCCGGTAATTCACGCCCTGGTCGCCGCGCGCCAGGAAAACCTTCGGCCTGCCGGGCTTGCCGCCCTCATCCTCTGCGACGACGACGAGGAACGGACGGCCGTTCAGCGGCACGAAACATTGGCTGCCGAACGGATGGCGCTCCATCATGTCGATCGAGAAGGGAAAAGCCCGCGGCTGGCCGTGAAAGAGGTTCAGGATAACCCGCGCTCCCTCTCCGATAGCCTCGGCGCTGGACAAAGCATGGAAACGCTCTGTCGTGCCGCCATTAATGTACCGCATGGTTGCTGGATCGGCCTCGATGACATCGCCGAACGGCGCGAATGCGGCCTTTGTCAAAGGATTGATATCGAGATGCTGTGTCATTGAATGATTATTCGCCCTCCGCTCGCCAGTGGCGAATGGAGTCCAGTTGCAGGAGCAACTCCGGAAGAGATTTGTGAGCGATATCCCACAGGGCCGCCAACTCGATGTCGACATACCCTTGCGCAATCCGATTCCGGAAGTCCTGCATCACATGCCAAGGCAGCTCCGGATGGTCAACAACAAACTCCGGATAGTCCTCGGCAATGCGTGTGGCAGCCTCGCCGACCAGCAGAAGATTCATGCCGACGGCGCGCTGTTTCTCGACATTCTTGGAGAATGTCACTTGATTGATTTCCCTAAGGAAATGGCCGGTTTCGGATGCAGCCTCCTGCATGCGTTCGAGGTAGGTAATCAGTCGATCCAGGCTCATGCTGGCTTTCCTCCGCCAGCAATACCCGATTCCGGTGCGATGACGCGCCTCTTGGCGTCACCAATCATCCATCCGCTTCTATCTCTGTCCAATGCGTTCCGTGGCCCCATGGCTTAGTATCCTGCCAAGCGGATACTAAGCCATGAGTAGATCGAAAAATAGCGCATACCTCAATGGGAAAACCCGCGCTGGGCCAGACGCAGGAAGGACGCAGCCCTGAGGCTATACGTCAGGCTTCAGGCAGCATGGATTGCAGACGCAGCAAGGCGATCTTTTCGACCTGAGCTGCTGCGGTCGCAAACTCCGCATCCCTGCTATTATCTACACGCGTCTCGAAGGCGGCAAGAATATCGTCCTTGCCGAGCCCCTTGACCGCGATGATGAACGGAAAGCCGAATTTCGTCACATAGGCAGCATTGAGTTCGGTAAACCGGGCGTGTTCCTCGGGGGTCAGCCGGTCGAGCCCGGCTCCGGCCTGCTCCTTGCGGCTATCCTCGGTCAGCTGGCCGGCAATCGCCAGCCGGCCGGCGAGATCGGGGTGTGCCCGCAGCACGCCAAGTCGCTCCGCCTCGCTGGCGGCACGGAAGGCCCGAATCAGCGCAGCGTGCACGCCGCCGGAGGTCAGCGGCTCGACTATGGCGCCGGCATCATAGGCGCGCTCGGCAACGAAAGGCGAATGTTCGAAGACACCGCCGAAGCGGCCGACAAAATCGTCCCGCGAGATCATATCAGCGCGCGCCCCCGGGAAGGTGATTCTCATACCAGTGGTTGGCGATCTCGATCCGCTTCGGGATCCAGACCTTGTCGTGCTTCTGCACATATTCGATGAATCGGCGCAGGGCCGCGGCGCGACCGGGGCGGCCGACGAGACGGCAATGCAGGCCGATAGACATCATCTTTGGGCTACCATGCTTGCCCTCTTCATAGAGCGTGTCGAAGGCATCCTTGAGATAGGTGAAGAACTGGTCACCGGAATTGAAGCCCTGCGGCGTCGCAAAGCGCATATCGTTGGTCTCAAGCGTATAGGGGATGATCAGGAACGGCTTGCCGTTCAGACCATCGACCCAGAAGGGCAGATCGTCGGCATAAGAATCGGAGGAGTAGAGGAAACCGCCCTCCTCCATGACGAGCCGCAGCGTATTGTCGGACGGCTTGCCCTGGTACATGCCGTAGGGCCGCTCGCCGGTGAGTTCGGTATGCAGCCGTACGGCTTCGAGAATGTGCTTGCGCTCCAGATCCTCGGAGAAATCCTTGTATTCCAGCCAGCGATAGCCGTGGCTGGCGATTTCCCAGCCGGCTTCCTTCATCGCGGCAACCGCTTCCGGATTGCGCGCCATGGCCAGCGTCACGCCATAGACCGTCGCCTGAACCTTGAGTTCGGTGAACATGCGCCACAGCCGCCAGAAGCCGGCACGCGAGCCATATTCGTAGATCGATTCCATATTGAGATTGCGCTGGTTCGGCCAGGAGGCCGCGCCAACGATCTCGGACAGCAGGTTTTCCGACCCAGGATCACCGTCGAGAATGCAGCTTTCCCCGCCCTCCTCATAATTGATCACAAACTGCACCGCGATGCGGGCATCGCCAGGCCATTTCGGATCCGGCGTGTGGCGGCCGTAGCCGATAAGATTACGGGGATAGATTTCCGACATTGAAGCACCTTCTCTGATCGCGGAACGGTAGCATCCACGCCGCGAAAGTCGAGACGGAAAGTGGGAAAATCACTTTCGCTTCAAAGCGGGGTATTGGCGTGAACGCCATCCGCTAATCTAGGCGATCTTGCGGGCGCTGACCTTTCCCATAGGATGCAGCGAGTGTACTCGGAAGGGACCACCGGCGCCTTCTTCCATCATGAGCGCGATGTTGGAAACGGGGATGGGCGCAGCCAAGGCAGGCTCGAAGAAATCGCGCAGCGCACGCTCGATGCGCGCCATGTCGGCGGGGCTTACCGTACCCGTCAGCATCATCTGAAAGCGGAACTCGTCCATGACGTGCGGATGCCCCCAGCGATGCAGATTGGCAAATTGCGTCGCCGACAGGCCATCCGGATCGATGCGCTCTATTTCGGCTTCGCTTAAGGGAGCCCTGTATTGATCGAAGGTCTGCACCAGCGATGCCGCCAGGAAATGCATCTGCTGGCTTGGAGCGGAGGGAACGAGGCCCAGCGCGCCGCCGAGCCGCGCGACCTCAAGCCTCGGGATTTCGAAGGGCGCGACCGTGCCGGAGAACCGCATCAGATCGCGCAGCAGCCCCGCCTCGGACATATCCTCGGCCAACCGGAACGGCGCCTTTAAAATTCCCATGAAGCCGTAGCGGCGCGGAACCGCGGTGTAGAAGGCGATCTCATGGATACCAAGCCCACGGACCGCCGGCGGATCGACCATCTCGCCGGAATAGACGTTGCGGCCGAGCCAATTCGCCGCCACAAGCGTCAGCGGATCGCTCGCAGACGGTGTGAAGCAAATGGCATACCGCATAAAATTCCTCCAGGGCGTAACGTCAGGCAGACCGAACCGGCACCGATGGCCAAGGAGATAGGTGATTTGCGTGACAGATTGACGACCCGAAAGAGGCTTGCATTCACGTTTTATGTGATATGACTGAAATATGACTCGCTAAAGTGAAACTCGGCGGCAAGTTGAAGCAACCGGGTGCGCCCACCGCCTCACCCACCGCCGCCTCCGCGAGCCTATGCGCCAGCCCAAAGCTCACCTTGAAGCCACCAGTCAGGGCAATCAGCGAGGGATGATCGGGATGCGCACCCACCATCGGATCACGATCCACAGCCTTCGGACGCAAGCCCGCCCAACGCTCGACGACGTCCGCGCCAGCCAGCACCGGCGCCATGATGCGCGCCGCATTGAGCAAGTTATCGAGCTGCCCGTCCGTCGATAAGGGATCGTCAAATCGGTTCTCGCTCGTGCTGCCGACCGCGACCAATCCATTCTCATGCGGAACGATGTAGAGGCCATCGCGGAAGATAACAGGCATGTCGCCGTCGACATCGGCCTTCAGCATCGCCGCTTGCCCTTTGACCGGTTGGCCGAGCGAGGCTTTGCGTCCCTCCGTTAATTCATCAAGGATCGGAAACGAGCGAAAGCCGGCAGAAAGGATGCAACGGCCGAAGCGAATGTCGCCATCGCTTGAACGCACAATGCCGCGCTCCGGATCGATATTCTCGACGGTAACGCCCTCGCAAAGCCGAACATGTCGCGCCGCTGCGAGAAACCTCCGCAGGACCTCCAGAAACGCGCGCGGCGCGACGCGCGCCGCCAGCGTATCGTGGACAAATCCGCTTTCGGCAAGGGACGGCTCGACCCAGCCTTCGACGGGCGCCGCATCCAGCACATGCCAGTGAAACTGCCGATCCCCATGCCGCCAATGCGTTTCCGCATCATGGGAATGGCCAAGCGCGATCTGCCTAAGATGCGGCTTCGGCAGCGGAATCAACCGGCCGGCGCGGCAATAGCCAGCCGAAAGACCGGTCTCCGCTTCCAGGATCGAGATCTCTTCCTCGAGTGCGACAAGCGCATCGAACTGAAACTGCTTCTTGTCCGACCATTTATCCGGCATGTGCGGCATCAGCGCGCCAAGCAGGCCACCGCTCGCCCCCTGCCCGAGACGGCCAGCTTCGACGAGCAGCACTTGGATACCAAGACGCTCGGCATGAACGGCCGCCCACAGGCCCATGATCCCGCCACCGACAATCAACAGATCGACGGACGATTGACCAGCAACTCTTGGAGGATTATCGGCTCTTTCCATGACAAATCCAGTTTCCGATCGGACCAAGGCGTCCGAAACGTCTGCAGCAAGCGCGGAGCTCGAATGGCGCGACGGCGATATGCCCTATTCGACCGCATTTGGCGACCATTTTTATTGCCAGACCGACGGCCGGTTGGAATGCGGCCATGTCTTCCTGGCCGGCAATGGCCTTCCCGACCGCTGGCAGGGACGGCAGGATTTTCTCATCGGTGAACTCGGTTTCGGCACCGGCCTGAATTTCTGCGAAACCTGGCGCCAGTGGCAGCAGAAGGCTGCCCCCGGTTCGAACCTGCACTTCATGTCCTTCGAACTCTATCCGATGCGGGCCGAGGAAATCGACCGTGCCTTGTCGCACTGGCCCCAGATTGATAGGGAGCGCCAGGCGCTTGCCGCCGCGTGGCCGGACAAGCCGCAGGGTGTCGTGTCCCTGAGGCTCGATGCGCATACATGCCTCAGCGTCGTCTGCGGTCCGGCTCTCGAAGGTGTCAGCCGCGCCGAACAGGGCTTTGACGCCTGGTATCTCGACGGTTTCGCACCCTCCCGCAATGCCGACATGTGGTCGCCGGAACTGATGCAGACGCTTCACGATAAGACGGTTCCGAACGGCACTTTCGCCACCTATGCGGCGGCTGGCTTCGTGCGACGAAACCTGCAGGCGGCAGGATTTGTGGTGGAACGACGCCAAGGCTTCGCCGGCAAGCGCGAAATGCTCTGCGGCATCAAGCCGGCCTGAGGCCGATGTACAGGCCAGGCGGCAACCATCTCGTGAGATTCAGATGAGCTCGCCAAGATGCTGGCGAACCCACTTGGCCTCTTCCGAGGCCGTCCGCCGGAAATGCCGTTTGAAGTCTCGGCTGAACTGAGCAGGACTGGCATAGCCGACCGATGCCGCCACCTCCGCAATCGTTCCGTCGTGGCGCGCGATCATCAACCGCGCCTCGTGGAGCCGCATTGCCTTCAGATATTGCATCGGACTGCTGCCCGTCAGGGCTTTGAAATGGACGTGGTAGGAGGGAACGCTCATCCCCGCCTCACGCGCCAGCGCGGCAACCGAAATCTCGGAATTGTAGGCTTCGCGCAATCGGGCCAGACTTCGCACGATCTTCCCGGAAATGCCCTGTTGCTGAAGAGCTGAGATCATCGCTCCGCCTTGCGGGCCGACCAGAACCCGGTAGTGCAGCTCACGCAGGATGCCTGTTCCCAGAACCGCAAGCTCAACAGGATCGCTGAGCGCCCGCAGCAAACGCAGCAAGACATCCTCGATCATCGGCTCCATTCTGCTCGATATCAGGCTTCTCACTTTGCCGGTCGCTGCTCCGGACTGTCTCGCCCCCACGTCCGAGGCGATCTCCGCAGCGAGAAGCATGTGGAACTCGAGATAAACGGCAAGCAAAGGGCGTTCGACGCTGGCTGACGATTCCATCCGGAACGGAACGGGCACCGACACGGCCAGATAATGCTCCTCATCGTAGAGATAGACCTCGCCTTCAAGCATGCCCTGCTTTCGGCCCTGCAGGACGAAGACCGCGCCAGGTTTGTAGAGCACGGGAACATCATGAAGGATCGCTTCGGTCCTGAGAATGCGGACACTGGCAAGTGCCGTTGGGTTGTATCCCTGGCCGGGAGCAAGACGGCCTGCCAGCTCTACCAACTCCCGGCGCTTTGAACCCTCATCGCTCGGTTTCATAGGATTTGGCAAGATACCCATAGGTTTTGCAATCGCAGGCGATGATTTCGAAGACTATCTGTCATAGGCATCAAGCAATCAAGACGAGATTTCGACCATGTCACAGAAGACATTTTTCATCACCGGAGCGAATTCGGGCTTCGGCTTCGCAATTGCAGCCGCCGCGATCCGGAATGGCCACAAGGTTATCGGCACCATCCGCTCGGAACAGTCGCGGGCAGCCCTGACAGAACGCTTGCCGGCAGTGCGGCCCATCCTGTGCGATGTGACGGAGTTCGACCGCATAGCGGATGTCGTTCGGCAGGCGGAGGAAGATCATGGATTGGTCGACGTGCTAATCAACAATGCCGGCTACGGCCACGAGGGAATTCTTGAAGAGTCGCCCCTTGAGGAGATGCGCCGCCAGTTCGACGTGAACGTCTTCGGCGCCGTTGCGGTCGCCAAGGCCTTCCTGCCGCGCTTCCGCGAAAGGCGCAGCGGCTTCATCGTCAACGTCACCTCTATGGGCGGCATGATCACCATGCCCGGCATCGCCTATTATTGCGGAAGCAAGTTCGCCCTTCAGGGCATCTCGGAGGTCATGCGAGCGGAGATGGCACCATTCGGCGTTCGGGTGACCGCCCTTTGCCCCGGCTCCTTCCGGACCGACTGGGCCGGGCGCTCGATGGTCCGGACCGAGCGATCAATCGCGGACTATGATGCGCTGTTCGATCCGATTCGGCAGGCGCGGCAATCCAAAAGCGGTAAGCAGCTCGGCGATCCCGACAAGCTTGCGGCTGCCGTTCTGGACTTGATCGAGTCCGACACGCCCCCACCGCAACTCCTGCTGGGCAGCGATGCTCTTGGACTTGTGACTGATAGGATCGAGCGCCTCAAGCAGGAGATCGAAGCCTGGAAGGCCGTTACCGTTTGCACCGATGGCTGATGGCTGCGACAGTTGCGATTGCACAAAGGCCGCATTCAGCCATGCGCTCAAGTCTAAAGATCGGAACCCTAGTTCTTGGACCGATCCTCCCGGAAAACGACATTACCGAGATATTGCTGGATCTTCGTCTCAAGGAGTTCGGGGCTGATTGGCTTGGATATGCAATCGTCCATGCCCGACTGCATGCACATCATGCGATCGACATCCAGGGCCTGCGCGGTCACCCCGACGATGGGAACATGCCATCCCTGCCCGGCCTGCGTCTCGAGCTGCCGGATCGTACGGGTCGCCTGATGACCATTCATGACCGGCATGGATACATCCATGAGGATCAGCGACGGCCGGAGCTGGCGCCATGCGTCCACGGCCGCCTGGCCATTCTCCACGACGAGAAACCGCAGGCCGGTCGCCTGCAGGATCTGCGTGAAGACGATCTGGTTCACCTCATTGTCCTCGGCGACGAGAACGTCGATGGTATTGCCTGACTTGGCCGACGTCATCCGATCGGTGGCCTCGATCGCGGCTGCGGCTTCCGTCTCTATCGGTAGCCGACGTTCAACGGGGCCTAATCGCTCTCCAAGTTTCTTCCGCCGCGACGCGCGCACGACATCGATGATCGTGCCGCGCAGCACATTGGCCCTCACAGGCTTCATAAGATGCGCCTGGCCGTTGACGGCGGCGAATTCCCTATCGCTACCGGCGACGCCCATCGACGTCAGGAACACGATCGGCAGAGCGCAAAAACGCGGATCGGCGCGCAATGCGTTCGCGATCTGATAGCCATTCATGCCGGGCATGCTGTAGTCGACGATAATCGCATCGACCGACACGCCCATATCGAAGGCAGCTTCCAGAATGGCGAGCGCGATCCTGCCATCCTCGGCGACATGCCCGTCGAAACCCCATTGCAGCAACTGTTCGCTCAAGATGCGCCGATGGATCGCGTCGTCTTCCACGATCAGGACGCGGGCATCCCTGACATTGGCCGGCAGCTCCGCGACTTTGCCGCGCGCGGCAACCAACGGCATCGGCAGATGGACGGTGAAAACCGACCCCTTGCCCCATTCGCTCTCCACCGACAGCGAACCGCCGAACAGATCGACGAGACCGGCCGTGATGGCGAGACCAAGACCCGAGCCTTCAAGCCGCCGCGCAAAAGACGAATCCGCCAATGAAAATTTGTCGAAGATCGTATCGAGCTTTTCTTCCGGTATGCCGATCCCGGTATCTTCGACACGCAGCATGAGCAATATGTTGTCGTCCGATGAGGGCTGGCTATCCAGCTCGACCAGCACATGACCGCGCTCTGTGAACTTGATCGCATTGCCGACGAGATTGGTCACGATCTGCCGAAAACGACCGGCATCGCCGAGTATCGCCGCCGGCACACCGGGAGCGATGCGCACCATCAGCTCGATATTTTTCTCCGATGCGGCCGCAGCCAACAGGGTCGCGATATCTTCGACAGCCTCGGCGGGATCGAATGCCATCTTGCGCAGATGCATTTCGCCGGTATCGATGCGGGAAAAATCGAGAATGTCGTTGATGATGGTCAGCAGCGCATTGCCCGACTTGACGATGATATCGACGAAGGTCTTCTGCCTCGCATCGAGATCAGTCTTGCCAAGCAGTTCCGCCATGCCGAGAACGCCATTCATAGGCGTGCGGATTTCATGGCTCATATGCGTCAGGAATTCGGATTTCGCCCGGTCCGCGGCATTGCTGCGCGCCAGGAGCAGCTGCAAATCCGCCTCGCGTTCCTTCATCTCGGTGACATCGGTCAGCGCCACGGTCCAGCGGCGATGCTCGCCGAGGGCGGCGTCCAGTTGCATCCAGCGGTCGCCTTTGATCTGGAATACACAGGAGATCGGCTTGCCGGCAGCAATGCTCTCCCCCCAGGACGCCCGCAAAGCCTCGGCATCCTCACCGAAGTCCCCGCGTTGCGCGCAATAATCGAAGGCCGCAGACCAGTTTTTACCGACCTCGAGGAGATCGGCTGGCAGCTTCAACATATCCTTCAGCCGGTCGTTGGCCAGCATGATCGTACCGTCCTGAACGATCAGTAGGCCTTGGGACATGGCCTGCATGGCATCCGCCATCAGCTCGCCGAGGCGTTCCAGCGCCAGCCGGGCTTCGGTGATCTCACGGAATTGCTGCTTGACGGCGGAGATGTCCGTATAAGACATCAGCGTCCGCCCATTGGCGATGCGGCGCGCATCGATGATGACGGATTTGCCGTCGGTAAAATTCACTTCCGTTTGCAGATGCTCGCCAGCCTTGCGCAGTGCCGCCAGGCGCGCTTGATAAATGTCGTCGATGCTACGGCCGTCGGAATCGAAACGCGCCAGCTCATAGTGTTTTGCGATGAGATCCCGATAGGGGCGGCCTTCGAAGCGCTCGTCCTTCGAGAATTCGAAAATGTCATAGAAGGCGTCATTCACGTATTCGACGACGTAGCCGCTGTCATGGATCAGAACACCGATCGGCATCGAGCGAAGAATATTGTCGAGATCCTGATGCAGTCTCCTCGCGGGCGCTTCCAGAAACACACCGAAAATATAGACGCGGTCTTCCGAAGGAGAAAAACTCTCGATCTGAATGCGCGATCGCTCACGGCCGGATGCGTCGAAGCACAGTGCCATCTCTTCCGAACCGAAGACCAGTGCCCGGCGCTCCCTATCTTCCCTGTCGGCGCTCTCCCCGGCATCGAGGAGATCGTGACTGCGATTGCCGATGAAATCAGAGATATCGTGCCCGAAGAACCGCGCATAGGCATCGTTGACGGCGACGTAACGAAGCTCGCTGTTCTTGATGTAGGCGGGCCTGTCCAGACTGGCGATCCGGCGGCACGCTATGTCGAGCAGTTCACCGTCCAAGGTCAAACGGAGCCTCTCTTTTCACCGCGCATGATAGTTCATGGAACGACGCTCTAGCATAATTGGCTTTAACAAGGCGTTAACCATGTTTAAACCATCGCACCGACGTCGCGTTCAGACCATGCACTGTCCTATAACGGTCATGCCTTGGTCGCAAACGACGGCGGCATACCGGGGGAAACTCTGCCAAGAATCCGTCAGCGGATCATTGGGAGCGAGCGCCATGAGCGACGAAGAAAGCCTGACCTTGAACGAAGCGCAGATCGCAACGGCAACGGGCGAACGGCGGCGGCGGGCTGGAGGACGCGGGGCCGAGCGCAGCCGCAAACCGAGCGGCACGAAATACCTCAACCTCGTCAACAATCTCGCTCGCACGGAGCTGCTGTCGCCCGAAGCGCTCGACGATATCCACGAGGCGTCGCTGACCATTCTCGAAGAGATCGGCATGGATATCATTCTGCCGGAAGCGCGCGAGCGCATGAAGGCTGCCGGCGCGGACGTTACGCCCGGCAGGGAACGCGTTCGTTTCGACCGCAACATGATCATGGAGCTGATCGCTTCGATCCCCTCGAACTTCACGCTGCATGCCCGCAACCCAATGAGAAACGTAGAGATCGGCGGCCGCAATCTCGTCTTCGCGCAGGTTGCCTCCGCCCCCTTCGTCGCCGACCGCGACGGCGGCAGGAGAGCCGGCAATCAGGAGGATTTCCGCAAGCTCATCAAGCTCGCACAGTCCTTCGATATCATCCATATGACCGGCGGCTATCCGGTCGAACCCATCGATATCCATGCCTCGGTGCGCCATCTCGATTGCCTTTCCGACATCGTGAAGCTCACCGACAAGGCCTTTCACTGCTATTCGCTCGGCCAGCAGCGCAATCTCGACGCGATCGAGATCGCCCGCATCGGCCGCGGCATCAGCATGGAACAGATGGAGCGCGAACCCTCGCTCTTTACCATCATCAACTCCTCCTCGCCGCTGCGTCTCGACGGCCCGATGCTGCAGGGGATCATCGAAATGTCCTCGCGCGGCCAGGTGGTCGTGGTGACGCCGTTCACGCTGGCGGGCGCCATGGCGCCAGTGACCATCGCCGGTGCGCTGGTGCAGCAGAATGCCGAGGCGCTCTGCGGCCTCGCCTTCACCCAGATGGTGCGCAAGGGCGCGCCGGTCATGTATGGCGGCTTCACCTCGAACGTCGACATGAAGACGGGCGCACCCGCCTTCGGCACGCCGGAATATATGAAGGCGGTCATCGCGGGCGGCCAGCTCGCCCGCCGCTACGGCATCCCCTACCGCACTTCGAACACCAACGCCTCGAACACGCTCGATGCGCAGGCCGCCTACGAATCAGCGCTGTCATTGTGGGCATTGACCCAGGGCGGCGGCAATTTCGTGCTGCATGCGGCCGGCTGGAGCGAGGGCGGGCTGACCGCCTCCTTCGAGAAATTCATCCTCGATGTCGACATGCTGCAGATGGTCGCGGAATTCCTGAAGCCGCTCGATGTCAGTGCCGACGCCCTGGCACTGGATGCCGTGCGCGATGTCGGCCCCGGCGGCCACTATTTCGGCACGGCGCACACGCTTGCCCGCTACGAAACCGCCTTCTATTCTCCGATCCTGTCGGACTGGCGAAACAACGAGACGTGGACGGAAGCCGGGAGCCCTACGACTTACGATCACGCCAACCGCGTCTATAAGGAAACGCTCGAGCGTTATGAACGGCCCCCGCTCGATCCCGCAATCGAGGAGGAACTCGATGCCTTTGTCGCTAAGCGCAAGGCAGAGGGCGGCGTTCCCACAGATTTCTGATTGAAAACAAAGGCTTTACGCCTCAAATCATGGACGAAATTTAATGTCGCGAACCTCTTTTTGGCCGCGACTTCGCCCCCTTTCCTGCACAACGTCAAACTCGGCTTAGGCTAGGAGCCAGCCTGTGTTTTGGGAAAGGGATGTCAATGTCTGTGCTTCGCACATTAACGACGGCCGGTTTGATCGCGCTGACGCTTGGCAGCGCCGCCACCGCAACCGCCACTTCCGCCAACGCGTCCGGCCGCGGCGCCTTCTTCGGTGGTCTTGCCGCCGGTGTTGTGGGCGGCGCCTTGATAGCCGGGGCTGCGCGACCCGCCTACCCCGCATATTATCCAGCATATCCGGCCTACTACGACGGCCCGGTTTACGAGCGCGTCTATGTACGCCCCTATCCCAGCTGCTACTGGGCATGGCGTCACGATGGCTGGGGCCGTCCTTATCGCGTCGAGGTTTGCCGCTAGGATCAGCAATCTCTGCATTGAGCGCATCGCCCTTATCGGATCTCGGATGCCGCCGGATTTCGGCGGCATTTTTGTACGCCTGATGAAAAGCTTTCGCTTACACCTCTTGACATTCCTCGCATTTAAGACCAAATGCGCCTCAGCTTTCACCTTCCGGCCGCCGCGTGAGCGTGCCCTGCGGGACAATCTGTACGCAAGAGAAGGACAAAAGCGCTTTTATGAATGAGGCCGCGCCAAGCGCTGCGGCCGATGCGCTGGGAAAGCTATTTCCAACTTACAAGTTCCCACTTCACGCGGGGTTCTTGACGCCAGAGACAGACCGGACCGCATGGTGCGATCCGGCCTTTTTGCTTTGGCGCCCCGAAAGGTATTGAATTGACCGATTTTCACTCGCTTGGTCTCTCCAAGCAGATCGTCGATACACTGTCGCAGAACAACTTTGCGACGCCAACGCCCATCCAGGCTCAGGCCATCCCGCTCGTTCTCCAGGGCCGTGATCTCATCGGCCTCGCCCAGACCGGCACCGGCAAGACGGCCGCTTTCGGCCTCCCGATCATCGAGATGCTGCTGAAGGAAGCCAAGCGTCCCGACAACCGCACCGTCCGCACACTGATCCTCGCTCCGACCCGCGAACTGGTAAACCAGATCGCTGACAACCTCCGTCTCTTCATGCGCAAGACGCAGCTGCGGATCAACCTCGTGGTCGGCGGCGCGTCGATCAACAAACAGCAGCTTCAACTCGAGCGCGGCACTGATATTCTGGTCGCAACGCCCGGCCGCCTCCTCGATCTCATCAACCGCCGCGCCCTCTCGCTCGGCCATGTCACCCACCTCGTCCTCGACGAAGCCGACCAGATGCTCGATCTCGGCTTCATCCACGACCTGCGCAAGATCGCCAAGATGGTTCCGGCCAAGCGCCAAACCCTGCTGTTTTCGGCCACCATGCCGAAGGCGATCGCTGACCTCGCATCCGACTACCTGACCAATCCGGTCAAGGTCGAAGTCTCCCCTCCGGGCAAGGCGGCCGACAAGGTGGAGCAATATGTCCACTTCGTTGCCGGCCAGAACCACAAGACCGAAATCCTCAAGGAAACGATCTCGGCCAATCCGGATGGCCGCGCCATCGTCTTCCTGCGCACCAAGCATGGCGCCGAGAAGCTGATGAAGCACCTCGATCACGTCGGCTTCGCCGCTGCCTCCATTCACGGCAACAAGAGCCAGGGCCAGCGCGAGCGCGCGCTCAAGGGCTTCCGTGATGGTGACGTCCGCGTTCTCGTCGCAACCGACGTCGCCGCCCGCGGCATCGACATTCCCGGCGTTTCCCATGTCTACAACTTCGATCTGCCCGAAGTGCCCGACGCCTACGTTCACCGCATCGGCCGTACCGCCCGTGCTGGTCGCGACGGCATCGCCATCGCCTTCTGCGCGCCCGATGAAATCCGCCTGCTGCGCGACATCGAGCGCCTGATGGGCATCGAAATCGCCGTTGCCAGTGGCGAAGCGCCCGCCGATCGCGGTCGCCCCGTTCGCGGTAAGGGTCGCGGTAGCCAAGGTCAGAGTCAGGGCCAAGGCCGTGGCGCAGGCCAGGGTCGCGCCGAAGGTCGCCCGGCTCGTCCCGCCCGCCGTCCGTTCTTCGACAAGGAAAACGGCGAGGCTCGTGCTGAGGCTGGCGATCGCCAGGATCGCCGCCCGCGCAACGATCGCCCGCAGCGAGAAAACAATCGCAATGCCGATTTCCGTGGCCAGCGTCGCAACGAACCGACGCCGCGTCCGGAACCCGACAACGACCTCGCCTCGACCTCGGACTTCCGTCCCGCTCGCAAGCAGCACAACGGCCAGTCCAACGGCAACGGTGCCGCGCATGAGGGCGGAGCACATCGCGGCCAGCGCCATTCCCATGGCCGTCCCGCAGGCCGCCACAACGAAGAGCGCGGCGCCCAGGGCGAGCAGCGCAATGGCGGCAACGGCCGCATGAAGCGTCGTGGCCCAGGCAATGGCGGCCAGCGCCGCGAACGTGCTTGACAAAGTTCAAGGGGGCCTACCGGCCCCCTTTTTTTCGGAATGATGCAGATCTATTCCGGCACGATTTCCACCTGACGCCGGTTGGTGAGGTAAACACCGATCACCACAATCACCGTGCCAACGATAATCGGCAGTGTCAGTGGCTCGCCGAAGGCGATTGCCGCCTCGATGGCGACAGCGGGCGGCATCAGGTAGATCAGCGATGCGGCGCGCGACACCTGCCCGCGGCGGATGAGATAGAGAAGCAGACCGACGGCGCCCATGGACAGGCCGAAGACCGACCAGAGCAGCGACAGGATCGCCGTCTGTGTGCCGTCGAAGCGCAGGCCTTCGAAAATGAAGGCGAGCGGCACGGTGACGATCAGCGCGCCGACATATTGCAAGGTCGCGATGGTTCTGAGGTCGCCGGTCTGCAGGTGCCGCTTCTGGTAGAGCGTACCGTAAGTCACAGAAACCATAGCCAACAGATTGACGACGAGTGGCACCGCCGATTGCCAGAGATTGGCCGTGTCCGTCGCTAGAAGTTTCGGCGAGATCGCGATGGCAATGCCGAGGAAGCCGAGCAGCAGTCCGACCTTCTGGATCGGCCCCAGCCGCTCACCGACGAGAAGCGGTGCGGCCATGGCGGTCATCAGCGGCTGCAGCGCCGCAATGACGCCGGCGATGCCGGCCGGCACGCCCTCGGCAATCGCCCACCAAAGGCCCGCCAGATAGATGCCATGCAGAAAAATCCCAGAATAGATGGCGCGAAACACGCTCGTCCAGTCACGCGGCCACCGGGCGCCGACAATCGAACAAAGCAGCACGAAGGCAAGCGCCGACAGGCTGTAGCGGATCATCAGGAAGGTGAAGGGGCCTGCATGCTGCGAGGCATATTTTGCGATGATCCAGCCGGTGGACCAGAGAAGGACAAAAATCGCCGGCGCAAGTTTATCGAGGGACATGAAAATCGGACCGATATATTTGGCGCTTCGGAGCCGGAATCCTGGTCGAACTCAGGGTGTCGCGCGGAGGGGTTGAAGGCTGATAGCCGAAGGCGGTTGAGCGGTCAAAATCGATCTGCTGAACACAGCAATCAATTTTTCTTCACGTCCGGCGAGCTACCGCCCTGGCTTCAGAAGCCTCAGCCACTACCCAGGCGCTCAGTCCGCAAAAGAAGCAGATGCTTAAATTTTGATCCGAACATTGCGACAAGAGCCGGCAGGCAACAGCGCCATTACTCTTAAATGCCTGTAAATCCGGCATTTTTCGATATTCAGAAATTCGCGATGGCAACTGCGCATAGTTCTTGCATTGTAAAAACCGTTGTATTCAAATGGGTAAAAACACGGGGACCGCACCTTTGGCATTTGATGAAATGATTACTGCGGATGAAAGTCCGCGCGCGCCTTACGAGAAATACTTCGAGTGGTACTCAGGCCAGGACAGGGGCCACCTCATTGCCAAATCCCGCGATGCGGAAACCATCTTCCGAAAGACGGGCATTACCTTCGCGGTCTACGGACACGCAGACTCCTCCGAAAAGCTCATTCCCTTCGACATCATCCCCCGCATCATATCAGGCCGCGAATGGCGCAAGCTCGCCCAGGGCATCGAACAGCGGGTCGTCGCCCTCAACGCCTTCCTCGACGACATCTACCACAAGCAAGAAATCATCCGCGCCGGCCGCATCCCGCGCGAGCTGATCGAAAAGAACGACGCCTTCCTGCCTGAAATGATCGGCTTTCGTCCGCCGGGCGGTGTCTACACCCATATCGTCGGCACCGACATCGTGCGCACCGGCGAAGACCAATTCTATGTGCTCGAGGACAATGCCCGCACGCCTTCCGGCGTCAGCTACATGCTGGAAAACCGCGAAACGATGATGCAGATGTTCCCCGAACTGTTTCACCAGAACAAGGTGCAGCGCGTCGAGGACTATCCGCTGCTGCTCCGCCAGAGCCTGGCATCGCTCGCCCCTCCCGGATGCAAGGGCAAGCCTCGCGTCGCCGTGCTGACGCCGGGCATCTATAACTCCGCCTATTACGAGCATTCCTTCCTCGCCGACATGATGGGCGTGGAGCTGGTGGAGGGCTCCGATCTGCGCGTCATCGACGGCAAGGTGAAGATGCGCACGACGCGTGGCTATGAGGCGATCGACGTGCTCTACCGCCGCGTCGACGACGATTTCCTCGATCCCCTCACCTTCCGTCCGGATTCCGCGCTCGGTATTCCCGGCATCATGGACGTCTACCGCGCGGGCAACATCACCATCGCCAATGCGCCCGGCACCGGCATTTCCGACGACAAGGCGATCTACTCCTACATGCCTGAAATCGTCGAATTCTACACCGGCCGCAAGCCGATCCTCGAGAACGTGCCGACATGGCGCTGTTCTGAGCCCGACAGCCTGCAATATGTGCTCGATAACCTTGCCGATCTCGTCGTCAAGGAAGTTCACGGCTCCGGCGGCTACGGCATGCTCGTCGGACCGACGGCCACTAAGAAGGAGCGGACGGCCTTTGCCGAAAAGCTCAAGAGCAAGCCGAACAACTACATCGCGCAGCCGACCCTTTCGCTCTCGACCGTGCCGATCCTGGTCAACAAGGGCATTGCGCCGAGGCATGTCGATTTGCGGCCCTATGTCCTCGTCTCCGACAAGGTGCGGATCATCCCCGGCGGGCTGACCCGCGTGGCGCTGAAGGAAGGCTCGCTGGTGGTCAACTCCAGCCAGGGCGGCGGCACCAAAGACACCTGGGTTCTGGAGGACTGATCGGACATGCTGGGAAGAACCGCGAATGGCCTCTACTGGATGTTCCGTTACATCGAGCGCGCCGAAAACATAGCCCGCCTGGTCGACGCCGGCCAGCGCATGTCGCTGACCCGCAGCGACGCCGTCGATGATGACTGGGACGGCGTCCTGCAAAGCGCCGGGGTGCGCGAAGCCTACGATGAGGTGCACGACAAGCTGACCGGGACCGACGCGATCGATTATCTGATGCGCGACCGCTCCAATCCATCGAGCGTCATGTCCTGCATCGAATATGGCCGCAACAATGCCCGCATGGTGCGTACGGCGCTGACCCGCGACACCTGGGAAGCGACCAACGAATGCTGGATCGAGCTGAAGTCGCTGCTCGGCAAGAAGCTGAAGACGGCAGAGCTACCGGAGACGATCGACGTCATCAAGCGGCGCGCCGGCTTGATCCGCGGCGCCTTCCACGGCTCGATGCTGCGCAACGAACTGTATAATTTCGCCCGCATCGGCACCTTCATCGAGCGCGCCGATAACACGGCCCGCATCCTAGATGTCAAATATTACGTGCTGCTGCCATCCGTCTCGCATGTCGGCTCCTCGCTCGACAATGCGCAATGGGAGTCGATCCTCAGATCGGTCTCCGCGCACCGGGCCTATAAATGGGCTTACGATCCCGAATATAAGCCGGCCAACATTGCCGACTTCCTGATCCTCAACGGGCAAATGCCGCGCTCGCTTGCCTATTGCTATGAGAAGATCGTCAGCAATATCGGCTATCTCAGCGCCGAACATGAAAAACGGCTACCCGCGCACGATACCGCGGAGGCCATCCGCCAGTCGCTGCAGAAGCTGACGATCAAGCGCATCATGGACCAGGGCCTGCATGAGTTCCTCGAGGATTTCGTAGCCCAGAACAACAAGCTGGGCGCCGAGATCTCCGACGGCTACCGGTTCTACGAATAGGCGGGCGATATCATGAGACTGACGATCAGCCATATCACGGAATATCGCTACGACGAGCCGGCGCAGTTTTCCCTGCAACGGCTTCACCTGACGCCGCTGACGGGCGTGGGACAAACAGTTATCGACTGGAAGCTCTCGGTCGAAGGCGCCAAGCCGGAAGTGGAATATGACGACCAGTTCGGCAATCGCGCCACGCTGGTTTCCCTCGACGGGCAGCAGGACGCAACGAAGATCATTGCCTCAGGCGAAGTCGAGACGCAGGACCTCAACGGCGTTGTCGGGCCGCATCAGGGCTTCAGCCCGCTCTGGCTCTTCCTGCGGGAATCGCCGCGCACCAAGGCGGGCAAGCTGACGAAGGAACTGCTGCGCAGCGTTTCAGGCGACAACGAGCTCGGCAAGATGCATGCGCTGATGAGAGCGATCCATCAGACCGTGGAATACAAACCAGGCACCAGCAATACGGAGACAACGGCGGAACAGGCACTGGAGGCAAAGAGCGGCGTCTGCCAGGACCATGCGCACATCTTTCTAGCCGGCGCCCGTGCATTGCAGATCCCTGCCCGTTACGTCTCCGGCTACCTGATGATGGAAGGCAAGAACGAGCAGGCTGCTACCCATGCCTGGGCAGAGGCGCATATTGCCGGCCTTGGCTGGGTCGGCTTCGATCCGGCCAACGACGTCTGCCCCGACGCCCGCTACGTCCGCATCGCAACCGGCCTCTGCTATCGCGACGCCGCTCCCGTGTCCGGCATGCGCATCGGCACGCCGGGCGAAACCCTTATGGTCAAGGTAACAGTCGCGACCCAAGGGCAGAGTCAAAGCCAGAGCCAGAGTTAGCGACTCACAGAAGAAAAAGGGGCGGAACTTTCGCCCCGCCCCTTTCAATTTAGACGATGACCTTAGTGGCTGTCGCGATTGTTCGGGATTTCCGAGCCCCGCGGGCCGACGAGGAAGTCCAGGTCGGCGCCGGTGTCGGCCTGCATGACCGACTTCACATAGAGACCGCCGTAACCGCCGGTGAGCGGCTTGACCGGGGAAACCCAGGCGGCGCGGCGCTTTGCCAGTTCCTCATCCGAAACCTCAAGCTGGATGGTACGGGCGGGAACGTCGACGGCGATGATGTCACCGTTCTGCACCAGCGCCAGTGGGCCGCCATCGGCAGCTTCCGGAGCCGTGTGCAGGATGACGGTGCCGTAGGCCGTGCCGGACATGCGCGCATCGGAGATGCGGATCATGTCGGTGATGCCCTTCTTCAGCACCTTCGGCGGCAGGCCCATGTTGCCGACTTCGGCCATGCCCGGATAACCCTTCGGACCGCAATACTTCAGCACCATGATGCAGTTCTCGTCGATGTCGAGATCGTCACGGTTGATGCGGGCGTGATAGTCCTCGATGCTTTCGAAGACAACGGCGCGGCCCTTGTGCTGCATCAGATGCGGCGAAGCGGCCGATGGCTTCAAGACGGCACCCTTCGGCGCGAGATTGCCGCGCAGGACAGCGATGCCGCCCGACTGCGTCAGCGCCTTTTCGCGCGGAACGATAACGTCGTCATTGTAGTTGACGACATCCTTGACGCCTGCCCAGATCGTGTCGCCCGTGACCGTGATGGCGTCCTTGTGGAGCAGGCCCATTTCGCCGACTGCCTTGATGACGACGGGCAGACCGCCGGCATAGTAGAACTCTTCCATCAGGTGCTTGCCCGAAGGCTGCAGGTTGACGATGGTCGGCACTTCGCGGCCCAGACGATCCCAATCGTCAAGCGACAGGTCGACGCCGATGCGGCCCGCGAGCGCGAGGAGGTGCAGAACGGCGTTGGTCGAGCCGCCGACGGCGCCATTGACGCGGATAGCGTTTTCGAAGGCTTCCTTGGTCAGAATGTCCGATGGTTTCAGGTCTTCCTTGACCATGTCGACGATGCGGCGGCCTGACAGTTGCGAGATAACACGACGGCGCGCATCGACAGCCGGGATCGCGGCATTGCCGGGCAAGGTCATGCCGAGCGCTTCGGCCATCGACGCCATGGTGGAGGCCGTACCCATCGTCATGCAGCTACCGGCCGAGCGGGCCATGCCCTGCTCCGCATCCATGAATTCATCCAGCGACATCTCGCCGGACTTCACCATTTCGGAGAACTGCCAGATCGCCGTGCCGGAGCCGACATCCTTGCCGCGCCACTTGCCGTTCAGCATCGGGCCGCCGGAAACGAGGATGACCGGAATGTCGACGGAAGCCGCGCCCATCAGCAGGCTTGGCGTGGTCTTGTCGCAGCCGCCGAGCAGCACGACGCCATCGACCGGATTGCCGCGGATCGCTTCTTCCACGTCCATGGCAGCGAGGTTGCGGAACATCATGGCCGTCGGGCGCAGCGTGCTTTCGCCGACGGAGAAGACCGGGAATTCCACGGGGAAACCGCCCGCCTCGTAGACGCCGCGCTTCACACGCTCTGCAAGATCGCGCAGATGCGCGTTGCAGGGCGTCAGTTCCGACCAGGTGTTACAGATGCCGATGATCGGACGTCCGTCGAACGTATCGGCCGGCAGGCCCTGGTTCTTCATCCAGGAGCGATGCATGATCGCATTCTTGCCGGTGCCGCCGAACCAATCGTAGGAGCGCAGCTTGCGCGGCCATTCAGCTTTCTTTTTCATGTCTCAGTACCCTTTGCGTCGCCCAGGCCGCCTCGTTCGCGCCTGGACTTTGAAATCGATGATCAGGCGAGCGTGTAAGCCGTCTTGACGGTGGTGAAGAATTCAGCGGCATATTTGCCCTGCTCGCGCGGACCGAAGGACGAGCCCTTGCGGCCGCCGAACGGCACGTGGAAGTCGACGCCGGCCGTCGGCAGGTTGACCATCACCATACCCGCTTCCGCATTGCGCTTGAAATGCGTCGCATGCTTCAGGCTCGTCGTGGCAATGCCCGAGGACAGGCCGAACGGCGTGTCATTGGCTGTTGCCAAGGCTTCTTCGTAATCCTTGACGCGGATGACGGAAGCAACCGGGCCGAAGATCTCTTCGCGGCTGATGCGCATCTGGTTCGTCGCTTCGGTGAACAGCGTCGGCTGCAGATAGAAGCCGGGTGTGTCGCGGCTGACGAGTTCGCCGCCGAAGGCAAGCTTGGCGCCTTCCTGTTTCCCAATCTCGATATAATCCGTATCCGTCTTCAGCTGCTTGGCATCGACGACGGGGCCGATATGCGTGCCGGACTTCATGGCGTTATCGACGTTGAGCGTCTTCAGCTTTTCCGTCAGCGCCGCCACGAACCTGTCGTGAATGCCTTCGGTGACGATCAGGCGCGACGAGGCTGTGCAGCGCTGGCCGGTCGAGAAGAAGGCGGAATTGGCAGCCGCTTCGACGGCGACCGTCAGATCAGCATCGTCAAGTACGACCATCGGGTTCTTGCCGCCCATTTCGAGCTGGTACTTACGACCGTGCTCGACGGAGGAAAGCGCGACGCGCTTGCCGGTGCCGACTGAGCCGGTGAAGGTGATACCCGAAAGAACCGGGCTGTCGAGCATAGCTTGACCGACGACCGAGCCCTTGCCCATGACGAGGTTCAACACCCCCTTCGGCAGACCGGCGCGGTTCAGAATATCGACGATTGCCCACGAGCAGCCGGGCACGAGATCGGCCGGCTTGAAGACGATGGTGTTGCCGTAGCAGAGCGCCGGCGCGATCTTCCAGGCAGGAATGGCGATCGGGAAGTTCCAGGGGGTGATGACGCCGATGACGCCAAGCGGCTCGCGGGTGATCTCGACGCCGATATTCGGGCGCACGGAAGGAAGCACCTCGCCTGCCAGGCGCAGCGCTTCACCGGCGAAGAATTCGAAGATCTGCGCAGCGCGGATGGTCTCGCCGATCGCTTCCGGCAGCGTCTTGCCCTCTTCGCGGGCGAGCAGCGCGCCGAGTTCATCCTTGCGTGCCAGGATCTCGTCGCCGGCCTTCTTCAGTATCGTGTGGCGCTCCAGAATACCAGAACGCGACCAGGCTGGAAAAGCGGCCTTGGCGGCAGCGATCGCATCCGTGACATCCTGCGCGCTTGCGCTCGCATAGAGGCCGACGACCTCGTTCGTATCCGACGGGTTGATGTTCTCGGTGACGTTCGTCCCCGTCCACTCCCCGGCGATCAAGTTCTGATGAATGGTCATGGCGTCATGCCTTCCTGGATCGTATTGGAAATGCCCGGCCGATCCCTTGCGGCCGGGCTCGATGCATTACAGCTGGCGAACAGCCACTTCTTCCTCGGCATCGATCGCCAGCGGATTGCGCAGCGGCAGGCCGAATTCGCCAACTTCGATTTCAAAGACGTCGCCGACTTCGGGCTTGATGCCTTCCGCGAAGGAAAGCGTCGCCGTGCCGAACATGTGCACATGCACATCGCCGGGAACACGGAAGATGCCGTACTTGAAGTGGTGATATTCAAGGTTCGCAAAGGTGTGCGACATGTTCGCTTCGCCCGATAGGAACGGCTTTTCGAAGATTACCTTGTCGCCGCGCTTGATGCGCGACGTGCCGCGAATATCTTCCGGCGCCACACCAACGCGGATTTCCGGGCCGAAGCTTGCCGGACGGAGCTTGGAATGGGCGAGATAAAGATAGTTGATCCGCTCGGTGACGTGATCGGAAAATTCGTTCGAGAGTGCAAAGCCGATACGGAACGGCGTGCCATCCTTGGCAATGACGTAGACACCGGCCATTTCGGGCTCTTCGCCACCGTCGAGCGCGAAGGATGGAGACACGAGTGCCGCACCCGGGGCCGCAGCGCCGTAGCCATTGCCCTTGTAGAACCACTCTGGCTGTACGCCCTTCTCGCCCGCCTTCGGCTTGCCGCCCTCGATGCCCATCTTGAACATCTTCATGGAGTCGGTCAGCGTCTCCTCGGCAGCTTCCGTCGTCTTCTTGTGCATGGAATCGCGCGTGGCAGCGGAGCCAAGATGCGTCAGGCCGGTGCCTGTCAGGTGCAGATGAGCTGCGTCGGGATGCGTGATTGGCGGCAGGAAGTGGCCTTCGGCATAGGCTTTTTCGAGATCGATTGACTCGCCGAGACCATGGGACTCGATGACCGATGCCAGCGACTTGCCGCTATCGGCGGCTTCGATCGCAAGCTTGTAGACGCTGCCGCCATTGACGACGGCCTTGGCAGCTTCGCCGGGTCCATTGCGGACCGCAACGACGATCTCGCCGTTCGAACCCTTGATCTGCGAGATGAGCATGTCTTTCATCCTTTCCTAACAGACAGAGATCGGATGCGTTCTACCGTTCCGGCTCTCAGCGAGAGCCGGACTCTGTCATGGATTTGGTTTTAAAAGCTGAGTTGATCGCTAGACGATCAACCCTTGTTCTTGTTGTAGACGTCGATGAACACGGCAGCGAGCAGCACCGCACCCTTGATCATCTTCTGGGAGTCCGTCTGGTAGCCGAGGATTGACATACCCTGGTTCAAGACACCCATGATCAAGGCGCCGATGACGGCACCCGTTACCTTGCCGACGCCGCCGGAGGCCGAAGCGCCGCCGATGAAGCAGGCCGCGATGACGTCGAGTTCGAGGCCGTCACCGCCCTTTGCGGTTGCCGAATTCAGGCGCGTCGCGATGATGATGCCGGCGATGCTCGCCAGGATGCCCATGTTGATGAAGGTGTAGAAGGTCAGACGGCGGGTATCGATACCCGAAAGCTTCGTCGCCTTCTCATTGCCGCCCATGGCATAGATGCGACGGCCGATCGTGGTGCGCTGTGTGGCGAAGCTGTAGAGCGCGATCAAAAGCAGCATGAGAACCAGAACGTTCGGCAAGCCCCTGTAGGAGGAGATCTGGTAGCCGATAAAGATGGCGGCGGCAGCAACCACCAGATTCTGGGCGACGAAGAAGCTGAACGGCTCGACATCGATACCGTGCTTCTCGTTCACACTGCGGCGACGCCATGACAGGAAGAACATGATGATCGGGATGGCGACCGTCAGCAACATCGATGTCGAATGGATACCGCCCATATCGACGAAATCCGGAATGAAGCCCGTTGCGACGATCTGGAACGCCGGCGGGAACGGACCGATGCTGCTGCCGTTGCCGGTCGTATTGATGATGGTATAGGTCAG
This sequence comes from Rhizobium sp. BK098, assembly GCF_014193155.1. Taxonomy (NCBI): domain Bacteria; kingdom Pseudomonadati; phylum Pseudomonadota; class Alphaproteobacteria; order Hyphomicrobiales; family Rhizobiaceae; genus Rhizobium; species Rhizobium sp. BK098. The sequence goes on along the minus strand of NZ_JACHYY010000001.1, from coordinate 216,520 downwards.
GCCGCGGAAAACCAGCATGCCCGACAATGTCACGATGAATGACGGAATGCGGTGATAGGCGATGAAATATCCATGCCAGGCGCCGACCGCGGCACCCATCAGCAGACAAATGACCGTCGCGAGTGCGAGATTCATATGCATTTGCACGACAAGAACGCCGGCGACCGCGCCGACGAAACCGACGACGGAGCCGACGGAAAGATCGATATGGCCGGCCACAATAACAAGCAGCATGCCGAGCGCCATGATGACGATGAACGAGTTCTGCAGCACGATGTTGGTCAGGTTCTGCGGCCTGAACAGAACGCCGTTCGTCAGGTACTGGAACAGCAACATGATGACCACGAGCGCGATCAACATGCCGTATTCGCGGATGTTGTTGCGGATGTGGTCGCCGATGGAAACCACGTGGCTGCTTTCTGTGGCTGGGTTGGCCGAACTCATTGTTGTTTCTCCCCTGAGCGCATGATAGCGCGCATGATGCTCTCCTGGCTTGCCTCTGCCTTCGGCAGTTCGGCGACGATGCGACCTTCGTTCATGACGTAGATGCGGTCGCAGGTGCCGAGAAGCTCGGGCATTTCCGATGAAATCATCAGAACGCCCTTTCCGTCGGCGGCAAGCTGGTTGATGATGGAATAGATTTCGTATTTGGCGCCGACGTCGATACCGCGCGTCGGTTCATCGAGGATCAGCACTTCCGGATCCGAGAACAGCCATTTCGACAGCACTACCTTCTGCTGGTTGCCGCCGGAAAGATTGCCCGCTTCCTGGAAGACGCCGGCCGAACGGATGCGCAGCTTGGAACGATAGTTCGTCGCCACCTGCAGTTCCCGCACGTCATCGATGACGGTCGCCTTGGAAACGCCAAGCAGATTGGCAAGCGTCGTGTTGTGCAGGATGCTGTTGGTCAGAACCAGGCCAAGCTGCTTGCGGTCTTCGGTCACATAAGCAAGACCGGCATCGATCGCCTTGCGCACCGTGCTGGTATCGACCAGCTTGCCGTCAAGGAAGACTTCGCCGCTGATCTTGTGGCCATAGGACTTGCCGAAGACGCTCATGGCGAATTCGGTACGGCCTGCGCCCATCAGGCCGGCAATGCCGACCACTTCGCCCTTGCGCACATTGATGTTGATATCGTGCAGGACCTGGCGATCACGATGCTGCTGGTGGAAGGCATTCCAGTTCTTCACTTGGAAGATCGTCTCGCCGATCGGCACCGAGCGCGGCGGATAGCGATCCGCCAGCTCACGGCCGACCATGTTGCGAATGATGATGTCTTCGCTGATCTCTTCCTCATGACAGTCCAGCGCCTTCACCGTCATGCCGTCGCGCAACACCGTGATCTGGTCGGCCACCTTGCGCACTTCGTTGAGCTTGTGCGTGATGATGATCGAGGTGATGCCTTGATTGCGGAACTCCATGAGGAGATTGAGGAGCGCATCGGAATCGTTTTCGTTCAGCGATGCCGTCGGCTCGTCGAGAATGAGTAGCTTGACGCTCTTCGATAGAGCCTTGGCGATCTCGACGAGCTGCTGCTTGCCGACACCGATGTCGGTCACGAGCGTGTTCGGAGATTCCTTGAGGCCCACTTTGGAAAGAAGCTGTTTGGTTCGGCTGAAGGTTTCCTGCCAATTGATCATGCCATTGGCGACGACCTCGTTGCCGAGGAAGATGTTTTCGGCGATCGACAGAAGCGGAACGAGCGCCAGCTCCTGGTGAATGATGATGATGCCGATATCTTCGGAATCCCTGATGGTCTTGAACTGACGAACCGCGCCATCGTAATAGATATCGCCGTCGTACGTGCCGGCCGGGTAGACGCCCGACAGCACCTTCATGAGGGTGGATTTGCCGGCTCCGTTTTCGCCGACCAAAGCATGAATCTCGCCCTGACGGACTTTCAAATTCACATTTTCCAAGGCGTTCACACCGGGGAACGACTTGGTTATGTTCCGCATTTCGAGAATGGTATTGTCCATTGTCCGTATCCAACGCCGCGATCAAACATAGCAGACCGCGCGATCGTCTTAAATATCAAAGCCAGGGCTCGCATTGAGCGAGCCCTGACCGCTATGTCGGAAGACTACTTCAGCTGATCAGCCTTGTAGTAACCGCCCTCGACGAGAACCTTCTCGTAGTTGGTCTTGTCGACTGCGACCGGGGTCAGCAGGTAGGACGGAACAACCTTGACACCGTTGTCGTAGGTCTTCGTGTCGTTGACTTCGGGCGTCTTGCCTTCCATCAGCGCGTTGACCATGCCGACTGTGACCTTTGCGAGGTCACGGGTGTCCTTGAAGATCGTCGAGTGCTGCTCGCCAGCGATGATCGACTTCACCGACGGGATTTCGGAGTCCTGACCGGTAACGATCGGGAGCTTCACGCCGCCGGAACCGTAGCCGACGCCCTTGAGCGCGGAGAGGATGCCGATCGACAGGCCATCATACGGAGACAGGACGGCGTCGACGTGGCTGTCGGTGTAGTAGGCCGACAGCAGGTTGTCCATGCGGGCCTGGGCCGTTGCCGGATCCCAACGCAGCGTACCGACCTTATCCATGCCCATCTGGCCGGACTTTACGACCAGCTTGCCGCTGTCGATGTAGGGCTTCAGGACCGACATTGCGCCGTCATAGAAGAAGAAGGCGTTGTTGTCGTCCGGAGAACCGCCGAACAGCTCGATGTTGAACGGGCCCTTGCCGTCCTTGAGGCCGAGGGCGTCGACGATCGAGTTTGCCTGCAGAACGCCGACCTTGAAGTTGTCGAACGTCGCATAATAGTCGACGTTGCCGCTGTTGCGGATCAGGCGGTCATAGGCGATGACCTTGATGCCGGCATCGTGAGCCTTCTGCAGGACGTCGGACAGCGTGGTGCCGTCGATCGAAGCGATGACGAGGACCTTATCGCCCTTGGTGACCATGTTCTCGATCTGCGAGAGCTGGTTCGGGATATCGTCGTCGCCATACTGAAGGTCGGTGCCGTAACCAGCAGCCTGGAGCTGCTTGACGATGTTGTTGCCGTCATCGATCCAGCGCGCCGAAGCCTTGGTCGGCATGGCGATGCCTACCGTGCCCTTATCCGCCGCGAAGGCAGGTACCACCAGCGTAGCGACGCCGAACGCAGCGCCGGCCATCAATGAGATAATGGATTTCATTACTCTCTCCCTTGTTGTTAAATGCGGCGGACAAAAAATGCCCGCCCGAAACTGCGGCAGGTTCCGTAGAAGGAATGATTTACTTCTAATTGTGAGAAACGAAGTAGGTCTCCTCCACGCTCTCACGGTTTATGAGCTGTACCCAGCCCACAATCGGCAAACTCGTACGATTTCGTATAACTGTCAAATAGAATAACTGGCTAAACATATACCAACTTTGGTATAATGTTAAAAAATAGTACTTTTTTGCCGGCGAAGGGGAAAAATGGCCGTTATGGAGAAAATATATAACGATTATTTGAGCGAAGGCATCGAGATTCATTCCGATAATTTTCGCGACGACGCGTTGTTGAAAGCCGGTTTGAAGCTCAATCACCTGCGGATGATCGTCACGATCGAGGATCACGGGCAAATTTCCGCGGCCGCTGAGTCCATGAACATGTCACAACCTGCGGCTTCACGCATGCTCTCAGAAATGGAGTCGATTGTCAAAAGCCCGCTTTACGAGCGTGTTGCCAGGGGCGTCGTTTTGACCCCTTTCGGGCTCGCTTTGGCCAAGCGGGCACGCAAGATCCTACTGGAGCTGCGCGAGGCAGGCCGGGAGCTTGGCGCCTTGCGAACCGGCAGGGGTGGCTCGGTCTTTCTGGGGGCGGTGACCGCGCCGGCAATCAGCCTTGTCGTCCCGGCGATCCAGCGCGTGACGCGCACCTATCCCGGCATAGAGATCAATATCGAAGTCGAGAACAGCAATGTGCTCGCGCGCGAGCTGCTGGCGGCCCGCCATGACTTCATCATCAGCCGCATCCCGGACGATCTCGATCCGCGTCTGTTCACGGCCCATGAGATCGGTGTCGAAAAGGCCTGCCTGGTGGTTCGCAACGGCCATCCGCTGCTTGAAAGAGGTGTAGCCAGCCTGCACGATCTGGCCGGTTACGACTGGGTATTCCAACCGCCGGGCACATTGCTTCGCCGCAAGGTGGAAGACATTTTCCTCGCTGCTGGCGTGCCCCTGCCGGAAAATGTCGTCAACACCTCATCCTTGCTGCTGACGCTGGCGGTGGTCTGCAAGACGGACGCGATCGCGCCGATTGCGCTCGACATGGCGCAATTCATCTGCGGGCAGACGTCCCAGGCAGGCGAATCCTCCATCCTGCCGATCGATTTCGATATCGACGTCAGGCCCTACAGTCTCATCACCGCCCGCGAACGCGCCATGCCGCCGAGCGCGCGGCTGCTGCATGACATGATCCTGGAAGAGAGCCGGCATCTCTCGCCGACATGAACGGAGAACCGTTGCCGCCATAAGCTCCACGCCAACTTGCGCTCCTATGAAGCTTGGCGTGGAGACCACGCATGCTGTTCAAGCAATCATTGTTTCAATCCGTGCTCGATCGCCTCGATAGCGAACAGGAGCCTGCGGAACAGGAAGAAGCCGCGCACCGCATCCGCGGCCTGAACGTCAGCTTTGCCGCAACTGTGTTGGGCGGTGAGACGCCGGACGCCCATCGGCCAGACGAAGCCTACCGCGACAATCTCGGCGACCCTAACATTCTGCCGGAACCCGAACCCGCTCCGCAAGAACCGGTACTGCCGGTCATGCCCGAGCATCTGGCACGAACATCGCGGGAAGAAGTCGCCACTGAGCTCGCAATCACCTCTGACCTCACGCGCGAAGCCCTGCAGGAAAAACGCCGCAGTTTTGCCAAGGCCAATCACCCCGACAGCGTCGCAGCCCTCTTCCGCGAACAGGCGACAATCCGCATGACGCTCGCCAATCAGCTGATCGACGAAGCCATACGCCGCCTCAGACGATGATTATTTCTTGTCTTCGGAGGGCGGCTCATCATCCTCGGCAGCATCGTCCTGCACTGGCGCATCGCTAGTCGCCGCGGGCGGTTGCGGCTTGAAATTCAAGAGCAGCATCCACGCCGAATAGGCGCCGAGCGCCCCGGACAGCATTGCCCAGAACGGCTGCGAGCCCAGCGTTTCGACGGCTGCCCAGCCAAAGCAGACAGCCACGATGAGAATGCGCACCCAAAGCGGCTTGTAGATGGGATGGCTGGGATCGATCAGTTGCATGGGTCACTTTTGCCTGTTTAAGAAGACATGTCTTTAGCGCATCCTCAGGAAAATTGTGAAGTCGTCCGCATAAAATAAGGTTTCACGTCCGGATTTCGGCTAAGCCGAGAGCCGGAATTTTTCAGAATTGTGAAGTCCAGGCGGCTTGACGCCGCCGCCGGAAGATGGAATGAAAATTCCATAGCAATTGATATTCGGTCCATTTATTCCGAATTCAGGGAGGTAATAATGACTGTCAGATTTGGTCTGCTCGGCGCCGGACGCATCGGCAAAGTGCATGCGAAAGCCGTCAGCGGCGATGCCAACGCCAAGCTCGTCGCCGTCGCGGATGCCTTTCCGGCGGCTGCGGAAGCAATCGCGTCCGCCTATGGCTGCGAAGTCCGCACCATCGAAGCGATCGAAGCCGCCAAGGATATCGATGCCGTCGTCATCTGCACGCCGACGGATACCCATGCCGATCTGATCGAGCGCTTCTCCCGCGCCGGTAAGGCCATCTTCTGCGAAAAGCCTGTCGATCTCGACGTCGCGCGCGTCCAGGCCTGCATCAAGGTCGTCAATGAGACCAAGGGCAAGCTGATGGTCGGCTTCAACCGCCGCTTCGACCCACATTTCATGGCTGTCAAGAAAGCCATCGACGAAGGCCGCATCGGCACGGTCGAAATGGTGACGATCACCTCGCGCGATCCGGGCGCCCCGCCGGTCGATTACATCAAGCGCTCCGGCGGCATCTTCCGCGACATGACGATCCATGATTTCGACATGGCGCGCTTCCTGCTCGGCGAAGAACCGGTTGCCGTCACTGCAACTGCCGCAGTTCTGGTCGACAAGGCAATCGGCGAAGCCGGCGATTACGACAGCGTTTCGGTCATCCTCCAGACGGCATCGGGCAAGCAGGCGATCATCTCCAATTCGCGCCGCGCCACCTACGGCTACGATCAGCGGATCGAAATCCATGGCTCGAAGGGTCTGGTTTCGGCTGAAAACCAACGCCCCTTCTCCATCGAAGTCGCCAACGGCGATGGCTACACCCGCCCGCCGCTGCATGATTTCTTCATGACGCGCTACACCGAAGCCTATGCCAACGAGATCGCAAGCTTCATCGCCGCGATCGAAGAGGGCGCCACCATCACACCATCGGGCGCCGATGGTCTTGCTGCACTGAAGCTGGCGGATGCCGCCTTGCAGTCGGTCAAGGAAGGCCGCCTCGTCAAGATTAACTGAGCCGTCTCCATTCCTCCAGGAATGCGATCCTCCCAAAAGTCCGCCGCGATCTCCATTCGCGGCGGACTTTTTCTTTGGCGCGATCCAGAGCTCACGAAGAGGTTTCGATAAAAACCTCTTGCGAATCACATAAGTACATGCTTATCTGTTGTCATGGTAGAGAATGAGATATTCCGGGCTTTGGCCGATCCGACCCGCCGCGCCATCTTCGAGAAGCTGGCGACAGGCGGCATGAATGCCAGCGCCCTGCGAGACGGTATCGACATCAGCCAGCCGGCCATGTCCCAACATCTCGCAGTTCTGCGGAGCGCCGGGCTGGTCAGGGAAGAACGACAGGGGCGTTTCGTGAACTACGAAGTCGATCCGGAAGGGCTTGCCCTCATCGCCCAATGGCTGGCGAAATACCGCGCATATTGGCCCGCCCGCATCGAAGCTCTCAAGGTGTTGCTGAAGGATATGGATCAATGAACAATCCCAAGATCCCCGAGCGAAAGAACGGCATCGAGCTGGAATACCAGCTCGACGAACCGCCGCAAAAAGTTTGGCGTGCAATCAGCACCCCTGAGCTTCGTGAAAACTGGCTGCCGCAGGAGGCCTTGGCCAATCCCGAGGCCATATCGGTCACGCCGGGCAAGGAAGTCACCTACAGGCTGCGGGACGATGCAGCGCCCTTCCTCGAAAGCACCGTGACTTTCAAAATATCTTCGAATGCAAACGGCGGCACCAGCCTGCGGATCATCCACGAGCTCGATGACGTTCGGCTTCGCGAAACGGAAAGAACTGCAGCAAACAATAACAGCCTGACCATCATGCGCGCCGCCTGACGGCATCGGCTACACATCAAATCTCAAGAATATGGGAGTTCGCCGATGCGCGAAGCGATGCAACTCGTCCCTATGGTCGTTGAGCAGTCTAGCAGAGGAGAGCGATCTTTCGACATCTACTCCCGCCTGCTACGCGAGAGAATCATCTTCCTGAATGGTGAGGTGAACGACGACGTCTCGGCCCTCGTCTGCGCGCAACTGCTGTTTCTCGAGGCCGAAAATCCCAAGAGACCGATCCACCTTTATATCAATTCGCCCGGTGGCGTCGTAACCAGCGGTCTCGCGATGTATGACACCATGCGTTACGTTCGTGCGCCGGTGCATACGCTTTGCATGGGAACGGCCCGTTCGATGGGCTCCTTCCTCTTGATGTCTGGTCAGCCGGGTGAGCGCACTGCGCTTCCAAATGCCAGCATCCATATTCACCAGCCATTGGGCGGTTTCCAAGGACAGGCATCGGACATCTTTATCCACGCCGAAGAAATGAGGCGAACGAAGCATCGCATGACGCGGCTTTATGCCGAGCATTGCGGACGCTCCTATGAGGAGTTCGAACGCGCCATGGACCGCGATCACTTCATGACGGCGGAAGAGGCTCTGGAATGGGGGCTGATCGACCGTATTCTTCAGGTCCGCGAAGACGAACAGCCTTTGGGCTTGGCGGATTGATTGAGATGACAATCCTGCGGCCAAGCGCAGGGCCACAGCTTGCGGCGCCCTCGCCTCTCAACCCGCCTGGTCGCGCAGCTCGACGACCGAGGCTCCCCTCTTCACGATGTCATTGTCGATGATCGAAAATGCGCGGTTCAGATGCCCTTCGAAAACGAGCGTCGGCTCGTCGGCGATGACGCGCAGCTCCGGCATGCCCTCCATGCGCACGACATGCGATTCCGCCAGGCCCTCGGTTATGCCCTCGATCAGCAGATCGTAGTACCTCACGCCAGGACCGGTGATGACGATCGGCATCCGCTCGTGCAGACTCAAGACACGCGAAAGGCCATTGCCGAGCGCCAGGCCCGCCTGGCGGAAGGCCAGTAAGTTGCGGCGCCCGCCCTGGCGCGCACTCGTAGCGATCTTGTCGAGCTCGGCAATCGGCACGAACTTCGCCGGGATCGTGTCCAGCGGCACGTCGAAGGCCGTCCGCAGCATCGCGTAGAAACCAGCATAAGCCTCGATACATCCCCGCGCGCCGCAGCGACAAAGACCGCCGCCGGGCACATGCATCATATGCCCGAAATTGGGCGCCGATATATGATGGCCGCCTTCCTGTTCCCGGCGCACGATGCCAAGCCCGATACTATGGCCGAGCGACAGCGCCGCCAGCGAGCGGAAGTCGCCGCGGGTGTTGATTTCCTCCTGCCGCCCAAGCGCTGCAGCCACAAGCAGGGTTTCGTTGCCGAGAATGACTTGCGCAGGCCATTCATCGCGCAGCACGTCAGCGAAATCGATCTCGTCGCGCCCGAAGATCGGAGACCAGCGCAGCACCGGCGCTGAAGTATCGACGAGCCCCTTGCTGCTGATCGAGATCATCAGCACCTTGTCGCGCGGCAATCGCGATCGGGAGACAATGCGGCTCAAGGCATCGCGCAAGGCGGCCACGAAGCGCTCGACGCCCGCAACGTTCTGCTGCCTATCCTCGGTAAAGCGGTCGATCAGGCGGCCGGTATAATCGACGAGAGAATATTGCACGGCATCCGACGAGATGACGATGACGATGAGATAGCCACAATCGCGCCGCTGCGAAAACAAAACACGCGGCCGCCCGCGGCCGCTGGCCGGCTGCTGCTCCGCCTTTTCGATGATCTGCGCCCGCTCGAGATCGGCAGTGATGACCGATACGGTCGCGGAAGAGAGCCTGGTGAAATCAGAGAGCTCGGTATGGGCGAGCGGGCCGTGCCGGCGCAGCGCCGACAAGACCAAGGCGCTGTTCTTCTGACGGACCAATTCGGTGCTCGATTTGGCCAGCATCGGCAAACTCCCTGCTCATTCAACCCTCCTCCTGCGCAGCCCCTGATAGCTTTTTCGGACGACCTATTAAACCTAGCGGCGCGGGTGTTGACAGCTGAAAAAATCTCTGACACTAAATTTCTCGACTGTCGAGAAAAAAGTCCAAGACTTTTCTTGTCAGCATTTTCGCCGCGGCCGACGGGAGTTAAGGATACGTGCGGTCGCATTCACTCGGGAGGATCACATGAAAGCTTTCATCAAGCTGGCTGCGGGCGCGGCCATCGTTTTGACCATGCAGACGACCGCCTTCGCCAAGGATCTCGTCGTCGGCGTTTCCTGGTCGAATTTCCAGGAAGAACGTTGGAAGACCGATGAGGCAGCCATCAAGAAGGCTCTGGCAGCCGTCGGGGCCAAATACATTTCCGCCGACGCCCAGTCGTCCGCTTCCAAGCAGCTGACCGACGTCGAGTCGCTGATTTCGCAGGGTGCCAACGCCCTCATCATTCTCGCCCAGGATTCCGATGCCATCGGCCCGGCCGTTGAAAAGGCTGCCGACGAAGGCATTCCGGTTGTCGGCTATGACCGCCTGATCGAAAATCCGGCAGCCTTCTACATCACCTTCGACAACAAGGAAGTGGGCCGTATGCAGGCTCGCGAAGTCCTGAAGGCAAAGCCGGCTGGCAACTACGTCTTCATCAAGGGCTCGTCGTCCGATCCGAACGCCGACTTTCTCTTCTCCGGCCAGATGGAAGTGCTGAAGCCTTCCATCGACGCCGGCAAGATCAAGAACGTCGGCGAAGCCTATACGGACGGCTGGCTGCCGCAGAATGCGCAGCGCAACATGGAGCAGTTCCTGACCGCCAACAACAACAAGGTTGACGCGGTCGTCGCCTCCAACGACGGCACCGCCGGCGGCGCTGTTGCCGCTCTCGACGCCCAGGGCCTTGCCGGTTCCGTTCCGGTTTCCGGCCAGGATGCCGACAAGGCAGCCTTGAATCGCATCGCGCTTGGCACGCAGACCGTTTCCATCTGGAAGGACTCGCGTGAACTCGGCAAGCGCGCCGCTGAAATCGCCATCGACCTCGCCAAGGGCAAGAAGCTCGACGAGATCTCCGGCGTTCAGACCTTCAACGGCGGCCCGAAGCACGTCGCCATGAAGTCGGTCTTCCTGACCCCGGTTGCTATCACCAAGGACAATCTGAACGTCGTCATCGACGCCGGCTGGATTTCCAAGGCTGAAGCCTGCCAGGGTGTCAAGGCAGGCGCTGTCGCGGCCTGCAAATAAACCGACTTTAGAACGAGCTTACTCATCGAAAGAGCGACGCCGCAGCGGCACACCGTTGCGGCGTCGAATGCGGATTGGAAGCAGACAACCCTCCCTTGCAGCTGGAGACGGAGCTTCCCCGCAGTGTGGTATGCCGCCGCATCCCATGGTCCGTCGGACGGCGGTCATCGGGACCGGATAAAGGCCGGGTTGCAGGCGATGGCAGACATTTTTGAGATTGGCGCGATTGCCAGCGATTGCCAGAACGCGTCGCCGGCCGCGCCCGACAGAGGGAGAACGGCAAAGCGATGGCCGACATGACACAGTCCACCACATCGAGCGGGCCTAGGAACGCGGATGCCGGCGCGATCACCCGGTTTCTGCGCGCCACGGAAATCGATACCCGCCTGCTCGGCATGATAGGAGCGCTACTGATCATCTGGATCGGCTTCGATCTCTATCTCAGGGTCTTCGACGGCCGGGAATTTCTGACGGCGAGAAACCTTTGGAACCTTTCGGTGCAGACCTGCGAAATCGCGGTTCTCGCCACGGGCATGGTACTGGTCATCGTCACGCGCAACATCGACCTGTCGGTAGGCTCCGTGCTCGGTTTCGTCGCCATGATCATGGGCGTCATGCAGGCAAAATGGCTGCCGCAATATCTCGGCTTCGACAGCTCCTGGACGTGGATCATCACCCTCCTCTGCGGCCTGGCGATTGGCACGGCCATCGGCACCTTCCAGGGCGCGATCATCGCCTTCATGAACGTTCCCTCCTTCATCGTGACGCTTGGCGGCCTTCTCGTCTGGCGCGGCCTTGCGTGGTACGTCACCAGCGGTCAGACCGTGGCGCCGATGGATTCCACCTTCGTCATCATGGGCGGTAGCGGCGCCACCGGCTCGATCGGCGCCACCTGGAGCTGGGTGGTCGGCGTGATTTCCTGCCTGCTGATCATTGTCGGCATCGTCGGCTCACGCCAGCAAAGAAAGCGCTTCCACTTTCCGCGCCGCCCCCTCTGGGCGGAATACTTCCTTGCCGGCCTCGGCTCCCTGCTCGTCCTCGGTACCGTCTATCTCTTCAACAGTTATGACTGGCCGGTCGGCATCGCCAAGCGCTACGCCAGCGAGCACAATATCACGTGGCCCGAGAACGGCCTCGATATCCCCTATGGCATCGCGGTGCCGGTCCTCATCGCCGTTCTCATCGGCATCGTGATGACTTTCATCGCGACCCGCCTGCGCTTCGGCCGTTATGTCTTCGCGATCGGCGGCAACCCGGAAGCGGCAGAGCTTGCCGGCATCAAGACCCGCTGGGTCATCGTGAAGATCTTCGCGCTGATGGGCCTGCTCGCCGCCGTCGCAGCCGCGATTTCGACCGCTCGCCTCAATTCGGCGGTGAACTCACAGGGAACCACCTACGAACTCTTCACCATCGCTGCTGCAGTCATCGGCGGCACGTCGCTCGCCGGCGGCAGCGGCACGGTCGCCGGCGCCATGCTTGGCGCGCTGGTCATGCAGTCGCTGCAATCGGGCATGGGGCTCGCCAATGTCGACACACCGATTCAAAACGTCGTCGTCGGGGTGGTCTTGGTGGTCGCCGTCTGGCTCGACATCGTCTACCGCTCGCGCGCCAAGTAAAAGGAATTCTGAACCATGACGGATCAAACCACTCCGCTTGTGGAAATGAAGAACATTTCCATCTCCTTCGGCGGCATCCACGCGGTCGACAACGCCTCGGTGGACCTCTACCCCGGCGAAGTTGTCGCCCTTCTCGGCCATAACGGCGCCGGCAAATCGACGCTGATCAAGATTCTCTCCGGCGCCTACAAGCGCGACAGCGGCGATATCCTGATCAACGGCGAGCCCGCCGATATCCGCACCCCGCGCGACGCCAAGAAATACGGCATCGAAACGATCTACCAGACGCTCGCCGTCGCCGACAATGTCGACGCCGCCGCCAACCTCTATCTTGGCCGCGAGCTGCAGACCCGTTGGGGTACGCTCGACGACGTCGCGATGGAAGCCAAGGCACGCGAAGTGATGGGACGCCTCAACCCCAACTTCAAGCGCTTCAAGGAGCCGGTGAAGGCGCTTTCCGGCGGCCAGCGCCAGTCGGTGGCGATCGCCCGCGCCATTCTCTTCGACGCCCGCATCCTGATCATGGACGAGCCGACCGCAGCACTCGGCCCCCAGGAGACGGCGCAGGTCGGCGAACTGATCAAGCAGCTGAAGAAGGAAGGCATCGGCATCTTCCTCATCAGCCACGACATCCACGACGTCTTCGACCTTGCCGACCGCGTCTCGGTCATGAAGAACGGCCAGGTTGTCGGCCACGCCCGCACCGAAGACGTCACCAAGGACGAGGTGCTGGGCATGATCATCCTCGGCAAGGTGCCGCCCAAAGCCATCCCCGGCCCCGGCGCGATGAAGGAATGAGCCGGAACGGCCGATGACACCAAGGCCGCGCGCTCAAAGCCCGCGGCCTTATCCCAACAAAACGTCCGATCTCACGCTTTCCTGAATTTTCTCGATTGAAGCCAAGCCTTTCCTAGGCTAAGAACCAGCCATCGGACAGGCGATTCAAACCGCCACGGCATGCACCCGTAGCTCAGCTGGATAGAGTGTTGGATTCCGATTCCAAAGGTCACAGGTTCGAATCCTGTCGGGTGCGCCACTATTTTCAATTATTTACCCCCTTTAGAAACTAAAAGCTCTTACCGCGTAGGAAACACTGCAGTGACATGCCGTGGCCCTTGGCGCAGCTCGGCCTTAGCTTTTGCGCGGCAAAAGTGAACCGTTAACAGTCGAGAGGTGACTTCAGGGTGTAGGGGTGTGACAATGCGCATTAGGGAGCTTCCGGTCGAGTCGGGCTTCAAGTCGTGATACCCAAGAGGCGGCGCATGGACCTTCCACAACTCACAGATCTCCTATCCGGTGCTCTACAGTCTACCGCGTTCAACAATCTTGCTCTTGGTGCATTCGGTGCCTTTTTCGGAGCATGGGGCGCGCAAGCCGTTATCAGTAGTGGACAGCGAAGGCAGCTAGTGGTGGCAGAACTTAACAGCATAAACGCTGCTTTGAACCTTTGCTTTTCGATTTGTAACGTCTACGGAAGTCAGAAAAAGCAGCACGCTCTGCCAATGCTAGAGTCGATCGAAAAGATTCGGGCCGAACGCGATGCAATTGCGGAGAAAAACAAGGTTCTAAGCGCGCCATTGAGCTTGGTGCTGCAGTCTCCGTTGGATCTTCGAACGATCTCACCTGTCAAAACGCCGATCGAACTTTTAGAACGACTGGTGTTCGAGAAGATCGCGATGCAGGGTCGTGGACTGGCCGCCTTCAATGCACTGGTGGGCGCTGTTCACAATCTGAATGCTGCGATAGATTTTCGGGAGGCGTTACTGATCGACTTTAAGCGGCAAAACTTGCCTTCAGATCAGTCGATACCCTTCTATTTGGGCGACCGAAATTCTGTGGGCCACTCAGACACGCGATATCCAGACAGTGTTAAAGCCATCAATTTATACGCGAGCGATTGTATCTTCTTTGCCAAGACCCTTGCTGAAGATCTCTCACGACATGGTGCGGCAGTCCGAAAAAAGCACTCTAGTTGGTTTAGAGATTCCCTTCCGAAGCTGAGCGAAATGGATTTATCGCCAATGTTGAAAGCCGGACTTTTACCACCAGACAAAGATTACGAGAACTGGCTGGCAGGCTTCCCGAAAGAGCAATCTCGGACGCGATGAGTAGACGACATTTGCTCCTGAAGACGGCGTGAATATCGTTCTCAGCTTACCACTATGTAAACCGCCTGGCCTGTGGGCCAGCATAGCATGTGAACGACGAGAGCCTTTGCAAGGGGCACCCGCATAACTATCGCGTGAAACTGCCCAGAATTATCGTGTCGATTCAATGTATACACAGCGCCTGGAGTCCAAAAATGCCCGCTGAATATCAGAACACTGAGGCCTTGCATGTATATGGCAAGTTTCGCGTTGAGGATTCAGAGGTTGATGGTCAATTAGTCATCAATGGGCGCAACACAGAATTGAGGTTGCATCACGACGACGCCATCCACGTCGAGACCCCATGCGATATAGTTGGAAGGCTCACTGACCTCCGTCAGGTCACATTGCTTCGCTGTATTCAAATTTCAAACGGCCAAACCACCACTTCTGCCGGAACGATCCATAACGCGGTTCTATTTCCTCACTACATAGCATTCGGTGACGCAGAACTGAGTGCCCGCGAACCAACAGTTATCGAGATCGGCTTCGAATTGCCTGATGGTGCCGTTGTATTCGATGACCTTGACGCATTTGGCACTTCTTTTGAACCAAACCGTTACATCGCCGATCTGGTCGGAGATACTGCTAGCCGAGTGAAACGCCCGATAGAAGTTGGCGGGTTCCCAATCGTACAATATTTTACAGGCCGTGCCCGCATCTTTGAATGTGAAACTGCAATCGGCACAATAATGGTGGGCCATCACATTCGCCGTAGATCGAGCAAATCGACCGGGGTTCACATCGACAGCGCTCTACGTTTCAACATTAAGTTTCCGGCGCCGATCACCTTCGACGAAGCATGGGGCCGGATGTATCGAGTAAATAGGCTTATCTCGGTGCTAGCGGGCCGAAGTCAGGCACAATTCGGTGTCACTGTGCAAACTGCCCCACTTTCCGAATTAAGCCTGCCCATGGAGGTAATCAGCACGCACGCTGATATGCAGCAAAAATCGGGGCCGGCCGCGCGGGACGCCCTGATCGATGCGATAAGACACCCGTCGGAAATGGAGAAGATCACCAAATACTGGATTGCAAGTGATGATCAGATGAAATTTGCGCGCGGACGTTTTTTCAGTTCGTTCGAGAAAGAGAATCTTTTTGAGATCGACCGGCTTATAGTAGCGGCGAATACTTTCGACGTTCTTCCAAGTGATGTTTTCCCTAAGCGCATCGACTTAGAGAATGATTTTGCCGAAGCCTTGGAAACTGCCAAAGCTCAGTTCAAGGCATTTCCCGTTTCACCGGAACGAGACAGCGTCTTGGGAGCGCTTGGAAGGGTGCAGAAACCGAACCTAAAGCAGAAAATTCGGTACTGGTCTCAACCGATAAAAATCGCTTTCGGTGACCAATTCAGTGAGATTGACCTTGTGACCGACCAAGCCGTCGAATGCAGAAATTTCTATGTGCATGGCGGCACCCCCAAGTTCGACTACGAAAACAATGTCACTATGCGCGCATTTTTTGTTCGTTCCTTGGAGTTTTGCTTTGTGATTGGAGACTTGCTTCGCGGTAGTTGGGATTGCCACTTTTGGCTCGAAAACGGATCTTTTCTAAGTAATCCGTTTGCGCAGTTTCGCCACTATTATCCTATCTGGCTTGAGGATCTCCGACAGATCATCAAAAATTGACGACTTGGTATGTCAGCCAAATTGCAAAGCAGGCACGTTGCGTTAGCTCGGCTTATGAGCAATCGCCTCCCCGATTGATCAGAATTTAGCTGAGGCTATTCTATCGGGCAGGAGCGCGAGAACTTTGTTATTTGACAAGATAAGGGCATCAAGGTGTCCGTGGCGCATTGCAGGACCATGTGCAGCAACCCCTGCTAGACTCCTCGGCGCCATCCCCACAACAAATCACAGGCGCCCCATCATGCCAAAGATCGACATTACAGCCGTATCGAAGATCAAGGGCACGCGTTACCCCGCCCCCTTCAATGAACCCTGCGCTGAGCGCATACGCCAGCGGCTGGGTGATGCCGGCGGCCTCACGGATTTCGGGGTCAATCTCATGCGGCTGCCGCCGGGCAATTGGTCGAGCCAGCGGCACTGGCATTCGGAGGAGGATGAGTTCGTCTATGTGCTGGAGGGCGAACTGACGCTGGTCGAGGATGGCGGGGAGACAGTGCTGCGCGCTGGCGATTGTGCCGCCTTCCCGAAAGGCTCGGGCAATGGTCATCACATGATCAACAAGTCGAGCACCACGGCTGTCTATCTCGAGGTCGGAACGCGCTCTCCGACCGACCTCATCACCTGTTCCGATGTCGATATGATGAGCTCGAGCACCGATGGCCGCTTCGTGCACAAGGATGGCATGCCCTATCCGGACGGCTAAGCCGGTCGGTCGATGTCAGCCGCTGCCATCCGATAGGAAAGCAGATGAGTCGGCGCTCCATGGAGCATGACTTCCCGCTCGAAACCGAAACCGCACTTTTCCAGCACATGCCGGGAGGCGATATTTACGGGCCGGACAAGTCCGATGACGCGCTTTGCCCGCAGATCGCCGCGGGCGAAAGCCAGCGCCTCGGTCACCAGTTCTGTCGCATAGCCCTTTCCCCAATTATCAGGATGCAAATGATAGGAGAGATTGAGCCCCTCAAATTCCGTTGAAACGGTAACGCCTCCGAAACCGATCAGCTGCCCCTCCGCTTCGATCGCCCAGCGCCCGAATCCATGCAGGCGCCAATGCGTCCGGTCACGAGCCAGACGCCGAGCGCTCTCTTCGGGAGAATCCGGTCTGGGATCAGGCCTATGGGCGACCAGTTCCGGCCGTAAGAACAAGGCTGTGAGGAAGCCGATGTCCCCCTCTTCCGGCATCCGCAGGGAAAGGCGTGAGGTACGGCGGATCATGGCGCCTCCGCTCGAAGGGTCACACAGCTTCTGCGAGTTCAGGCGGATCGTAGCAGCAGGCATCCGTGGAAACGCCCATGCGGCATCCGCTGGCCTCGAGCGCTTCCTTGACAACCTCAACGAAAAGGCGGCGGAACCATA
Organism: Rhizobium sp. BK098; assembly: GCF_014193155.1. Lineage (NCBI taxonomy): Bacteria > Pseudomonadati > Pseudomonadota > Alphaproteobacteria > Hyphomicrobiales > Rhizobiaceae > Rhizobium > Rhizobium sp. BK098. The sequence goes on along the minus strand of NZ_JACHYY010000001.1, from coordinate 199,263 downwards.
CCGAGCGGCTGTCGGCCTGATCGACGCGGCGGTAGAGCATCGTCACAGGGTCGGCCGGCAGTTCGAACGGCGGCTCCGAAATCGTCAAGTCGTGCAGTTGCGCCATGCAGCGGGCGATGGCCTCCGGAACCGTCGCAATGGCCGGAATCGCTCGCAACGTCGGCGGCAGTGCGGAAAAACGAGGAACAGTCGCCACGACTTGCCGGCGATGGCCGAGGCGCGCGAGAGCGACATCGACGCCGGTGGATATGGCACCCTCAAGCGAAACGGTGACATGCGGCGCGTTGGCGAAATGCTTCAGGCTCAGCGGCGCAGCGCATTTCAGATGCCGGCCGTCGTAGATGCAGAGCGACGCCTGTTGGAACAGCGGCGCGCGAACATGCCAGGAGGCCGGTTCGTCATGCACCGAGATGCTGAAGTCGAAGACGCCCTCGTCCAACAGACGCACGGCGTCGCGCCGGTCGAACGCCACGCTGGTCAGCCGCGCATTCGGCGCAAGCTGACGCAACCGCGCCACCAGCGGCCCGAAGAAGGAGGATTCGAGATTGTCGCAGAGCCCGATGCGGAACTCGCCGTGCCAGTTTTCAGGCTCGAAGGCTGCCGGCGGGCGAATGGCGCGCTCGATGCCGGAGAGCGCATCCTCGATCGCCGGCGCGATGGATAGCGCCCGCGGCGTAGGCTGCAAGCCGCGTCCGACGCGCACGAACAATTCATCATCCAGTGTCTCGCGCAGGCGCTTAAGTGCGGCGGAAAGACCAGGCTGACCGAGCAGCAGCCGCTCGGCCGCACGGCTCACATTCCGCTCCTGCATCAGCACGGAGAAGGCGAGCAGCAGATTGAGATCGATTTTTCGAAGCGTGGCATCATTCATCATTATGAGTAATACCTGACATGGTTACTATCAATTTGCAATAGGGTTGGAAGATGTACATTTTCTCGTTCCCTGCCGCTTTCATCCTCCCAAGAGGTGGCAGCCTAGAAAGGAACGATCCCGATGAATTCTTCCCAAACCCGAAGCGGGGCGGGATTGGCGTTGGTGCTGCTATGCGCCGCCAATTTCCTCGACGCCATGGACGTCTCCACCATTGGCGTGGCCCTACCCGCAATCCAGAAAGAGCTAGGCATGCAGGCGACCTCGCTGCAATGGGCCGTCAGCGCCTATGTGCTCGGCTATGGCGGCTTCCTGCTGCTCGGCGGCCGTGTTGCCGATCTCTTCGGCCACCGCCGCGTCTTCCTCTGGTCGCTCGGCGTCTTCGCCGCCGCCAGTATTGCTGGCGGTTTCGTCGATAGCGCCCCGACCCTGATCGCCGCTCGACTGATCAAGGGCATTGCCGCGGCCTTCACCGCGCCGGCGGCGCTGGCCCTCCTTCTCTCCGTCTTTGGAGAAGGAAATGCTCGCGCGAAGGCCCTAGGCGTCTTCTCCTCCACCGGTGCTGCCGGCTTCGTGCTCGGCATGGTGCTGGGCGGAGCGGCAACGCTCATCAGCTGGCGCGCGACGCTCGTCATGGGGGCTCCCGTCGCCATCCTGGCGCTTATCATCGCCCCGCTTGTCCTGCCTGCCGATCATAAGCGAAACGGCCCACGCGCCCGCTTCGATTGGGCTGGCGCCCTGACGATCACGCCCGGCCTGCTGCTCTTCGTCTTCGGCGTCACCAATGCCGCCGCCGATGGCTGGCAGGCCTTCGCGACCTGGGGTTCGCTCCTCGCCGCGTTGATCCTGATCGTGCTGTTCCTGATCGTGGAATCGCGCCATCATGATCCGATGGTGCCGCTTGCCATGTTCCGCCGCACCAAGCTCAGCCATGCTAATGCCATCGCTGCGCTGTATCAGGGAGCCTATGTCGGCTTCCAGTTCATCGCGACACTCTATTATCAGACCGTCGTCGGCTGGTCGGCTTTCGCTACGGGCTTTGCCTTCGCCATCGGCGGCACCTGCGTCATGTTCCTGGCACCACGCTTTGCGACGATAGGCCAGAACCGCGGCACGACACTTCTCATGACCTTCGGCGTTGGACTGCAGGCCATCAGCTATCTCTTCTGGGTGCTTTCGGCCGGGCATATTGATACGATAGTGCTCGTCGCCATCTCGCAGCTCCTGCTCGGCGTCGGTTATGCCATGACCTATCCGTCGATCCAGGTCGCGGCCCTTTCTGACGTCGGCGACGACGAATCCGGCCTGGCTTCGGGCATGCTGTTTGCCTCCTTCCAGATCGGCGGCGGCATCATCCTGGCGGCGGCCTCAGCCGTCTTCAGTGCAGCTCCGAACTTCGGTTGGAATCCCTATGTCGCTGGCATCGGTTTCGTGACGATCCTTGCTGCCGCCATCACGCTGCTCGCAGCAGTCGGCCCGCGTTCGTCCGCCGCCAAGGCCGCAAATTATCAGGCTGCGGAATAGCTCGAACCAAGATGACCCGCCTCGCCGGCGGGTCAATTCTTCTCGGCGCCAGCGGCTTCGGCGACGCGGCGCAGGAGGAGATCACGCTCCCTCTGATTTTCAGCAAGCGCGGCTGCCGTCTCGAATGCTTGCCGCGCTTCATCATATCGGCCGAGCTTGTAAAGAAGATCGCCGTGAACGCTCGGCAGAAGATGATAATCCTTCAATGCAGGCTCATCGCGGAGACCATCGATGATCTCCAATGCCATCTCGGGACCTACGGCCATGCCGACCGCGACAGCGCGGTTGAGTTCGACGATTGGGGAAGGAACAAGCAAGGCAAGCTTCGCATAGAGATCGGCAATCCGCCTCCAGTCGGTTTCATCGGCCGTTCCCGCTTTTGCGTGACATGCGATGATCGCGGCTTGCAACGCGTAAACTCCACCGGCACCGCCGAGTTCATGCACCCGCATCAGCGCTTTCAGGCCGCGCTGGATCTGCAGCCGATCCCAGCGGTCACGATTTTGATCGAGCAGCAAAATCGGATTACCGTCGGCGTCCGTCCTAGCCGCCGCTCGGGACGCATTCATCTCCATCAGCGCCAGCAAAGCATGTGCCTCCGGCTCCTGCGGTGCCACAGACGTCAATATTCGCCCGAGCCGCAACGCCTCGCCGCACAATTGCAGCCGCATCCAATTCTCGCCGCGCGCAGCCGTATATCCCTCGTTGAAGATCAGATAGACGACCTCCAACACCGAGGCGAGGCGCCGCGACAGCTCCTCTCCGTGCGGAGTCTCGTAGGAAAGCCCGGATTCCGACAAGGTCTTCTTGGCGCGGACAATGCGCTGGGCGATCGTTGCCTCAGACACCAGAAACGCCCGGGCGATTTCCTCGGTCGTCAAGCCGCAGATCATTCGCAGGGCAAGCGCCACCCGTGCCTCGCGCGAGATCAGCGGATGGCATGCCGTGAAGATCAAGCGCAGCATTTCATCGCCGATATCGTCGTCGAGAGGAGTATCTAGATCGGGCATGATCTGCTCGTCCTCCTCCATCTCCCGAACGATCATTTCGTGTTTCTGGTCCAGCATCCGACGCCGCCGCAAATGGTCGAGCGCCCGGCGCTTAGCTGTGGTCATAAGCCACGCGCCAGGTCGCTCGGGGATGCCCGTCTTCGGCCATCGTTCCAAGGCGACAATCAACGCTTCCTGCGTCAGATCTTCAGCCAGCGGCACGTCGCGCAGCAACCGTGCGAGACTGGTGATCAGCCGCGGCTGTTCGATCCGCCAGACGGCCAGGATCGCCTGATGGGCGCCGGCGGCTTTCAAGGCCGCCCGCCCCGATGACAGATTGAAAGCATTATGCCCTTGCTTCGGCGAGCGGGTCGCATACACCCTCGGCATTTGGCTCGAAGTAGGCACGTACTTCACATGTGCCTTCCCAGCCTGGCATGAAATCCTTGTGCAATTGCATGAACTCGACCGCGAGCGCTACGGCCTCTTCCTTGCTTTGCAGCTCGAAGATGGCATAGCCGCCGACAACCTCCTTGGCCTCGACGAAGGGGCCGTCGACCACGTTCAACTTGCCATCCTTGATCGTGACGCGGGCGCCCGTCGCAAGCGGCATCAGCCCCGCCGTATCGATCATACGGCCGGCCTTGATTTCCCGATCGGCGATCTTGTGAATGGCCTCGGCAAGCTCCGGCGTCGGATGCATGAAATCCTTAGCAGTGACGATAGACATGAAACGCATCGAAAGTGTCCTCCGGAAGCGAGGTGCCGGCACCATTGCCGCTCAACAAACCCGCTCATATTGACGACGAAGCAGCGCTCTGGAAATCGACAGTCGTTGCAAAAAATCAGATCGCAGCCGCACAGCTGTAAATTCGACACCCATCCGTTTATCTCGGCGGCGCGGCGGCACCGGACCGCTTTATAGAAGAAGCAGCCGGATCAAGCGACCAGACAAACCCTCCCTTCGTTTTGTTGACTTCCCATGATCGTTGCAAGATGGTGAGACGAAATCGATCCGCGGAGTTTCGAAAGCCGACGCTTCCCCAGGAGCGGGCCTTCCGTAAAGCTTCGCAGACAATACGGCAGGAGCTTGTTTCATGTTCGACCATATTTCGATCGGCGTCAAAGATCTGGCGCGGGCGCAGAAATTTTATGACGCGGCCCTTTCTCCTCTCGGCTATGAGCGCGTCACCAACTTCGACGGTACGGTCGGATATGGCGCGGAACGCGCGCAATTCTGGGTGAGCGAGGTGGAACATCCCGTGCCGGCCGATCGCGGCTCCGGGCTGCATTTCTGTTTCGTAGCCCCGAGCCAGGCAGCCGTCGACGCCTTCTATGCCGCAGGCATCGCCAATGGCGGCGAAGACAACGGCAAGCCGGGCATCAGGCCGGACTATAGCCAATTCTACTATGCCGCCTTCGTCATCGATCCCGACGGCTATCGGCTGGAAGCCTATTTCAAGACCGGCGAATAGATCGCCGCCCGGGACAAAAGAGAACGCAAACACTTTGCCGCATGCATCCGGCGCGGTTGTGCGGCCTTGATAGGCCTTCCCGATCATTGCCTTTCAGCCTGGCTTAAGGCTTCTGTCATAATAGTCGCTCGATTGTGGTTTCCTGACGCCTTCACAACGCGGGCGGGCATCCACTTTGAACGTGTTCAGACAGCGGCCGACTTTTAGATGTACGACAACTCCATTGCCTGCACAAAACGGAACGCTCCGGTAAGCAGATACTTTTTTGTGTTTGTCGCGCTGTTCGTGCTTTGGTGGACACTGCTGTTTGTCTTCTATCGATTTCCAAGCATCGATCTCGCCGTTGCAAAAAGCGTCTTCACGGCGGAGCCTTGTGCATCGACCTCCCCCGTCGGCAACGTCTGCGGTACCTTTGCCCTCGCCAAAAATCCTCTCCTTCGCATGGTGCGAAACGTGACGCTCGCCCTGCCATACATCGCCATTCTTGTCCTGTTCGCCGCCCTGATTTCATCTCGGTATAAAGACGGCGCAGGCTGGCGGACATTGAAAGCGGATCGGTATATCGCCGCACTGATATCGCTCGGCGTCGGCTGCGGCCTCATTGTGAACGCGCTGCTCAAAACCTATGGCGGCAGGCCAAGACCGCGCACCACGGATCTCTTCGGCGGTTCGCTGGATTTCGTTCAGGCAGGTTCGTTCGCCGGTCGATGTCTTGCAAACTGTTCCTTCGTCTCGGGCGAAGCGTCGTCTGGCGGCTGGCTGCTTTGCCTTGTGCTGCTTCTGCCGCCGCGGCTGCGCTTCTCCGTGGGTATCCCGCTCGCCATCATCTCGATCATGATGCCGGTCATGCGCGTAATGACAGGAGCCCATTATCTGTCCGACGCGGTGCTCGGCTGGCTCTTGTCTCTGGTGGTCTTTGCCGCGGCGATGGCTAGCATCGATTTCCTGCGGTCGGGAACGCAGGCTAAATCCTGAAGCCGGGTCGGTTCAGCTGGCAGTGCGCATCCGCATCAAGCGGCCGCGCCTTGCCGCCTTGCGAACACGAACCGCCATTTCGCTCAGTGCAAAAGGCTTCACCAGATAATCGACGGCACCGATATTCATGGCCGTCATCTGATCCGACAGCTGATCATAGGCCGACATGACAATGATGGGGGTTCTATCCCCGCGCGCTTCCATGAGCTTGAGCAGATCGAGGCCGCTGCCATCGGGCAATCGAAGATCGAGAAGCATGACGTCGTGGGCTTCGGCTGCAGCGGCAAGCTTGGCGGATTCCAGATCCACGGACCAGTCCACCGACCAGCCGTCCGCATTCAGATGATCCTGCACGGCATTGCCTATCAGTGTGTTGTCTTCGACCAATAGAAGCCGCACGATTGCATCCCCAATTGCAATCGGGAACCTATGGGACGTATTTCTGACGACAACCTGAACTTTCGACACAACATCGACAAAAAGGAAAGACAGCTTGAATTCGAGCCAAACCGGCTCCGCGCGGCAAATCGCCGTTCAGGTAAATGTCAGGATTGATCACCATGGTGGCGTGCTTTGACCGCCAAAGCACACCTGTAGTGATGGGCTTTTCTGCGTCAGCCGCCAGCCCATGCCTCGGAGACAATCATTGACCAACGAAAAAATAGCACCTGGCCGACAAAAGTTCGCGCCAGCAATCGGCAGCATTACGCTATGCCTTGTAGCGACGCTTTATGTACTTCTTGTGACAAACCGGATGTTCTGGACCAAGGCTTACGGCTATTTCATCGCCGAGCCGGCCGCCTTTGCCGCTTTCGTCATTGGTATCTCCGCGGCGATCATGGCGCTCTTCACGTTCTTCTCCGCCAAATACGTCACGAAGCCGGTTCTTATCTTCTTCGTGCTGGTGGCTTCGGTATCTTCCTGGTTCAACGACCAGTTCGGCGTCATTATCGACAAGGAGATGATCCGCAACGCGGCTGTTTCGACGGGCGCGGAAAGCAGCCATCTGATCACGACGCGCTTCATCACCTATGTTTTGCTGACGGGTGTCTTGCCATCTCTGGTCATCGTGTGGATTCGGATCGTCCATCGCCCGATCCTCAAGAAGCTCGCCTACAATACCACCGTCATCCTTGCCTGTTCGGCGATCTTCATCGCCGCCGGAACGACGTTCTACAAGACCTATGCCGGCATCGGCCGCGCTCACCGAGACATGATGGATACGCTCAATCCTGTGATGCCGATCACAAGCGCGGTGCGATACGTCATCGATGCGCAAAGGAATGCAAATGTCGTGGCTGAGCCACTGGGCACGGATGCCCGCAGGGTCGGCGCCGTCAACAACGGCAAGCCGCGTGTGACGATCATCGTTGCCGGAGAGACGGCCCGCGCGCAGAACTTCTCGCTTGGCGGCTATGCCAAGATGACCAATCCGGAGCTGGCAAAGCGCAACGTCGTCTATTTCCCGAATACGAGCAGCTGCGGTACCGCGACGGCCACCTCGATACCTTGCCTGTTCTCGGTCTACACGCGCCAACAATATAGCCATCGCAAGGGGCTGGAGACGGAAAACCTGCTCGATGTGCTGACCCACGCCAAGGTCGATGTGACCTGGCTCGACAACGACACAGGCAGCTACGACGTCACCAATCGCGTTTCATACACCTTCCTGCCACACTCTGCCGATCCGCGCTTCTGCCAGGACGGCGAATGCAAGGACGAGATCCTCGTCGATAAGGTTGACGGCTGGTTGGACAAGGTGAAGGGCGACAGCGTGCTGGTGCTGCACCAGCTCGGCAGCCATGGCCCGGCCTACTATCAGCGCTACCCGGAAGAATTCCGCCGGTTCCAGCCGGATTGCCGCTCCAACGACTTCAGCTCCTGTTCGCAGGAGGAAATCGCCAACGCCTATGACAATACGATCCTCTATACGGATCACATCGTCGCCATGGTTATCGACAAGCTGAAGCAGCGCTCGAACTCGATATCCGGCTCCGTGCTCTATTTCTCCGATCACGGCGAGTCGCTCGGCGAAAACGGCATCTATCTACACGGCACGCCCTATATCATCGCCCCTTCACAGCAGACGCGTGTGCCGATGCTGGTATGGATGGCTGACGATCTCGCCAAGGTCGCCGGCTTCGATATGGCCTGCCTCGCCAAGCAGGCCGCCGAGGGTACCTACTCTCACGACAACATCTTTCACAGCATTCTCGGCATGATGGACGTCTCGACGAAGGTCTATGATCCGAAGCTGGATGTTTTCGCCACCTGCCGCACGCCGTCGAATAAGCTGGCGCTGAAATGATGGGCTAGATGATGTCCGGCGGCCTTTTTTAAGGGTCGCCGGAGCATCGGGATCGCTCAAAGACGCTTGGGCTCGCGGATCGTCCGCTCGTTTTCGACATTGCCGGTATTGAGCGTCGTATTGCGCTCGAACAACACGACTTCGCAGGTCGGCTCGGCGACCGGACAATGTTCTACCCCATGCGGAACGATGATGTATTCGCCCGGCCCGAGCACGACGTCACCGCCGTTTTCCTCGCGCAGCTTCATGCGCAGCGTGCCTTTGACGACCAGGAAGAGCTCGTCCTCCTCTTCATGATGGTGCCAATGGAAGGCACCCTCCAGCTTCGTGAGCTTCACCTGGAAATCGTTGATATCGCCGCCGACGCGCGGACTCCATGTCTCATCGAAGGCGGCAAAAGCTTTGGTAAGATTGACCTTTTTCAGTGCGACCATGTGTTTCCTCTCCTGATCCGACTGTGCTGACGTCGAAGTAATATCGGATTGAGTGCCACTGATCGCAACGGCGGCGTTGCCGAATATCGTCGGTTGCCATCGGCATATCGAATTCTTCGAAGATTTCAGCCGAAACTTTCCGGGTAGTGGATGGTCGGGAGCGGCACTACATGCTGTCTCAACATTATCATTTCGACACATGACAGGAAAAATCATGACGACAAACAATGTCGAATTCGGCCTGGATACTTTCGGCGACGTGACCTTTGACGACAAGGGCACGCCGCTGCCGCATGCGCAGGTGCTGCGCAATGTCGTCGAGGAAGGCGTCCTTGCCGATCAGCTCGGCATCGACTTCTTCGGCATAGGCGAGCATCACCGCGAGGATTTCGCCGTCTCCTCGCCCGAGACGATCCTGGCCGCCATCGCCAGCCGCACATCAAAAATCCATCTGGGATCCGCCGTTACCGTGCTGAGCTCGGACGATCCGATCCGTGTGTTTCAGCGCTTCTCCAGCCTGAACGCGGTTTCGAACGGCCGCGCCGAGGTCATTCTCGGCCGTGGCTCGTTTACGGAGTCCTTTCCACTGTTCGGGTTCGAGCTGTCGCAATACGAGCAGCTCTTCGAGGAAAAGCTCGATCTGTTCGCGGCTCTCCTTAAAAACGAGCCTGTGAACTGGGAGGGCAGCATCCGCCCGCCGCTGCGCAACCAGAAGGTCTTCCCGACCATCGAAAGCGGCCAGCTGAAGACCTGGATCGGCGTCGGCGGCAGCCCGGAATCGGTGGTGCGTGCCGCTCACTATGATCTGCCGCTGATGCTGGCGATCATCGGCGGAAGCCCCTATCGCTTCCAGCCCTATGTCGACCTCTACCACCGCGCCTTCGAACAGCTCGGCAAGCCCGTGCGGCCCATCGGCATCCACTCTCCGGGCTATATCGCCGAAACAGACGAACAGGCCCGCGAGGAGCTGTGGCCCTGCTTCAAGGCGATGCGCGACCGCATCGGCCGCGAGCGCGGCTGGCCGCCCATGACGCGCGCTGAGTTCGACAATGAGATCGAAAAGGGCTCGCTCTATGTCGGCTCACCGGAAACGGTCGCCGCCAAGCTCGCCCCCGTCGTCAAGACACTCGGCATCAGCCGCTTCCAGCTGAAATACAGCGCCGGCGCGCTCGGCCACGAGAAGATGCTGCGTTGTATCGAACTCTACGGCCAGAAGGTGATCCCGGCGGTGCGCGCGGCGTTGGCGGCATAGTCACAGCAAGCTCTGCGCGCTTGGCTTTCAACGCGATCAAAAAGGGCGCTTCGCAATACAGCGAAGTGCCCTTTGTTTTGCGCTGTCATCCTCTTGCAGCAAATGCTACAGATAATATAATTGGTAGTATTCACTACGAGAAACGTCCCCGATGGCAGAAACGACGCAGAAACCTCGCGCTTTCGAAGATCGCGTTCTCGATGTAATCGAAACGCTGGCACCGGCCGAGCAACGCATCGCGCGTTTCTTCGTCGATCAGAAGCAGGCCGCACTGTTGAATTCGGCCGCTCAGATCGCGCAGCTCGCCGGCACCAGCGACGCGACGGTCGTCCGCACGGCGCGCAACCTCGGCTTCGAAAGCCTGTCGACGCTGCGGGCCGCCCTGCTTGAGGAGCTGACCGGAACGCCGTCACCCGGAACGCGGCTGCAACGCACGTTGGCTGAAACCGGCAGCCAGTCTAGCGATGCGCTTCACCATGTCATCGGCATGCACGAGCAGGCTTTGGAGGTTCTGCGACGCAAGGAATTTGCCGTAAGCTTCGAACGCTGTATCGATATTCTTGCCAAGGCAGCGCGACGTCATGTCTTCGGCATCGGCCCCTCGGGCGCCATTGCGGACTATGCCAGCCTGCAGTTCAACCGCATCGGCCTGCCGACTAGCGCGCTCTCGGCCTCCGGCATCGCGCTCGCCGATCGCCTGCTCTGGATCGGCGAGGGCGACGCGGTGCTGATGATCGCTTATGCGCCGCTCTACCGGGAGGTCGAAGTGCTGCTCGACCAGGCCGGCAAGCTCGATGTACCGGTCATTCTGATCAGCGACGATCTCGGCCTGCTTGTTACCGACAGGGTGGCTGAAATCCTGCCCGTTCCGCGCGGCAATGCCGGCCACCTCGCCATGCATGCTGGCACGATGGTGCTGATTGAATCCCTGATCGTCGCATTGGCCGCCAAGGGCAAGGATATCGCCATCGACAGCCTTGACCGGCTCAGCCAGTTGCGCGGCACCATCGACAAGACATGGAGCAAGCGCGGCACGAGGAAACGCAAGTGACGACGCCGAAGTGCAGCGCGCACGCAATATCGGCATATGGCCAAGCCTCGGCTCATCCAAGACATGAAGAACAATCGTCCGGAAAATACCATTCGCATTCAACGCCATAACGGTCATTCGGGAATCAATTCATGAACAGCCTCACGCCCATTCTCTCCACCGTGACGGCATCTTTCCTCGGCTCGTTTGTCGAGGTCGTGGAAGCCTTCACCATCGTCCTTGCCGTCGGCGTCACGCGAAGCTGGCGCCCGGCACTGACCGGCGCCGCGCTTGCGCTTGCCGTGCTGGCGGCCCTCGTTCTCATCTTCGGACCGCTGCTGGCGCTGATACCGATCGAAATCCTGCAGTTCGTCGTCGGCGTTCTCCTCATCCTGTTCGGCATGCGCTGGCTGCGCAAAGCCATCCTCCGGTCGCTCGGCGTCATCGCCCTGCACGACGAGGAAGCGGCCTTCTCGAAGGAGACGGCCGCCTTGCAGGCGCAGTCCACGGACCGCCGGGCCGATTATCTCGCCGGCCTTGCCGCCTTCAAGGCGGTGCTGCTCGAAGGTGTCGAAGTGGTCTTCATCGTGATTGCCGTCGGCGGTGCCCATGGCCTGACGCTCTATGCCGGCCTCGGCGCCCTTGCCGCCTTCGTGCTTGTGATGCTGATCGGGCTGCTGGTCCATCGTCCGCTCGCCACCGTGCCGGAAAACACGCTCAAATTCGTCGTCGGCCTCATGCTGACAAGCTTCGGCATCTTCTGGACCGGTGAAGGCATCGGCGCGCACTGGCCGGGCGAGGACCTCGCACTGATCGCCATCTTCGCGATCGTCTCGCTCGCCTCCTACGCCATCATCCGCGCCATGCGCGGCAACCCAACAGCAAAGGCAGCCCAATGACCATCCTGCGCATCGCCCTCTCCGAACTCGTCGGCATGTTCATCGATGATGGCAGTCTCGCCACGCTCTGCCTCATCCTCATTCTCGTCATTGCCGGAGCGGTGGAGTTTCTCGCCTTGCCACCGCTCGCAGGTGGCCTTCTCCTGCTGATAGGCTGCCTCGCCATTCTGCTCCACAGCGTCCGCCGCGCCGTGAAACGATAAGATTCACAACCCTCCGCAAGAGCCTGGATTTGCTGAGGGTTGTCGCGACACTTACCGAACAGCCTTAACTCTCGACAGAACCCTTCGCAGATGCGAAGAATTTCGCACGCGAGAACGCCGTGCGTCCGTACGGACGCACAATGGACGCTCTCAATGTTTGAATCTACGCATCAGGCTTTCCGAAAAGCGATCCCGATTTTCAGGCCGATGCTGTAGCGAAAAGGAGAAACGGCATGAGCAGCGCCTATCCCGAAGTCTATCTGGTACGCCACGGACAGACGGAGTGGAGCCTCTCCGGCAGGCATACCGGCCGGACCGATATTCCCCTGACCGCTGCAGGCGAGGAAGCCGCCCGCAAACTCGCGGGCCGCCTACCCCTCATCGATTTCGCCGCCGTCTGGTCAAGCCCCTCGCAGCGCGCGCAAAACACCTGCGCGCTGGCTGGCTTCGGCGACCGCCGCGTCGTCAAGGACGATTTGGCGGAGTGGGATTATGGCGCCTATGAGGGCATCACCACGAAGGCGATCCTTGCCGAACGCCCCGGCTGGCAGGTCTTTCGCGACGGCTGCCCGAACGGCGAATATGCCGCCGATGTCGGCGCGCGTGCCGACCGGATCATCGGCGAACTTCGCGGCATCGATGGCTCCGTCCTGATCTTCTCCAGCGCCCATTTCCTGCGCGTCTTCGCCGCCCGCTGGGTCGGCCTGCCGCCGGAAGGTGGCGCGCATCTGGTTCTCGATACCACGAGCATCAGCGTGCTTGGTTATGAGCACGACCTGACCGAGCCGGTCATCCGCAGCTGGAACGACATCTGACGGCCACGCGCTGATCCCCGCATCGGCATAACTGAATCGAGCGGCCACAAGCCGCTCGATATTTTTTGAGAGGTTAGTCGCGGTCGCTCACCAGCGCTTGAGACCCAGCAGCTTTTCACCGAGCGGCGTGAGTTTGGCCGTCGTGGCGTTGTGCTTTTCCCATTCACGGGGATCGCCGGGAAAGGCGTCGCGCTTCGGAGAGTCTAGCTCCCGCCATAGGCGGATACGTTCCTCGCGCTCGCCGACATTGTCGTATTCGGCGGGATGCATGGAGATATATTGCGCCATGCGAACGCGGTTGTCCGAATGGTTGGGGCGGACGCCGTGCGCCAGCAGCGAATTGAAGATCATCAGATCACCGGGTTCCATGTCGATGTTGACGACCGACAGGCCGGTCATGTCGGGATGCATGGGATCGCGATCGGCCGGCTGCGTCTTTTCCCATTCCTCGAAATGCTCGAAGAGCTCCGGCACGCACTGGAATCCGCCGACGTCGCCGTCCTGCTTCTTCAGGCTCAAAACACCCTGGACGCCGATCGGCAGCGGACGGATCGAGGTGTCGACATCCCAGTGGATAAAGCCGTTCGGATTGCCCCTCACCTTCTTCGGCGGATTGAGATTGGCGCGATCGATCGTGACCCAGAGATCCTCCCGATCCCAGATGTCGACGAAGACATCATAGATCCGCTTTTCCATCCGGTTGTCCCAGAGGTATTGGTGATTGTAGATCTCCAGCATGCCGGTATTGTTGAGCTCCTTCATCTTGTGCTCGCGCCGCTGCGGCGCATACCAGGTGGAGGGATCGTTCGGGTCCTTCTCGTCAAAACGCCACAAAAGGTCGACAAGCCGCTCGATATTCGCTGCCGGCACAGCCTGCCGCACGATCACATAGCCTTTCGTGATCCAATGCTGCCAATCTTCCTTCGACAGCACCCTGAGCGGCAATGTCTTCTGGATATCCTTCAATTGCGTTGTGACTGCTGACGCGGTCGGGTGCGCGTCTCGTTTCAAGGCAGGCTGCATAAGTTTCCTCCATCTCGCTGGCCCCTTTGGTTTCGGGTGACGGGGGAAGTTGTAGCTCTAACCAGAGTTTCCATGTTGCCTAGCTTTGGCCAATTCTGATACTATTCTGGCTCCAATGACACTGCGGACGCCCCATGAGGCCCTATCTCGAAGTTCTGCCCCGTTCGCCGGAAGCCTCCTGGAGCATGCTGAACCGCAGGCTTGACGACTGCATTCCGTTCCAGTGGCACCACCATCCGGAATTCGAGCTGACGCTGACGCTGAATTCCATCGGCCAGCGCTTCATCGGCGATCACAGTGGCGACTACGGTGACGGCGATCTCGTTCTCGTCGGCCCCAATCTGCCGCATAGCTGGGTTTCGCGCGCCAAGATCGAAGAAGAAAAGCCGCATATTGCTTTGGTTCTCTGGTTCAATCGCGACTGGCTGTTGCAGATAACAGGCGGCGCCGTCGAATTCCGATCCATCGAAGCGATGCTGCAGCGTGGAGACAACGGCCTTCGCTTTTCGCAGACGACCTCGGCCGTCGTCCGCTCCTCGTTCGAAACCATTTTCGAAAAGCCACCCGTCGAGCGCCTTCTGGCTTTGCTCGGCATTCTGGTAAGGGTTGCGGAGGATCGTCAGGCGACGCCGCTCGCAAGCGCGCCGGCGCAAGCACCGGATCTCAAGGAAAGCCGCGAGCGCATCGACCGCGTGCTGACGCATATGCATCTTCACTATGCCCGCGCGATCAGCCTCGATGAGCTGGCCGATATCGCGGCACTCAGCGTCTCCGGTCTGCACCGCATGTTTCGCCGCCATACCGGCGGAACGATATCGGACTATCTCATGCGCATGCGTATCGGCGACGCCTGCGCTCGCCTCTCCTCTACCGACCAGGCGATCCACCATATCAGCGATGCCGTCGGCTATCTCTCGCTTGCCAATTTCAACAGGCAGTTCAGGGCGCTGAAAGGCATGACGCCACGGGAATACCGGGCGATGTTTCTCAGGCGTTGACGGGCATCGTCGCAAGCAGCCGGGCAATACTTGCCGCTGCAGCATCCGCGGCCTGAGCCTCCATGCGCGCGATACCAAGCAGCAGCCCGGGTCGAGCAGGTCCCAGATACAGCGCCGATATCGGCCGCACGGCGAAACCGTTGGAGTTAATCGCGCGCGCGACGGCGACATCATCGGTCTTTCCGTCGTGGAACCAGCTGACCAGCTGCAACCCGCCGCCACCCACTCCAACCTCCAGCCAATCGCCGCAATGGCGACGAAGCGCCTCAACGGTTGCTGCCATGCGCTCCGCATAAATGGCGTTCATCTGCCTCAGATGAGCACGAAACCGCCCCTCACGCATGAAATCGGCCAAGGCCGCCTGCATATGAACGGGCACGACGGCGCCTCTAAGCCGCTGGGCCGCTTCCGTCGCCGCCAGAAGCCGCGAGGGAATGACGGCGTAAGCGACGCGCAGACCGGGCGCGAGAGTCTTCGAAAAGGTGCCGATATAGGCGACCACTTCGCCGTGATCGATGCCCTGCAGGGCGGCGATCGGGCGCGACGCATATTGGAACTCGCTGTCATAGTCGTCTTCCAGCACGATCGCGCCATTGGCGCGGGCAAACTCCAGCAAGGCGAGACGACGCGGCAGGCTCATGGTGACTCCGGTCGGATATTGATGCGAAGGTGTGACATAGATCAGGCGTGGCGGTGGCCCGGCCCCTTGCGCGATATCGATGCCCTCGGCATTGCAAGGCACCGGCACGAGGCTGGCCCCAGCCATCCGCAGGATCGCCTGCGCGCTGGCATAGCCCGGGTCCTCCATCCAAACGATGTCGCCTCGATGATCGGGCTGAAGCAACACGCTCGCTAGCAGCCCGATTGCAGCACCCGTCGACGGCACGATCACGATCTGCTCGGGCCGGGCGACCACGCCACGCGTCGCCGAGATGTGTTCGAGGATCGCCTCGCGCAACTCGCGAATGCCGCCATGATCGCTGTAGCCGAGATCATGCACCCGCAACGATCGACCCCGAGCACCGAGACAGCGCGCCCAGGCGGCATGGGGAAAGGTGGAGACATCGGGCACGCCGGGTTCACACAATCCCCCGGTCTTGAATTCCGTAACACGCGGCAAATTTGGGGGCGGTGGTGCAGCCTGACCCGACAACGGCGTCGTCGGGAACGCAGCGACGCGTGTCGCCGCGCCAGATGTCGCGTGAAGATAGCCTTCCGCCTTGAGCCGATCATAGGCGTTGACCACGGTCGAGCGCGCAACGCCGAACGAGAGGGCCATCGTCCGCGTCGACGGCACCCGTTGCCCTGCCGGCATCTGCCCGCGCAGGATACGATCGCGCATCAAGCGGTAGACTTGCCCCTCTAGGTCGCCCGAAGACCGGTCCAGTGCCGGCCACTGCGCCACCGATGTCATGAAACCTCAACTGGTCTGCTAAAAATCAAAAAACTGGCCGCTTATAGCCTACCTCTTTTCTGGCAGAGATCAACGTCCGATCTGTGAGGAAGACATGGCCGATCACTATCCGCCCGACGCCAAGACCTACCCGACCACCGAGCGCACCCGCGTGCGGCGCAGCCCGAAGCGCGGCAGCCACGCCCATGCCGATGTCCACGCCATTCTGGATGCCTCCCCGCTCTGTCACGTCGGCTATGTCATCGACGGTGCGCCCTATGTGACGCCGACCCTGCACTGGCGCGAAGGCGATTACGTCTATTGGCACGGCTCGTCTGCCAGCCGCTTCCTGCGCGCCGCCGAAGACACGCCGGTCTGTCTGACCTGCAGCATCATCGACGGCTATGTGCTGGCCCGCTCGGCCTTCAACCATTCGGTCAACTATCGCTCGGCCATGGTTTTCGGCACGGCCCGTCTCGTCGATGACATCGAGGAAAAGACCGATGCACTGCGCCGCCTGATCGAAGACCTGTTTCCCGGCCGCTGGGATAGCCTGAGACCGATGACCAAGCAGGAGGTCAAGGCGACTTCGGTCATGCGGATGAAAATCGACGAGGCCTCCGCCAAGATCCGCAATGGGCCGCCGGGCGATATGGACGAAGCGGATCATCCCGTCTGGGCCGGCATCCTGCCCATCGAAAGCCAACTTGTGCCACCGCAACCGGCACCGGGCATGCCCGACGGAATGGAACTGCCACAATCCCTAGCAGACCTGATACAATCCGGCCGGCTTCGCTGAACTACATTTAATGACCAAAGGACTTTGATATGGATCTGACGAACTGGAAGGGCGTCGCCCGCCCCGAGCGCATCGCCCTTGAAGGCCACTACACCCGGATCGAGCCGCTCGACACGGCCCGTCATGGCGACGATCTCCTTGCCTCGGCCCGCGCACCCGGCGCGGAAGATCGCTTTCGCTATCTTTTCGAGGATGCCCCGGCCGATCGCGCCGCCTTTTCGCCCTGGCTCGAGAAAGCCGCATCCAGCGCCGATCCGCTCTTCTTCGCGACAATCGACAAGCGGACCGGACGCGCCGAGGGCCGACAGGCATTGATGCGCATCGACAACGCGCATGGCGTCATCGAAATCGGCAGCATCCTGTGGGGACCTGCCATTGCCCGCAGCCGCGTGACGACCGAAACGCTCTATCTGTTCGCATCCTACGTCTTCGACACGCTCGGCTATCGCCGCTTTGAATGGAAATGCAACAATCTCAATGAACCTTCGAAGCGGGCAGCCGAGCGTTTCGGCTTCGTTTACGAAGGCATTTTCCGACAGCACATGGTCGCCAAGGGCCAGAACCGTGACACCGCCTGGTTCGCCATGATCGACGCCGACTGGCCGCGCCTTAAGGCCGGCTACGAGCGCTGGCTGAGCCCGGAGAATTTCGACGAGGCTGGCCAGCAGAAGACGAAATTGACATTCGGCTAGGCACAGTCCTGTGGCTTCGGCCTAAAGCAGCTTTCGGAAGTAGACCACGCGCCTGGTTTCGACGAAACCGAGCGCGCCATGAAAGGCGTGGCTCGCAAGATTGTCGATCAGTGCATCCGAGGCAAACTCAGTGCAGCCAGCCTCCCGCCCCCATGCGGCGACAGCCTGGCAAAGCGCCCGCGCCGCCCCTCCGCGCCGATCTTCGGGACGCACATAGATGCCCTCCAGAAACAGGACCGGCGAAGTCTCGCAGCCATTGACGTAATCATGCCGCAATGTCGCTTCGGCAAAACCGACGACATGACCGGCAGAATCGATCGCGACAAACGCAGAAGCATTTTCATGAGCGCGAAATTGCGCCAGTTCCGCCCGATGATGTTCGAGCGAACTATGGGGCCAAAGTTCGAAGCGCAACCGAGCCCACGCCTCCAGATGTTCGCCTGCCGCCTGCTCTATGCGCATGTCTCGATCTCCTACCCAACTGCCTGTTGCCGACCACAGGAAAAATTTCGCTTTCGACTCCACAATCATCGCGCTACATATCGCGCATATTCACGCGCTATTTCGCCGATCAGAATCTGAGGATGATGGAATGACATTTCAAAGCAGTTCGCGTCTTTACGCTGCTGTTTCCTCCCTGTTGTGGCCAGCCATCCTATGCGGTGGACTAACGGGAGCCTATTTCGCCTTCCGGTCGGATATGCATCTTCTCTGGTTCAATGTCGTCTATCTTTCGACGGTAGCCATCATCGCCCTCTTCGAGCGGTTGATGCCTTACGAGAAGACTTGGCAGAAGCGCGATGGCGAGACCTTCAACGATATCGCCCATACGCTGCTAAGCAAGGGCGGCGTGCAGATCGCCGCTGCGATCGGGACCTCCTTCCCGATGGCCGTCGCGACGGTCGCGCAGCCGGCGCTCAGCTACCATTCGCATTTCTGGCCGGATCAATGGCCTATGGCCTTCCAGGTGGTGCTCGGCCTCGTTATCGCCGAGTTCGGCCTCTACATGGCGCATCGCCTAGCGCATGAGCATCTGTCGCTGTGGCGCTTCCATGCCCTTCATCACAGCGTCGAGCGTCTTTGGGTCATCAACACCGGCCGTTTCCACTTCATCGATACACTCTTCAAGATCGCGCTCGGCCAGATCCCACTTTATTTGCTCGGTGCGCCGTTACCGGTCTTCCTCTGGATCGGCGCGGTCACGGCCTTCATCGGCCTCTTGACGCATTGCAATGTCGATATGCACACCGGCCCGCTCGATCTCATATTCTCGACTCCCCGCCTGCATCGCTGGCATCATTCCAAGGTGCTTGCTGAAGGCAATACGAATTATGGGGAAAACCTCGTGATCTGGGATCAGCTTCTCGGCACCTTCCATAACCCGCCGCGCCCCTCCTCCACGGATATCGGCATCACCGGCAAGGTCGCCAAGGGTTTCCTCGCTCAACTCGCGCAGCCCTTCTCCCGGAAAGGCCGCAAGGAGATCATCGGCAAGAAGCCGAAGGAACTGATCCTTCAGGAAGAACAGGCCGCAAAGGCCGCTGCGGCAAGGCGGAACGCCAACGCTAAAATCCGCAAATCAGGCTAGGATCGCTTTCGATAAACGCGGCAATCGCGCCGCGCGCGGACGGGTGCATTTACGGACGCGTGGCCATGGATAGAAACATCGCGAAAATTTGCAGCCTGGCAATTCACTTATTTCCGTTTCAAACCGAGAAAATATTGTCATTTAACGTGTATTGAAAAAGGCAGCCTAGGGGTCTACCTAGGTCCCTCCAGCGGTTTTAGACGAAAGATTAGGAAAATCATTGAGATGGAAGGGAGGTTTACAACAGAATACCTCAAGCAACTTCACAGAATATTTTTCGTTTCCAGAGAAATAGACCGTCTTGAGCGAGAATTCATCAAGCAGGGCATAGCACATTTCCATGTTTCCGGCGCCGGACACGAGTCCACGGCGCTTCTCAACGAATTCCTTCAGGACGACGATTGGCTGCATCTGCATTATCGCGACAAAGCCCTCATGCTGGCACGCGGCATGCCCATTCGTGAGTTCTTCTCCAGCCTGCTTGCGACAGCCAATTCCCATTCCGCCGGCCGGCAGATGAGCGCGCATCTTTCATCCCGCGCCCTCAATATCACATCGATCGTCGGACCGGTCGGCAACAATGCTCTGCATGCCGTTGGCGTCGCAGCATCCCTGAAGCACAAGCCGGGAATGCCGATCGCCATCTGTTGCGTTGGCGACGGCACCACGCAGCAGGGCGAATTCCTCGAAGCCATCGCCGAAGCCGTGCGCAGCCAATATCCTGTCGTCTTCATCATCGAGGACAACAGCTTCTCCATCTCGACACGCACCGGCAAGCAGACCTTCTTCGATTTGCCCGCCGGCCCCGCCTCCTCTTTCTACGGCATCGATATCATCCGCACGGATGGCGACGATCTCACCGCATCGCGCGACGCCTTCCACAAGGCCGTACGCCATAGCCGCAACAACCGCACGCCCAGCATCGTGCTTTTGAACGTCGAGCGCCTTTCCGATCATACCAACGCCGACGATCAGAAGACCTATCGCACCCTGCTCGAAATCGAGGCAGGCTCTTCGCGCGATCCGCTGCCGAACCTGCGGGCAATGCTGCACAAAGCCGGTGTCGACGCCGATGCGCTACAGAAGATCGAACAGGAACTGATTGCGGAAGTGCACGCTGAAGCCGCCCTTGCCCGCAAAGAAGACGCTCCGAAGGTGGAGCCGGAAGCTAAGGCTCCCTACCCCGCATCGTTCAATGGCAAGGCGGAATATCGCGGCAACGAGACCGCATCGACACTGACGATGCGCGAGGCGCTGAATGTCGTTCTAGACAAGCAGCTGGCCGCAAATCCCGACGTCGTCCTGTTCGGCCAGGATATCGAGGATCCGAAGGGCGACGTTTTCGGTGTGACACGCGGCCTCAGCACGAAATATCCCGACCGCGTGCACAACGCCGCCCTCACCGAATCGACAATCGTCGGCACCGCCGTCGGCCGCGCATTGGCCGGCCAGCGCCCTGTCGCCTTCCTGCAGTTCGCAGATTTCCTGCCGCTTGCCTATAACCAGATCGTCTCGGAAATGGGCAGCATGTTCTGGCGCAGCAATGGCGCCTGGGAAGCACCCGTCATCCTGATGGTGAGCTGCGGCGGCTACAAGCCCGGTCTCGGCCCCTTCCATGCCCAGAGCTTCGAGGGAATGCTGGCGCATACGCCCGGCATTGATGTCGTCATGCCCTCCAGCGCTGGCGATGCTGCCGGTCTGCTGAATGCCGCCTTCGAGTCGCGACGTCCGACGGTCTTCCTCTATCCGAAGGCCGTACTCAACAATTCCGACGGCCGCACCTCCGAGGATCTGCACAAGCATTTCGTCCATCCCGGCCTGTCGCGCCATGTTACCCGCGGTCGCGACATTACCCTCGTCAGCTACGGCAACACCGTTTCGCTCTGCGCCAATGCCGCAAGCGCTTTCGAGGCTCAGGGCTTCTCCGTCGAGGTGATCGATCTGCGCTCGATCTCGCCCTGGGACGAGAAGGAAGTGCTGGCGAGTGCACGGCGCACCCGCCGCCTGATCGTCGTGCATGAAGACAACCGCACTGTCGGCATGGGTGCGGAAATCATCGCGACCGTCACCGAAAAGACCGATGTCCCGGTTGTCGTGCGCCGGCTTGCCCGCTCGGACGCTCACATTCCCTTCAATTTCCGCAATCAGCTCGAGACCCTGCCCTCCTATCGCAAGCTGGTGGACCTGATGGCAGAGGTTC
Source organism: Rhizobium sp. BK098 (assembly GCF_014193155.1). NCBI lineage: Bacteria > Pseudomonadati > Pseudomonadota > Alphaproteobacteria > Hyphomicrobiales > Rhizobiaceae > Rhizobium > Rhizobium sp. BK098. The sequence continues at coordinate 177,795 of NZ_JACHYY010000001.1, read as the reverse complement.
TCGAATGCGAGGTCACCTGGCACGAAGAGGACGACAGCGGCCCGACGGCAGCGATCAAGGCAATCGGCTCCGGCCCCGCCGACGAAAACGTCCTGGTGACCGATATGCTCGTCAAGCCCGGCGACAAGATCGAAGTCGGCCAGCTGGTGGCCGTCGTCGAGGCGACGAAGGCCTCGGTCGAGATCTGCGCTAATATCGGCGGCGTCGTGCAGGAAGTCTTCGCCAAGGTCGGCGACCAGATCGCCACGGACAGCCCGCTTCTGACCGTCGATGCCAATCGCGATCTGAGCGAGCAGAATTTCGCGCTCGCCTCTGAAATCCAAAACAAATTCGTGCTGCGGCGGCTGAAATCGCATGTCATCCCGGCGCTGCGCCGCCATACCGGCAGCTTCTCGGAAGTCGTCATCAACGGCATTGGCATCGCGACCGGTGCCCGCCGCGTCACCAACGAAGAAATCATCCACAATTGGCCGAACCGCCGGGCCGACGAAATCCTGGCGCTGACGGGCATCAAGAGCCGATTCTGGATCGGACCCGACGAAGGCACGTTGAGCCTTGCCACCAAGGCGGCGCGCGATCTCCTCAGGCAGAACCAGATGTCGATTCACGATGTCGATCTGGTGATCGCCGCCACCGGCACGCCTGACATCGCCACGCCGTCGCTCGCAAGCCGCGTCGCGGTTGCCGTCGCCGAAGACGGCGTGCGGCCTTCGCTTGCGGCCTATGACATGGGTGCGGCCTGCTCCGGCTATCTCTACGCCCTGCAGCAAGCCTATGATTTCATTGCCCAGCAGAACGACGCCAAGGTGCTCATCATCACCTCGGAAGTCCTGTCGCCGCTGCTCGACATGAATGATTTCTCCACCGCGATCCTCTTCGGCGACGCCGCGACCGCCAGCCTCGTGACCAGCCGCGACATGGCACGCAACCCGCTCTTCACCGCAAGCCGCCCGATCGTCAGCGGCCGGCCGGAACCGGGGGACCTGCTCTATGTTCCGCTGCCGGACGATGGCGTCATTGCCATGAACGGCCGCTCGGTCTTCACCGAAGCCGTACATTCGATGACCCGCTCGATCGAAAACGCCTGCGTCGATGCGGGCATCGAGCTTGCCAACCTCGATCTTCTGGTGCCGCACCAGGCCAACCAGCGCATCATCGATACGATCGCCAAGCGCAGCGGCCGCCCGGCCCTCAGCGTCATTGAAACCTATGGCAACACCAGCTCGTCAAGCATTCCGCTTGCCATGCTGCATGTCGCCAATGAGCGCTCCGAGCCATTGAACCTTGGGCTCGTGGCCTTCGGTGGCGGCATGACGGCAGGCGCTGCAATCGTGCGAACGGCGAAATAGGCAGGGTTCCACTCTCTGGACGCCTCCCTGCGGCTGCGCGTGACTGAATAAAACAAAACCCCGGCCTCCCTCAGAGAGACCGGGGTTTATGAAGCTAAACGGCCGACGCGATCAGGGCTTCGGACGGTTTCTGAACGCCTCGGCTTCGGCGTAGAACTTCTTTTCCCATTCCTTGTGATTATCAAGACCTTCCTTGATGAAGGGCGTGAAGATCGCCAGGTTCATCAGGGCCCAGTTGACGAAACGGGCCGGGAATTTCAGCGGCTTGACGAAATCGACGAAAAGCACCACGCGGGTCTTGTCGGTGTGGTTCCAGGCTTCGTGCTCATAGGCGTCGTCGAAAATCAGCGCCTTGCCTTCCTGCCAATGGCAAACCTGCTTGTCGACGCGGATGGCGAGCTTGTCATTCGGCTCCGGCACGATGAGGCCAAGATGCAGGCGTAGCACGCCATTATAGGGGCCGCGATGCGCGGGGAGATGCTTGCCCGGCTCGAAGATCGAGAACATCGCCGTCGTCAGCCCCGGAATCTTCTGCACGGCCGCCCAGGTATTCGGGCACGCCTTGATGTTTTGCTCGGATTTCACGCCGAAACCGAGAAGGAAGAACGTCTTCCAACGCGTATCGGTGGAAATGGTCTTCACGTCAGTAGAGATGTCCTGGAAGGTCGGCAGCTCGCTCTGGCGCAGCAGAACCTTTTCGAGCTCGGCGCGGATGGCCGGATAATCCTTCTCGATCTCGGCCGCCCAGGGGAAAGTCGCGGTGTCATAGACCGGCGGATTGCCGAGCTTGGCATATTTCAGGTTGAGGCTTTCGGCCCAGGCAACGATGCCCATGAAAAAGCGGGTCATGGCGCTCGGGCGGTCCATCGGCGCGATGCCGGCGGTGCCGAAGGTCTGTTCCGGAGCAGGAGATTGGTTGGAAGTGGGAGCAGGTGCGCTCAAGGGACTCTCCGTCATGTCTGTCTTTTGGGGCGGTGCGGTCCGGGAGGAAGTTGCCCGGGGAATCCGCATGCGAATCCCGGAGCGAGAACAGGCTTGTCATTGGGAATGCTTTGCCGGTGCTTATCCTGATCGACGCCCGACTCCTTGTGTTATGCTGTGATCTTAACAGGCGATTATATGAGTTGATTAGTCGAATTTCGCAAGAGAGTCCGTTCGCAACGAGCGGTGGTTTGTCGTGGAATAAATCTCCGCGATTCTCGAGAGGGATTCACCTCAGAATCGGCAAAAATGCGGCGAAATCTGCCGATCTCCAATCACTATGCCGTTTGAGCCTGAATTATTAGCCGGACAATTGCAAGTCCCGCCATCAGAGCCTCGATCGACAGGAAAACGGATGGTCAATATAGGCGATGGCCGGCATCCATCGGCCGCGCTCCCAGAGAGCACGACAACCTCCAACCGCCCTTGCGTCAAACCTCTTTGGTCTTGTTGGCATTTCCCCGCCGCGTCTTCACACCGTGTTCGCGAATATGGCGAATCGGCATGTCGGCTGGGATATTATCGGAAGCACTTTTGGCGATGCCGAGACGCTGGGACAGATAGATGCTGGTATGGCCGCTGCAGATATAGGCAAGGAAGCACGCGACCGCGAGGTAGACCGTGTGCGTCGCGCCGAAGAGCTCGATGCCCATGATCATGCAGGCAAGCGGCGTATTGGTCGCGCCAGCGAAAACGGCGACAAAGCCCAACGCGGCAAAAAGATCGGCCGGCGCACCGAGAATGGCGGCAAGCGCATTGCCGAGCGCGGCACCGATGAAGAACAACGGCGTCACCTCGCCGCCCTTGAAGCCGGCGCTCAGCGTTACGATGGTGAAGACTACCTTCCAGAACCAGCTCCAGTAATCGACACGAGCCGGATCGAAGAAGCCGAGGATCGTCGCATCGTCTGGATTGGGCGACCACACGCCAAGCCCGAGATATTGCCGCGTGCCGAGCAGGTAAACGAGACCGATCAAGATCGCACTGGCGATGATGGGCCGTAACGGCGCGTAGGTGCAGAACCGTTTGAACGCCGCAGACGCAGAATGCGAGAGCTCGCTGAAGCAACGTGCGGCCAAGCCGAAGATGACGCCGGCAAGTCCGACCTTGGCGAGCAGCAGCGCATCAAGGTGGAAGGTGCTGGCCGGAGTGCCGGTGAGATAGCTGATGTGGTACTGGATATGCTCGATGCCCCAGGCATGGCAGGTCCAGTCGGCCGCGATTGCCGCAGCGAGGCTCGGGATCAGCGCCTCATATTGCATCCGCCCGATCGTCAGGACTTCGAGAGCGAAGACGGCGCCGGCGATCGGTGTGCCGAAGACCGCACCGAAGCCGGCGGCAATGCCTGCCATGAGGAGGATGCGGATCTCGGCGTGACTGAGCCGGAAGACCCTCGCAAAGGCGCTGGCAATGCTGCCGCCAAGCTGCACCGCCGTCCCTTCGCGTCCCGCCGAACCGCCGACCAGATGCGTCAGAACCGTCGAAACCAGGATAAAGGGCGCCATGCGCAGCGGCACGCCGCCGCCGGGCTCATGGATCCGGTCGACGATCAGATTGTTGCCGCCCTCCGAGCCTCGGCCGAAGCGCTGATAAACCAGCACCATCAGGAAACCGGCAACCGGCATAAGAAAGATCAGCCAGGGATGATCGAAGCGCGCGGCTGTCGCCTTGTCCAAGCTCCAGAGGAACAGCGCGCAGAGCGAGCCGACGACCACAGCCATCGGCACCACGAGAACGATCCATTTGTACAGGCTGCGGAATTGCTGAAAACGATGATGAAAATAGGCGGATACGGACATCAGTTTGCCCCTCCCGCGAAGCCAGCATGCGGTCTTCCGGGGACGGTGAACAAGAAACAGTGGGATAACGGTAAGATAACAGGCATGACTCTACTCTTTCGCCTTTCAGGCGTGTTGAGTAGGAGTCATCAGCTTCTCTGAAAAAATCAGAGCAGCGGTTCGGCCACCATGGCCCGGCAGAAATCCATTACCGTTATATTTTCCATACAGAAACAGGCCCGCCGCTGTCAACGTGCGGCAGACCTCACACCGCCCGGGCAATCATCTCGATCGGCGCAAGCAGGCCGCCCTCGACCGACACGTTGACGTTGCTCATGCGCTCGCCAGCCCGTGGACCCATCAGCGTACGGACACTTTGGTCTCGCACCTCGCCAGCCGCAGCGGCCCTGGCTCGCGCTTCATGCGCCAGCCGGATTACGAGAGCACTGCGGTCCTGCTCAAGCTCAACCGTGAAGCCGGCTTCGGCGAGCAGATGACGATAGACATCGGGGCTACGGACGAAGCTCGTCTCCTGCTCCATTGCCCAGGGCATGGGAAAGGGGAGTGTGCCGTCACGCATCTGCATGATTTCATAGAGACCGAAACGGCCGCCCGGCTTGAGAATGCGCCTGATCTCCCCGAACAGTCTCGCCTTGTCCTCGATATTCATGCCGACATGAATGAGCGTCGCCCGATCGAAACTGTCGCTCTCGAAGGGCAGCGCCAAGGCGCTGCCTTGCTGAAAGGAGACTTGGTCCGCGAGACCACAGCGAGCCGTCAGCGAATTGGCGACCTGAACAAACTCTTCGGTGAGATCGACGCCTGATACGATGCATCCGTAGGAGTCGGCAAAATGGCGGGCAGGCCCGCCGAGCCCGGAGCCGATATCGGCGAGGCGCAGGCCGGCGGAAAGATCCAGATCTCTCGCGAAATCCACCGTCGCCGCATGTCGCCCCAGATGGAATTCATCGATATCAGCCAGATCGCGGATGCGAAGATTGTCGACATCCTTGCCGTCGGCCGCAAGGCTTTGCAGGATCGCCGCTTCCAGCGATCCGTGCGTATAGTGGCTGGCCACTTTTTCCTCGGTAGACATACGTGCACTCCCAAGGCCCTGCCTGAAGGCTGACTGTGATATCAGACCTTCAGTTCGCGCCGTTCAACTTCCGTCACCATGGCAAGATCCAGCACGCGCTGCAAGTTGGCTGCGTGACGGAAGCTCGGGTCCTGGCTGCTGCCGGTCATCACAGCCTCGGCGAAGCGCTGGTAGTTGGTCGGCACCGGAGGTACTTCAAGAACGCGCCAGGTCGCCGTTTCCGTATCATCGCCCAGGCAACCCCGCAGTTCGGAACCGTTGGGGCTATGGTTCACTTCCAGGCCGCCGCGCTCGCCATAGATGCGAAGCTTCAGCTCGTTCAAATGTCCCGTCGCCCAGCGGCTTGCATGCACGACGCCAAGCGCGCCGTTGGCGAAATCGACCGACATCGAGAAGCTGTCATTTGCATCGAGCGTATATTCGCCGATGCGCTCGCCCGGCGCCTTGGCGAAGGTCTTGAGACGGGCAAAGACGTGATCGATATCGGTCGCGGCGCCATAGGCGGCGAAGTCGAGGATATGGATGCCGATATCGCCGAGAACGCCGTTCGAGCCATGACCGGTCGACAGACGCCACAGCCACTTGGATTCGCTGCGCCAGTCGCCCCAGGCCTTGGAGACGAGCCAACTCTGCAGGTAAGACGCCTCCACATGCTTGACGGTACCGATTTCGCCCGAAATCACCATCTCGCGCGCCTTCTGCAGCTGCGCGACATTGCGATAGGTCAGGTTGACCATGTTGACGACCCCCGCCCTTTCGGCAGCTTCCGTCATCTCGAGCGCCTTTTCATAATTCTCCGCAAGCGGCTTTTCGCAGAGAACATGCTTGCCGGCGGCAAGCAGCGGCAGGGTCGTCGGGTGGTGCGCCTTATCCGGCGTGACATTCGTCGCCGCATCGAACTCGCCCCAGGTGAGCGCCTCGTCGAGCGACGAGAAGCGCTTCTTGATATCGAACGTGTCGCAGAAGGCGGTGAGCCTCGTCGCATCCGTATCGACGGCGCCGACGATTTCGACGCCAGGAATGCGGGCGAAATGCTCCACATGGTTCTTCGCCATGCCGCCCGTGCCAACTACTATGAGACGCATCTGATACCTCAGCGATAACCGGCTTCGCCGGCCTGGTGCAGTTTCGGACCACGTTCGACGATCGGCTCCAGTGCCTTTTCGACCGGCACATTCGGCGCATCATGGATGCTGACCTGAGTGCCGAGCGGGTTATGGGCCCACTTCACGGAATTGATCAGAACCTTCTGAACGGTGCCGTTGTGATAGGTCGGATAGGTCTCGTGGCCTGGACGGAAGTAGAAGATGTTGCCGGCGCCACGGCGCCAGGTCATGCCCGAGCGGAAGACCTCGCCACCCTGGAACCAGGAGATGAACACGGTTTCCAGCGGCTCCGGAACGGAGAACTGCTCACCGTACATTTCCTCATTCTCAAGCTCGAAATGCTCGCCGAGGCCGGCTGCGATCGGATGGCGGGGATTGATGACCCAGAGGCGCTCGCGCTCGCCGGCTTCGCGCCACTTCAGCGCGCAGGGCGTGCCCATCAGGCGCTTGAAGACCTTGGAGAAATGGCCGGAATGCAGGACGATGAGGCCCATGCCTTCCCACACGCGCTTTGCCACGCGCTCGACGATTTCGTCCTTGACGGCGCCATGGTCCTTGTGCCCCCACCACAACAGGACGTCGGTATCCTTCAGACGGGCTTCGCTGAGACCGTGCTCCGGCTCCTGTAGCGTCGCCGTGGTCGCCTCGATACCCGCATCGGCATTGAGTGCCTTGGCGATGGTGTTGTGCATGCCCTCCGGATAGATCTCGGCGACGACCTTGTTTGTCTGCTCATGAATGTTCTCGCCCCAAACGACGGCACGAATAGTCATTACGGCACTCCTCTTATACCATTAAAATTGAATGGGTTATGCGATCCAAAGCGCTTTGGGAAAGCGCCGTACTTCAAGCGTCCATCAGCCCGTTCGGGGCAAGAGATAAAGCCTCCCCGCGAATTTGACAAAGACAAAAACGACCATAGACAACACCTGTGTTTTCAGTGCGACACGGATTTTGAAAAGAGATTGACGACGAGCACGCCGGCAATGATCAGCCCCAGGCCGATGACGGCAGCGAGGTCGAGTTTCTGGCGGAAAAGCACGACCCCCACCATCGAAATCAGCACGATGCCAAGCGCGCTCCAGATAGCATAGGCGATGCCCACCGGGATGACCCGCAACGTCACCGAAAGACAATAGAAGGCGGCCGTATAGCAGATCACCAAAACCACTGTCGGGCCGAGGCGGGTGAACTGCTGAGACATCTGCAACGCCGTCGTGCCGATCACTTCCAGCACGATCGCGACCAGCAGCATTGCATAAACCGATGCGTTCGCCATTCCATTGTCTCCGATAAGGTTAGAGCTGCGTCAGCTCGATCAACCGGTCGATCAGCCTTTGGCGGGCGCTCTCGTCCAACTCGTGGCTGCCGAGCAGGTCGGCGAGCCATATCCCGTCGGCCGCCAATCTGACGATTGCCGCATCCACCGAGGAGTCCGTACCGACATATTCCTCGCTGCGCTCGCGTACCCACTCATGCCACCGCTGCCGCAACTGCGGTTCGGTGAGCAGCACCATCGTCACCTGCGCCCAATCCTTGGCGCCCTGCGGCTGGTCCCGCAGCGCCAGACAGGCATGCAGATAAGCGCGGGTAAAGCGGCCATGCGGCAGCGGATCGGCGCGCATCGCTTCCTCGATCGCAGCATCCAGCCGCTCCAGCAGGCTGTCGAACAGCGCTTCCAGTAGCATGTGCTTGCTGGGGAAGTGATGCAGCAATCCACCCTTGCTGACACCGGAGGCGCCGGAAACGGCATCCAGCGTCACCGCCGTCATCCCCTTTTCGGAAGCAAGCCGCGCCGCGACCTCCAGCAACTGCTGGCGGACGAACAAGGGCTGCTTCTTTCTATGGTGCGCAGTGGACATGGTGGCATAACATACCAGTTGGACGGTTTCGTCAACGACCTACTTGATCGCCTCTGAAGCTTATCGAAAATGGCTGATCTTGTGTCCTCCCTCCTTAGTTTACGGAATGATGGGCGGCATCGTTCTCATCGAAGATGCTCACCTTTGCTGCGTCAACGGTAAAGGCAATCGGCGAGCCGGTCGTGATCGTCGTCATGCCGGGATCCGTACCGATGATCTTCGAGCCATCCTTGAGCCGGACGTGAACAAGCGAACGGTCGCCCAAGCGTTCGATGGTCTCGACCTGACCACCGATATCACCCTTCTCCGCCGCCGTAACGACCAGATGCTCCGGACGGATGCCGAGCGTCAGTCCGGAATTCGCAAGGCCATTGAGCGCAACCGCCGTTTTGATGACAGAGCCATCCGGCAGCGTTGCCGTCGCCAGCCCGCCCGCTTCATTCAGGCCGGCTATATTGATAAAGTTCATGCCGGGTGAGCCGACGAATTGGGCGACATAGCGCGTCGCCGGGCGCGTGTAGATCTCGACGGGGGTCGCCACCTGCTCGATCTTCTTGTTGTTGAGCAACACGATACGGTCGGCGAGTGTCATCGCCTCCACCTGGTCGTGCGTCACGAACACCATCGTCGCGCCGAGCCGCTCATGCAGCTGCGCCAATTCCACGCGCGTACGTGTGCGCAGACCGGCATCGAGGTTGGAAAGCGGCTCGTCGAAAAGGAACACATCCGGCTCTCGCACGATGGCGCGGCCGATCGCGACACGCTGGCGCTGACCGCCGGAGAGAGCCGAAGGTTTGCGATCCAAGAGATGCGGCATTTCCAGGATCTTCGCGGCTTCTTCGATGCGCCTGGCAATCTCGTGCTTGGGCGTTTTGATATTTTTCAGGCCGAAGGACATGTTATCGCGAACCGTCATGTGCGGATAGAGCGCATAAGACTGAAAGACCATCGACACGCCGCGCTCGCCGGGCGGCAGTTGGTCGACCCGCTTTCCACCGATCCAGATTTCGCCGCTGGTGATCGTCTCCAGACCAGCGATCATGCGCAGCAAGGTCGACTTGCCGCAGCCCGAGCCGCCGAGGAAGACGACGAACTCGCCGCGCTCGATCGTCAGATCGATGTCGTTCAGAACCTGCACGGCACCGAAATGCTTGGTGAGGGATTTGATATTGATACCTGCCACTTTACGCCTCCTGCGGAACATCGAATTTATCGAACTTGCCATTCGTCGCGCCCCGCCCGGCGGCTTTCGCCGAACGGGGCTTCCGCATTGGTTATTTGACGGCACCGACCGCGACACCGCGCGTCAGGGTCCGTTGGAAAATAAGGAAGAAGATAATCGTCGGCGTTATGCCAAGCAGAGAGGCCGCGGCAATTGCCGTCGGGTCCTGGGTATTGGCACCCGACAGCACGCCCATGGCGACCGACACCGTCTGATTGTTGTTGGAAACGAGAAATACCAGCGGGATCAGAAACTCGTTCCAGGTCCAGATGAAGAAGAAGGTCGCAAGCACTGCGAGCGTCGGTCTGAGCACCGGCACGATCACCATCCAGAGGATTTGCCAGCGGCTGGCATTGTCGATCTGCGCCGCCTCGATGATCTCGCGCGGAAAGGTCGCCAGCACGGAAGACAGAAGATAGGTCCCGAACGCGGTATGCAGCACGCCGATGATCAGGATAACCGAGAGCATCGAGTCGAACAGTCCGACCTGCTTCGACATATAGTAAAGCGGATAGACCAAAGCCTCCTGCGGCGCCATGATGGATATCAACAGCAGGACGAGAAGCCCTTGCCCGCCACGCACGCGGCCTATGCCGATGGCATAGGCATTCAGCAAGCTGAGAACGACGGCCAGAATGGCGGTGCATCCGCTGATAAGGATACTGTTGAAAAGCTTGCGGGGGAAATCGACGGTGGCCCAGAAGTTCTTAAGAGCCGTCAGATCGAAGCTGTGCGGAAGAGCAAGCGGACCATTGGCGGCATAGTCGGAGGGCGTCTTGATAGCGTTGACTGCCGCGAGAAAGAACGGAAAGAGCGTGCCTGCAAGGAAAACCAGCAGGATGCCCAGAACGACCCAGCGGCCGAAACCCCTTCTTGCGCGATGTTCAGTCGAAACGACGTGTGTGGAAATCGAGGATGCCGTTGCCATCTCAATGCCCTCCTTCGGCCTGCTTCGACTGCATACGCAGGAAGAGGATGCCGAGTATGATGGTCATGACCGTCTGCAGCGTCGCGATGGCTGCCGCATATCCGACGCGGTTCGTCGTGAAGAAATGATAGTATGACAGATAGGATGGGACCGTCGTTGCATTGTCCGGTCCGCCCGACGTCAGAACATAGATCGGCGCGAAGACCTTGAGCGCCGCAATCAGCGTCGTCAGCGCGACGACGAAAATTTCAGGCATCAGCATCGGAATGGTGATGGCGCGGAAACGCGCGAACCAGCTCGCATTGTCGAGCTCGGCGGCCTCGTACAGCGAAGGATCGACTCGTGCCAGTCCGGACATGAACACGACCAGACAATAGCCGACCTGCACCCAGACGATGACGGCCGAAACCGCCCACAGCGCATAGGTGGCGTCGCCCAGCCAGTTCTTCGCCATGAAATCCAGGCCGATCGCCTTCAGCACTGCATTGATGATGCCGATGGGGTTGAGAATCCAGGCCCACAGCACGCCGGCGGCTGTCAGCGGCAGGATCTGCGGCAGGTAGAAGCCTGCGCGAAAAAAGCTCGACCACGTCTGGCTGAATTGCGCACTGATATAGTCGAATAGCACCGCCGCCAGCACCAGCCCCAATATGATGGGCACGATCGTCATCGAGATGATGAACAGCAGCGTGTGCTGGATGGAACCCCAGAAAGCCGCATCGTGAAGCAGCCGCTGATAATTCTCAAAGCCAACATATCGCGGCGGAATAACGCCGCCCTTCCATGTCGTGAAGCTGATGACGAAATTGGCAATCAGCGGAACGAGCACGACGAGAACAAACCCGAGCACGCCGGGGATCATGTAGAAATAGTACCCCGCCCTGCCGGCGCTCTTCGACTTATCCATCGAAATCCTCCAGTCCGATACGGCAAGGCGGCATCAAAGCCGTCTTGCCGTTGTGATTGTCGCCGATGGTGTTACTGCGCTGCCTGCACGTCGTCGTAGGCCTTCTTCAGGCGCGCCGCGAACTGATCAGGTGTGGTCGAACCGTTGACAAGACCCGTGGTCGCCTGGATCAGCAGTTCGTAGTAGCCAGGCACCGGCCAGTCCGGGTAGAAGCCGAGGCCGCCCTTGCTGGAGATTTGGTTGAAGAGCTCGACGTTGCGCTTGCCGACTTCGTCAGTGACCGAGGCCGGATCGGCGGCAATGGCAACGCCACCGAGATTGGCCTGCATGTTCTGGTTTTCCTTGCTCAGAACAAGATCGATGAACTCGTAGGAGAGATCCTTGTTCTTCGCGCTCTTCGGCACCATGAACAGGTTGCCGGTCGAACCCACGCTGTATTTCGGGGTCGGGAAGATGAACTGGCTCCACTTGAAGGTCTTGATCGAGCTCGCGAAGTTGCCGTTGTTCCAGGTGCCGCTGACAAACATCGGAGCTGTGCCCGACGAGAAGAGATTGTCGGCGCCGCCGGTACCCTTCAGGCCGGTCGAATCCTTCGAAATATAACCCTTGCTCACCCAGTCGGCGATCTTCTGGGCGGCGAACAGGAAGGGCTTGGTATCAAGCGGTGCCTTCAGCCCCTGATAGTTCTTGACCCAGGTATCGTCAGCCTGCGTCAGTGCAAGCGTATAGACCAGGTGCTGTGCGTTGGAATCCACCGTACCATAGGCGAGCGGCGTAATGCCCTTCTTCTTGAAAGTGTCCAGCGCAGCTTCGAATTCGTCGAGCGTAGTCGGCACTTTCACGCCATTGGCCTGGAACATGTCGATATTATAGAAAACCGAAACGAATTCGCCATAGACGGGAATGCCGATAATCGGACCGGAACCGTAGATGCCGTTGCCATCGTATTTGCTGAGTTGGCTATTGGTTTCGTTGAGGATCTTGTCCCATCCGCGCGATTTGAATTGATCGTCGAGCGGCGTCAACAGGCCCTGCGAGGCGACGAGGCCAGCCGTGGCATTGCCCTTGTTATACTCCAGAACATCCGGGGCCTGATCGGAATTGAGGATGAGGCTGCCTGCCTTCTGCAATTGCTCGAAGGTCTTCTGCTCGAAATTGATGGTAACGTCAGGATGCTTGGCTTTCAGCTCTTCGAGCGCCTTGGCCCATGCCTTGGCCTGCGAAGTATCCGGCAGTTCGAACCACCAGACGTTAAATGTCTTGCCCTGCGCTTGCGCCACACCGGCGGCAAGCAGAAGCGACATGCCGGCGGAGATCGCCAGCTTCGAAAAAATATTCATACATTCTCCTCCACCATGCGAACCGTGACGGTATCTGTCCGATGACATGGCCCGCGCTGCCATCGGCGTTTTCCTCTTACCTGCGCCAAGCGCCCGCCTGTCCCATGGGGCAAGGTGCGGACGCTCGGGTTCCTCCGTTCGGGTTTCCGTCATGCCCTAAGCGTCGATCACTCAGGGCATTTCATTAACGCACAACTTGCCTTCTAAAGCGATGCAGTTCTGCAAATGCATGCATTACTCGACGAAGTCCCCGCCCCGGCTTGCCTTGAGATAGTTCAGACCATGCACCTGGCCAGTCATTTCGAGTGCATCGCGATAGACCGGGTCATGCCAACCTTCGATGTCGATGGAGCCGGACCAGCCGGCCAAGCGCAGTTCGGAGATGATGTCGGTCCAGTTGCTGTCGCCGAAGCCCGGCGTGCGCATGAAGACGAACTTCTCCTTGCCGAAGATGCCGTGCTCCTTGATGACATCCCAGCGGATCGTCGCATCCTTGCCGTGGACGTGGAAAATCTTTTTCGCCCATTTGCGGATCTGCGGCAGCGGCTCAATCAGATAGACCATCTGATGGCACGGTTCCCATTCGAGGCCGAGATTATCATCCGGGGTCTCGTTGAACATCAGCTCCCACGCATCCGGATTATGCGCGATGTTCCAATCGCCGGTCGCCCAGTTGCCGTCCATGGCACAATTTTCGAAGGCGATCTTGATGCCCTTGTCGGCCGCACGCTTGGCAAGCTCGCTCCAGATCTGCTTGTAACGCGGCAGGCTGTCTGTGAGCGGCTGGTTGCGGATACGGCCGGTGAAGCCGGCAACGCAGGTCGCACCAAAATGATGGGCGTTGTCGATGCAATCCTTCCAGCCCTGCAGCGTCTGCAGGTCCATCTCACGCTCTTCGAGCGGGTTGCCGAACATGCCGAGAGTCGAGATTGTGATGTCGCGGTCGCCGATGGCCTCGCGGCAGCGCTTGCCGAGTTCCGCAAGGTTCTGACCGTTGGTGCTCTGCCAGAAGAAGGGCTCGAAGCTCTCAAAGCCAAGATCGGCGATCTTCGCGATGTTCTGGGCAGCATCCTCGTTCGTCGCCCTGATCATCGTGCCGATGCGGATGGCCTTTGCCGGATTTGTCATGATGTCATTGTCCTTGTGCTGAAATGTCGACACGCCGGCCGGTCTTGGCGCTCTCAATGGCGCCTAGAACCATGGCAAGGCTGCGAATGTTGTCAGAGCTCGCTGTCTCGGGCGGCTTGCCGGTTTTGATCGCTTCGATGAAGGATGCGATGACGCTGGCGTGGCCGTGCGTCTCCTCGTCATGTTTCGGCCCGGGGACCTCGATTGAGGTGAAGCCGTGCAGCAGGCCCGGCTCGCTACCAGCAACGGCCGCTTCGAAATTCTCTTCGCCGTCCCAGGTCAGCATGCCCTTGCTGCCGGTGAGCCGCCACTCACTTTCCCAGCTCGTGCGCCGACCCTCGACGCACCAGGAACCGCGATAGCTGAAGACGACGTCATCGGAAAAGTCAAAGAGCGCATGCGCCGATGCGCCATGCTTGTACCAGGAGCCTACCGGGTTCTTTTCAAGGCAATAGACCGAGAGCGGCACCTTGCCGGACACGAAGCGAGCGGCATCGAAGGTGTGGATCGCCATGTCGAGCAACAGCACATTGTCCATCTCCTCGCGGAAGCCGCCGAAATGCGGACCGAGGAAGAAATCACAATGGACGCCCGTCAGCTCGCCAATCGCCCCCTCCTCGACGAAACGTCGCAGACGACGGATGCCGGAGATGAAGCGGCGATTCTGGATGATGGCATGAACTTTACCCGTCTCTGCCGCAAGCTTGATCAGAGCGGTACCTTCGGCCAACGACGTCGCCATCGGCTTTTCGCTCAACACATGGCAGCCAGCCTTCAACGCTGTCGACACGACGCCAAAGCGTGCAGCCGGAATGACGATATCGAAGACCAGATCCGCCTTGGTGGCAGCAATGACCTCGGCGAGATCGGAGCCGATGACGGCGCCTTCGAGAGAGAATTCTTTCGCAAGGCTTTCGGCGGTCGCCCGATTGAGATCGACCAGGCCGACAATCTGAATGGATTCGGCAAGCGCCGGCGTCGAGGCGATAGCCCTGAGCCAGCCTTTGGACATAGCTCCGCACCCGCACAAAATGGCATTAAATTTCACGATATCCTCCTGCGGGCCGTGCATTACCCCTCATGACACGCGCTCCGTAAACGTTTACGATACTATGCGAAAAGATTTTCCTGTGTCAATAGAAGAGGACTACGGAAAATGGCGCATGGAGGAAAACCGCGGCCGATGAAGGGAATTCGTCAGCTTGCCGAGCATCTCGATATCTCGATCGGCACAGTATCACGCGCATTGAACGGCAAGCCTGATGTCAACGAGGAGACCCGCAAGCGCGTGCTCGCCGCTGCCGAGCAGCTCGGCTATGTCGCCAACCAGTCCGGGCGCAGCCTGCGGCAGGGCACGACCAATGTCATCGGCCTGATGATCCAGTCCAGCCGGGAAACGGTTGAAAACAGCGACAATTTCTTCCTGACGGTGACGGGCGGGCTGCAGAGCGTATTCTCCCGCCACAAGCTCGATCTCATCATGCTCCCCTGCCCGCATGACGAGGACCCTTATGAATATCTGAAGCGCATGGTGGCGAGACGGATCGTGGATGCGCTGATCATCTCGGAGACGCAGCGCCTTGACAAGCGCTTCGACCTGCTTGCCAAGGCGAAAATCCCCTTCGCAGCGCTTGGCCGCAGCCTGTCGGGCACGCAGCACCCCTGGGCCGACCTCGATTTTGACGGCGTCGCCAATGCCGCCGTAGATCGGCTCGTCGCGCATGGACATCGCCGCATCGCGGTCAGCGCACCCTCAAGCGACATCAATCTCGGCTTCATCTTTGTCGAAGGCTATCGCCGGGCGCTGGAGCGGCATGGCATCGACTATGATCCTGCGCTCGTCATTCGTGCCAAATCGAGCGAACAAGGCGGCTATCAGGTTGCCGACGAGTTGCTGAGCCTCGAAAGCGGGCCGACAGCTGTGATCTTGATCTATGAATTGATGGCGATCGGCTTCTATCGGCGCGTGATGGAAGCCGGCATCATCCCTGGGCGTGATATAGCGGTCGTCAGCTTCCGCGAGGCGCCGCGCGCCAAATTCCTGCAGCCGGCGCTGACCTGCTTTCGCACGTCCGTGCACGATCTTGGCGTCGAGTTGGCGGAAATCCTGCTTTCCAGCATGCCCGCCTATAGTCAGGAATACCCCAGGAAGATACGCCAAACGGTGTGGCCGCTCGAGCTCATCCCTGGCGAAAGCGATGCTTTCCAGCTGACTGTCAAAAAATAGTAGCGCCGAAACGCCGCACCGGCCGCTTGGACAGTTGCGACAGCGCTCCTGAGTTGCCATCTAGGACATCGCAAACAGGGGCCTGGGCTTGAGCGAAGAAACCATCACACTCTACGAAGCGATCGGCGGCGACCGAACGGTGCGGGCGCTGACATCACGCTTTTACGAATTGATGGATACGCTGCCGGAGGCCGCAAATTGCCGCGCCGTGCACCCGCCGAGCCTCGAAGGCTCGCAGGAGAAATTCTACGAATATCTGACCGGCTATCTCGGCGGGCCGCAGCTCTACATCGAAAAGCGCGGCCACCCGCGCCTGCGCAGCCGGCATTTCGTCGCCGCCATTGGTCCAAAGGAGCGCGACGAATGGCTGCTCTGCTTCCGCCGCGCCATGGACGAGACCATCGAAAACGAAAAGCTGCGGGCCGTCATCTGGGAGCCGGTCGAGCGTCTGGCTTTCCACATGCAGAACAGGGAATGAGAAAAACATGAGCATCGGCGCCATAATCCGTCCGGCCACCCTGTTTATCGCCGGCATCCTCGGGGGCGGCGGTGTCGCGCTGGCCGCAGCCGCAACTCATGGCGGCGACACGCATTTCCTCGGCGCAGCCTCCACTATGAGCCTCGCCCACGCCCCTGCCCTCCTGTCGCTTTATGCCGGCTATGACCGTATCCGCACAGCGCCTATTGCTGCAATCTTGCTCGGATTGGGAACGCTGATCTTCACCGGCGATCTCATCAACAGGCATTTCGGCGGCGGCTCGCTCTTTCCGATGGCGGCTCCGACGGGCGGAACGGGCATGATTGCCGGCTGGGCGGCGATAGCGCTCGGCGCCTTTTTCAGAACCGGTACGGCCAAGGCCTGAGAGAAAACTATTTTACCAAGGTAAGGGACGCTGCTTCAAATCCCCGGAACGACAGCGAAGCCCTCGAATTGCGGCGGCCCCCAATAGAGCCGCTTGTTCTCGCCGGCATTGCGGTGCGCCGTGCGAAAATGCTCCGATTTCGTCCAATTGATGAAATCATCTTCGCTGTGCCAGGTCGTGTGCGAGGAAAACAGCGTATAGCCCTCCTCCACGCTTGATTTTCCGCGCAGGAGACGGAACTCGAGAAAACCGGGCACTTCCGATAGCCGGGAATCGCGGCCTCTCCAGACCTCTTCGAATTCGCCCTCCAAACCGATGACGACCTTGAAGCGGTTCATGGCGATATACATGGCAACCTCGTTCGACGATCAGACCTTCTTGCGACGGACGACAGTCTTATCCGCGTCGGGCGCAAAGGCAACGACATTTGCGCCATTGCGGCTCGCCGCGTCCAGCGGTTGCTCCGGCGCGTCTCCCGGCTGCCGCGTCTTCCAGGCGGGAAATGTCGCGACATTTGCTGCCCGCCGTTGGTCATTGGCGCGGCGCATCAGCAATTCATAGAGTTCGGGCACAAGCCCATCGCCATTCTGTGCGGCCAGCTTGTGCAGGCCGATCAGCGCAAACCCGTCAGGGCCATTATCGATCATCTTCAAGCGTCTCGTTCGTTCATGGTCTGCAGCGCCCGCTCGAGGCTGGACTTGCTGCCATTGCGCAGGGGGATGAAGGCCTTGCCGAACTTCTTGCAGCCTGTCTTGACCCGCAGGCAGGCATCATGGCTGATGCAATCGATCGGGCAGAACACACAGTCGACCGATGGCAGCACGGTGTCGATGCGCGAAACCGCCTCGCGCAGGCCGCCATCGTGATGGATCAGTTCGGCACCAAAATTGCTGGCGATCTGGCGCAGATGCGCCACCTGGCAATCGCGGCCGCCGACATAGAGGAAGCTGCGTCCATCGAGAGTGGATTTCCCGGAAGCCTGCGCCGGTGTCTGCACTTCGCGGCTCTCGCGGCCAGAACCCCTCTTCCCCTTACGCGCCATACATCACCCGTTTGCTGGTTGCTCTTCCACGCTCGATTCCACCGAGCGTGAGGCGACCTTAATAAACATGAGTTTTGTAGTAAAGTATAAAGTTGATAGTTTTCATCATATTTTAGACGAGAGAGCGGCTATTATCGCCCTCCGACCTGAACCGCCTGCGTGAACGGCCAAGTCGGCTTACCCCATTCGGAAGGCAGCGAGGGAAATGGGGCAGCCTTCCGCACTTGCTCGATCACAGCCTGATCCAAGCCGGAATCTCCGGAACTGCGCGCCACGGAAAGAGACCGAAGTTCGCCGTTCGAACCAATCGTCAAACGCACGACGAGTGTCAGGCCCTTTTCATACTTCGACGGTACGCGTTGCACGTAGCGTTTAATGCGGGCCTGCACTTTGCCGGTATAATTCGCAATTGCCGCATCGCCAGAGCCCGTCTTACGCGCATTCAACTGAGAATTTTGATCGGATTGCGCTGCCTCGGTGCCATCGGCGGACCCCCGCTTGGAATCCTGCTCGCTCTCACCGCGTGAACCTGACTTTGCCTTAGCGACCTTTGCAACAGGCTTCTTCACCTCCTTCGGCCGTTCAACCGGCTTCGGCTTCTCCACCGGCGCCACAACCTCAGGCGGAGGCTCTGTCGGCTGAGCTTCGGCAACCTGACTATCGACAGGCTGCACCGGTTCGGCGGACTGGATGACCGTCGTCTCGGCCGGCACCTGCGTCGCCAAAATCTGCGGCTGCTCAGGCGCGACTGCGGTGGGCTGGGTCTGCTCCACGGGCTCAACCGTTTGAAGCTGCTGCGTCTCTACTGTCTGCGGTTGAACGACATCCGGTTGGGGCGGTTGTGCCTGTTCGGGCGTGACTTCGGTCGGCTGCGGCTGCACGGCCTCAGCGGTCACTTGCTCCGGCTCCGTCTGCGGGTTTTCCTCGCCCGTAGCCATCTGATCGGCATCGGAATTGCCGATCATGATGACACTGACGGTATCGCCCGCCTCCTCCTGCGCTTCCTCAGGCGTGGCGACGAAGGTAAACAACAGCGCAATAACGATAGCGGCATGAAACAGGCAGGATCCCACGCCGGAGAAAAGCAGCGACGTCCTGCGCCCGGCAACCGTTTCTCGCGCCCTTTCAGGCAGCGCGTCCATCGGCAGATGCTCCGCTACCTCAATCGGTGCAGCCCCGCTCGGATGATCCGGATAGGAGCTGATCTGCGTGAAACGGCTGTAATGCGCCACGGCTTCGCCGGCCGGCGGTCGCGGCACGCCCTCAAGGCCGGCCAGTTCGTGGCCGGGCAGCACGCTCGGATAGTTGTCATTCATGCCGCCATCCGCGCGGCGTGCGATGGAAACTTTCGCCGAGCGCATTGCCATGGCTTCAGCCCTCGAAAAGAACTGAGGTCTGCGAGCGGGTCGTTAATGCGGCCTTGCACTCACCTGCGGCCGGACCATCGCAGACCGGCGTATCATTGATGATGATCCGGGAGACCGTTTCGCATTTGACGCCTGGCATGTCGAATTGCCGCACCCGCTTCTTGCCGAGCGGCAGGTCGCGGAAATCAAGCACGGTAACCCGGTCGACGGCATTCTTGTCGTTGAAGAAGGCAAGCTCGAAAGAAATCTTGTTGATCGGTGTCGCCATATCGTTTTCGGCAACGAAGGTCATCATGCATCCCTTCTGCGAGGGAGCCAATGCATTGAGCTCGACGGTGAGCTTGTGCGCAGCCGATGCGGGTGCCGCGGAATTCGCATCCTGAGCGAAAGCAGAAACAGAAGATGCCGCTGCAAACAGCCCCGAGGCGGCGAGCGCCAAGATCGTTTTCGTCAGCATCGGCATGTCTCCTGTATGTGCTTGACGCCGCTCGCCCGACCAGCGCGGCCTTGGCGTGTATCGGCGAAATTTTAAACTTGACTCTATAGGTATCCTATTGTGTGTTTATGAAACCATGAGTAAGAGAGTCAAGATAAATTTGGCCGCACAACGGTTCGGCCCCAGATGAATTTCAGGCAAAACTAAACAGGATGATTGCTGAGAAGACCCCTACGCCGCCGGTGCAATGCATGGCCGCACCGCAGGTAAGAATTGTCGAGAGCACGGATATTTTCCGGGGCCAGACCGAAATCATGATCAAGCACGAGGGCGTCATCTACCGCATGAAGATTACGCGCCAAGGCAAACTCATACTCAACAAATAGGCATGACAGATGAATAAGATGAGCCGCCCGACCCCCGCCGAAATTCGCGCTTTCCGCGCCGAGAACCCGAAAATGCGCGAGCGCGACATCGCTGCCCGCCTCGAGATTTCCGAAGCGGCCCTCGTCGCAGCCGAAGTTGGCATTTCGGCCACCCGCATCGATGCCAGCGTCGATCGCCTCCTGGAGCGGATCGCCTCGCTCGGCGAGATCATGGCGCTATCGCGCAACGAAAGCGCCGTGCATGAGAAAATCGGCGTCTATGAGAACATGAAATTCGGCGCGCAGGCGGCGATCGTGCTTGGCGAGAATATCGACCTGCGCATCTTTCCGAAGCGCTGGGTGCATGGCTTTGCCGTCACCAAGACCGACGGCGATCAGAAGAGGCTCAGCCTGCAGTTCTTCGACAAGGCCGGCGATGCCGTCCACAAGGTGCATCTGCGCCCCGATTCGAATGTCGAAGCCTATCACGCCATGGTCGCCGAACTGCGCGTCGAAGACCAGTCGCAGGAATTCGCGGAGGATCGCTCCGGTTACGACAATGGTGCGACGGACGGCGACGTCAGCCGCGACGAACTGCGCGACCATTGGAGCCGCATGACCGATACGCACGAATTCTTCGGCATGCTGAAAAAACTGAAGATCGGCCGCCAGGACGCGATCCGCACCGTCGGCGATGATTACGCGTGGAAACTGGATGCCGGTGCCGTCGCTGAAATGATGCATGCCTGCGTGCGCGAGGGCCTGCCGATCATGTGCTTCGTCGCCAACGAAGGCACCGTGCAGATTCATTCCGGCCCGATCCACAACGTGCAGACCATGGGTCCCTGGATCAACGTCATGGACCCGACTTTCCATCTGCATCTGCGTCAGGACCACATCGCCGAGGCATGGGTCGTGCGCAAGCCGACCAAGGACGGCCACGTCACCTCGCTCGAGGCCTATAATGCCAAGGGCGAGATGATCATCCAGTTCTTCGGCAAGCGGAAGGAAGGCTTCGATGAGCGCCGTGATTGGCGCGCTATCCTGGAAAACCTGACGAGATCAGGCGCCAGTGTCGCCGCATAAGAGATGCTCATGACGATGTTTAAGAACTTGAAGCACATCAGGCCGCGGGAAATCGCCCTGACCATGGTGGTGATGACCCTGCCGCTCGTGCCTGCCAATCCGATCGCCGTGCTCGGTAGCTTCATGCGACACGCACACGCTGCCGATGCGGCACCGAAGATCGATACCTCGCGCCTCGTCACCATCGGCGGCGATGTCACGGAGATCGTCTATGCGCTCGGCGAAGAAAAGCGGCTCATCGCCCGTGACTCCACCAGCCTTTATCCAAAGGAAGCGACCAAGCTTCCAGATGTCGGCTACATGCGCGCTTTGTCGCCGGAAGGCATTCTGGCCGTCAATCCTACAGCCATCATCGCGGTGGAAGGTTCCGGCCCGCCGGAAGCCTTGGCCGTGCTGCGCAATGCCAGCCTCCCTTTCGAGACCGTGCCCCAGACCTACGATCGCGACGGCATTCTGAAAAAGATCGAAGTCGTCGGCGCGCTGCTTGGCGTGCCGGACAAGGCCAAGACCCTGGAAGGCAAGGTCGCCGCCGATCTCGACGCGGCCATAACTGATTCCACCAAGCGCCCGGAGGCCGAGCGCAAGCGCGTACTTTTCGTACTCAGCAACCAGAACGGCAAGATCATGGCTTCAGGCACCAATACGGCCGCCGACGCCATCATCAAGCTGACGGGTGCCATCAATGCGGTCAGCGGCTTTTCCGGCTACAAGTCGGTGACGGACGAAGCGATCATCGAAGCCAAGCCCGACGTCATCCTGATCATGGATCGCGAGGGACCGCTGTCGATGTCGAACGAAGACCTGCTGAAGCAGCCGGCCATTTCGCTGACGCCGGCCGCGAGCCACAAGGCAGTCGTGCGCATGGACGGCCTGCATTTGCTCGGTTTCGGACCACGCACGGCCAGCGCCATCCGCGAGCTGAACGCGGCGATCTACGGAGGCTGACGTGGCATTCAACGATGCCGTGGCAGGGCTGAAACAGATGTCGCAAACCACGGCAGGCCGACGTGAGGGGGATCGCACCGCGCTTGCGATCCTCGTCATCGCCGGCTTGGTCATGGTTTCGGCCGTTGCCTTTCTCTTTTCGATCACGACAGGCGCGTCGAATGCTTCGGTCATCGACGTGATAACGGGCATGCTGAGCGGCAGCGCGGAAAGCACCCTCAGCATCCGCGACCGCATCGTCATTTTCGATATCCGCCTGCCCCGCGCCGTCCTCGGCTTCCTGATCGGCGGCGGGCTGGCGGTTTCGGGTGCGGTCATGCAGGGCCTCTTCCGCAATCCGCTCGCCGATCCCGGCCTGATCGGCGTATCTGCTGGCTCCAGCCTCGGTGCGGTCGCCATGATCGTCCTCGGTGGCGGCGTGCTCGCCCCTCTCGCACATCTCTTCGGGATCTTTTCCCTGCCGATCGCCGCCTTCATCGGCGGTCTGGCAACGACGATATTGCTTTATAAGGTTGCGACCCAGTACGGACAGACATCGATCGCAACCATGCTGCTGGCCGGCATCGCGCTCGGTTCACTCGCGCTGGCGGCAACCGGAATCCTCATTTACATGGCCGACGACCGGCAGTTGCGCGACTTGACCTTCTGGAGCATGGGATCACTGGCGGGCTCGACCTGGAGCAAGGTCGCAGGTGCCGGCCCGATCATCGTCCTTTCGCTTCTGCCCCTTCCCTTCATGGCACGCGGACTGAACGCGCTGACGCTCGGCGAAGCCACTGCCTTCCACATGGGTATATCGGTGCAACGGCTGAAGAATATAGCGGTCGTCAGCGTGGCCGCGGCGGTCGGTGCATCGGTCGCCGTCAGCGGCGGCATCGGTTTTGTCGGCATTGTAGTGCCGCACATTCTGCGCATGGTGATCGGCCCCGACCATCGTTTCCTGCTACCTGCCTCGGCACTGCTCGGCGGCTCGTTGCTGGTCGTTGCCGATGTGGTTGCCCGCATCCTCGTTTCTCCGGCCGAGCTGCCGATCGGCATTCTGACGGCCGGCGTCGGCGGTCCGTTCTTCCTGTGGATGCTGCTCAGACAGCGCTCGCGCCTCAGCCTATGAGCCTGCGATGATCGACGTTTCCAATCTGAGCGTCCGGCTTGCCGGCAAACCGGTCGTTGAGGACATATCCTTCACGGCCGAGGCCGGAACGTTGACGGCAATCTGCGGGCCGAACGGTTCCGGCAAGACCACGACCATGAAAGCCATTTCCGGCGAACTCGCCTATCGCGGCAGCGCCCGAATGAACGGCACTGAGATTGCCGGCCTCAAGGCCTGGCAACTTGCCGAAATGCGGGGCGTGCTGCCGCAGGCAAGCTCGATCTCCTTCCCCTTTACGGTCCGCGAGATTGTCCGCCTGGGCCTGACAAGCGGGCGCAACCGTCATCCGGAGCAGGCTGACCGCACCGCGACGGAGGCGCTCGCCGCCGTCGATCTCGACGGCTTCGAAGGGCGCTTCTATCAGGAGCTTTCCGGCGGCGAACAGCAACGCGTGCAGCTCGCCCGGGTGCTATGTCAGATTTCCGAGCCCATCATAGACGGCAGGCCGTGCTGGCTGCTTCTCGATGAGCCGGTCTCCAGCCTCGACATCAGTCATCAGCTCACCATCATGACGCTTGCCCGGCAATTCTGCCGGCGGGGCGGCGGCGTTATCGCCGTCATGCATGACCTCAATCTCACTGCGCTTTTTGCCGACCGGATGGTCCTGCTGAAGGGTGGCCGGCTGCAGGCCAGGGGTTCGGTCGAAGATGTGCTGACCGATCGGCATCTTCAGGACGTCTTCGGCTGCAATTTGCGGGTCAATCTGGTTCCCGCCGATGGTGCTCCATTCGTCCTCGCTCATAGCGCGCTCGACGGCTGAGGCCCTCGATCCGGCGGCTTCTGGAACCTTTTGTTGCATCCGCGCGTTGAGAGCGGGTGATCGAAATCAATGTCGCGACCACTAACGGTGTGTCAAATGACCTCCGATCATTGCGAATAACAGGTGCCTTCGGGCGCCGAAGCAAAGCGAAAGGGAGCTGAACATGGCTACATCCATCCTTCATTCGGCGCGCGGCAAGCGTAACGGCAGCAGCCTGCACGATGTCGAGGCAAGCATCGAAGATCAAATCGAGTCGCTGCGCGAAGAAGTTGCAGCCTTTGCCAAGCTGATCGGTGAGAGTGGTGCGAGGCATAGTAAGAAATTGCGTGCGACCGCCGAATCCAATTTGGACGATCTGACGGTTCGCGGTGAGGAGCTGCTGCGCGATCTGCAGCGCGGCTATACGAGAGGTTCGCGCGAAGTGCGTAGGACCGTGCGCCAGCATCCCGTCGCCACGATCGGCGCGGCGGCTGCATTCGGCCTTGCCGTCGCTCTGCTTCTGTCTCGCCGCTAGGGTGGCGGGATGATCGCCCCGATTCTCGGCCTGCTCCTGTCAGGCACATTCAACCGTACCGTTGCGCGAACCAAGCGCAACGGTATTTTCATCGTGATCGCGGCTCTCCTCCTGCTGACGGCCTATGCCTTCGCGCTTATAGCGGCAGCCATCTGGCTGGCAACGATCTATGGCGGGGCGGTTTCTGCCCTGCTGATTGCCGCAGGTGCCCTGTTGCTAGGGCTGATCGTCCTCGTCATTATGGCCATCATCAATCAGCAGGAGAAACGGCAGGCCCGAGAACGTTTGCTGGCGATGGAATCGATGGCAGCAGCAGCGCTCGGCCTGGTGCGCAAGCAACCGCTGATGACTGCGGCCATCGCCGCCGCTCTTCTCTTCGGAAATCTGTTCGGCGCGCGCGACGAAGACGATTGATCCGGCATTTCCAAATCGACAAACGCCCGCAAAGCAAAATCGTCGCCTTGCCGACAACTTGGCACGAAGCTTGTGAAGCCATAAGTAAGTTGTAACGATAAAAGGCCCGGTTTATAGCGCCGGGCCTTTTCTTAGAGCATTTTCTTGTTTCTACGCCGTTCCGGACGCAAAACCGCTTCGCACTTTTGCTGGAACTGCTCTAGAAAGCGAATGCCTTTGATGTCAGCGGTGCCGAGGTGGCATCCGGACCAAAATCTGCCTCGCCGGAAATATCCAGCAATTCCTGCAGGCGCTGGCGCGCGCGATTGACGCGGCTCTTGATGGTGCCGACCGCGCAGCCGCAGATCTCGGCAGCTTCCTCATAGGAAAATCCCGACGCCCCTACAAGGATGATGGCTTCGCGCTGATCCGGCGGCAGCTGATCCAGGGCCTTGCGGAAGTCCTGCAGGTCGACAGCGCCATATTGCGGCGGGTGCGTCGCCATCGATTCCGTGAACACGCCGTCGCTATCCTGCACCTCACGGCCGCTCTTGCGCATCTGGCTGTAAAGCTCGTTGCGCAGGATGGTGAAGAGCCAGGCCTTCATGTTGGTGCCCATTTCGAAATGATCCTGCTTGGCCCACGCCTTCATGATCGTATCCTGGACGAGATCATCCGCCCGGTCGTGACGGCCGGTCAGCGAAATGGCGAAGGCCCGGAGGCTCGGAAGGGCTGCGAGAAGTTCGCGCTTGAAGCTCGTTTGCGTTTCCATGGCGCGCCCTCCTATTCGGAGACCTTTGCCGAGGCCATGCTTTCCGCCCGATCGAGCTTCTCTAAGAGGTCGAGAAAGCGATCGGGAATAGCCTCATCCTGCACGGCGGCATAAAACGAGCGCAATCGGTTGCCGATCTGATTATTGGGATCGAGGATATCCACCGCGCGCAGGTCCGATGTCTTCTTGTCTGCGTCCTCGTGATTCTGGATAGTCATTTAACCCGCTCGCTTTTCACTTTTCTCGCGTTCATGAATAAGACGCCCTTGTCTCCCGTCCGGAAGACCGATCGCCCCCAATCAAAACAATGCCTAACGAATCGTAAAGGTTGAGGTCCACTGATTGTAAGCATTGTAATGCGACTGCCTAAAAAAAGTTCCGACAAAGAGGAACTTTTTTACTCAACTGACGTTTTCTTAGTTGTTGCGGCCTTTGGGCTGTATTTAATTAGAATGTTATAAAAGGCGGGAGCCATTGATGACACTTTCCACACGCATTGCGCCGCATCTTCCTTACTTGCGGCGCTATTCACGTGCCTTGACCGGAACGCAGACGTCGGGGGACGCCTATGTTGCTGCGGTTTTGGAAGCCATCATCGCCGACATATCCATCTTTCCGGACACGGACAGCGACCGTGTCGCACTCTATAAACTGTTCACCAAGCTGTTCGGTTCCGTAACACTTCAGATTACTGAACCGGCATCTCCCTTTGCCTGGGAACAACGCGCCACCGTGAACCTTTCCAAGGTTTCGCCGCTTGCTCGACAGGCATTCCTGCTTGCCTCCGTTGAAAGTTTCCGCCTCGGCGAGATAGCCGATATCCTCGACGTTTCGGAAAGCGACGCGATGCACCTGCTTGACACTGCCTCCCAGGAAATATCCCGCCAAGTGGCGACTGATATCATGATCATCGAGGACGAACCGCTGATCGCGATGGATATCGAGCAGATGGTGGAAAGCCTCGGCCATCGCGTCACCGGCATCGCCCGTACACACGCGGAAGCGGTCGCGCTCTACAATGCGACGAAACCGAGCATGGTGCTTGCCGACATCCAGCTTGCCGACGGCAGCTCCGGCATCGATGCCGTCAACGACATCCTCAAGACTGCCAGCATCCCGGTGATCTTCATCACTGCCTTCCCGGAGCGGCTGCTGACGGGCGAACGGCCGGAGCCGACCTTCCTTGTGACCAAGCCTTTCAATCCAGACATGGTGAAGGCCCTCATCAGCCAGGCACTCTTCTTTAACGAAACCACAAAGGTGGCTGCCTGATTCAAGTGAAAACCCTGCGGCGGAACAAAGACCATGACCGGGCGTTTGGGTGCGAAACGGCCGGTTTACCGACTGTTATCCGGGACGATTCTATAGGTCGGTTCAAGTTGTTACGAATGGGAACGCCCTATCGGCGGGGTTTCCAAAATGCGTGTGAAAGGCAAGCCGGTGAATACGTCTGAACCATTACCCGGCGCGCCTTTGAGTTTGGAAGGCAAGGCCGCTCTGATGGAGCGGGCGCTCGCGAGCGCCAGTGTGTCCGTTCTGTTTCAGGATGTAAATCTCTCGATCCGTTATGCCGACAATCTGCCGGATCATCTGCAGCCGTCTGTCGTCATAGGCGGGAATGATTCACATCTCTTCGGCGAAAAGGACGGCGAGCATCTTTCCCGATTGAAGCGCGGCGTGCTCGACAGCGGCAGGCCGGCAACCGCCGAGGTCGAAATCGCCAGCGGCGACGGCATACGCATCTATGAGCTGAAAATAGAGCGAGTCGGCGGGCGCAAGCCGCAGGGCGTGCTGTCGGTCATCTCGGAAATCACCGAAAGCCGCCACCGCGAAAAAGTGCTGAAGTCGCTGCTGCGCGAATTGTCGCACCGCTCCAAGAACCTGCTCGCCATCATTCAGGGCATCGCCACGCAGACGGCCCGACACACGCTTTCCGTCGACAATTTCCTCATCAAGTTCCGCGGTCGCCTCCAATCCCTGTCGAATTCGCAGGATCTCATCACCGATTCCAGCTGGCGGGGCGCCTATCTCTTCGAACTGGCGGAAAAGCAGTTCGCACCCTATTGGCCCGATGCCGGCGTGCCCATGCCGATCTATGGCATCAATGCCCATCTGACGCCCAATGCGGCCGTGCATCTGGGCCTTGCTCTGCATGAGCTCATCGTCAATTCCGCATCTCATGGCGCCATCTCGACCGGCGCAACCAGCATCACGCTGAACTGCAGGGAAGCCGAACTCGACGGCAAGAAGGCGATCGAAGTGGCATGGTCGGAACGATTCTACACATCCTCCGATCACGAGTTCGAAGACAACAGCTTCAGCCGAACGGTGCTTGAGCGCGTCGTACCGACATCCATGAACGGCCGCGCTGACTTCGCCATTGACGACGGAAGCATCGGCTATCGAATCACCATTCCCGAAACTGAATATGAAATCCTGAGACGCCGCTAAGGCTGACAACGGCGACAAAATAAAACAGCCAGTGCGAGGGCGGCGCACTGGCTGCTTTGCACTCATCGGGAGGGGACCGTGAGTAGAAGTCCTGAGACGTATTGGGCGTGCATCGGGAGATGCGATCATCGTCAGGACATCGACATAACGATGCTGCATGGCCTTGGTTCCATGCAGACCCAAAAAAATTCATCAGTCTTTCACATTTCAGCGCGACCGCAGAGATGATGCTTATCGGCCCATAGGCGGGTGCTCGCCATCCTCATCACACCCCGATCTCTTTGGGGCCTTGCTCTAAGAAAGTAAAAAACCAATTAAATCATATGCTTAAAGCAATGATCGGCCGCCCTCCTGAATTAGTCCTTCCATGGTTGAAGAACGCCCAGCGGCACGCTTTGCTCCAAAATTTTACCGTTTGATAAATTTTTTAAGCTGAGTTACCGTTCCAGTACTAGCCGTTTACTATAAGAGGGAACTTCAATGGGACGACTGGAAACTGGGATTCATAAAGGCAGGCTCACGCCCGCCGAATATGATGCAAACTTTTCCGATCTTCACCCGCGCCTCACCAAGCATGAGGCGCTGGTCGCATCCGACCGCTGTTATTTCTGCTACGACGCGCCGTGCATGACGGCCTGTCCCACCTCCATCGACATTCCGATGTTCATCCGCCAGATCTCGACGGGTAATCCGATCGGCTCGGCCAAGACGATCTTCGATCAGAACATCCTCGGCGGCATGTGCGCCCGCGTCTGTCCCACCGAACAGCTTTGCGAGCAGGCTTGCGTACGCAACACTGCCGAAGAGCGCCCCGTCGAGATCGGCCGGCTGCAGCGCTACGCGACCGACGCGGCGATGGCTGAGAACAAGCAGTTCTATTCGCGCGCCGCGTCAACCGGCAAGAAGATCGCCGTCATCGGCGCCGGCCCGGCAGGCCTCGCCTGCGCTCACCGCCTCGCGGTCAACGGCCATGACGTCACCATCTTCGACGCCCGCGAAAAGGCCGGCGGCCTGAACGAATACGGCATCGCCACCTACAAGGCAGTCGACGATTTCGCTCAGAAGGAAGTCGATTACGTGCTTGCGATCGGCGGTATCGAGGTCAAGAACGGCCAGGCGCTGGGCCGCGATTTCAGCCTTTCCGACCTCTCCCAGCAATATGACGCCGTCTTCCTCGGCCTCGGCCTTGCCGGCGTCAACGCGCTGCGCGCCGAAGGCGAGGATCTCGATGGTGTCGCCGATGCCGTCGCCTATATCGCCGACCTTCGCCAGGCCGGCAACAAAGCCGATATCGCCATCGGCCGCCGCGTCGTC
Source organism: Rhizobium sp. BK098 (assembly GCF_014193155.1). Classification (NCBI taxonomy): domain Bacteria; kingdom Pseudomonadati; phylum Pseudomonadota; class Alphaproteobacteria; order Hyphomicrobiales; family Rhizobiaceae; genus Rhizobium; species Rhizobium sp. BK098. The sequence goes on along the minus strand of NZ_JACHYY010000001.1, from coordinate 148,413 downwards.
GTTCTCGGCGGTGGCATGACCGCGATCGATGCGGCTGTGCAGGCAAAACTGCTTGGCGCCGAAGAGGTGACGATCTGCTATCGCCGCGGCAAGGAGCACATGAACGCCTCGGAATTCGAGCAGGATCTGGCTACCTCCAAGGGCGTCATCATCCGCCATTGGCTCGCCCCAAAGCGCATCCTCGACAAGGACGGCAAGGTCGCTGGAATCGAGGTCGAATATACCGAGCTGCGCGACGGCAAGCTCGTTGGCACGGGCGATGTCGGCGTCATCGCCGCCGACCAGATCTTCAAGGCGATCGGCCAGACGTTCGAGGCATCGGGCCTCGGCGCGCTGCGCATGGAATCCGGCCGCATCGCCATTGATGGCGAAGGCCGAACCTCGATCGAAGGCGTATGGGCCGGCGGCGACTGCGTGCTTGGCGGCGATGACCTGACGGTCTCGGCCGTGGCACAGGGTCGCGACGCGGCCGAATCCATCAACCGTGCGCTCGCTGCCGCCAAGGCGGCCGCTGCAGTCGCCTGAAAGGGGAACCGACATGGCTGATCTCCGCAATAATTTCGTTGGCATCAAGTCTCCGAACCCGTTCTGGCTCGCCTCCGCGCCGCCGACCGACAAGGCCTATAACGTCGAGCGCGCTTTCAAGGCAGGCTGGGGCGGCGTAGTCTGGAAGACGCTCGGCGAAGAAGGCCCGCCTGTCGTCAACGTCAACGGCCCGCGCTACGGCGCGATCTGGGGCGCCGACCGCCGTCTGCTCGGCCTCAATAACATCGAACTGATCACGGACCGCGACCTCCACACCAACCTGCGGGAAATGAAGCAGGTGAAGAAGAACTGGCCGGATCGCGCGCTGATTGCCTCGATCATGGTGCCTTGCGAGGAGCAGGCTTGGAAGGCGATCCTGCCGTTGGTTGAGGAAACGGAAGCAGACGGCATCGAGCTCAACTTCGGCTGTCCCCACGGCATGTCCGAACGCGGCATGGGCTCCGCGGTCGGACAGGTGCCGGAATATATCGAAATGGTCGTGCGCTGGTGCAAGCAATACACGCGCATGCCGGTCATCACCAAGCTGACGCCGAATATCACCGATATCCGCAAGCCCGCTCGCGCCGCCAGGGCCGGCGGCACGGATGCGGTCTCGCTGATCAACACGATCAACTCGATCGTCTCGGTCGACCTCGATAATTTCGCTCCGAACCCGACTGTCGGCGGCAAGGGCAGCCATGGCGGCTATTGCGGCCCGGCCGTCAAGCCGATCGCGCTCAACATGGTGGCAGAAATCGCCCGCGATCCGGAAACCTACGGCCTGCCGATATCGGGAATCGGCGGCATCACCACCTGGCGCGATGCGGCGGAATTCCTGGTGCTCGGCGCCGGCAACGTGCAGGTGTGCACGGCGGCCATGACCTACGGCTTCAAGATCGTCGAGGAGATGATCACGGGCCTTTCCGACTGGATGGACGAAAAGGGTCACCGCAGCCTGGACGACGTCATCGCCCGCGCCGTGCCGAATGTCTCCGACTGGCAATATCTGAACCTCAACTACATCGCCAAGGCGAAGATCGACCAGGACGCCTGCATCAAGTGCGGCCGCTGTCACATCGCCTGCGAGGACACCTCGCACCAGGCGATCACCAACTTCGTCGATGGCGTCAGGCGCTTCGAGGTGATGGAAGAGGAATGCGTCGGCTGCAATCTTTGCGTCAACGTCTGCCCCGTCGAGAACTGCATCACCATGGAAGAGCTTCCGGCAGGCAGCCTCGACAAGCGCACCGGCAAGGTCGTCGACCCGAACTACGCCAACTGGACGACCCATCCGAACAATCCGATGGCTCGGCAGGCGGCGGAATAACTGCGGCAATATCGGCAAGCATTCAAAAGGCGGTCGCAGCTTGCTGCGGCCGCCTTCTTCGTAACCGAGATCCGCACGATCGAATTAGGGAACTTTAACTCGTTCACCTGCGATATGCAGCGCTATGCTTCCGGGATCGCACCGCCGCTCAGCTATGGCGAATCCGAAGCCCGTCGACGAAAAGCTGTTCCAGATAGCGGGCGGCATCCTCGAAGCGCCCCTCGCCTGAATGCTCCGGTCCCAAGACCGCACGCACTTGTACATCGAAATCCGCATAGTGCTGCGTGGTCGACCAGATCGAGAAGATCAGGTGATAGGGGTCGCATTTGGCGATCTTGCCGTTCCGGGCCCAGGTGCGGATGACTTCCGCCTTCTCATCGACAAGGGCTTTCAACGGCCCGCGCAGCTCATCCTCCACATGCGGCGCACCCTGCAGCATCTCATTGGCAAACAGACGGCTTTCGCGTGGAAAATCGCGGGCCATTTCGAGCTTGCGGCGGATATAGGACCGAATCTCGCTTTCCGGATCGCCGTTGGCATCGAAGGCGCGTAGCGGTTCCAACCAGGTAAACAGCACCCTGTCGATCAAGGCCCGATGCATCGCCTCCTTGGTGCGAAAATAGTAAAGCAGATTGGGCTTCGACATGCCGGCGACTTCGGCGATCTGGTCGATGGTCGAGCCACGAAAGCCGCTGACAGAAAACACGTCCAGCGCGGCTTCCAGTATGATTTCCTCTTTCTCTTCCTGAATTCGGGTGCGGCGCTGCGTCCTGGCGGCTCTGGGGATGGCCATATCTGCTCTGTTTCTCCTTGAAATCCAAGCCTTTCGGCCGTTCCCTCATTCACCTTGTCGATGCATCGGATTTCGGCAATCGCCTGAAATTTTATCGGAATTTTTCGTGCTTTTCGTCTTGAGCCGCGCCACGGAAGTTGTAATGTTTACCAATCGGTCAAATTATCTGTCAGATGTCTCCTAAAGGCAACTGGCGATTTCCGGGCAAGAAAAACAAGACGACGCTCCGGAATTTGAAATAAGACCAACGGGAACAATTTCGGGCATGCGCCTTGCGTGCCCCAGGACAAACAGGTGAGGATTGCATCATGGTGGCAGCGCCAGGAGAAAACATGCGTATCAATGGCGATCGCCTTTGGGATACGCTGATGGACATGGCGAAGATCGGCCCAGGCATTGCCGGCGGCAACAATCGCCAAACGCTGACCGATGCCGATGCCGAAGGACGCAGCCTTTTCAAGACCTGGTGCGACAAGGCCGGCCTGACTGTCGGCGTCGACAAGATGGGTACGATGTTCGCCACTCGCCCCGGCACCGACCCGGCTGCGCTCCCCGTCTATGTCGGTTCGCATCTCGACACCCAGCCGACCGGAGGCAAGTATGACGGCGTCCTCGGTGTGCTCGCAGCGCTCGAAGTTGTCCGCACGATGAACGACCTCGGCATCAAGACCAAGCACCCGATTGTCGTCACCAACTGGGCCAACGAGGAAGGGGCGCGCTTCGCACCCGCGATGCTCGCCTCCGGCGTTTTTGCCGGCGTGCACACACTGGACTATGCCTATGGCCGCAAGGATCCGGACGGCAAGACCTATGGCGAAGAGCTGAAGCGCATCGGCTGGCTTGGTGACGAAGAGGTCGGCGCTCGCAAGATGCATGCCTATTTCGAATATCACATCGAGCAGGGCCCGATCCTCGAAGCCGAGGACAAGACCATCGGCGTCGTCACGCACTGTCAGGGCCTCTGGTGGCTGGAATTCACGCTGACCGGCAAGGAGGCCCATACTGGTTCGACGCCAATGAATCTCCGCGTCAACGCCGGCCTTGCCATGTCGCGTATCATCGAGATGGTGCAGAGCGTCGCGATGGAAAACCAGCCGGGGGCCGTCGGCGGCGTCGGCCAGGTTTTCTTCTCGCCGAATTCGCGCAACGTGTTGCCGGGCAAGGTGGTCTTCACTGTCGACATCCGCACGCCCGACAAGGAAAAGCTCGATCGCATGCGTGCCAAGATCGAAGCCGAAGGCAAGAAGATCGCCGATGCCCTCGGCGTCGGCTGCACGGTCGAAGCCATCGGCCATTTCGAGCCGGTGACTTTCGATCCGAAGCTCGTCACTTCCGTGCGCAACGCGGCCGAGAAACTCGGCTACAGCCACATGAACATCATCTCCGGTGCCGGCCACGATGCCTGCTGGGCTGCCAAGGTCGCCCCCGCCACCATGGTCATGTGCCCCTGCGTCGGCGGCCTCTCCCACAACGAGGCGGAAGAAATCTCCAAGGAATGGGCGACCGCCGGCGCGGATGTGCTGTTCCACGCAGTCGTCGAGACGGCGGAGATCGTGGCTTGAGCCAGAAGGACTCTGTCTCGAATTATGCAAGGGTCAGGCGACTGGCAAGTCGATACTGCTGGGGTGTCGAAAGGCAAATTGAGAGGCTGCAAGAATCTGAGGGCGAGGTACTTAGAGGAAGTGAGGAAACCCACCTTGGATACTCTCACTATACTCTCAAGAACGACTGGGAAGTGTTATTAATTTTTCTAAGTCGACTTCGGAGGTGTCTGTTGATGCTTCAGAAAATCGAGGCATCACTCCAGCCAGATTGCAGTTTTATCGCTCGTTTTGATAGCGCAGTTCCCAACCTCAAAGATCTGCGGGATTACGAGGAGCACTTCGATGATTATTCTTTGGGCAAGGGCAGAAATAAAAACGCCTTGTGGGGATATTTGGAGAGCTACAGATATGACGCGAGAGGCTTTTCGAACGGTTTAGGCGAATTGAGCGTGGAGGCGTCGCGTTCGGCGGCGTTGATTGTTTGGGAAGCAATCATCTCTGTTGAGGAAGACGCAAGAAGACTTGGTTACCTGACCTGGGAAGACCGGTACGGGACTGACAACACCAGGAGTACACAATGAGCACAGTCATCAAGGGTGGAACCATCGTCACGGCCGACCTGACCTATAAGGCGGACGTGAAGATCGAAGGCGGCAAGATCGTCGAAATCGGGCAGAATCTCTCGGGCAACGAAGTGCTCGATGCCTCCGGCTGTTACGTCATGCCCGGCGGCATCGATCCGCACACGCATCTCGAAATGCCGTTCATGGGAACTTATTCCTCCGACGATTTCGAGAGCGGCACCCGCGCTGCCCTTGCCGGTGGCACGACCATGGTGGTGGATTTTGCACTTCCCTCACCCGGCCAGTCGCTGCTCGAGGCGCTGACCATGTGGGACAACAAGTCCACTCGCGCCACCTGCGACTATTCCTTCCACATGGCGATCACCTGGTGGGGCGAGCAGGTCTTCAACGAGATGGAAGCCATCGTCCGCGACAAGGGCATCAACACTTTCAAGCATTTCATGGCCTATAAGGGCGCGCTGATGGTGGATGACGACGAGATGTTCTCTTCCTTCCAGCGCTGCGCCGAGCTTGGCGCATTGCCGCTCGTCCACGCCGAAAACGGCGATGTGGTCGCACAGATGCAGGCAAAGCTGCTGGCCGAAGGCAATAACGGTCCGGAGGCGCATGCCTACTCCCGCCCGGCCGAGGTCGAAGGCGAGGCAACGAACCGGGCCATCATGATCGCCGACATGGCCGGTTCGCCCGTCTACATCGTCCATACCTCTTGCGAACAGGCGCACGAAGCCATCCGCCGCGCCCGTCAGAAAGGCATGCGCGTTTACGGCGAGCCGCTGATCCAGCACCTGACGCTCGACGAAAGCGAATATGCCAACGCGGATTGGGACCATGCCGCCCGCCGCGTCATGTCGCCGCCCTTCCGTAACAAGCAGCATCAGGACAGCCTCTGGGCCGGTCTTGCCTCCGGCTCGCTGCAGGTGGTCGCGACCGACCACTGCGCCTTTACCACCGAGCAGAAGCGCTTCGGCCTCAACGACTTCACCAAGATCCCGAATGGCACCGGCGGCCTTGAGGATCGCCTGCCGATGCTCTGGACCTACGGCGTCAACACCGGCCGCCTGACGATGAACGAATTCGTCGCCGTCACATCGACCAACATCGCCAAGATCCTCAACGTCTATCCGAAGAAGGGCGCGATCCTTGTCGGCGCCGATGCCGATATCGTCGTCTGGGATCCGAAGCGCTCTAAGACCATCGCCGCCAAGACGCAGCAATCGGCGATCGACTACAATGTCTTCGAGGGCAAGGAAGTCACCGGCCTGCCACGCTATACGCTGACGCGGGGCGTGGTGGCCATCGAGGAAGGCACGGTCAAGACCCGGGAAGGCCACGGCGAGTTCGTCAGGCGTGATCCCTTCACCGCCGTCAACCGCGCGCTTTCGACCTGGAAAGAAGTCACAGCGCCGCGCAAGGTGCAGCGCAGCGGCATCCCCGCCAGCGGGGTATGACGCTTGGGCACGGCGCTTCGGCTCATCGGCCGCCTAGAGCAATTCCAGGAAAAGTACATAGCGGTTTTCCGTCCGAAATTGCGTAAAAACAAAGAGATAGAGCATTTTCGCGATTCGAAGAAAAGCGAAAATGCTCTAGCGCGGCACATACCGCTCCAGATCCGGCAGCAGGACGACGCTTTCCTGCTCGTTCGGGTCGGTTCGGGCGATGACCGCTGTCGCCGGCCGGTCGCTGAGATTCGCGGGAAGATGCGGAACGCCGGCCGGAATATAGAACATCTCGCCTTCGCGGACGATGACGTGTTCTTCCAGCCGGTCGCCGAACCAGCAATGCGTCTCGCCGGAAATCGCATAGATCGCTGTCTCATGCGAGGCGTGAAGATGCGCCTTGGCGCGGGCGCCGGGCGGGATCGTCAAAAGATGCATGCAGATCCCCGTCGAGCCCACCGTCTCGGCGGCAATCCCTTCGAAATAGCTGAGGCCCTGTTTTCCGGCATAGGCGCTGCCGGGCCGCACAACACGGCAGGTGGGCTTCGATGAGACATTCATGGCATTGCTCCCCTCGGTCCAGCAGCCAAAAGGCGCCCTCGCCTCTCCGGACTGCGGCAATGCCAAACAGGATAACACGCAATCCGCCCCAACCATGCGGCGAAAACAGGACTGGTAGGTGTTAATGACGTCATCCGCTTCCTCCGTCGTCTCCGCGCGGAATCTCTGTCTCACCTACGATACGAACGACGGGCCGGTGAATGCGCTGAGCAATGTGGATCTCGATGTTCGCAAGGGCGATTTCGTCTCCTTCATCGGCCCCTCCGGCTGTGGCAAGACCACCTTTCTGCGGGTGATTGCCGATCTTGAGCGAAAGACATCAGGCGACATCTCCGTCAACGGCATGTCGCCGGAAGATGCCCGCAAGGCCCGCGCCTACGGCTACGTCTTTCAGGCCGCAGCCCTCTATCCCTGGCGAACGATCGAAAAGAACATCGCCCTGCCGCTTGAGATCATGGGCTATGACAGGCAAGAGCAGGCCAAGCGCATCGCGCGGACCCTCGACCTCGTCAATCTCAATGGCTTCGAGCACAAGTTCCCCTGGCAGCTTTCAGGCGGCATGCAACAGCGAGCCTCGATCGCCCGCGCGCTGGCCTTCGATGCCGATCTGCTGCTGATGGACGAGCCCTTCGGCGCGCTGGACGAAATCGTCCGCGACTACCTGAACGAACAACTTCTGAAGCTATGGAAGCAGACGAACAAGACCATTTGCTTCGTCACCCACTCCATCCCGGAAGCTGTCTATCTCTCCACCAAGATCGTGGTCATGTCGCCGCGGCCGGGCCGCGTCACCGATGTCATCGAATCGACGCTTCCAGCAGAGCGACCACTCGACATTCGCGAAACGCCGGAATTCCTGGAAATCGCTCACCGCGTCCGGGAAGGACTGAGAGCGGGGCACAGCTATGAGGAATAGGACGATGGATAGCTCCGTCGCGCGACAGCCCTTCACCCTTGACCTGCCCCCGTGCACGGGGACGGCATGAGCATGGAAAAGGAACAGTTCTTCAAGCACAAGTTCCTGCCGGTCACGACGATCGTCCTGGCAATCATCCTGCTCTGGTACGTCTTCGCCGTCATCCTCAACGCGCCATTCCAGCGCGATCTAGACCGGCGCGGTAATGTCACCCCGACGACGGTGGAATTCATCGGCAAGACGCTGGCGCAGCCGAAGCCGACTCTGCCTGCGCCGCATCAGGTAGCGCAGAATGTCTTCGAAAACACTTTCCTGCGGGTTCCTACGAGCAATCGCAGCCTCGTCTACAATGCATGGATAACGCTGGCGCCGACGGCGGTCGGCTTCGCATTCGGCACAATCCTCGGCGTCCTCTTTGCAGTTGGCATCGTTCACCTCGTCGCACTCGACCGCAGTCTCATGCCCTGGATCATCGCGTCGCAGACCATCCCGATCCTCGCCATTGCGCCGACGATCATCGTCGTCTTCAGTGCCCTTGGCATAGACGGATTGATCCCGAAAGCGCTGATTTCCACCTATCTATCGTTCTTCCCGGTCACCGTCGGCATGACAAAGGGTCTTCGTTCGCCGGAAATCATGCATCTCGACCTGATGCGCACCTATAATGCCAGCAGCTGGCAGACCTTCTGGAAGTTGCGCGTGCCGGCTTCGGTCCCCTTCCTCTTCACCTCCATGAAGGTTGCGATTGCCGCAAGCCTGGTCGGAACGATCGTCGGCGAGCTGCCGACGGGCGCGGTCGCCGGCATCGGCGCAAAGCTGCTCGCCGGCTCCTACTACAGCCAGACGATCGATATATGGGCAGCTCTCGTCGCAGGCTCCGTCCTCGCGGCGGTCCTCGTCGGTATCGTCAGCATCGCTGCCCGCATTGTCGACCGTTCGATGGGAGGCAGAACGGCATGAGATCCTTTCATTTCTCCTGGCAAGGCATGCTTGCCATTCTTCTCTGTCTGTTGGCGATCCCCGCGTTGCCGATGCTTGCGGCGGATGCCGCGGCACCCGTCAGCAGCGGAACGACCTTCGTCATCTTCATTCTAATTGCCGCAGCGGCCGCCCTCTCCTTCATGCGCCTATCCGCGGACCTGAGCGCGGCGACCCTCTTCTTCGGCGCGCATGCGGCGGCATGGCTGCTGCTTGCCGGAATTTCCGGCAATGAAGGCAAGGCGCAAGCGTCCTTCTTCATTCTGATTGCCGCCGCCTGGTTGCTGGCCTGGCGCTGCGTTTCCGTCCTATCGTCGATGCGGTCGCATTCGACCGCCGGCAATTATACGCTGCGGCTGCTGATCCCGGCGATCTTCGGCATATGGATACTGATCATCTGGGAAGCCGTCACTCGCGGCGCCGGCGTTTCTCTGGTCCTTTTGCCGCCGCCGAGTGCCATCGGCGCCAGGATCGTCAATTCAATTCCAACATTATGGATCGATGTCCGCCAGACGATCCTCACCGCTGTCCTGATCGGCTACATCATCGGCTGCGCCAGCGGCTTCATCGTCGCCATTCTCGCGGATCGCTTCGCCTTCCTGCGCCGCGGTCTGCTGCCAATCGGCAATTTCGTCTCGGCCCTGCCGATCATCGGCGTCGCGCCGATTATGGTCATGTGGTTCGGCTTCGATTGGCAATCGAAAGCCGCCGTCGTCGTCATCATGACTTTCTTCCCAATGCTGGTGAATACGGTGACGGGCCTTGCCGCCGCCGGCAATATGGAACGCGACCTGATGCGGACCTACGCGTCGAGCTACTGGCAGACGCTCTTCAAGCTGCGGCTTCCGGCCGCCGCTCCCTTTATTTTCAATGCGCTGAAGATCAACTCGACCCTGGCGATGATTGGTGCCATCGTGGCGGAGTTCTTTGGCACGCCCATGTCGGGCATGGGCTTTCGCATTTCAACCGAAAATGGCCGGTTGAACCTCGATATGGTCTGGGCCGAGATCGCGGTTGCCGCGATCGCCGGCTCGGTCTTTTACGGTATCGTCGCCATCATCGAACGAATGGTGACGTTCTGGCATCCGTCTATCCGTGGTGGGCAGGCGTAATCCAGGATCTCTTCAAAGGGATCGAGGCATAACTTCAGAGGGAAAGGGTGAAGACATGAAAAAAATAATCTTTGCATTGATGGCAAGTGCCATGACGCTTGCCGCCACCCAGAGCGCGATGGCGGCGGATAAATTGACGCTGCAGCTGAAATGGGTGGCCCAGGCTCAGTTCGGCGGCTATTTCGTCGCCAAGGACAAGGGCTTTTACAAGGAAGAAGGTCTCGATGTCGATATCAAGGCTGGCGGCCCTGATATCGCTCCGGAACAGGTGATCGCCGGCGGCGGCGCCGATGTGATCGTCGACTGGATGGGCGGTGCGCTGGTTGCCCGCGAAAAAGGCGTGCCGCTCATCAACATCGCGCAGCCCTTCGAAAAATCCGGTCTGGAGCTGATCTGCCCGAAGGACGGCCCGGTCAAGACTGAGAAGGATTTCAAGGGGCACACCCTCGGCGTCTGGTTCTATGGCAACGAATATCCCTTCTTTGCCTGGATGCACAAACTCGGCCTGAAGACCGACGGCGGCAAGGATGGCGTCAACGTTCTGAAGCAGAGCTTCGATGTGCAGCCGCTCGTCCAGAAGCAGGCCGACTGCATCTCCGTCATGACCTATAACGAGTACTGGCAGGCGATCGATGCCGGCTTCAAGGCCGAAGACCTGACCGTCTTCAACTACACCAAGCTCGGCAACGACCTTCTGGAAGACGGCCTCTACGTCAAGGAAGACAAGCTGAAGGATGCGAAGTTCAAGGCTGATATGGTGAAATTCGTCCGCGCGTCGATGAAGGGCTGGAAATATGCCGTCGAGCATCCGGACGAAGCCGCCGAAATCGTCATGGACAATGGCGGCCAGGATGAAAACCACCAGAAGCGCATGGCGGGCGAAGTCGCCAAGCTTATCGGCAACGGCAAACTTGATATGAAGACCTATGACCGTACGGCCGAAGCCTTGCTCGACCAGAAGATCATCAACAAGAAGCCATCCGGCGCCTATACGCATGAGATCACGGACGCTGCTCTGAAGTAGGCTGAAGCAATCACAGAGACTAAAACGCGCGAGGTTTGCGGCCTCGCGCGTTTTTTTTCATTTTGTAACAGCAGCCACAAAAGGCTGGCTTTCTTGCAGGAATTGCCTGAAAAGCCTTCGCCTATCAATTATTCGAATGCTGACATCACAATGCCGTGATTGCTTCGCATGGTTGTAGACGATAGAAATGCCCGCGAAATCATTTTCTCGTGATCTTGCGAGAATTGAAAACCGCTCCCATCTACAAGGGCGATTTTAGGATGAGGACCTGCAAGGCATGACAGACGGATATTACAGCGCCGCGCGTCAAATATGACGCGCAAAGGTCGCTGTAACACTTTAAATCTGCTGCATAATTTTACCCTTGAATCGATTCGATTTAAGGAATTATGCAGTCATCCGCCGGGGAAGCCGGCTCGCATGCAGTGATCTCCCGTGCTCGCGACGGAAAACCGCGAAATCCCTTTGACCAATGCCGAACTGGAACCGGACGCATGGCCTTCACGCCGTTTAGACTTCTGAGCACGACTGCCATTCTGCTTTCCCTGCTGGCCGCTCCCGCTGCCATGGCAGAGCAGGCTGCCGTCACCACGCCGAAACAGAACCTGCCCGCAATCGTCATCACCACGGCCGCAATGCGCCACCTGACCGACAAGGTCGTCGCGAACGGCACGGTGAAGGCCGTCGAAGAAGTCTACATCCAGCCGCAGGTGGACGGTCTCTCCATCCGTTCGCTCAATGCCGATGTCGGTGACAAGGTCAGCGCGAACAGCACGCTTGCCACGCTGAACGACGACGCGCTGATCCTGCAGAAGAGCCAGATGCAGGCGACGCGGGCCAAGGGCGAGGCAAGCCTGGCGCAATTGCACGCACAGCTCGCCGAAGCCCGCGCCAATGCCGAAGAGGCCGAATTGCAGCGCGTGCGCGCCGTTGCCATGGGTGCCAAGGGGACCATGTCGACCTCCTCCGTGGAGCAGGCCATTGCTTCGGCTGCCGCCAACAAGGCGCGCGTGGTTTCCGCCGAACAGGCGATCGCCGTTGCGGAGGCCGATCTCAAGGTCACGGATAGCCAGATCGCCGATACGGATCTGAAACTTGCCCGCACCGGCATCAAGACCCCGGTGGCAGGCACCGTCGCATCGCGCGATGCCCGTGTCGGGGCTATCGCGAACGGCAATGGCGATCCGCTCTTCACCATCATCCGCGACAGCCAACTCGAGCTGGTGGTCGATGTCTCCGAGACTGATATCACCAAGATCACGATCGGTCAGAAAGCGTCCATCGCGCTCTCCGGCAGCCGCGAGAAGCTTGCCGGAACTGTCCGTCTCGTCGCTCCGATCGTTGACCCCGTCACCCGCCTCGGCGCGGTGCATATCACGATCGACGATGGCGAGAAGGCGCGCGCCGGCATGTATGGCAGCGCCGAGATCATCATTCGCCAGGAAGATGGCGTCGCCTTGCCACTGACGGCCGTCAATAGCGAGGAAAACGGCTCGTCCGTCCGCAAGGTCGAGAATGGCGTGGTCAAATTCCTGACTGTCGAGACAGGCATTCAGGACGCTGGCTATGTCGAGATCCTCAAAGGCCTGAAAGCGGGCGATGACGTCGTCGCCAAGGCCGGTGCCTATGTTCGCGACGGCGACCATATCACGCCTGTGCGCGACGCGTCGCAAGCCTCCAACTGAGTGAGAACGGCAAGATGAACTTCTCCGCCTGGTCCATTCGAAATCCGGTCGCCCCGCTCCTCGGCTTCTTCCTGCTGATGGTGGTGGGCGCGCACGCCTTCTTCAATCTGCCCATCACCCGCTTCCCGAACATCGACGTGCCGATCGTCAATGTCACCGTGACGCAGAGCGGCGCCTCGCCGGCCGAGCTCGAAATGCAGGTGACGAAGGAGATCGAAGACGCCGTCGCCAGCATCAACGGCATCGACGAAATCCAATCCACCGTCACGGATGGCCAATCGCAGACCGTCGTCGTCTTCCGCCTGGAAGTGCCGACCGAGCAGGCCGTTCAGGATACCAAGGATGCGATCGACCGCATCCGCGGCAATCTGCCGTCGACCATCGACGAGCCGATCGTCTCCAAGGTCGATGTCGTCGGCCAGGCGATCCAGAGCTTTGCCGTGTCCTCGCCGAACATGACGCTCGAGGAGCTGTCCTGGTACGTGGACGATACGGTCAAGCGCGCGCTGCAGGGCAAAGCAGGCATCGGCCGCGTCGACCGCTATGGCGGCGCCGATCGGGAAGTGCGCATCGAGCTCGATCCGAACAAGCTGAACGCCTATGGCATAACAGCGCTTTCGGTGAGCCAGCAGCTTCGCAGCACCAATATCGATCTCGGCTCCGGCCGCGGCCAGGTTGCCGGCAGCGAACAGGCAATCCGCGTGCTCGGCGACGCCCGCAACGTCGCCCAGCTCGCCGATACGACGATCGCTCTGACCAACGGCCGCTTCGTCAAGCTCTCCGATCTCGGCGCCATCAAGGACACCTATCAGGAACCGAAGTCCTTTTCGCGCTTCAACAGCGCCCCCGTTGTCACCTTCGGCGTATTCCGCGCCAAGGGCGCGAGCGAAGTGACGGTCGCCAAGACGGTCGCCGACACGCTCGACAAGGTGCGCGCCGAGAACCCGAACGTCTCGATCGAGATGATCGACGACTCCGTCTACTACACCTATGGCAACTACGAATCGGCGATGCACACGCTGATCGAAGGCGCCATACTGGCCGTCATCGTCGTCTTCCTGTTCCTGCGGAACTGGCGCGCAACGCTGATATCGGCGGTTGCCCTGCCGCTCTCCGCGATCCCGACATTCTGGATCATGAACCAGATCGGCTTCTCGCTGAACCTCGTCAGCTTCCTGGCATTGACGCTGGCGACCGGTATTCTCGTCGACGACGCCATCGTCGAAATCGAGAACATCGCCCGCCACATCAAGATGGGCAAGACGCCCTATCGCGCTGCCATCGATGCTGCAGACGAAATCGGTCTTGCCGTTATCGCGACGACCTTCACCATCATCGCGGTCTTTGTGCCGGTCTCCTTTATGCCGGGCATTCCGGGCCAGTATTTCATTCAGTTCGGTCTGACGGTCGCCTTCTCGGTGTTCTTCTCGCTGCTGGTGGCGCGTCTGATCACGCCGATGATGGCCGCCTATCTGATGCGCGCCGAAGATGGCGTCGACGATCATCACGACAATGACGGCCGCTTCATGCGTGGCTATAGCTGGCTGGTGCGGCTGACGACGAAGAAGTGGTACACGCGTTATCCGACGCTGCTCGCCGCCTTCGCCTTCTCGATCGCATCGGTCTTCGCTCTCATCACGTTCGTTCCCGGAAGCTTCATCCCGCCGGAAGACGCCTCGCGCATCGTTCTGTCGGCGGAACTGCCGCCGAACGCCCGGCTCGATGATACCGAACAGGCAACCAACGAAATCTATCGGCGCGTGAAAAGCATAGATGGTGTCGAAAGCGTCTTCGTGCTCGGCGGCGCCTCGCCGAAGGGCGATCTGGAACTGCGCCGCGCCACCGTAACGCTGACGCTTGGCAAGCTCGATCAGTCGCTGGCAAAGAAGCTGGTGAACGACGTCCTGGGCTCGCTCCCTGTCATCGGCCCTCACCTGCCGAAGGTCACCGTCCACGGGCGCGTACGCCCGCAATGGGACATCGAGAAGGAAGTCTTTGCAAAGCTGAGCTCCATTCCCGACGTCCGCATCACCAAGCTAAACGACCGCGGCGATCGCGACCTGACCTATAACTTCCTCTCGCGCAGCGAGAAGGATCTCAACCAGGCCGTCGGCATCCTGGAAGCCAAGCTGCGTACCGATCCGGCGCTCGCCAATGTCAGCGCCGACGGCGCCCTGCCGCGGCCGGAACTGCAGATCTATCCGCGCAAAGACGAGGCCGCGCGCCTCGGCATCACGCCGCAGATGATTTCCGACACGATCCGCGTTGCCACCATCGGCGACATCGACGCTTCGCTCGCGAAGATCTCGCTCGACGACCGCCAGATTCCGATCCGCGTTCAGGCCTCGCTCGGCATGCGCCGAGACCTGGCGGCGATCCGCGCCTTGCGTATCAAGACTGCCACTGGCAACACCGTACCTCTGTCGAGCGTGGCCGACATCGACTATTCCGAAGGCCTGTCGTCCATCAAGCGCAACAATCGCTTCCGCGTGGTCGCCATCGGCGCCGACCTGCCGCAAGGTGTGGCATTGGATACGGCATCCGAGCATTTCCTCGAAATCGTCAACAACGCCAAGATTCCGGCAACCGTGCATCTGGCGGAAAGCGGCGATACCAAGGTCCAGAAGGAAATGCAGCAGAGCTTCGGCAACGCCATGCTGCTCGGCCTCATGCTTGTTCTGACCGTGCTGATCCTGCTGTTCAAGGATGTGATCCAGCCCTTCACCATTCTGCTCTCGCTGCCATTGGCGATCGGCGGCGTGGCGCTGGCCCTGATCCTAACCGGCAACGCGCTGTCCATGCCCGTCATGATCGGCATTCTGATGCTGATGGGCATTGTGACGAAGAACGCTATTCTGCTGGTCGATTTCGCCATCGAGATGATGCATCAGGGCATGCCGAGGCTGGAAGCGGTGGTCGAAGCCGGCCGCAAGCGCGCCCGTCCGATCATCATGACCTCGATCGCCATGTCGGCCGGCATGCTGCCATCAGCTCTCGGCGTAGGCGAAGGCGGCTCCTTCCGCGCACCGATGGCGATTGCCGTGATCGGCGGCATCATCGTTTCCACGGTGCTCAGCCTGGTGGTCGTGCCGTCCTTCTTCCTCATCATGGACGACTTGTCCCGTCTGCTAGGCTATCTCTTCGGCAGACTTGTCGGAAGGAAGGATGTGGATGACGAGGTCATCACCAAGGAAGGCTTGGCCGTCGCCGTCAATGAAAACCGCCAGTCGCTTGCCAATCTGGAAGAGCGGCTTGAAACCATCGAGAACAAAGACGGCAGAAACAGATCCGTGGGTACGAATGTCCTAAAGCTGCCGCCCTTCGCGGCAGAATGAAACAGCCTCGCCGGACATGGAGATAAGCGCGGGGCGGCTCAAAGGCCGCCCTGTTCCTTTAGGAAATCGACGATCCTGCTGACGCCCTCGCCCCGCTTCATGTCGGAAAAGACGAAGGGGCGTGCTTGGCGCATGCGGGTGGCATCGCGATCCATCACCTCGAGGTCGACATCGACGAAGGGCGCCAGATCCTTCTTGTTGATGACCAGAAGGTCGGATTTGGTGATGCCGGGGCCGCCCTTGCGCGGAATCTCCTCTCCCTGACACACCGAGATTACGTAGATGGTGATATCGGCAAGATCGGGTGAAAAGGTTGCAGCCAGATTGTCGCCGCCAGATTCGATGAAAACCACGTCGAGATCAGGAAGCCGCTCGTTCAGGCCGGCAATGGCCTGCAGATTGATCGTCGCATCCTCGCGGATCGCCGTGTGCGGGCAGCCGCCCGTTTCGACGCCGACGATGCGATCCGAAGGCAGCGCCTGCATGCGCACCAGTGCTTCCGCATCTTCGGTCGTGTAGATGTCATTGGTGACGACGGCGACGGAATAGTCGTCGCGCATCGCCTTGCACAGCTTCTCCGTCAACGCCGTCTTGCCGGAACCGACGGGGCCGCCGATGCCGACGCGCAAGGGTCCATGTCTCGATTTCATACTCGCAACTCCGATAAAGCAAGAGAGCAATTCCAGGAAAAGTGCGTAGCGGTTTTCCGTTTGGAATTGCGTGAAAACAAAGGGATAGCGCGTTTTCGCCCTTCGAAGAAGGGCGGAATGACGCTAGCATAGCCAAGCGTCCGGCCGTCGCACAGCGGCGAATGACATAGGCGATGTTTCGATTTCAATATTTTCCTGATGACGCCCCTCATGACCGGAAAAGCCGCGTACTCTGGGTTTCGTGCCGCAGGCTCGCAATATCCGCTTGCACGGTCGCAGCTCCGAGATCGTCAAGGCTGGATTGGGCGGCCCGTCGCGCGACATCCGCAAAGAGACCTTCAAGTCGCGCCAGAATGGCAACGCCGTCTTTCTGGCCGCTGACGCCGAGGCGAATGCCGGCGGATACCATCTGCGAGGCCAGCGCATGCAGGAAGGCGGCAGACGCCTTCTCGGCGGCGATGCCATGCGCACCTGCGACGGCGCCGACAGCAACCGGATAGGCCGTCTTTGCCGGGAGCATGGAAAAGATCGCATGCGGCCAGGCAGCGGCGGCCGAAAGAAAGGCATCTCCCAGCAGCATGGTCTCGTTATGGCGCTCCTTCGAACCGGCCAGTGCCTCGGCAAGCTCCGCAACGGCCGCAAGCCGCGGCCCATCCGCGTCAGCCCGATGCGCCTCGACCAACAGCACCACATCATTCCACGCGGAACCATGCTCAATGAGTGCAGAAATCCAATGGTTGAGGCCGGAGCTGTCGCGCACCAGGCCGTCATGTACCGCACGCTCCAGGCCGCCGGAATAGGCGAACGATCCTACGGGAAACGCCGGCGACAGCCATGCCATCAGCCGCAGCAGCGCCTGCAGGTCGCCATCGTCCGAAACCGCAGTGTTGGTCATCACGGTTCAATCGTGCGAATGGTGGTGATGATCCTGGCCATGATGATGGTGGTCGTGGCCATGCGAATGGTTGCCATGGGAGTGATAGGCGCCGCGTGCCGGCTGGAAAGGCTCGCTGACTTCCGTCACAGTCGCGCCCAACCCTTCGAGCATAGCGCGGATCACATGATCGCGCAGGATCAGGATACGCTCTTCCTCGATCTGAGCGGAAAGATGCCGGTTGCCGAGATGCCAGGCAAGTTCGATCAGATGCAGGCAGTTGCGTGGGCGGATTTCGAAAAGCTTTTCGTCTGCGGCGACGATCTCGATCAACTCGCCATCCTCGCGCACCAGCAGATCGCCGCTGGCAAACAGCACCGGCTCCTTGAGGTCGAGCATGACCATCTCGCCATTTTCAAGATGCAGGAGCTTGCGGCGCAGATGCCTGAGATCATGCGGCAGGACGACACGATCGATCGGATTGGAGGAAGGGGTGCCGGCCGGCAGATAGGAAGTGACGCGTAGCATGGCTGTTCCAATTTATACTTTGGCAGACCATGCAAAATTGTCGCCGCCCGCGCAAGCATCAATGACGTGTGGAAGCCTCACATCTGCTGCACATAGCGTTGCAGTTCCCTGACATCCGTCGTTGCCTCCTGCTCCTGCTCGGAGGCGCAACGATTCCAGACCTGCGACAGACGCTCGCGCTCGTGCATGACACGGTTGCGGCCAAGCGTCTTGGCAAGATAAAGCGCCTTATCGGCGGCAGCGTAGACGGCCTCCGTCTTACGATCGCCGCCGATGTCGGCAATCCCAGCGGAAATGGTGATCTTCACCGACCCGCCTTCAATGGCGATCGACTGTTCGGCGATCTGCTCCTTGATCTCCTCAACGCGCGCGATACGCTCGGCCGTATCGCCGCCATGGATGATGACGCCGAACTCCTCACCGCCAAGTCGCGCAATCACGTTTTCTCCAGTGAAGGCATCGGAAAATAGCCGCGACACCGCAACGATCACCGCATCACCGGATGCGTGCCCAAAGCGATCATTGATCGTCTTGAACCGATCGAGATCGAAGATCACCAATGACGCGCCGTCCTTGGCCGTATTCAACACCTCGGTAAAGGCACGGCGATTGAGCAGGCCGGACAGCGTGTCGGTGCGGCTCAACCGCTCGAATTCGGCACGAGAGACCGCGAGCCTGTGAATGGAAAAGCCTACCAGCACCGCAAGCGCGCCGGACACGGTGCCGCCGATGATCCATGCCAACAAAACGCCAAAGCGCATCGCCTCGACGATCGGCAATGGCAAAAGATCAAGCCATTGCATCACAAAAATCAGCGCCAGGATGATGGCAAGCGACATGATGACCGCGACAAAACTCATCTTAAGCGCGAAAATAAAAATCGCACGTCGCTGCTGGAAATTACCGAGTTCGGCCTGCAGCGAAATCCATTGCTTCATGCGATTCACCTTCCTCAGCCCACTATTTCAATCATGTGAGATAGGGGCGAAGACGCTTCCAGGTCTTTAATGGAATGATTAAAAAGCGGTGTATTTCCCAAGTTGTGAACAGCCGGGAAGCTACATCCAGAAAATCCAGCTTGCCGATAGAAATGCGCGATGGCAGCACAACCACATCATGTCATTGATATTGCTGCGCCCAGTACGCAGCATACGAAAACCCCGGGAAGCCGGGGCTTTCATATCGGCCAAAGATCGGCGTCCGAAATATCCTCAGAAAAGGAAATAGCGCTGCGCCATCGGCAGCACCGTCGCCGGCTCGCAGGTCAGAAGCTCGCCATCGGCACGCACTTCATAAGTTTCCGGATCCACCTCGATATGCGGCGTCAGGCTATTATGGATCATCGATGCTTTGGAAATGCCACCGCGCGTGTTCCGAACGGGCAGCAGCGTCTTGGCGACGCCAAGCTTGCCGGCAAGCCCCGCATCGAAAGCCGCCTGGGAAACGAAGGTCACCGACGAATTCGTACGATTCTTGCCATAAGCGCCGAACATCGGCCGGTAGTGCATCGGCTGCGGCGTCGGAATGGAGGCATTCGGGTCGCCCATGGGTGCTGCGGCGATCGAGCCGCCGATCAGCACCATCTCCGGCTTCACGCCGAAGAAAGCCGGGTTCCAGAGCACCAGATCGGCACGCTTGCCGACTTCGATCGAACCGACCTCATGGCTGACGCCATGCGCGATCGCCGGGTTGATCGTATATTTGGCGATGTAGCGCTTCGCGCGGAAATTATCGTTGTCGCCGACCTCCTGTGGCAGGCGACCGCGCTGACGCTTCATTTTGTCGGCGGTCTGCCAGGTACGGATCGCCACCTCGCCGACGCGGCCCATGGCCTGACTGTCGGAGGAGATGATCGAAAAGGCGCCGATGTCGTGTAGAATATCCTCAGCGGCGATGGTCTCCTTGCGGATGCGGCTTTCGGCAAAGGCGATATCCTCCGGGATCGACGGCGACAGGTGATGGCAGACCATCAGCATGTCCAGATGCTCAGCGATCGTATTAACCGTATAGGGCCGCGTCGGGTTGGTCGAGGACGGGATGACGTTCGACTGCCCGCAGATCTTGATGATATCAGGCGCATGGCCGCCGCCCGCGCCTTCCGTATGGAAGGCGTGAATGGTGCGACCCTTGATGGCACCGATCGTATCCTCCACGAAGCCGCTTTCATTCAATGTATCCGTGTGGATCATCACCTGCACATCATATTCGTCCGCAACGCTGAGGCAGCAGTCGATCGCCGCCGGCGTCGTGCCCCAATCCTCATGCAGCTTGAGCGCACAGGCGCCGCCAAGCACCATTTCCTCCAGTGCGGCGGGAACGGAGGCATTGCCCTTGGCGGAGAGACCGATATTCATCGGAAAGGCGTCGAAGGACTCGATCATCCGCGCCAGATGCCACGGTCCCGGCGTGCAGGTCGTTGCCAGCGTTCCATGCGCCGGCCCCGTGCCTCCGCCAAGCATGGTGGTGACGCCCGACATCAGGGCTTCCTCGATCTGCTGCGGGCAAATGAAATGAATATGGCTGTCCATGCCGCCGGCGGTGACGATCTTCCCCTCACCGGCAATCGCCTCCGTGCCGGGTCCGACGATGATATTGACATTGGGCTGCATATCCGGATTTCCGGCCTTGCCGATTGCAACAATGCGGCCGTCCTTCAGACCGATATCCGCCTTGACGATTCCCCAATGATCAAGGATGAGCGCATTCGTAATGACTGTATCGACGGCTCCGCCGGCGCGCGTCACCTGGCTCTGTCCCATGCCGTCACGGATGACCTTGCCGCCGCCGAACTTCACCTCCTCGCCATAGGTGGTGAAATCCTTCTCCACTTCGATGAACAATTCGGTGTCTGCCAGACGAACCTTGTCGCCAACAGTCGGTCCGAACATGTTGGCATAGGCGGCACGAGAAATCTTGTAGGGCATGATTCAGTCTCCTTCGGAGGCAGAGATAAGGTTCGTGGCGGCAAGGCGCCTGAGGCGACCGAGGGAAACATAGGCATCTACCAGCTGTTTCTCGGCGGCAAACGGATGTTCCTCCCAGCCTGTGTGGCTGAAACCGGTAATGGCAATATCGTCGTCAGGATGGCGTGACATCACATCGGCGATCACGATCATGCCGCTGCTCGGCACGACATAGGAGCCGGGATCGTAATCCGCCAATGCCGTATCGACGCCTTCGTGAATGGCTCGGTCGATCACCACATGCCGCTTACCTGTGGCCTGGCAGAACGCGGTGAACTGATCTGTATAATCATCGCAGAAATCGTCGAGCTCGGGATGCGAGATCGCCAAAGATACGCGCAGCTCAGAGAATTTGTCTGGATCACGCACGCTCCAGATTTCCGATGCGGCAGCGACAGCAGGGCTCTTGCGCCACTCCGCCGAGCCGAGCATGGCGCGGGCCGGCCGGCCTGTGTTGCAGACAGCGACGACATCGGTTCGCCTGCCACCGGCTCCCATCGATCGGCAATCGTTGAAACGGATCACGAGATCGGCGGCATCGATGACAGCGGCTGCACCGGCCGCAACCTCACCATTGCCGACGATCACCACCTGGTGTCTGGAATTCACTGACCGCCCTCCGGCCCATCAGCGAGATCCTTCAATTCCTTGGTCCGCATCTTGGTCAGCTCCGCCTTGCAGCCGGAGACGAGCATGGGCTCCATCGAGCCGCCGCGGGCCTCAAACCCTTGTGCCTCACACTCGCCGTCGCGATAATCCACCCAGGCGCGCTGGGCTTTAACCAGCGCCTTTTCAGCGCCCTTCATGTCGTTATCGAGATCCGCATCGATGGCGACCATCGCAGCGCGCGTTTTCTTATATTGCGCGTTCAACGCCTTGTCGGCCGTGTCGAACTCGAGAGCGGCGCAAATGTTGAGGTCCGTCTGTGCCTCGGCTTTGGCGCAATCAATCTTCGGCTCATCCGGATTGTTCTGCGCAAAGGTAGGGCCGCAGATCAGGGCTGCAGCAAGAGCGACGGCAGCGGGCGCAAGCAATTTCATCGACACCCCCAGAAGCTAGAGCTTGCCCATGACCTGCTGACGGAAGCCATAGACTTCGCGTTTGCCCGACAGCGGGATCAGGGTGACCGAACGTGTCTGCCCCGGCTCGAAGCGCACGGCGGTACCGGCGGGAATATCGAGCCGCATGCCCCTTGCCTTGTCGCGGTCGAAAGACAGCCCGGCATTGGTCTCGGCGAAATGATAGTGGCTGCCGACCTGAACCGGCCGATCGCCCGTATTGGAAACCTCAAGCGTTGTGGTCGGCGCTCCGACGTTGAGTTCGATGTCGCCGCTTGCGGCAATAATTTCACCTGGAATCATGGTTCTCTCCTCATGCGGCCTGGACGGGCGCACATCCCTCAGCTTTCAGAACACGTTTTGTCGAAGCGGGATATTTGGCGAGCAAGGCCGCCGGGCGGATTGGACGCTGCGCGAAGTCACCGCCGCAGTTCGGGCAGATGCCGCCTAATACGGTATCGACGCACTCAACACAGAAGGTGCACTCGAAGGTGCAGATCATAGCCTCTTGGCTTTCCGGCGGCAGATCCCTGTCGCAGCATTCGCAATTTGGCCTCAGCTCCAGCATGGCAACCTCATCGGATGGGTTCGTGGACCGTGACGAGCTTGGTGCCGTCGGGAAAAGTCGCCTCGACCTGAACGTCATGGATCATCTCGGCAACGCCTTCCATCACCTGATCGCGCGTGATGACATGGGCGCCGGTCTCCATCAACTCAGCGACCGGGCGGCCATCGCGTGCGCCTTCGACCACGAAATCGGTAATCAGCGCAATGGCTTCGGGATGATTGAGCTTCACGCCGCGCTCAAGCCGCCGCCTCGCCACCATCGCCGCCATCGAAATCAGCAGCTTGTCTTTTTCTCTCGGAGTGAGGTTCATCGCCTACCTATGTGATTGCTGTTTGCTCAATTTACAGATTCCAGACTTTCGGCACAGGCGCACCGTCGCGCAAGGCGGAAATGATCGGGATGAGGATTTTTCTGAGCGCGAAGCCATCGACGGCAACAAGCCGCACGACAAGCTTCTCACCCCAGTGGCTGGCACCCCCCATATGGGTTTCGAGGAGCGGCCTGATCCGGCCGAGATAAGTCTCGGCCAGCGGCCCGACATAAAGCAAGGTCGCAAAGGCGACCTGACCGTCCAGCACAGCCATTTTCGCCGTCAATGCAGCCACATCGCCATCCAGACACAGTTCCTCGGCATGAACCAGCCGTCCGCCGCGGCGTATGCGCCAGCGATCGCGAAACAGTCCCTGCTCCATCGTCTCGCCCATGGCTTTGCGGCCAAGCAGGATCGCCTCGACGGCAAGGAACTCGGCCGCATCGTCAAGCTCGACATTCAACGTCCGCGAAAGCGAGGCGCGGTCGAACAGGATGGTCTCCTGCGGCAGCCAATCGACCCGGGCGCCACGGCCAACCTTAATGGACGTTTCGACCTCTGCCGTACCGGCCGAAGCCTTGTAGATCTTCTCGCAGGCCTGCGTGGTCACATCGATGCGTGTACCCGACGCGGCGGAAATGCTCCAATCCATACGGTCGCCGCCCGTCAAGCCGCCGGCCGTATTGATAATGACGGCCTCCATGGAATGATCGAAAGTTTCCGGCAGCCTGATCTTGGCCGCGCCCTCCTGAAAGAGCTCGGAAAGGCGCGTGCGGCCGCCAAGCGACTTCGCCGCAAGATGGCCGCGACCCCGCGCCCTCTGCGGTCTCGTCCCTGCCACCGTCATTGCCATCAGCCTCTCCACGCATCGCATATGCCAAGTCCGGCCATTGAAGCCCGGCGAGCAATAAATGCAAGCAATTCCTGTGCCTTATTCGACGCCGTGCAATATTGGTCTTATATCAGCCGCATCAGCTGCATTTTTCGTCAAACGCCGAAAAGAAAGGCAGTAAATTTAAGTGAACCGAACGGGTATCGGAAGCAGATCTACAGAAAGCTCCGCCTGCGAAACCATCTACCCCTTCACTGCCGAGAAGAAGAGGAAGCGCGGCTTGGTTGTCAGGTTCTGGTATGCCTCCGGGAAAAGGGTGCTGACCCTGGGATCCGGCTGCGGCTCGCTCACGACATCGATCTGAAATCCGGCTGATTTCAGCGCATCGAACATGGCATGAAGCGGCCGGTGCCAAAATCGCATGGTGATGTCCTTGCCGCCGCGGTGCCACGTCTCGCTGAAGTTATAGGTCTCGAAGTAGCTTTCCCCGCTCGCCGGATCATGATCCATGAAAGGATGATGTGTCGAAAAAATCAGGCGGCCCCCATCTGACAAGACACGCCTGAATTCCGAGAGAGGGCGCGACCAATCGTGCAGATAATGCATGACCAAGGAGGCAATTACCAAATCGAAGGCGCCGTCTTCGAAAGGCAACCGCTCGTTCAAATCGGCTAGCAACAAACGCGCCCGCCCTTCCAGGCGGCGTCGCGCGATTTCGAGCAAGCCCGCGCTCGCATCGACGCCAGTCAGGACCGCTCCCCGATCGACGAGGGCGGCGGCATGGGCCCCGCCTCCGCAACCGGCATCAAGAACGCAAAGGCCTGCAACATCACCGGCGAGCGAGAGAATTGCAGGTCGCTCATAATAAGCATTCCAGGCATTGTTCTCGTTGTCGGCCTGATAGGCGGCTGCGAACGCATCATAGTGATTATCAGACACTGTTCCTCCTTGCCGGAAAACGGCACACATGACGGCTTCAAGTGGTTGACGCCGCCACCTCATGGACGCGCCGCCTGTCCTGCAACGACGTATCGCAGTCTGGGTTTCTGTATTTCTGCCTAGATCACACGATCCGGTGGCTCGCGCCCGGCAAAGAAGGCGGTGACATTGTCCACCACCTTCATCCCCATGGCGGTGCGCGTCTCTTCAGTGGCGCTGCCGAGATGCGGCAGAAGCACGACGTTGTTCATCGCCCTCAACCGCTCGGGAACATGCGGTTCAGCTTCATAAACGTCGAGGCCGGCGCCGCGGATCGTCCTCCGCTCCAGTGCCGAAATCAGCGCTGCCTCGTCGACGACATCGCCTCTTGCGGTATTGATCAGGAAGGCCTCCGGTTTCATGGCCGCGAAACGGGCCGCATTCATCAGGTGCCGGTTCTCGGCACCGCCTGGACAATGCAGGGAGACGAAATCGGAGACTTCCAGAACATCTTCTACGGTCTGCAACTGGACGGCGCCATAGCGAGCCGCCTCCATGGGATCGATGGCGGAGCGATTGTAGAAGACGACATCCATACCGAAGCCAAAATGGCAGCGCTGCGCGAAGGCACGGCCAATGCGGCCGAAGCCGATAATGCCGACGGTCTTGCCGGTCACTTTGGTGCCGACCAGATGTGTTGGCCGCCATCCGCTCCAGGCGCCGGCCCTGACTTCACGCTCGCCTTCGCCGCCACGGCGCGCAACGGAAAGAAGGAGCAGCATGGCGATATCGGCCGTGCAATCAGTCAGCACACCGGGCGTGTTGGTGACGACCACGCCCTTCTGTTTTGCCGCGGCAATATCGATATGATTGAAGCCGACGCCGAAATTGCCGAGGATCTTCGTCCTGATCGCCTGACCTTCGAAAAGTGCTGCAGGAAGCTTGTCGGAAACGGTCGGCAGGACTGCATCATAGGCGAGCAGCGCCTCGCGCAGCTGCCCCGCGTCGAGCGCGATGTCATCCTTGTTCAACGTTGCGTCGAAACGCTCGGAAAGCACGGATTCGACCGCGGCCGGCCAGCGTCGGGTCACAAGAATACGGGGTTTGCTCATGCGGTCATCCTCCTGCCGATATCAGGCAGATTTAAAGCAGCCTCGGCTTGAAGAAAATGGCGAACCGATATCACGATTATGAAAAAGCCCGGCCAGTGGCCGGGCTTCTCAGATCTTGCCCATGCCGGAAAACCGGCATCACAAAGCTTACTTCGAGATTTCGTCGTAGTTGTACTTGCCGTCGGAACCCTTGGACCACTTGTACATGACGTAGTCCGGACGGGTGATGTCGCCCTTGGCGTTGAAGCCCAGATCGCCGATAGCGGTCTTGAACGGACCCTTTGCCTTCAGCGCATCGGCAACAGCCATCGGATCGTTGGAACCGGCAGCCTTGGCGGCGGCAGCGATAACCTGCAGAGCCGAGTAGGAATAGAGCGTGTAGCCTTCCGGCTCGTAGCCGGCAGCGCGGAACTTGGCGACGAGATCGGCGGAAGCCGGGTTCTTGCGCGGATCCGGCGCGAAGGTCATCAACGTGCCGTCGACGGCGTCGCCGGCGATCGATGCGAGCTCGTTCGAGACGATACCGTCACCCGACATGAAGTGAGCCTTCACACCCTGGTCGGCCATCTGGCGCATGATGAGGCCAGCTTCCGTGTGCAGACCGCCGTAGTAGACGAAATCGACGCCAGCCTGCTTCATCTTGGCGATCAGGGCCGAGTAGTCCTTATCGCCGGGGGTGATGCCTTCATAAACAACTTCCGTCACGCCAGCGGCGTTGAGGTTCTTCTTGGTTTCATCGGCCAGACCCTGACCATAAGGGGTCTTGTCGTGAACGACGGCAACCTTGGCGCCCTTGAAATTGTCGGCGATGTACTTGCCGGCAACTTCGCCCTGCTGGTCGTCACGGCCGCAAGTACGGAACGTGTTCCACAGGCCGCGTTCGGTGAACTTCGGGTTCGTCGAAGCGGGAGTGATCTGCAGGATGCCGTTTTCAGCGTAGACTTCCGAAGCCGGAATGGAAACGCCCGAGTTGAAGTGACCGACGACGAACTTCACACCGTCAGCAACAAACTTGTTGGCGACCGAAACGCCCTGCTTGGCGTCGGAGACGTCGTCGCCGAGTTCGATCTTGATCTTTTCCCCGTTGATGCCGCCTGCAGCATTGATGTCGGCTGCCGCCTGTTCCGCACCCTTCTGAAGCTGCGCGCCAAACGCAGCATTCGGGCCCGTCAACGGACCGCCAACGCCAACAATGATATCGGCCTTCGCAGCGCCGCCGAAAGCGATCATCGCCGACAAAGCCACCGCCGACAGAAGATACTTCTTCATATTATTACTCCCAATTTTTAAGCGGGTTCCGTTTAATCTGCCCTGCGCGATACCCACCAATCACCACGCCGGTAACGCTTGCATTTCGAACTCTGGAAGCATGACCCTGCCCGTTCCCGTCTGTTTTTATGGGGCTGGATGACGCTCTTGGTTGTACGCAGACTGTGCCTAGTTTAGGCCCAGTGTCAATTCTTCTTCTTCCAAGAAAAGGCCGAGGTCTTTTCATAAAGCCAGTAGTAGTTATTCACCATCTGATCGGTACGGCGATACCGGTATCCCGCGGTCGCAAATACGAGCAGAAGCACGACGTCGATGATGTAGATGGTGACGTCGAATACCGGGCCGTTGAACAGCGCATGGTGCAGAAACTGCAGCGCAAGGCCGATCAGAAAGCTGTAGACGACGACAATCGGATAGGTTTCCCAGCCGGAAGCGACGGCGCGTCCTGCGCGCCACGCAGTCCAAAAACCCAGGATGACGATAACGGCACGGATGACCATGCGGCCGCCGGTATCGCTGTCGAAGAGAAGTCCCTGCATCTTAAATTCTCCGCGAAACGAAACTCAATGATGTCCGCCTTCGAGATAGGCGGCGCGCACTTCCGGATTGGCGAGCAGTTCCTTGCCCGAACCGCTCATCGTCACCCGGCCGTTGACCATCACATAAGCGCGGTCGGAAAGCTTCAGCGCCGCAAAGGCATTT
The DNA here is from genome assembly GCF_014193155.1 of Rhizobium sp. BK098. Classification (NCBI taxonomy): domain Bacteria; kingdom Pseudomonadati; phylum Pseudomonadota; class Alphaproteobacteria; order Hyphomicrobiales; family Rhizobiaceae; genus Rhizobium; species Rhizobium sp. BK098. The sequence continues at coordinate 120,809 of NZ_JACHYY010000001.1, read as the reverse complement.
TGCTCGACGAGGAAGACGGTGAGCCCCTGGCTCTTGTTCAGAACCTTGATCGCTTCGAAGATGCCCTTCACGATCAGCGGTGCCAAGCCAAGCGACGGCTCGTCCAGGAGCAGCAGCTTTGGGCGCGCCATCAGTGCACGGCCGATCGACAGCATCTGCTGCTCGCCGCCGGAAAGCGTGCCGCCGCGCTGCGACTGACGCTCCTTCAGGCGCGGGAAAAGCGTGAAGATCTTCTCGACGTCCTCGTTGAAGTATTTGAGCTTGTCGAGGCTCGCGCCCATCTGCAGGTTTTCGTAGACGGTCATGCGCGGAAAGATGCGCCGCCCTTCCGGCGATTGCGCGATGCGAAGCCGCGCAATCTCGTGCGTCGGCATGCGCGTAATATCCTGGCCGTCGAAAGTGACCGATCCGGTACGAGCTTGAGGGCTGCCGCAGATCGTCATCATCAGCGTCGACTTGCCGGCGCCGTTGGCGCCGATCAGGCTGACGATCTCACCACTGTTGACTTCGATGTCGACACCGGCAAGGGCGCGGATATTGCCGTAATAGGTTTCCACGCCCGCAACTTTGAGAAGTGGCTGCCCCGTCATCAATGTTCACCTTCCTGGAGGTGTTCGACTTCGGCAATCACCTCTTCCACTTCCTCATCCTCAACGCCCAGATAGGCAGCGATCACGCGAGGATCGTTCTTGACTTCATCCGGCGTACCGTCGGCAATCTTCTGCCCATATTCGAGGACGATGACATGGTCGGAAATTTCCATGACCACCGACATATCGTGCTCGATCAGCAGGATAGACGTGCCGGTATCCTTGCGGATACTGCGCAGGAATTCGTTGAGAACCAGGGATTCGCGAGGGTTGAGACCGGCAGCCGGCTCGTCCAGGCAAAGCAGCTCCGGCCCCGTGCACATTGCGCGAGCGATTTCCAGGCGACGTTGCGCGCCGTAGGGAAGATCGCCGGCCGGATCGTCAGCGCGATCGATGAGATCGGCCTTCTCGAGCCAGAAACGCGCAAGTTCGATCGCATTCTTCGCCTCGGAACGGTACGGACCGATGCCGAGCAGACCGAGGATCGTATAGCCGGAGGCGCGCATCAGCTTGTTGTGCTGCGCCACCAGCAGGTTTTCCAGCACGGTGAGGCCCGAAAACAGGCGGATATTCTGGAAGGTGCGCGCCACCTTGGCTTCACGCGTGATCCGGAAATCCGGAAGCCGTTCCAGGAGATATTCCTTACCGGTCTTCTGATGCAGGCTGATCATACCCATCGTCGGCTTGTAGAAGCCGGTGATGCAATTGAACACCGTTGTCTTGCCGGCGCCGTTCGGGCCGATCAAGGCGGTGATGTCGCCGCGCTTTGCCTCGAAGGAGAAGTCGTTGATCGCCATCAGGCCGCCGAACTTCATCGACAGATGATCGACCTTCAGCAGAACGTCATTGGAGTTTGCGGTCACAGCGCTCATCAGCCGTGGCCCTCCTTGGTAAAGCTGCCGGAGACCGCTTTTCGCTCCTTGAGGAAGGCGGTCGGCTCACGCGTACCGACAAAGCCGCGCGGCTTGAAGATCATGACAACCACCATGGCGAGGCCGAAGATGAGCATGCGGTAGAGTTCCGGGGTGAAATCCGGGCCGAAGCCGGGAATAATTGTCGTATCGCCCCAAACCAGGCCGGTCTTCAGGAAGCCCATATTACGCAGCGCTTCGGTGCCGCCGATCATGGCGATCGCCGCAATAGCGATGCCCTTCAGGGACCCCATGCCGCCAAGGACCACAATCGCCAGAATGATCGCGGATTCCAGGAAGACGAAGGATTCCGGCGAGACGAAGCCCTGACGCGCCGCGAAGAAAGAGCCGGCAAAGCCGCCGAACATGGCGCCGGTGGCAAAAGCCGTCAACTTCGTCGTCACCGTATTGATTCCGAGCGAGCGGCAGGCGATTTCATCCTCGCGCAACGCTTCCCATGCACGCCCGATCGGCATGCGGCGCAGCCGGATGGTGACATAAGCTGTCAGCATGCAGAGCAGCAGGATCACGTAGAACAGGAAGATCTTGTACCACGCCGACGAGATCGGCAGACCGAAACTACGGACGAAGTTGTGCGGATCCTTGGTATCGAAGGTATAAAGACCAAAGAGCGATGCCTTGGTGATATTGGAGATGCCGAAGCTTCCCTGCGTCACATCGGTCCAGTTGGTCAGTACGATGCGGATGATTTCCCCGAAAGCGAGCGTCACGATCGCCAGGTAGTCACCCCTGAGGCGCAGCACCGGAAAGCCCAGGATCATCCCCCAAAGTGCGGCAAGGATGCCCGAAAGCGGCAGCAGCAGCCAGAAGGACAGGCCGAAATGCGTCGACAACAGTGCATAGGAGTAAGCACCGACCGCATAGAAGGCGACATATCCCAGGTCAAGCAAGCCCGCGAGGCCAACGACGATATTCAGGCCCCAGGCAAGCATCACGTAGATGAGGATCTGGATGCCGAAATTGTCGACATAGGTCAGCGATCCCTGTGGACCGAGTATCGCAACGGCCGCCAGAGGATAGATGAGCAGCAGCAGGAGCCCGATCGTGTTGAAATGCCTGGCGGCGAAACTTTGTTCGCCCTCAACCCTCACGATCTTGGCCTTGGCGGCCTTTCGCGCCGCCAGATAAGGCTGGACGAAGACCGTCATGATGAAACGGCCGACGGTAGCGATCGCAACGATGGTCGCAAGAAGACCCCAGCGCTGCACGATGACCAGCTTATTGTCAATATTCTGATCGGTCTTGAGACCGATATAGAGGACGAACATGCCGAAGGATATGACCGCGGTCCAGAGGGCGTCCGTAATCCCCTTCTGGACAAGGCCGGGTGCGGTCTTGCCTGCAACGAAGTTTGAATTTGCCATGGCGTTATACCTTTTCGACTTCCGGCCGGCCGAGAATACCCGTCGGCTTGAAGATCAGCACGTAGGCCAGGATACCGTATGTCGCGACATCCTTATACGCGATGGGAAAATTGCCCGACCAGAACGACTCGATGAAACCGATCATCAGACCGCCGAGAACAGCGCCCGGCAGCGAGCCGATGCCACCCAGAACCGCCGCCGTGAAGGCTTTGACACCCGGCACGAAACCATCCGTGAAGTTCGCAACGCCATAATACATCAGATACATCGTACCGGCGACGGCAGCGAGCGCCGCACCCATGATGAAGGTGATGGAAATGGTCCGGTCGACATTGATGCCGAGCAGCGCCGCCATCTTGCGGTCCTGCTCGGTCGCGCGCTGAGCACGCCCGAGCGCCGTCTTGTTGACGATGTACCAGAATGCGGCGAGCAGCACGACGGTGATGATGAAGATGATGATCTGCTTCAGGGACAGCGAGATCCCGCCGAAATTGTAGACATCGCCCACGAGCGTCGGGATCGGCTTGTTGCGCGGGCCCTGTGCGACCTGGATGAAGTTCGACAGAACGATCGACATACCGATTGCCGTGATCAGCGGCGCGAGCCGGAACGACCCGCGCAACGGCCGATAGGCAACGCGCTCGATCACCCAGTTCCAAAGACTCGTCATCAGCATGGCGACGATCAACATCACCAAAAGCAGGATGGCAACCGGCAGGCCGGCAAACAGCGAAATCAGAACGAGATAGGTGATAAGAGCGGCAAAGCCGCCAAGCATGAAAACATCACCGTGGGCAAAATTGATCATGCCGATGATGCCGTAGACCATGGTGTAACCAATGGCGATCAGGCCGTAGATCGACCCGAGAGTCAGCCCGTTTAAGAGCTGCTGGATAAAATAATCCATATGTCATTTCCCCTGGATGCGGCGTCATACGATCGCATCTCTTATTACTTTTTTAGGTTCCTTCTGGAGGCCTATGGCCGCGATTCCATACTGGTTTCGAAAGAAATGTGAAGCCAAAAAGGCGAGAAATTGACAAATTCTTTTCAAATCGCGGTGCGCTGATGCGAATTCGACCAAAAATGACACGAAAGCGGCAGTCCGTGGCTCAAAATTAGCCAAAGCCGCCTCCTGCCGCTCCCAAATTGAAAAGCTCTCGTCAGCGGCAGGTCGTGCGTGATCTACCGCTGCCTTGTGAAGGCGCCCTTCAGGCGCGCATGCGGCCTCCATCTGCGTCAAACAGCGGCTCGACCTGAAGCCTTGCCGGCAAAAGCTCGCCAAGCAATTCGATCGCCCAGCCCTGTGCCTCGTCGGCGATCTCCTTCGGCACATAGCCGACTGCAACGGAAAGACCGGAAGCGTGCGCATAGCCGCCCGAGGTCACCCAGCCGCAAACCGCGCCCTCATGATAAATGGGCTCGTCGCCGATGACGTCGGCATCCCTTGCGCTCAGAATGAACGTGCACAGCCGCAAGGTTCCGCCTTCCGCCTTTTCCTTGGCAGCCGCAGCCTTGCCAATGAAATCGGCTTCCTTGGACAGCGCGACGAACCGGCTGAGCCCGGCCTCGAACGGACCATATAGCGGCCGGTATTCGCGCGCCCAACTGCCGTAGGATTTGTCGAGACGCAGTGCATTGAGCGCTCTCAACCCAAAGAGCCGGATGTCGAACTCGGCACCCTCCTGCATCAGTAGGTCGAAAATGTAGCGCTGGTACTCCGGCTTCATCCAGATCTCATAGCCGAGATCGCCCGTATAGGAGACGCGGCCGACGATGGCAGGCGCCATGCCGATATCCATGCGGCCGATCGACATGAAGGGGAAGGCGGCAGTGGAAATATCCTGATGGGTCAGCTTCTGCAGCAGTTTACGAGCATTCGGGCCGGCGATCGAAAGGCCGAGAAGCGAAAGACCGAGTGCATTCAGTTCGACTGAACCGTCCTTCGGCAGGAGGCTTTCGAACCAGCGCATGTGATAGGCTTCGGCAATGCCGGAGCCGATGAGAAGGAAATCTTCCTCACCGAGCTTGGCAAGCGTGAAATCGCCGATCAGCTTGCCGTCATGTTTCAACATCGGCGCCAGTGTCATTCGGCCCACGGCCGGAATGCGGCAGGTCAGCAGCGTATCGAGGAAAGCTTCCGCTCCCGGCCCCTTGACCGAATATTTGGCAAAACCTGACGTTTCCATCAGGCCGACGCTATCGCGCACCGCCTTGGCTTCCGCGGCGACGACGTCGAAATCGTTGGAACGCCGCCACGAGAATTGATCCACTTCGCCCTGCGGAGCAAACCACAGCGCCTGCTCAAGGCCATAGTAAGCGCCGAAGACGCCCCCGACTTGCTTCAGCTTGTCGTAGATCGGAGTCGTCAGCAGCGGGCGTGCAGCCGGCAGTTCCTCGTTCGGATAGCGGATCGAGAAGCGGCGGGTATAGTTCTCGCGCACTTTGGCATTGGTATAGGCGAGCGTCGCGTAGTCGCCATAGCGGGAAACGTCCATGGCGAAGACGTCGAAGCCCGGATCGCCGTAGATCATCCAATTGGCAAGCGCGAGCCCCACGCCGCCGCCCTGGCTGAAGCCGGCCATGACGGCACAGGCCGACCAATAGTTCCTCAAGCCACGGACAGGGCCGACAAGCGGGTTGCCGTCGGGCGAGAAGGTGAACGGACCGTTGATGATCTTCTTGATGCCCGCATTGTTGAATGCCGGGAAATGGCGGAAGCCGACTTCCAGTTCCGGCGTGATGCGCTCGATATCCTCGGCCAGCAGTTCGTGACCGAAATCCCAAGGTGTCGTTAGCGGCGACCATGGACGGCAGGCCTTTTCATAGGTGCCCATCAGCATGCCCTGCCGCTCCTGGCGCAGATAGATCTCGCCGTCGAAATCCACGCAGTGCATCAGCTCCTTGCCTGTCGACTTATTGAAGTCGATGACCTCGGGCATATCTTCGGTGATGAGATACATGTGCTCCATCGCGAGCACCGGCAACTCCAGCCCTACCATACGGCCGACTTCGCGCGCCCAGAGACCAGCGGCGTTGACGACATGCTCGGCGATGATCTCGCCCTGGTTGGTGATGACACGCCAGGAACCGTCTTCGCGCTGCACCAGCTCTTCCACCTTGGTATGCAGGTAGATTTCAGCACCGTTCTTCTTGGCCGAACGAGCATAGGCGTGCGTCGTGCCATAGGGATCGAGATGGCCTTCGACGGGATCGTAGAGAGCGCCGACGAACTGATCGGGATCGAGAAGCGGCATCATCTCGTGCGCTTCCTTCGGCGTCAGCAGCGTCGCTTCCAGGCCGTTGTAGCGCCCCTTGGCGAGAATGGATTTCAGCCAGTCGAAGCGTTGCGGGGTTGCCGCCAGCATCAGGCCGGAGGTGAGGTGCAGGCCGATATCCTGGCCGGAATATTCCTCGATCTCCTTATAGAGCTCGACCGTATATTTCTGCAGCTTGGCGACGTTCGGATCGCCGTTGATCGTATGCATGCCGCCGGCGGCATGCCAGGTCGAGCCGGATGTCAGCTCGGAACGCTCGAGTAGCACCACATCCGTCCAGCCGAATTTCGTCAGGTGATAGAGCACCGAACATCCGACGACACCGCCACCGATAACGACGACCTTGGCATGGCTTTTCATTGGGGATCCCCTGTTTTCGGCACGAAGCCGCCGGGTGTCTTCCCGCGCGACCGACCGTATTTGAGAGGAACCCTAAAGGCTATCCGATAGCCCAAATAGCCCGAACTGCGAAACCGATATGTCTGTTTGCGTCATCGCAATTGTTCGGATCGCGCCATCCACGATTGGCGGTGCAAGCCGGCTGGCAGGCCATCCGACATCGGGCTATAGAAGGATTTTTAGTCTGCGAAACCGGCCGTGAGCGCGAACTCCCGTCCCATCTCCATGATCTCCTCGAAGACACTGCCGGCATAGGAGCGCGGCACGATGATTTCGAAGTGATCGGGCCCGGTGCGGGCAACGTTGGCGCTGACATGGCAGCACAGCATGCTGGCAGACTGCCCCTCGGCAAAGACCTGCGGATGCAGGTCGACGGCCACGCATTTGGCGAGGATGCGGCGGACGCTGGGGCCGGAAATGCGCAGCAGTACGCGGCCGTCGCTCTGCTCGAAGAAGGAAGCCCGGGCGGGATCGAGGGTGAAAAGATCCCGCGCAACGCTGTCGGCGCCGAGCGTGGCCGACACAACGAACCATTCTCTCGGCCCGACATCGCGAACCGATACATCCTTCAGCGCCTTCAGGCTCGTCAGAACGCCATCCTGGTCGCCGGCCCTTGCGAGCACGGAGAAAATCGCCGGACGACGCACGACGGCAAGGTGATTCGGATTTGCGGCAGCTTCGAAGCCGGAAATATGATCTTCCAGCACATGCCTGTTCTGAAACGCGACGCTCATCAATCCATCACCCCAAAAGCTTCTTGTTGTCGGGATCGACAAAGACCGGACTGCAGACCTCTGCCGCCACTTCTTCACCGCGCAATCCGTCCCAGACGACCACGCGCTCGCCGATGCGTTCCCGACCCGACTTCAGGAAAGCGAGTGCGATGGAATGACCGAGCGTCGGCGAGAAGCACGCCGAGGAGACATACCCCTGATCGTTCACGGTCGAAGGTCTCGCGCCCTCCTTCAAAATATGTGCACCGGCGAGAATTTCCTTAGCCGTATCGATGGGCTTCAGGCCGACAACCTGGCCGCGGTCGGCAGCGGTCAGACCGAAGCGGGTCGACAGCCGCCTACCGATGAAATCCGGCTTCTGCGTCGACATCATGCGGCCAAGCCCGACATCGTCAGGGGTCGTGCGTCCATCGAGCTCGTTATGGGTGACGTGGCCCTTCTCGATACGCAGCACGTTCAGAGCTTCGACGCCATAAGGACAGATGCCATGCGCCTTGCCTGCCTCTATGATGGCATCGGCGACCGCCTCGCCATAACCGGCCGGGACGGCAAGTTCGTAGCCCAACTCGCCAGAGAAGGAGATGCGGAACAGACGTGCCCTGAGGCCACCCTTCAGCATGACCTCTGCAGCGGCAAGGAACGGAAAGAACGCGTCGGAAATATCGTCTTCCACGATCTGCTCCAGCACCAGCCGCGCCTTCGGGCCGGCAATCGCCATCTGCGCCCATTGATCGGACGAGGACACGAAGCGAACGTCCAGCTGCGGCCAGAGCGTCTGGGCTGCGAATTCCATATGCGTCATCACCTCGCCGGCCATCGCCGTCGTGGTCGTCATGAAGAAATGATCAGGCGTCAGCCGGCTCGTCGTGCCGTCGTCGAAGACCATGCCGTCTTCGCGCAGCATCAAGCCGTAGCGCGCCTTGCCGATCGGCAGTTTCAGGAAGGCGTTGGAATAGAGGCGATTGAGAAACTCCGCCGCATCCTTGCCGAAAATCTCTATCTTGCCGAGCGTCGACACGTCGCAGATCCCGACATTGTTGCGCACGGTCAGAACCTCACGGTCCACGCTGTCGCGCCAGCCCTTTTCGCCCTGCCGGGCAAACCAGGACGATCGATACCAGAGGCCGGCTTCGACAAAACTTGCGCCGTTCTTCTTCGCCCATCCATGCAGCGGCGATTCCCGAACCGGCTGCGCATGCTTGTCGCGCGCGGTTCCCGCCAGTGCACCAAAGGACACCGGCGTATAGAACGGTCTGAATGTCGTCGTGCCGACGGCCGCCGGGCTGACACCGCGCATGCCGGCGATAATGCCCGCGGCATTGACATTGCCGAGCTTGCCCTGATCCGTCGCCATCCCGCTCGTCGTGTAGCGCTTGGCATGTTCCACATGGCCGAAGCCTTCGCGCAAAGCGAGACCAAGATCCTTGGCGTGAACGTCGTTCTGGAAGTCGACGAATGCCTTGTCCTTCGCGCCCGGCACATGCCAGATCGCCGCGAAAGACGGGTCATATTCGCCCTCCACTTCGGGCAGTTCGGCCCCATGAGCCTTGCGGCCGAAACCTTCAACGATTTTTCGCGCTTTTTCCGCCCCGTCGGCAAGACAACCGGAAACGCTCTCGATGCCCGCAGCCGAGCCGGCAATCTCCAGCTCGCCGGAGACGATCGGCGCCATGAAGGCCTGCTTCTCGTCCGACCAGACCGGCTTGGCGCCTCGCTGGCAGGCAAGATGGATGATCGGCGACCAGCCGCCCGATATGGCCAGCGCGTCGCAGGTGATCAACTCATCCAGGCCGCCGCGGTCTGCAATGACGCCGCTGATGCGATACTTGCCCTTCGTCGCGTGAACGCTGGCGCCGTACACGACGCGAACGCCCTGAGGAGCAACATCCGCCGATGCGGCGCGCGTATCGAGAATTGCCGAAATCTCGACGCCCGAGGCAGCGAAATCAACAGCTGTTCGATAACCGGAGCCACCATTGGTAAAGACCACCACCTTCTGCCCGGCAACGACGCCATAACGGTTGAGATAGCTGCGCATGGCGCCGGCCATCATCACGCCCGGGCGATCATTTCCGCCGAACACCAGCGGCCGCTCTTCGGCACCCGAGGCGAGAATGGCGCGCTTGGCGGCAATGCGCCACAGACGCTCGGCCGGCAAGTCGATCGATGGCATCGCCACATGTTTCTGCACCTTCTCGACGGCGCCGAAGACATTGTCGTCATACCAGCCGAACACGGTGGTACGCGGCATCAAGGTGACGTTCTCGAAGGTCTGTAGTTCCTCAAGGGTCGCCTGCACGAAAACGTCGGCAGAAGCACCGCCAATCGTCAGCTTTTCCGACAATAGCGAACCGCCAAGTCGAAAACCTTCGTCGGCCAATACGACACGCAGGCCTGCGCGGGCAGCGGTCAGAGCCGCCATTAACCCCGCCGGACCGGAGCCGATCACAAGCAAATCGCAATGAGCCCAGGCCTTTTCATAACGATCCGGATCCGCCTGCATGACCGCCTTGCCGAGGCCGGCAGCGCGACGGATAATCGGCTCATAGACCTTCTCCCAGAAGGCAGCCGGCCACATGAAAGTCTTGTAGTAGAAGCCGGCCCCCAGAAAGGGCGAGAGCAAACTGTTGACCGAGCCAAAATCATACTTCAGCGACGGCCAGCGGTTCTGACTCACCGCACTCATGCCCTGATAAAGCTCGGCGACAGTGGCGCGCGTATTCGGTTCTGTCCGCCCGTCCTTGCCGATGGTGACGAGCGCGTTCGGCTCGGCCGAGCCCGCCGTCAAAATGCCGCGCGGCCTGTGATATTTGAAACTGCGCCCGACGAGCATCTGGTCATTGGCGAGCAGAGCGGCGGCGAGTGTGTCGCCCTCCAGACCCTTCATCTCCTTGCCGTCGAATTGGAAGGAAAGCGGACGGCTGCGATTGACGAGACCGCCGGCCGACAGACGATAGGAGGTCATCGTGCCGCCTCCTTCGCCTTGTCCTCGGCATCGGTAACGGAAAAGACCTCATGGGTGACGTTGCTGCGCTTGACGACCAGCCAACGGCGACATCCGGCGCTATGATGCCAATATTCTTCAATCCGGCCGCGCTCGTTGTCGCGGATGAAGACATAACGATTCCAGTCCTCATCCGGCGCCGTCGGCGCAGGACGAACGACGGAGGCGCCGCGAATGGAGAATTCTTCCTTGGGTCGCACGCCGCAATGCGGGCAGTTGATCAAGCTTGCCATTGGTATTGTGCCTCAATGCAGGTTCGGCTGCGGACCCTTGCCGCCTTCGTCGATCGCAAAGCCGCGCTCGAAGCGGTCAAGACGCAGAAGGCGGCTGACATCGTGGCTTTCGCCCTTGGCAATCAGATGCGCGAAGCAGAAGCCCGAGGCCGGCGTCGCTTTGAAGCCGCCATAGTTCCAGCCGCAGTTCAGATAAAGATTTTCGATGGGCGTGCGATCGATGATCGGCGAACCGTCCATGCTCATATCCATGACGCCGCCCCAGGTACGCAGCACGCGCACGCGCGACAGGCCGGGAATGAGCGCCACCCCCTCCTCCATCGTGTGCTCGACGGTGGCGAGGTTTCCACGCTGGGCGTAGGAGCTGTAATAGTCGATATCGGCGCCGAAGACCAAGCCGCCCTTGTCGGATTGCGAGATATAGAAGTGGCCGGCACCGTAGGTGATGACGTTGTCGATGACAGGCTTCAACCCTTCGGAAACGAAGGCCTGCAGCACATGCGTTTCGATCGGCAGTTCCAGATCGGCCATATTGCCGAGGATCGACGTGTGGCCGGCAGCCGCAAGCGCCAGCTTGTTGCAGCCGATGAAGCCGCGATTGGTCTCGACGCCGGTGACGATGCCGTTTTCGCGGCGGATGCCGATCACCTCGCATTGCTGGATGAGATCGACGCCGCGGCTGTCGGCGCCGCGTGCATAACCCCAGGCGACCGCATCGTGCCGCGCCGTACCGCCGCGCCGCTGCAGGAGGCCTCCGAGGATCGGGAAGCGCGCATGGTCGAAGTTGAGGTAAGGCATCATCCGGCGGACCTGCTCGCGGTTGAGCAGTTCCGCATCGACGCCGTGCATGCGCATGGCATTGCCGCGCCGGGCATAGGCATCGCGCTGGCCATCGGAATGGAACAGGTTGACGATACCGCGCTGGGACACCATGGCATTGTAATTGAAATCCTGCTCCAGCCCTTCCCAGAGCTTCATCGAAAACTCGTAGAAGGGTTCGTTGCCGGGTAGCAGATAGTTGGAGCGGATGATCGTCGTGTTGCGGCCGACATTGCCGGAGCCGATGTAGCTCTTTTCCAGCACGGCGACATTGGTAATGCCGAATTCCTTGGCGAGGTAATAGGCCGTTGCCAGCCCATGCCCGCCGCCGCCGACGATGATCACGTCATAATGTGGTTTCGGCTCCGGCGTCCGCCACACCGGCTGCCAATGGCGATTGCCTGAAAACGCCTGTTTTAGAAGCTGATAAGCCGAATAACGCATGCATTCATCCCGATACTACCGGCGGCACATTCGCATATGCAATAAAAACGACAAGACCCGAAAGTACGAAAAAGCTTCGCAAACAGAACATGTTCTTTTCCGAATGCGCAGTGATGGACGGTGTCTGCTCTGAGAGGAATGCACTGCCAACCCGCGAAAAAGCCTGCATGTGAAACCCGCCACATGGAGCGCTGTTGCTAAGCCCTGGCGCAAGCGCTAAGGCAAACAAGCCGGCACATCGGAAATCTAAACTTCGCAATCGCAACTTCCTATATATAATGTCCGGAGAATTCAGGCGCGGATCGCGCGCGGAAGACGAAGAAGCACATGCTTGCAACATTTGAAAAGGCAGCGCTCGAAGCAGGAAAGGCCATTCTGGAGGTCTATCGTGCCGGCTATGCTGTTGCCTTGAAGCAGGACATGAGCCCCGTCACTCTGGCCGACGAACGCGCCGAAAACATCATCCTCAGGCACCTCGAACGCGATTTCCCCCATATCCCCGCCATTGCCGAGGAGCAGGTTGCCGCCGGCAAGATTCCGGACGTACGCGGCCGCGCCTTCTTTCTGGTGGACCCGCTCGACGGCACCAGGGAATTCATCGAACATCGTGACGAGTTCACCGTCAACATCGCCTATGTCGAGGATGGCATCCCCATCATCGGCATCGTCTACGCGCCGGCGCTCGGTGTCGCTTTTACCGGCGAGCCCGGCCGTGCCCGCAAACTGATCGTCGACGAGCAATTTTCCATTGCCGACCGCCTGACCATCGCCGTGCGCGAACCTCCGGCCAAGCTGACCGCGCTCGCCAGCCGCTGCAACAGCAACGCCAAGACCGAAGGCTTCCTCACGGACAATGCGGTTTCCGGCTGCACATCGATCGGTTCGTCGCTGAAATTCTGCCTCCTCGCCGAGGGCAAGGCCGATGTCTATCCGCGCTTCGGCCGGACCATGGAATGGGATACGGCAGCCGGCGATGCCGTGCTGCGGGCGGCGGGCGGCAAGACGGTCACGATCGAAGGCCGCCTTTTGACCTACGGTAAGACTAACCAGAGCGAGGATGCCGATTTCGCCAATCCGCACTTCATCTGCTGGGGCGGACAGAAGCACAGCGTCTCGGCGTAAGTTTATTTTTGCAAGTAAAAACAGTTCTGGGGCCCGCTTCCGAGCCGGAGAACAGTAGAGCGCCTGCCGAGATTTCGGCCTAAAAGCGTAAGTTTTCACTGACGAAAAATCATAGAGTAAATGCAATTTCCCCTGAAATAACAGGGACTTTTGCCCATTTTGCTCAGGCGAAACATACGCAAATCAGCACTTCGCCACATTGATTAAAATTATTAGCAAAGTCTTACCATGTGCTTAGGCAATTTTTAAATGTGGCAAGCTAGAGTGCCACACGTGGTCTTGAGTGTGTGTAGAGAGTCCAATGACCGAAATGATACGTCCCCGAGTGAAGTATGTCATCGGCCCCGATGGCAGCCCGCTGACGATAGCAGACCTTCCGCCGCCGAATACGCGCCGCTGGGTCATTCGTCGTAAGGCAGAGGTTGTCGCCGCCGTGCGTGGTGGTCTGCTGAGCTTGGAAGAAGCCTGCGAACGTTATACGTTGACCGTCGAAGAGTTCCTCTCCTGGCAGTCGTCCATCAATACCCATGGCCTCGCTGGCCTCCGGACGACCCGCATACAGCAGTATCGCCACTGACAGCAGCGACAGCACCACCTTTATTCTATTTGTGTTCGGGCCTCTTTTGTTGCGAAAGAGGCCCGAATTATTTGTTGAAGTGCCGCCCCTAGCGTCCAGGCCGCGGAGCGCTATGGGCTCGCCGGATCCGTATTTCCGACATCGACTTAAACGAAGACGATCCGTTAACAATCTCGAAGGTTGGCAGATGTCGGAGCACATGCAATCCTTATTGCATAAGACGCAACAAGGGAGAAAATCATGGATATCCGCAACGAAAACAACGCATCCGGCGGCCGTTATGTCGCAACCGTCGAAGGCCATGAGGCGGAGATGACGTTTTCCCGCACATCTGCGAAGCTGATCATTATCGACCATACCGGCGTACCGGATGCTCTGCGTGGCAAGGGCGTCGGCCAGGCGCTCGCGCTTCACGCCGTTGAGGAAGCGCGGAGCGGCGGCTGGAAGATCATCCCGCTCTGCCCCTTCTTCAAGGCTCAGGCACAACGCCATGAAGATTGGCGCGACGTCGTCAATCTCTGAGGCACGGGCAATAATCCGTCCAATCGGCCGTATTACTCCTCAAAATGCAAAAGCTGCGCATGGCCGGCCCCGTCACGGCCAGTCATGCGCAGCTTTCAGTACCGCCGCTATACCTTTCACATTCCGAAGATGGACCCTGCACCCCAACACCTTGATGCTTGATCCGAAGGAGCGACGGAATTGCTATCTCAGGCGCGTGCCCGCGCCGGACCCGAACCATCACGCTCTTCGAGCGCAGCGGCCTTGGCATATTCGGCCTGCATTTCCTCGAGCGAATTTTCCAGCGCCTCTTCCTGAACCTGCAGTTCCCGGATCGATACCTGCAGATTGTCCGCACGCTGGCGGGCAGCCTTGGCAAAGGTCGGGTAGGCAAAATGGCTCGGATCGGAAATGCCGGACTTCTTCTCCTCGACGACGATCTGGCTTTCCAGCTCCTTCGTCATACGGTCAAATTCCGCCATCATCATCTGCAGCTGCTGCAGCTGACGGCGTTTTTCGTTCACCTGAAACTCTTTCAGGCGAACAAGGCTCTCACGTGACTTCATACGCATTACTCCCGTGATGCGAGACCCCGGCTCTCGATATTCCCGTCCGCCGAACCGCTTTGAGACGGCTTGGTTAAAAAAATTTCCAGCGATCTTAATAAAAGCCTACCGCTGGTAACCTTTCGTTTACGGGCATCGTTAATGATAGGCGTAATGATTTAAGGCTCGGTAAATGGTGTGGTCGGAATTCGACATGTCGGCATTGGTGAGTCAGATGAATCACTTGGCGTTAGTTGTTAATGCGATACTTTAGGAGTCGATTTTACTGATTGTCGTTGGAAAACAGTGCAATGGAAAAATTATTTAATAAATTCGATACGACTTGCCAGAGTGAATCAGAATTTGTTAACCATTACATGGCAGCTTCCAAATCAAGCAGTGATTTGATCGGTATCGCGTTAAGGGGCTGACGACCTTTCGGCGGCGGTAAAGGGGACAATTATGCGGGTTCTACTCATTGAAGACGATAGCGCGACAGCGCAGAGCATCGAGCTGATGCTCAAATCCGAAAGTTTCAACGTCTATACCACCGATCTCGGTGAGGAAGGCGTGGATCTCGGAAAGCTCTACGACTACGACATTATTCTTCTTGATCTCAATCTTCCCGATATGTCTGGCTACGAAGTGCTGCGCACGCTGCGCCTCTCGAAGGTCAAGACGCCGATCCTCATCCTCTCCGGCATGGCCGGCATCGAGGACAAGGTTCGCGGCCTCGGCTTCGGCGCCGACGACTACATGACCAAGCCATTCCATAAGGATGAACTGGTCGCCCGTATTCACGCCATCGTCCGCCGCTCCAAGGGCCATGCCCAGTCGGTGATCATGACTGGCGAACTCATCGTCAACCTCGACGCCAAGACCGTCGAAGTCGGCGGCCAGCGCGTGCATCTGACCGGCAAGGAATATCAGATGCTGGAGCTGCTCTCGCTGCGCAAGGGCACGACGCTCACCAAGGAAATGTTCCTCAACCACCTTTATGGCGGTATGGACGAGCCGGAACTGAAGATCATCGACGTCTTCATCTGCAAGCTCCGCAAGAAGCTCGCAAACGCCGCCGGCGGCGCCAACTACATCGAAACCGTTTGGGGCCGCGGCTATGTGCTGCGCGAGCCCGACAGTAGCGATTTCGCCGAAAGCGCCTGAGCCGCCTCCCCGCCTTTACTGCCGACACACAGAAATCCCGCCTCTTCAGGCGGGATTTTTATTGGCTTCAATGGAGCGCAAAATAATAGCCGCCTCGAAGGGCGACTATCCTTGTTTCGATGTGTCTCGTTGAAATCAGGCGGCAGCGGCGCGATTGCCGAAGATGGCCGTGAGAATCTTGCGATCGAAGGGCTTCAGCAGAAAATCCGTCGCACCCGCGCGCTTCCCGGCCATCAGCTTGCGAAGATCGGCCTCGATTACGCAGTAATAGATCTTCACATCCTTGCCATCAGGCATGGCGCGGATGCTGGCGATGAGCTCAAGCGCCCCTTCCATGCCGGCATCGACGATCAGATAGTCAGGCATTTCGGCCTGGCAGCGCATCAGCGCTTCGCGCGCGTCTCCGGCTTCGCTCACGAGAAAATCCAGCTCGGACAAAATTCGTTTGCCGACCTTGCGTACGACATCCGACGTGTCCGTTATCATGAACCGTTGCATGTGTGAGCTCCCTGGCACCAGCCGCCATCATCGATGTCGGCTTCAAATTGAAACGATAGGAGCAGCAAGCTAAGGATTCGTTACCGTTACATTATCAATTGCACGAACAACCTCAAGATTGCACAGAATTTTCGATACACGAAATAATAAACCCGCAGCCGATGACCGACTGCGGGCGAAAACGTCGATGGATCGACCCGCTTATTGCGCGGGTTGAGCAGCCATGGTCGCAACGAAGGTCAGTTCCTCCGGCGTCGCATTGTAGGAAAGTTCCATGCCGCTCTCCTCGGCAAGAAGCACCGTGTAGTAGGGCTGGATCGAATGTGCGTCGACCGCCTCCTCCAGCGTGCCGGAGCAAATCTCGGCGAATTTCGGCGGCACGCGCATCAGCCGGCCCTTAACGGCGATCGTGAACTTGGCATCGAACTCGGGATTTTCGAGTGTCACCTCGATATTGCCGCCGCGCGGAATGGCGCCATAGGCAACCAGGAAGAGATTGAGCAGCAGCTTCACGCGGTTCTTGGCGATGATTGCACGCGGGCCGATCCAGGTGACCTCGGTCTTCTTCTCGGCCGCGGCGAAATCCTTGGCGGCCCGTTCCGCTTCGCCGGTGTCGATCGAGGCGCCGACCGAACCGGAGGCACCGAAGGCAAGGCGGGCGAATTTGAGCCGGACGGATGCGTTGAGCGCACTGGTGCGGATCAGATCCATCGCGTCGGCGTCGGCACCACCCTCGTCGAGCAGCTCCAGGCCATTGTTGATCGCCCCGACCGGCGAGATCACATCATGGCAGACGCGGCTGCAAAGCAGCGCGGCCAGATCCGGTCCGGTCAGAGCGAGATTGGGATTTTTCGACATTCATTGTCTCCTGAATGCTGACAGGGCAAAGCGAATAGGTCCACCTTGCCACGGTAAGGTTGCTCGAGGGTTTCGCAGCCAGTGTACCGCGCGCCATAATGACACCATATTTGGTAAACCGATTGTTAAGACCATCGACGCAAAATGCATTCATCACCATCAGACTTTTTCGCACGCGAATCGTCCGGCGATGGAGGGGTGGAAAGTCTGAGATAAGGGGTGCGCAGTGCTTGGCGCAATTTTTCGAATGCGTCGTGCTTACCTTGCCCCGACTACCGACCATGATGAACGGAAGACTTCCATGCGCTATGAAATCCTGAAGAGAATGCCAAGCCCCGGCACCAGAACGCTCGGCCTCGGCCTGATTCTGGCTATTGTCGCATTCGTGAGTTTCGCGTTGCCGGTCCGTCAGGCTGCGGCCGCGCCCACCAATCAGTATTCGGCCCAGGAAATCGTCGATGCCGGCCACTCCTTCTTCGGCTCCACCAGCGGCGGCCTTGCAAAGGTGGTCGAGCGGGCCTTCCAGCAATATGGCCTGCCAAACGGCTACATCCTTGGCCAGGAAGGCTCAGGCGCGTTCCTGGCTGGCCTCACCTATGGCGAAGGCCAGTTGAACACGAAAAATGCCGGCGAGCATCCGCTCTACTGGCAGGGACCTTCGCTCGGCTTCGACTATGGCGGCCAGGGCACCCGCGTCATGATGCTGGTCTACGATCTGCCGAGCATCAACAGCGTTTATACGCGCTTCGGCGGCGTCAGCGGCCAGGCCTTCGTGGTTGCCGGCTTTGGCATGACGGTCCTCAAGAACAACAATATCGTGCTCGTTCCGATCCGTACCGGCCTTGGCGCACGCCTCGGCATCAACATGGGTTATCTGAAGGTCACGCCGAACCCGACCTGGAATCCTTTCTGAACCGATCTCTGATACGATCTCCCAAGCAGCGCACGCCTTGGCCCGCTTCAGTTGCGGGCCTTTTCTTTCCGTAAATTCGTCCCCGCGCCGATAAACCATATCCGCGTTAAATGCTTGCCCGCATGGCTAACCCATGATTAATCATTTTACCAAGATCGAACATAACTCCAGGATACTGGCTGCGTCGTGATTCAATTTGCTCTCTTGTTCGGATTGGGCTTTCTGACGGCCGCTCTACTGGTCTTTCTCATAGCGCCGGCAATCCATCGTCGCATCGTCTGGTTCACCGAGAAACGTCTGAAGGCGACCATGCCCTTGAGCCCGCAGGAAGTGCGCGCGCAGAAGGACATGGCACGCGCGCTTTTCGCGGCCGAAAACGCGCGGACAGAACATGCTCTGACGCAGGAACGCGATAAGACCGTTGCGCTGCAGATTCAGAACGGCAAGCTTCAGCAGGAAGCAAGCCGTCTTTCCGCCGCAGGCTCGGAGTTGCAGACCCGCATCGACGATCTGGAGGTGGAGGCAGGCGAACTGCGCTCGCGCCTGCGCCATGAAGAGAGCTATATCAGTCAGCTGAAATCGAGCATCCACGCCGCCGAACAGGCCAGCGCCGAGAAAGAAGCGGATATCGACAGCTTGCGCAAACGGATGACGAAAATGGGTGCCGATGCCGATAATCTCAGGATCGATCTGGCAGCCCGCGAAACCGAAATCGAGAGCCTGAAGCTGCGCATCAACACATTGCGCGACGAGCGCGATACGTTGCGTCAGGATCTGAATGCGGCAAACCTGCGCGCTACGGATGCCGAACAATCGCTGCGTCAGGAAAGTGACAAGAACAAGCGTCTCGAAGAACGACTCAACCGCGAGATCGCCGGCAATGCCGACAAGGAAACCGCGATCGAGCGCCACGCGCAGGACGTCGTCCGCCTCAGGGAGCGGCTGGAAGCAGCCATCAAGGAATCGAAGGAAGCCGGCAAGGCGCTGCGTTCCGCCGGCCTCGCGCCGCTGAGGAAGACGGCAAAAACACCGAAACTCGCTGCCGCATCGATAGTCGAGAGCAAAGCAGATGAGCAGCGTGCCATAACCGAGCCGCCGCAGGCAATGGAACCGGAACGAACAGTGGAAGATGAAATCGCTCTGATGACAGAAGAGGTTCGCAACCGAGCCGCCGCCTTGTCGGACCGCCTGCTGAAAGCCCGCACGCCGGCCCATGACGATGCCATGCGCGAGGAAATCGCCAAGATCGCCGCCAACATGGTCGCCCTGACGGCGCTCAAGGAAGGAGATGGCTCGCCGATCGTCAATCTGCTGCCCAAGGATCGGGAGCCCGCCGAACCCGGCGCCCGCATCAGCCTCGCCGACCGCGTCGCCGCCATACTGCCGAAGCACCCCTGAGCTCTGGAGCAGTTCCAGCAAAAGTGCGAAGCGGTTTTGCGTCCGGAACTGCGTAAAAACAAGAAGATAGAGCGTTTTCGCGATTCGAAGAAAAGCGGAAATGCTCTAAAGAGCAACCTGCTCAGATGCGCCCGCTCTTCGCGGCCATCTCGAAAAGGGCGATACCACTCGCCGTTGCGACATTGAGGCTATCCAATCCCGGCGCCTGCGGAATCCGCACGCTGCCGAAAGCGGAGAGAATGATTTCGGGCAAGCCCTCCCCTTCCGTGCCGACCACGAGCGCCATGCGCTCCGAAGCGGGGACATCGCGAATGTCCGAGGAGCCGCGCGGCGACAGGCCCCAGATTGCAAACCCGCGCTCGGTGAGCGCAGCAAGCAATTCGGCCGCGCTTGATTGCCGCCGATAGGGCACGGTGAGGATCGAGCCGACCGAAACCCGCAAAGCCTTGCGATAGAGCGGATCGCAACAGCTTTCGTCCAGCAGCACGGCAGCGGCGCCGAAGGCTGCGGCATTGCGGAACATCGAGCCCATATTGTCATGATTGGAAATGCCGCAGCCGACGAGCACGAGCGATTGCTTTGGAAGGCGATCGAATAGACCGCTCATCCCATCTTCCGCTGTTCTACGCCCCAGCGCCAGAACACCGCGATGGAGATGGAAGCCGACAATACCGTCGAGTACCTCAGCTTCGGCGACATAGATCGGGACATCCGCTGGGAAGGTGTCGATGATATCGCTGAGGCCAGCTACGCGGTTTTTGAGCAACAGCACTTTCTCAGCGAGGAAATCCCCGGCCGCCGCATGCACGTCTGCAAGAAGCCGCAGCACGACGGTCCCTTCCGCTATGAAGCGGTTCTCTCGACCCGTCAGATCGCGTTCGCGGATATTGCGGAATTCGGCGATACGCGGATCGTCGGGATGCCTAATCTCGATCAGCCGCTCACTCGCCATCATGAAGCCGTCAGTTGGATAGCGATATGGTCGCCACGGTGCGGCCGATACCGTAATCGAAGACGATGGCCTGGCGCTGGCCGCTGGCAAGCGTGCCGTAGAACAGCACCTGATTGCCCGACAGCGCCGTGGACTGCACCGTAAAGCCCGCCGGCAATAGAGCCGTCACAGCAAGCGGGGCATCGGACGGGATGCCCGTCGCCGCCTGGCCCGCAGGCTTGGCCGCCGGTTTCATCGTCTTGTAGACAACGGCGCCGAAGACAGCCATAAGGCTCACCACCATGACGGCCGCAGAGACGATCTGCAGGCGGATCATCTTGCGTCGGACTTTCTCCAGGGCCGGATCGAGGGGCTTTTCCTCTTGATCGTCTGGCTCGAGATTCGTCATCGATGCGTCCTTGCTTACAGTAGAGCGCTTTGTGCGCCGGAGAATATGTTTGAGCGACCCCTTTAAAGAAGCCGCGGACAATAGAAAAGTCCTAACCGCCGATGAAAATGCTGAAGGACGGCTCGATTCCTGGCTGACGGCCGAGATCGGCGAGGAATTTTCCCGCAGCCGCGTGCAAGGACTCATCAAGGAGGGCGCCGTTACGCTCAAGGGCGCTGCGGTGACAGATGCCAAACGCAAGGTGCGCCCCGGCGACGTCTACGAGATCACGCTGCCCGAGCCGGAAGATCCGACGCCGCAGGGCGAAGATATCCCGCTCGACGTGCTCTACGAGGATGACGATGTCATCGTCATCTCCAAGCCGGCAGGGTTGGTTGTTCATCCCGGCGCAGGCAATTGGACCGGAACATTGGTCAACGCGCTGATCCATCATTGCGGCAACAGCCTTTCCGGCATCGGCGGCGTCCGCCGCCCGGGCATCGTTCATAGGCTGGACAAGGATACGACCGGTGTCATGGTCGTCGCCAAGAATGACGTGGCTCACCGACATCTCTCTTTACAATTTGCCGATCACGGCCGCACGACTTCGCTCGAGCGTGCCTATCAGGCAATCGTCTGGGGACGCCCTCGCCAACTCGTCGGCACCATCGATGCCCCTCTCGGCCGGTCAAGCAGCGACCGCACGCGCCGCGCCGTCAAGCGCCCGGATTCGCAGGATGCCGACGAGGCGATCACGCATTACGAGGTGCTGGAGCGCTTTCACGAGACACCGGACGCGACCGCGCTTGCCTCACTGATCGAATGCCATCTGGAAACCGGCCGAACGCACCAGATCCGTGTGCATATGGCGCATATCGGCCACCCGCTGCTCGGCGATGCCGTTTACGGCGGTGGCTTCAAGACCAAGGCCAATCTCCTGCCGGAAGCCGCAAAACAGGCCGTCCATCGCTTCACGCGCCAGGCGCTCCATGCCTACATGCTGCAATTCGAGCATCCCCGTACCGGCGAAGTCATGCATTTCGAGGCACCTTTGCCTGAGGATCTGGAAGAACTGGCGGCGGCGCTCAGAGGATAGGCGCCGAACATCACAATGACTGGACGCCCGCCCCCTTCCGCCCTATAATATCGCGTATGAAGGACCGATGTCCGAGCGCCTGTGCTGACCGAAAACGCGACTGCGTTTGGGAGGTCGACATGGTCATGCCGCATGGCGCTGGATTGTTCGGGAGGATAATCCCAAGGGCGATGTTCCGGCGAGACCTTCGGTCACGCCGAGATAACACTTGCGTGACCACATCCTTGAATCACCGTTTTGCCGTACTTATCTTTACATTGGTTAAGTGCGGGGTCCCAGGACCCGTACGCCTTGGTCCGCTTCGCAGAAGGCGCTCAAAATACGCCCCCAGAAGGAACCAAATCTCGAATAGGAGGGTGCAAGATCATGGCCCGTAATACCTTACCGTCCATCGCTGCCGGAGAAGCCGGCCTCAATCGTTATCTCGACGAGATCCGCAAGTTCCCGATGCTGGAGCCGCAGGAAGAGTATATGCTCGCCAAGCGCTACGCGGAACATGCCGACCGTCAGGCTGCACATAAGCTCGTTACCAGCCATCTGCGCCTTGTGGCGAAGATTGCTATGGGCTATCGCGGCTATGGCCTGCCGATCGGCGAAGTCGTGTCTGAAGGCAATGTCGGCCTGATGCAGGCCGTCAAGAAGTTCGACCCGGAACGCGGTTTCCGTTTGGCAACCTATGCCATGTGGTGGATCAAGGCCTCGATCCAGGAGTATATCCTGCGCTCGTGGTCGCTGGTGAAGATGGGCACGACGGCCAACCAGAAGCGCCTGTTCTTCAACCTGCGCCGCCTGAAGGGCCGCATCCAGGCCATCGATGACGGCGATTTGAAGCCGGAGCATGTCACCGAGATCGCCACCAAGCTGAACGTCTCGGAGGAAGAGGTCGTTTCGATGAACCGCCGCCTGTCCGGCGACGCTTCGCTGAACGCACCGATCAAGGCTTCCGAAGGTGATTCCGGCCAGTGGCAGGATTGGCTCGTCGATGATCACGACAGCCAGGAAGACGTGCTGATCGAACAGGACGAGCTCGATACCCGCCGCCGCATGCTGGCGCGCGCCATGGGCGTGCTGAACGACCGTGAACGCCGGATCTTCGAGGCACGCCGCCTCGCCGAGGAACCGGTAACGCTGGAGGACCTGTCGTCCGAGTTCGACATTAGCCGCGAACGCGTGCGCCAGATCGA
The DNA here is from genome assembly GCF_014193155.1 of Rhizobium sp. BK098. Classification (NCBI taxonomy): domain Bacteria; kingdom Pseudomonadati; phylum Pseudomonadota; class Alphaproteobacteria; order Hyphomicrobiales; family Rhizobiaceae; genus Rhizobium; species Rhizobium sp. BK098. The sequence continues at coordinate 97,837 of NZ_JACHYY010000001.1, read as the reverse complement.
GGTTCGCGCCTTCGAAAAGGTGCAGGAAGCCGTCCAGAAGGATGCGCTAGAACGTGCCAAGGCCCTGCGCGTTGTCGAAGCAACTGCGTAACGTTTCCTTCACAGAAGATTTTGACCGATAAAAGAAAGGCGGGCCAAAAGCCTGCCTTTTCCATATCCATAGATGTCCGCTGGCTTACTGGCCGCTCGAGGCGACGCCGCCAAGCGCCTGCCACTCCGAAATCGCCTTGTTGAAGGCATCCGTTCCGGTCGGGCCTTTTTCCATGGTCAACAGCGCCCGGCGACCGTTACGATAGACCACTGGAATATCGATCCAGTTGCGGCTCTTCAACAGATCGAGATTGGTCTTGCGCGCATCCGGGAAATCGTTGAGCGCCACCATATAGACATCGTCGGTAACCTTGGCCGGAACCGCGATCAACGCATCGCCGCGATCCTGCTCGGTCGCCTTCAGTGCGACGCGCTGAACGTTGTCGATCGCGCCGCCTTCGAAATTCGGCGGCACCTGGAAGGCAAGCTCGATCAGATGGCTCGCCGGCAGCGAGGAATCCGAGTTCCGCGAAACTGTGATCGTCGCGGTCAGGCCGCGATCCGGAACGGTAATGAGACCCTGCACCGAAGGCTCCGGTCGGCCGTCGGCCCCCTTGCCTTCCTGCAGCGACCAGCTGACCGTGCCCTGGAAGGCCGTGGGCGACGTCTGGCCGAGGCGCTCCTCATAGAGGAAAACCTTCTGTCCGTCGGTTGCCGGAGCCGTCTGCTGAGTCACGGGCGGCGGCTGGTTGGCGGCCGCCTGTTGCTGCTGGTTGGCGGCAGGTGCCTGCTGATCCGTAGAGGCAGATGGCGTATTCGACGTGGCGGTTGCGGGCGCCTGGGTCTGTGGAGCAGCCGCGCCGGCATTGTTGGCGGCCGGCGGCGTTGCCGTGGCGGCAGGTGCCGCAGAGGCAACATTCTGTTCAGCGACGGACTTGCCTTCAACGAGGCCGGGCTGCCCGGTTGGAGCGGGACCTTTATCCTCTTCGGTACCATTCGCCAGGAGACGCTGCGTGAACTTCGTATTGACCGTATTCGGATCGCTGGCCAATGCTGCGGCACCCGGCTGCTGAGCGGCCGTATTGGTCTGCTGGGGCGCGGTCGTCGGCTGGGCAGGGGCTGCAGCATTGCCGTTGTTCGGCGTATTGCTGCCGGCCGTATCCGACGTCGAGGGTGCCGTCGCATTCTTCGGTGCGGAACTGACGAGCTTCGTCGCCATATTGTTGAGTGCGTCCCGGTTCAGCCAAGCTGCGTAGCCACCGCCTCCAACGACGGCAAGACCGACGAGCGTGACGATGATACCGGTAACATTGATCCGGCGACGCTTCGGTTCCATGCGGAAGCTGCGGCCCTGCAGCTTCGCCGCCATCGCCTGATCGAGATCGGGCGGAACGGCGGAGCCATCGCCACGGTCGTCTTCAGCGCGTTTGTCGAAGCCGGCAAGCTCCTTGAGTTCGCGCCAGCCGTCATTGTTTGCATCGGCTTCGGACGCCGCTTTCCTGGACGGATGCACATCCGCAAAGAGATCGACATCATCGAAGGCATTTTCGGGCATTTGCCGAGCTGGCTGCTGCGCGGGCTTGGAAACCGCCGATGCCGGCTGCATTTCCTCGAAAACATCCGCGTCCCAGGTAAAGCCCGTGTTGACGGCGGGTGCCTTGGAATTGACCGACCCTTCGACCGGTTGGCCAAAGGGCGCTTCCGTGAAAGCTGCGGCCGGCATGACCGGGTCGGTATGACGGGCCGTCGCCGGTTCGGGCGCAGTGTTGGAGGCAGGCGCATCCACTTCGGCCCAGATCTGCTCGACCTGGCTTATGACATCGTCAACCTGCCTTGGCGGCACATGCGGCGCGGTTGCTGCAGCGACTGCCGGCGCTTCTTCCACATGGTGCAGCTCCGCATGCTGTTGCGGCTCTTCCCAATGTCTCTGCGTCTCCTCATGGTAAACCGGCTCAGGGGCCGGTTCCTCGTGAGCCTCGGCATGATGTTCAGCGCCGACATGCTCGGCGGCCGGAGCAAAAGGCTCGTCTGACGGCTGCGGCTCGCTCCACTCCTCAATGGACTCGTGTTCCTGCGCATGACCCTCTTCGACGTGCGCGGCCGGCGCCTCATAAGCCGGCTCTTCCTCGATCGGAGCAACAGCGTCCGGCTCCTCATGGGCATGAACCTCGGCCGGTGCCGGCGCAGGCTCTTCCTCATGCGGCTCGGCATGGACTTTCTCAGGCTCATGATGGTCGTGAGCGGGCTCGGAAGCGACCTCTTCATGCGGCGCGGACGCTTCCGCAACCGACGGCTCCTCGCTGCCCGGCAAAGCCTCGGCATGTTCGGCCTCGACCTCGACGATGGCTGCCTCAAGCTTGTCGAGCTGGCGACGCAGCATTTCCTCGGGCGGGCGCGGCTTCATGCTCTCGAGCTGCCGTTGCACGGCACCACGAGCTCGATCGTAAACCTTGACCCGCATTTCGGGAGTATTGTCCGTCAGGCCGTCAACGGCCCGTCGAATAACTGCTACAAAATCCGCCATCAGTACTTTCTCATGATGCCCGGTGTGCAGCCGGGCCGGGATTCGTCATAGATGCGCAACTCTAGCCCTCAAAGGGGTCGGTCACAAGTATGGTGTCCTCGCGCTCCGGACTGGTTGAAAGCAGCGCCACAGGCGCGCCGATCAGCTCTTCCACCTGACGCACATATTTGATCGCCTGCGCCGGCAGATCGGCCCACTTGCGGGCGCCGACAGTCGATTCCTTCCAGCCCTCGAGCGTGATGTAGACCGGCTCGACGCGGGCTTGCGCTGCCTGGCTTGCCGGCAGATAATCGATTTCCTTGCCGTCCAGCTTGTAACCGACGCAGATCTTCAGCTCGTCCAGACCGTCGAGCACGTCGAGTTTGGTAAGCGCAATGCCGGTAATACCGGAAGTCTTGACGGTCTGGCGCACCAGTACGGCATCGAACCAACCGCAGCGGCGCGGACGGCCGGTATTGACGCCCACTTCGCGGCCGACGGTCGACAGATGCTTGCCGATCTCGTCATGCAATTCGCAAGGGAAAGGCCCCTCGCCGACGCGGGTCGTATAGGCTTTGGTGATACCAAGCACATAGCCGAGCGCCGTCGGGCCGAGGCCCGAGCCGGCAGCGGCCTGACCGGCGACCGTGTTGGACGAGGTCACGAACGGATAGGTGCCGTGATCATTGTCCAGGAGAGCGCCCTGCGCTCCTTCGAAAAGGATGCGGGCACCAGCCTTGCGCTGCTCGTCGAGCAAGCGCCAGACCTGATCGATATAGGGAAGAATATGCTCCGTAACGGAGCTCAGTTCCTCGTGCAGGGCGTCAAAGGAGATTTCGTCGACGCCCATGCCGCGGCGCAGCGCGTTGTGATGCGTCAGCAGCCGGTCGATCTTGGCAGGCAGCGTTTCCGGTTCGGCAAGGTCGATGACGCGAATGGCGCGGCGGCCGACCTTGTCCTCATAGGCCGGGCCAATGCCGCGGCGCGTCGTGCCGATCTTCGTACCGCTATTGGAAGCAGCGTCTTCGCGCATGGCATCGAGATCGCGGTGTAGCGACAGGATCAGCGGCGCGTTCTCGGCGATACGCAGCACGTCGGGGGTAACGGCAACGCCCTGGGCGCGCAGCTTTTCGACCTCGGCGACGAAATGATGGGGATCGACGACCACGCCGTTGCCGATGACGCTGAGCTTGCCGCGCACGAGCCCGGAGGGCAGCAACGCAAGCTTGTAGCTGACACCATCGACAACAAGCGTATGACCGGCATTATGACCGCCCTGAAAGCGTACAATCACATCGGCGCGTTCCGAAAGCCAGTCGACAATCTTGCCCTTGCCTTCGTCACCCCATTGCGAGCCGATCACTACAACATTCGTCATTTATCCAATCCCGCTTCCTGCGCGCGGCGGCGCGCCTTGCTCAAACCCGCGCATCTATAAAGCTTTGTTTTTGGGAAAGCGACCCTGTTGTCTCAGGAGATTCGGCTTTTTGCATGACGAATCAGCGCCTCCAACAGGATTTTTCCCCTGTCGCAGTTCCGATGGCCTTTCAACGGCCCTCTCCGAAGGCGATCCCTGCTCATCAAAACTCGGCTTGACCGCTAGGGCAACGCCATCGTTAAGGCCTCGCACGGCGCTGGATCAAGAGCAGCTAACCAAGCTCAAGCGTGGTGACGCCGAAGACGCGATCGAGCGGGATTTCCGGTGCTTTGCCGCGATACATGCGCGCCGTCTCAAATACCGGAGACAGACCGCAATCTTCCGCAAGCCTGATCGCCTGCACATTATCGACCGGCACATCAAGAGAGACCGACTGCCCATTGGTCTTGGCAAGCAGTTTGCTCATCAATGCAAGCGCGACCTCCGGCTTGTTGGCAAACAGCGGACCGATCTTGTAACCCTCGAAACAGCGGCGGATCGTGCCGTAACCGCGAACCCTGCTACCACCACCGACGATGAATGATGCCCGTCTTTGGGGAGCGCCGCACCAGGCCCGGATGAAGGAGTGACGCAAGCCGGGGAAAATTTCAGCATCATAGTGCACCAGCGCCTCGAGCTTGCCGTCCGCGACAGGCATCACCTGCCTTGCCTGCGCTTCATCCACCTCAGGTACTTTGGGGATACCGCCATAGCGCAGCGTCCGATAAGCCATCTCGAAACCGTGCCGCCGGTAATTTTCCTGTTGTGCGACGACCCCATCCAGCCCGACGACGCGATTGCCGGCAAGCGTCATGCCCTTGTTCCAGAGCTGCTTGCCATATCCCCGCCCGCGAAACTCGGGATGAAGCATATAAAGACCGAGGAAAGCGAAAGCCTCGCCATAGCGGACGACGGATATGCAACCGACGGGAACCTCGCCGATGGCGCCGATCAGAAAGCCGGCCGGGTCCGCCTCCCAGAAGGCCTGTGCATCGTCAATGCCGGGATTCCAGCCTTCTTGCCGAGCCCATTCCAGAGCAAGCTCCAGCTCGCCAGCCCGCATTGTCCGCACGGCAAAAGTCGATTTCATGCAAAAGTCCCGAACCGCCCATATATCGCCGCCGCCCTGCCGCACGACCGCACCCAATTCATCATGTGGCAACATGCTGCCAATCACAAGCAATAGGCTATCATAGATTTAAAGTGCAAAGGCTTCGTTTCACTTGAAAAACAAGATGATCGCGCATGCCGGAGGTCGACGAAGCTTCCGTGACACTTTCTGTTGCAATCCTCTTAAAGCCGGCATCGCATATAGGCGTCGCTCGCGATCCTGTGTATATACGCAGATGATCGCCCATGCCGCCGTTGCATTTCAACGCGACGCCCGGCGCCAGCAAAAGGATTGAAGTTTCATGCGCATCACGATGATCGGCTCAGGTTATGTGGGGCTTGTATCGGGTGTCTGCTTTGCCGATTTTGGACACGATGTCATTTGCGTCGACAAGGACGCCAACAAGATCGACGCGCTGCAACGCGGCGAGATACCGATCTTCGAGCCGGGCCTCGAACAGCTCGTTGCCGACAATGTGCGAGCCGGCCGCCTCTCCTTCACTACTGATGTAGAGACGAGCGTTGCCGCAAGCGATGTCGTCTTCATTGCGGTCGGCACCCCTTCCCGGCGCGGCGACGGCCATGCCGACCTCTCCTATGTCTATGCCGCTGCTCGCGAAATTGCCGAGCACGTCAAGGACTTCACCGTCATCGTCACCAAGTCGACCGTACCGGTCGGCACCGGCGACGAAGTCGAGCGCATCGTGCGCGAAACCAATCCCAGCGCCGATGTCGCCGTTGTCTCCAATCCGGAATTCCTGCGCGAAGGTGCGGCCATCGAGGATTTCAAGCGTCCCGACCGCATCGTCATCGGCCTCAACGACGAACGCGCCCGCGGCGTCATGACCGAAGTCTACCGGCCGCTATACCTCAACCAGGCGCCGCTGCTCTTTACCTCTCGCCGCACGTCGGAGCTGATCAAATACGCCGCCAACGCCTTCCTTGCCATGAAGATCACCTTCATCAACGAGATGGCCGATCTCTGCGAGAAGGTCGGCGCCAATGTGCAGGAAGTCTCGCGCGGCATCGGCCTAGACGGCCGCATCGGCTCGAAATTCCTGCATGCAGGCCCGGGCTACGGCGGCTCCTGCTTCCCGAAAGATACGCTGGCGCTCGCCAAGACGGCGCAGGATTACGACAGCCCCGTGCGCCTGATCGAAACGACCGTGTCGATCAACGACAACCGCAAGCGCGCCATGGGCCGCAAGGTGATCGCGGCCATGGGCGGCGACATCAGGGGCAAGGCGATAGCGGTCCTCGGTCTGACGTTCAAGCCGAATACCGACGACATGCGTGACAGCCCGGCCATCTCGATCATCCAGACGCTGCAGGATGCCGGCGCCACGGTGACTGGCTACGATCCCGAAGGCATGGAGAATGCCCGCCAGGTGATCGACAACATCGCCTATGCTGAGGATGCCTATAGCGCCGCACGCGGCGCCGATGCGCTCGTCATCGTGACGGAATGGAACCAGTTCCGCGCGCTGGATTTTGCCCGGCTCAAATCCATCATGAAGGCTCCGGTCCTCGTCGACCTCAGAAACATCTATCGCCGTGACGAGGTCGCAAAGCACGGCTTTGCCTATACAAGCGTCGGCAGACCCTCGAGCGACGACACACTTTAGAGTGTCTGCGCATTCCGAACGGAAAACCCCTACGCACCTTTCCTCGAAATGCTTTAAGCAAAGGCCGATCAATGCGTTATCTCATCACCGGCACCGCCGGCTTTATCGGATTCCACCTTGCCAGGCGCCTGCTTGACGAGGGACATTTTGTCGTCGGTTTCGACGGCATGACGCCCTACTATGACGTCAAGCTCAAAGAAAAGCGTACAGCCATTCTCGCCCGCTCCAACGGCTTCAAGGCCGTCACTGGCATGCTGGAAGACAAGGCAGCGCTGGATCGCGCCGCCGAACTCGCCGAACCTGATGTGATCGTCCATCTCGCCGCACAGGCCGGCGTACGCTATAGCCTCGAAAATCCGCGTTCCTACGTCGATTCCAATCTTGTCGGTTCGTTCAACATCCTGGAATTGGCGAGAAACCTGCAGCCGAAGCACCTGCTGCTTGCCTCCACCTCGTCGGTCTATGGCGCCAACGAAAAGATTCCCTTTGCCGAAAGCGACAAGGCCGACGAGCAGATGACGATCTATGCAGCGACCAAGAAGAGCATGGAGCTGATGGCGCACAGCTACGCCCATCTCTTCAACATACCAACGACCGCTTTCCGCTTCTTCACGGTTTACGGCCCCTGGGGGCGCCCGGACATGGCGCTGTTCAAATTCGTCGATGCCATCCGCAACGACAGGCCGATCGAAATCTACGGCGAAGGCAAGATGAGCCGCGATTTCACCTATATCGACGATCTCGTTGAAGGCATCGTGCGTCTCATTGGCGTCGTGCCGTCGGAGGAAAACCGCGTCTTATCGGAAACGGTCATCGACACCCTGTCGAAGAACGCTCCCTTCCGCGTCGTCAATATCGGCGGCGGCCAGCCCGTCGGGCTGATGAGCTTCGTCGAAACCATCGAGACGATGCTCGGCAAGAAGGCGATACGCAAGATGCTGCCCATGCAACCCGGCGACGTACACAATACCTATGCCGTCCCGGATCTGCTGGTGGCGCTGACCGGCTTCAGGCCGCAGATCGAAGTCGATGAAGGCGTGAAGCGCTTCGTCGAGTGGTATCAGGAAAACTATTGAGCGAAATGGCAGGCATCGTCGAAACGGAACACTGGATCGAAATCCCCGGCAGGCGCCTCTATGCCAAATCATGGACACCGCATGCCGAGACCTTCCTGCCGCCGATCATCCTGTTTCATGATTCCCTCGGATGCATCGCGCTCTGGAGGGATTTTCCACAACAGCTCGCTCTTTCCCTCAACCGTCAGGTGATCGCCTATGATCGCTTAGGCTTCGGTCGCTCCGATGCTCGCATCGACGTTCTGCAGCAGAATTTCGTGGCCCTGGAGGCCGAGCAGGCCGTTCCGTTGCTATGCGAGCAGTTTTCCGTTCAAGAGTTCGTTGCCTGCGGGCATAGCGTCGGCGGCGGCATGGCGGTGGAAGCAGGAGCACGTTTTAGCGACCGCTGCCAGGCCGTCATCACCATCGCAGCGCAGGCTTTCGTGGAAGAGAGAACCCTGCAAGGCATCAGGATCGCACAGCAGAATTTCAGATTCACCGAGACCTTCGCCCGGCTTGAAAAATATCACGGCGGTAAGACCGATTGGGTGCTGCATGCATGGATCGATACGTGGCTTACTCCCGAACGTGCCGGCTGGTCGCTCGATCCGGCCCTCGAAAAACTCCGTTGCCCGGTGCTTGCCATTCACGGCGAGCGTGACGAGTATGGCTCCGAGGCTCATCCCCACCGGATCGCGGCCGGACGCGGCCCGGTCCACATCATGCGGGATACCGGACACGTGCCGCATCGCGAGCACCCTGCCCTGGTCATAAAGGCCATTGAAGAATTTCTGGCATGACTAGTCGAACGCTTATTCGGCCCGGCCTGCGGGATGATAGGCGCGGTCGAAATAGATAAGCCCCTGCCCCTCATCACGTTGACGGATAGCATCGACTTCACAGAGCAGAATATCATGCGTTCCGCCGTCGGCTTGGCGGACGATGCGGCAATCGAAGGAGACAAGAGCATCCTCAAGCACCGGCGCGCCTGTCGATAGTTCCGACCAGGAGGCACCGGCGAAGCGTTCGGCAACCGGGGTCTTGCCGCCGAAAAGCCGCGACAGGTCCTGATGCGCTTCCGACAGCACGTTGACGCAGAGCACGCCGTTTTGCGTGACGGCGGGATGAACGGAAGCGCCACGATTGAGGCAAACGAGCAGGGTCGGCGGGTTATCGGTAACGCTGCAGACGGCGGTCGCCGCAAAGCCGGCGATGCCCGCGGGTCCATTGGTCGTGACAATGTTCACTGCCGCTGCCATCCGCGCCATGGCATTGCGAAACTCGATGCGCGCAATGTCGGGATCGGCGACAGGCACCGCCTTCTCGATTGCCACGGAAGTTTTCATGTTCATCGCACTCTTCCTTAACTCGCGCAGACAGCCTCACATTATCGATGGGGAGCATGCGCCTCAAGAAACGACATTTTGCGGAAGTAGCCCTTCGCGAGCAATTAATTTTCTATAAAATCTATCAACAAAAAGAAAAACAGATCGCCTCGGGCTTCTACGCTGCGACGGCATGCTGGGGATGCCTCAGGTCCGAGTGGAAATCAGGAGAAACATCGGCCGCTCGCGCTCGATTGCCCATTCCGGATGGGCTGCAAGATCCTTATCGCTCGGCGACCATTCTTCGACATGGGCAATGATGAAGCCGGACTCGATCAACAGGTTGAGCGTCGTACCCATGGTGCGATGCTGCTTGACGACGCCCTCAGCCAGCCAGTTCGTCACCCGTGGTCCTTCGATCTGATAGGCACTGAGCGGCCAGATTTTGCCGCCGTCGGAGTCATCGAGCCATTCCGGCCGCCGGGGCGCCATATAGATCGGATGCTCGATTGAAAAGATCAGCCGACCACCCGGCTTCAGCGCCTGACGGATCGTCGTCAGCAGTCCGGCAAAGCCTTCGATATAATGGAAGGCGAGTGAACTGTAGACGAGATCGAAGCTCGCTTTCGGAAGCTGAAGTTGCTCCAGGTCAACGCGATCGTAGCGAACCCGCGCATCCTCCGTTTCCGCCCGCGCACGTTCCAGCATTTTTTCCGAGACATCGAACCCCAATACACTGGCCGCCCCCTGCTCGGCCGCCCAACGGCAGAACCAGCCGAAACCGCAGCCGAGATCCACGACATCGAGACCCTTCATGTCCGGCATCAAGGCACGGATGGCCGGCCATTCAGCCGCACCCGCCAGCCCGTCGATGGATCGCTGTAGGCGACTATAGCCTTCGAAAAAGCCCGGATTGTCGTAGATATTCTGCGTCATGTTGGTCTTCCACGCTTCTGCGCGCCCTGGAACTGGCAGTATCGCAGGTATAGCTCGTATCCTCTTCGCTTAGACCATAAGCAAGCCGACGAAAAGCCAGTTAAAGGGAGGTCCCGCCTGTACCGGTCAAGCCGCCGGCTTTGGCCGCGATAGCCACTGTGAATAGGGCTTTACGCCGAAATCCGGATCGGCCGCCTCTTCAAGCACATGGATGAATTCGATCGAATGTCCGTCGGGATCCGAAAATATTGCGAGACGGCCGGCATCCAACCGACAACGACCGGCTCATCGAGCGGCTCGCCATTGAAACCCTTCGGCTGAACACCATGAGCCTTCAATGCAGCGGCGGAGCCGATTACATCGGTGAGAGACGTTCTGAACGCGATATGGAGACGCATCTTGAGAGGGGAGCTGCCTGTTTCCCAAAGGCCGAGCATGCCCATCCGTTTATCGTCGATCCAGAGAAAAGCAACATTCCTGCTCTCGATGACCGTCCCGACTTCGAGCTTCAGGACATCGCGATAGAAGGCAATCGAGCGCTGGAGATTGGCAACCGTCAGATGCGTCTCGTAAAGTCCTAGAATGCGGGGGATTGACGGGTCGGCCAAATGCTCAGGATGACCGGCCGTCATCACATCACCTTCGCCGCCGTAACCTCGACCTCGACCAGAAACTCGGACCGCGTAAACCCGCCGACGATCAGCAGCGTGGAGACCGGTGCGGGATTTTGGACATAGCGATCGCGCACGGCCATGTAGGCAGGAAAATCCTCGCGCGTAGTCACGAAGCCACCGATGCGGATGACGTCGGCAAAACCCATGCCAGCCTCCTCAAGGATAGCCCCGATCGCCTTGAAACATAGTTCGGCCTGGCCGGTAACGTCAGCCGGAATGCGATCGTCGATACCGATGCCAAGCTGGCCGGAGGTGACCAGCATGCTGGCACCGGGCGGCACCAGTAGGCCGTGATTGTAATTGCCGAAAGGGCGGCGGACAGATGCGGGATTGAAGACCTTTTTCATCGATTCCGACTCCTGATGACCGTGCCGATACCAGCATTTTATGATGAAAGGGGCAAGTCGGTCAGTGGGCCTGAGCCGATGTCACTGCTCGATTCCGCCGCACTTCCAACAGGATATGTCCGAAAAGCGCTGCAAGCACGATCGGCCCGCCGATGAGCGTCGCCGTCGAAGGGCGCTCGGCAAAAATCATCCAGACCCAGAGGGGCGTCAGCGGCACTTCGAGCGCTGTCAGCAGGGCGGCATCCGACGCCGGAACCAGCCGCGAGCCGAAGGTATAGAGGCTGAGGCCCATGGCGTTCTGGATAATGCCGAAGGCGATGATCAGTCCGAGATCCTGTCCGGAGATCGAAAGCGGCGAGGCGAACCAGAAGGTGATGGAGGAACACAACCAGGCGGAAAGCGCCATGGCAGGCAGCATCGGCACATTGCGATGCTGGCGCATGACGACGGCAAGACAGGCGACGGTCAGCGTCATGACGGCGGCAAGCCCCTTGCCGAGCCAGCTGCCGCCATCACTTGCATGGCCGGAAAGCATGACGAGCACGCCGATGAAGGCAACGCCACTGGCAATCAGCGTCCTCGAATTCGGCCGCTCGCGGATGAAGACAAAGGCGACCCCCGCGGTGACAAAGGGCACGGTCGCATAGATGACCATGGCATCGGCGACCGACGTATAATAGATCGAGCCGATGCCGCTGATCATCGACGCGGTGGAAAAAATCGTGGCGGCCAAGGAAGGGCCGCGCATGGAGCGCAGGATGCGAAAGGCGTTGCGGCGCTCGATATAGAAGAACAGCGCGAAAACGCCGAGGCCGGAGACGATGCCGCGGCAGAACAGAATGGTCATGAGATCGGCATGGATCGCCCGAACGAAAAGGCCCGATGTCGACCAGGCAAGCGCCGAAAGGGCCACATAAATCACACCGAGCCTGTATTGTTGCTGTTCCGCCAGCGTCACGATGGAATCCCCCCGCCCTATAGTGGCAGAGCATTAGCGGGCGGGCATGATACCCACAAGCAAAGCTTGCGCCGCTGAAGCTCGCGGATGCCGGAAGATGGAAAGGGTTGCAGGAAGGTCACGCGACACGTTGCCGCGGATGGTCGAGGGAGCGCCTTCTCGCCGTTGCTATTGGCAAGATCACATTGATCTTGCACATATTTGCGATCGCTCTACGGTTTCGGCGGCTTTGTCGAAGGAGAATCAATTGCGCCTGCTGTCAGCCACCTTGTTTGCGTGCGGCTGCGTCAGCCTGGTCGACGGTCCGCTATGGCCGCCGGCGCAAACCTATGTCGACAAGACGGTGCAATGCAGTCAGAGCAGCAATCCGGCTCGCTGCGAACATACAAGGGATAGCTGGAAGGCTGATTACGAGGAAGCCATCGCAGGCGGGTATCGGGCGCAGAAACACGTCGCTTTATGCCTGAGCACAGGCTGCGATCAGGCAATCCAGCCTGACAAAATGCTTGGCTGCGCTTGGCGCATGGTCATTGCTGAAACAAGGCATGCGCTGCCTGACAGTATGGATTTCGCCAATCTCAACCGCTTCTGCGGAACAGGCTATCTCGACGAGAACGGAAAACTCGCAGCCGCCTCGCAAGCGAAGGCGATGGTGCGCCTCATCGGCAAATAGCAGGCCACGCGGCAGGAGCTGTCTGCCGCGTGGCCTGGTCATTTTTGGAGCTTACGCGTAGGCCACAAGGAATTTGCCGATAGCCTCGATCTCGTTGGGGCGAATATCATGACCGCCCGGATGCCATTCGAGCGTAACCTCCGCATCCTGTCGCGCAAAATAATCGGCGAGCGCCTTGGTGACCGGCGCCGGCGCGATCGGATCGCGTTCACCCGCGGTGATCAGCACGCGCTTGCCAGCCAACCTGGCATTGCCCTTCGGCTGGAAGGGGATCAGCGGATGCATCAACACGGCCGCATCGAACAGATCGCCATGCTCGATAAGCACGTTGGCAAGGATGTTGGCGCCGTTGGAAAAGCCGAGGCCCAGCACCTGCGATGCGCCATATTCGGCCGCCAGTTCCGAGACATACTTCGCCATCTTTTCCGTCGCCCTGGCAAGATCGGCCATGTCATAGACGCCCTCACCCGTCCGACGGAAGAAACGCGCTGCGCCATATTCCGAGACATCGCCGCGCGGCGAGATGATGGTGGCGTCCGGCAACAGGCGGGTGGCGAAATCGAAGAACTGGTTCTCGTCGCCGCCGGTGCCATGGAAGGTAAAGAAAACAGGCTTTCCGGGTGCACCGGCCTTCAGCCGGTGCACATAAGTCGTATCCATCATGATGTTCTCTCCTGGATTAGCCTTCCAGCGGTTCGAGATGCTGCTCGATCAGCCCACGCAGATGCGCATGTTGTTCCGGCAGCTTCAATGCCTCGCCGAGATGAGCCGTATCCTCGTCGCGGTCGAAGCCGGGCTCGTTGGTGGCGACTTCGAACAACACGCCGCCAGGCGTACGGAAGTAGATCGCCCAGAAGTAATCGCGGTCGATGACCGGCGTGACCTGATAGCCCGTATCCATCAGCGCCTTGCGCACTTCGAGCTGCTTTGCGCGGTTCTCGACGGCAAAGGCGACATGGTGGACGGAGCCGGCGCCTGGCAGCGCCCGGTTGATGTTCGGCATGGTTTCGAGATCGACATAGTCGGCACCGTTGCCGCCGGGAATGGCAAGTCGCTTGATGCCATCATGCGTATCGACCACCTCGTAGCCCATGTACTTCAAAAGCTCGGCAGTAGCGCCTTCGTCCCTGAGCCGCATAGCAACGGAATGGAAGCCCCTGATGGCATGCTCGGCATCGACACCGTTATGCGTCCAGGGCTGACGCTTGTCATCCTTGACCTCGACGAGCGCGAAACCGTCGCCATCCGGACCGGCAAAATGCAGGCGCTTCTGGCCAAAGGATTCGTCGGCCTTCAGGCCCTCGACACCGTGCTGGCCGAGCCGCTCGGTCCAGTAGCCGATGGCGCCTTCCGGAACGGAATAGACCGTATTGCCGACTTCACCAGTACCCGGGCGGCCGCGCGCCATCTTCGGGAACGGGAAGTAGGTCATGATCGTGCCGGGCGTGCCGACCTCGTCACCATAGTAAAGGTGATAGACATCGGGAGCGTCGAAATTGACCGTCTTCTTGACGCGGCGCAGGCCGAGCGTATCGGTGAAGAACTTATTGTTGGTCCGGGCGTCTTCGGCCATCGAGGTGACGTGGTGAAGACCTTTGATCTGGTTGAGCATCTTAAACCCCTTGTTTCGCCTGCACCGGCAGGCGTTTCTCATGGGCAGAAGATGGTCTTGTCGGCCGCCTTTCGATAGCCCTCAAGTGCCAAACGGATTGTCTTCAAAGAGTGAACGATAAATTCCAATCGTTCACTGATGTAAAGCGCAATCCAGAAGACCGCGCCTCACTGAGCCTCCGGATTGCTCGGCAGCGCCCAGTCAATCGGCTCCCTTCCATGCTCGGCCAGATAGGCATTGGCCTTGGAAAAATGCCGGCAGCCGAGGAAGCCGTTATGGGCTGACAGCGGCGAAGGATGCGCTGCCTTGAGCACCAGATGGCGCTCGGTATCGACGAAGGCGGCCTTCTTCTGCGCATAGGAGCCCCAGAGCATGAAGACGACGCCATCGCATTCGTCGTTGACCCTGCGGATCACCGCATCGGTAAAGCGCTCCCAACCCTTGCCCTGATGCGACGCGGCCTGGGATTCCTCCACCGTCAGCACGCTGTTAAGCAGCAACACGCCCTGCTTCGCCCAGCTTTCCAGAAAGCCGTGGCGCGCCGGCGGAATGCCGAGATCGGTTTCCAGTTCCTTGTAGATATTGACCAGAGATGGCGGAATGCGCACGCCGGGGCGTACGCTGAAGCAGAGCCCATGCGCCTGGCCGAAGCCGTGATAGGGATCCTGTCCAAGGATGACCACCTGCACTTCATCAAGCGGCGTCAGATCCAGAGCCCGGAAATACTCGCTGCCACGGGGAAATATCACCTTGCCGCGCTGCTTTTCCTCGACGAGAAAGGATTTGAGTTGCTGCATGTAGGGGCTTTCGAACTCCGGAGACAGCGCCTCTTTCCAGCTCTCCTCAAGCTTGATGTTCGCTTCCGCCATCGTCTTTCGCCTCCGTCAGTTGTCAGCATGCCGATTGAGGATGAAAGTACCGACGTGTCAAGGAAATGGCTGGGATGGGATGGGGAGATCACAGGTTTTAGAAGGGTGACGTGACTTATCCCGATCCGATGGAGCAAATTGCCATCAGCAGTGACCTTTGGCGCAAGCGGACAGCATATTAGCTATTTATTCTCAATCAAGGCAGCAACTAGTGGATTGCACGGCGACGCTGCGGGCGACGGCAATTCTCATCAGCCACGTGACAGCTTTTACTACCTCTGGTATTCCATGATCGACGCTCACGCTAAGAGAGACTTTCATGAAAAAACACGTTTTGGCTCTGATGGCGGTACTTGCGATATACGCCCACATCGCCAAAATGACACCCGCTTTTGCTGCAGACGCTGCATGCTCATCCATCAGGGCGATGGTGGATAAATTTAATGCGACACCGCGAATCCGGGTGGTCGGCACAGATTATCTCGGGACGACCCATTTCACCACGCTGTATGTTGACACCAAGCAGTGGTGGCATAATGATTCTGGACCGTGGCACATAAAACCACGCCAATATTCAAAACCCAGTAATATCGAGAGCTGCGAACATCTTGGCAGCGAAACGATAGATGGCGTCCAGACCGAAATCTGGTCCTACCACCACTTATCGTACCAACAGGTGGATAACTTTAAGAGTTGGATATCAGTTGATACGGGGTTACCCATAAAATCCCATTTCAAGTGGGTTCGGCCAAAAGACTTTGTCGAAGGTGACGTCACTTACACGTACGGCCCAGATATCAAAGACCCTGTCTGAACTACAGCCCCTCGTCCTCGATGAGAACCCATTGTTAGCATCCCAGTGGCAACTTCAGGCGCACACCAACCAATGTCACCATCGGTCGAAACAAGTCCTTCCACCTCACCCCTTGATCCGCTCCATCTGCGGATCATAAAGCGGCTTCAGCGACACCTGGCACGGCACGCGGCTCTGCGCGACATCGAGCTCATAGCGCCCCGAAAGCACGAAAGCCTCCGTCACGCCATCGGGATTGCGGACATAGCCGTAGCCGATGGCCTTGCCGATCGTATAGCCGTAGCCGCCGCTCGACAGCCAGCCGACGCGCTGCCCGTCGCGATAAATCGTCTCGCGGCCGAGAAGCACGGTTTCGGGATCGTCGGGCACGAAGCAGGCGAGCATCTTCTTCACACCGGAAGCCAGCTGCCGCTCGATCGCCTCCCTGCCGCGGAACGCGACATCCTTCCTCGTCTTGACAGCCCAGGCAAGCCCGGCCTCGACCGGCGTATGATCCGGCCCGATATCCGAGCCCCAAGCGCGATAGCCCTTCTCCAGCCGGCAGCTCTCGATGGCGCGATAGCCCGCATTGATAAGGCCGTGCTCGCGCCCAGCCGCCATCAGCACATCGTAGACCGTGGTGGCATATTCCACCGGCACATGCAGCTCATAACCGAGTTCGCCGACATAGGTGATGCGTAGCGCCCGTACAGGGCAGCCGGCGATGCCGACGGTCCTCACCTTGCCGAAGGGGAATGCGGCGTTCGAAACGTCGGCCGAGGTCACGGCCTGCAATATCTCGCGCGACTTCGGCCCCATCAGCGACAGCACGGAATAGGCCGAGGTGACATCCACCAACTCCGCATGTATCTCGGACGGAATATTGCGGGCGATCCAGTCGAAGTCATGCGTGGCAAAGCCTGTGCCTGTGGTGATGTAGAATTCGTTCTCGGCGATGCGGGCAACGGTGACATCGCATTCGATGCCGCCGCGGTCGTTCAGCATCTGGGTATAGGTCAAAGAACCGACGGGCTTGGCGACGTCGTTGGAAGCGATCCAGGAGATCGCCGCCTCGGCATCCCTGCCCCTCAGCACGAATTTGGCGAAGGATGTCTGGTCGAAGATGACGGCCGCTTCGCGCACAGCTTTATGCTCCCGGCCGACGGCGTCAAACCAGTTCTGCCGGTCATACGTATACTCGTCCTTCGGCTCCTCGCCGGCAAAGAGATCGGCAAACCAGTTCGGCCGCTCCCACCCGAGCTTTTCACCGAAGCAGGCGCCCTGCGCCTTCAGCCGATCATAGAGCGGCGACTTACGGCACAGCCGGCCGCTGGAATGCTCCTCGAACGGCCAGGCCATGGTGTAATGCTTGCCATAGGCTTCCAGCGTGCGCGTGCGCACCCAGTCGGTGTCGAAATGCGGACGGCCGAAGCGCCTGATATCGACGGGCCAGAGATCGTAAGGCGGCTCGCCCTTGGCGACCCATTCGGCAAGCGCCATGCCCGCCCCGCCGGCCGACGCGATGCCGAAGGCGTTGAAGCCGGCGCCGACGAAGAAATTCCGCAGTTCCGGCGCTTCGCCGAGAATGAAATTGCCGTCCGGCGTGAAACTCTCCGGGCCGCACAGCAGCTGCTTGACACCGGCCATTTGCAACGCCGGCACGCGCGCCAGCGCCTGTTCCATGATCTGCTCGAAATGATCGAAATTACTGTCGAGCAGCGTGTAATGAAAATCTTTTGGAATGCCATCGAGCGCCCAGGGAATGGGATTGGGCTCATAGCCGCCCATGACAAGCCCGCCGACCTCCTCCTTGTAATAGGTCAGCCGGTCGGGATCGCGCAGCGTCGGCAGATTGGACGGCACGCCAAAGGATTCGGTGATGAGATATTGATGCTCGACGGAGACAAGCGGCACGTTGACACCGAAGCGGCCGGCAAAGGTCCGCGTCCATTGCCCGGCGCAGACGACGACGCGCTCGCATTCGATGCGTCCCTTCTCGGTGATGACGGTGCGGATTCGCCCCTTGTCGATCTCCAGATCGAGAACTTCCGTATCCTCGAAGATCGACACACCGCTCATGCGGGCGCCCTTTGCCAACGCCTGCGTGATGTCGGAAGGATTGGCCTGGCCATCGGTCGGTAAGAAGGCGGCGCCCACGAGGTCGTCGATATCCATCAGCGGCCAGAGATCGAAAGCCTCCTTGGGCGTCAGCAGATGCATCTGCAAGCCAAAGGACTGTGCCGTCGTCGCCTGGCGCTTCACCTCCGTCCAGCGCTCCTCATTGCAGGCGAGACGCAAACCGCCATTCATCTTCCAGCCGGTAGCAAGCCCCGTCTCCGCCTCGAGCTTCTTGTAGAGATCGACGGAATAGCCGAGCATCTGCGTGATGTTGGCGCTGGTGCGCAGCTGGCCGACGAGACCGGCGGCATGGAAGGTCGTGCCCGAGGTCAGCTTCTTTCGCTCCAGAAGCACCGTATCGGTAAAACCGAGCTTGCCGAGATGGTATGCGGTCGAGCAGCCGATGATGCCGCCGCCGATGACGACGGTCTTTGCTGTAGCCGGCAGTTCCTTCATCGTGTCACCTCAAGAATTGCGAAAATCCTGCCAGGCGCTCTCGAAGCGCCGCAGATTTTCAGCTGTATAGGATGAATAATCGAATTCGATGTCGGAATGGATTTCCGAAACCATGCTCCACATCGTCTCGCGCAGGAGCGAAGCACATTTCATTGCCTGATAACGCCGACGCAGTTCGTCGGCGACGGGAGCTTCGAAATAGGCCTCCAGCATCTCCTCTTCCTGCGCCTCGGAGAATTCATTGTTGGAGGCAAGGCCGCCAAGATCGAAGAGCGGCGTGTTGAAGCCGGCATAGTCCCAATCGATCAGCCACAGCCGCTTGCCGTCATCGAGGAAATTCGCCGCCAGCAGATCGTTGTGACCGAAGGCAATCTCGAAAGGACCGGCTTCACGCTCGAGCCGCTCGGCAATTTCCAGGAAGGAAATCAGCCGCGACTTGTGCCGGCTACTACCAGCCTCGAGAACGGCCGCATAGTCCCTGACCACATGGAAGACCCAGAAGATGGCTGCCGGTCCGCGAAAATGCAGGGCGACGTCCCGATGACAGGACCGGACGAGCAGCACGACGCGGCTCATCATTGCCGGCTTTCTTATATCATCGGCCGATAGCGGTTTTGCATCGATATAGTCGAGCACCAATATGCCGGGCTCGTGATGTATGACGGCAGGCGAAAGACCGGCGGCATGTGCAGCCCTGCTCGCAGCCACTTCGTTTGCGCGGCTGATGTGATGAACGGGAATGTCCGATCCAAGCCGCACGACGAAGCGGCGACCATCATTGCCGACCAGATAGTTGCGATTGGTAATGCCGCCGACAAGCGGTTCGATGTCGATCGGCCCGCGCCAGAGGCTGAGAGAATGTATCCTGTCTTCCGCTGTCGCAGTCATTCCCCCTCCGGTCCTGCTGCTGAGCATCTTTCAGATGTGGAAGGTTCCCCACAAACGTTAAGCTGTCAAGAAGCAGCCCACAAAATGAAACGAATATTTGGTTTTTTGTTGGAATCGAACGGCCGTCTCCAATCGGATGAGCTATGGATATCCTAAAGACTGCGCTTCACCGTAGGTGAGATTTGTCTTAAAAACTCAGGCGCGAAGCAACCGGATAGATGCTGCGCGCATTATGGCCCCAGCGGCGGTAGGACAGCCAGTTGGAGCCACAGAAGTTTGGGATCAATACCCACAACAGGATCAGGAACCATGCCGGGCACATCCCAGCCACCGCAGCACTCCAACCATCGCGAACGCGAGATTCTCGAGGAATTGCGGTTAGCCGGCGGCGCCAGCCGCATCCAGTTCCTGGCCGAACGGCTCGGAGTTTCCGAAGAAACCATCCGCCGCAACATCCGCAGCCTTGAGGCCAATGGGCTTGTGACCAAGGTGCATGGCGGCGTCCACATCAAGGACTCGATGATCGAGCCGCCGCTTCATCTGCGCATGAACGAGAATGCCGAAGCCAAGCGCATGATCGCCGCCTCGGTCGCGGCCATGATCGAGGATGGCGATGCGCTGTTTCTCGACGTCGGCTCGACCACTGCCTTCATCGCCGTCGCGCTGCAGAAGCATCAGAACCTCTTCGTCGTCACCAACGCCGTCGCGGTCGCCCATGCGCTTGCCACCCGCAACGGCAATCGCGTCTTCTTTGCCGGCGGCGAATTGCGCGGCCATGATGGCGGCACTTTCGGCATGGAAGCCGCCAATTTCCTGCGTCGTTTCAATGTGCGCCACGCGATCCTTTCGGTCGGCGCCATCAACGCTGCCTCGGGCTTCATGCTGCACGATCTCGAAGAAGCGGAATATTCGCGGGAGGCGGCCAGCCGCGCCGAAAACTGCATCATCGTTGCCGACAGCGCCAAGTTCGGCCGCAGCGCGCCGATCGTTTTGAACGAGCCGGAAAACTTCAACGTTCTGGTTACGGACGAACAACCGCCGGCAGACATTCGCGCCATGCTGGAGCGCAACGAGATCGAGCTTATCATCGCCAACCGGCAGCGGGACGAACGGCGATAGCGGGTTCGCCGATACTCAGCCCTTACACATCGCCTCGAGCGTCTGCGCGGCTTTGCTCGCATGGCGCTCCTTGTGGCGAAGCAGCCGGAAACTCCGGGCGAGCAGATCGAATTTTGCCTGAACCAGCAGCCCTTGCCCGAGATAGGCTTTGGCCGCAGCACTCGAAATGGCGGCAGCACTTCGCCCCGCGCAGACTGCGGAGAGCACTGCCTCATTCGAGGGAAGGACCAGCGTCACGTCGAGGTCACGCGGTGAAGCACCAAGCCTTGCGACGGCATTTTCGAATTCGGAACGCGTACCCGACCCCTCTTCCCGCATTACCCAGGATGTCCTGCTTATGAGGTCGGCGGCGGTGAGCTGTCGCCCGTCCGCCCAGGGATGGTGTGGCGGGACGACGATGACAAGCGCATCCTCCGCAACGATCTTCATCGACAATGCCGGCGCATCCACCTCGCCCTCGATGAAACCCAGCTCGGCCGCACCGTCGATAACCGCCTCGGTGACGGTTCTGGTATTGCCGATCGTAAGGTCCAGCTCGATGCCGGGATATTCGCGACGAAACCGCATCAGCAAGGGCGGTAGCCAGTAGCTGGCGATGGTCTGGCTGGCATAGAGGCCAAGGCGGCCGCGCTGCAGCCCGCCCAATTCCGAAAGCATGAGTTCCGCCGCACGCACGCGTGCGAGGGTCGCCCTGGCTTCTCCGAGGAAGGATCGTCCCGTCTCCGTCAGCTCGATCCGCCGGCCGACGCGATGAAACAGCTCCACGCCATAATAGGCTTCCAGGTTCTTGATCGCCGAGCTGACGGCGGAAGGCGTCAGGTTGATAGCTTCAGCGGCATTGGTCAGATGCTCTCGCTCGGCGACGGCGACGAAGATTGCGAGCTGTTCGAAAGTCATGGGAAATCATTCTAATTTATCGAATGATACATAGGATAATATTCGATGGATGTCGACATCGACAGATGAGACTTTCCAGCTATCAGCAATCATCAGAAACGAATGACGGCACGCGATGTCTCTCGCTCAACGCGCAAATGAAATTCTCCCCGGCCTCGCGCTTAGCTCGGCCGTTGCCCTTCTGGCCTTTGTTGCAGAGCATGTGGAAACCGGTCTTCTCGGTGGGCGGTGGATCGAAAGCCTGGTGCTTGCCATCGCCCTCGGCATTGCGGTTTGCACGATCAAGCCGCTAAAACCGGCCATGAAGCCGGGCATCGATTTCAGCGCCAAGTTCCTTCTGGAAATCGCCATCGTGCTTCTCGGCGCCTCCATCAGCCTTTCGGCCATCCGCGGCGCCGGCGTCTGGCTGATCGCCGGCATTGCCATTGTCGTCGTGCTGTCGATCGCCGCCACCTATCTCATCGGCCGGGCGCTCGGCCTGCCGCCGAAGCTCGCGACCTTGATCGCCTGCGGTAACTCGATCTGTGGCAATTCCGCCATCGTCGCCGTCGCGCCGGTGATCGAGGCAGACTCGCAGGAGATCGCCGCCGCACTGGCCTTCACCGCCGTGCTTGGCATTGTCGCCGTATTTCTCCTGCCGCTTTTCTATTTCCACTTCGGCATGAGCGTACCGCAATATGGGACCCTCGCCGGACTGACGGTCTATGCCGTACCGCAGGTGCTGGCGGCGACAGCCCCTGTCGGGATGCTCGCCGTCCAGACCGGCACGCTCGTCAAACTCGTCCGCGTTCTGATGCTAGGCCCGGTCATCTTTCTGCTCGGCATCCTCACCAAGACCGAGACCACAGCGCCGGATGGACGCAGCGGCCACCATTCGCTGGTTCCCTGGTTCATCTGCGGCTTTCTCGGGCTGATGGCACTTCGCTCCTTCGGACTCATTCCCGATGCGCTGGTGGCCCCGATGCAAACGGCTTCCGGCATTCTCACTGTCGTTGCGATGGCGGCTCTAGGCCTGTCGGTGAACATTCGCTCGGTCGCCCATGCCGGTGGCAAGGTGATCGCTGCGGCGACACTATCGCTTTTAGCTCTCGGCGCCATCAGTTATGGTCTGATCGCCGCCCTGCAGATCCAGTAGCATAGGACGCATTCCTGAAAGAGGATCAGCTCGCGGTTGATGCTTCGGCTGATTTCAGCCAAGCAGCGGTCTCACTTTCGCAAGAAGGATAGCCGATGGCATAGCCCTGAAGCTCATCGCAACCGACCTCGGCCAGAACGCGCGCGTGGTCCTCGGTCTCGACCCCCTCGGCAACCACCTCGACATTCAATGCGCGTGCTATTTCAACGATGGAGCCGACAAGACGCCGCTGCTCTTCGGATACCGTTACGGCGGTCACCAGTTGCCGGTCTATCTTCAACCGCTTCGGCTTCAGCTTGACGAGCCCGATCAACGACGCGTGACCCGAGCCAAAGTCGTCGATCTCGATATCGATCCCCATCGCCTTGATACCAGCGATATTGGCAAGCACCACGTCGTCCGGCTCATCCAGAAAGATGGTCTCCACCAGCTCGAAGGCTATCGCGCCGCGCGGTATTCTGAGCGCGCGCAATCCATCGATCAGATCGGGATCGGCAAGGCGACGGCCGGAGATATTGACGGCAATGCGTGGCGGCGAAAGCCCGCGCGAAACCCAAGCTGCCCGATCCGCCAGCGCCCGTTTCAAGACGGCGGCATCGATTTCTGCTGTAATCCCATATTCGTCTGCGACCTTGAGGAAGGCGACGGGACTGAGCAATCCCCTCACCGGGTGGCGCCAGCGTGCCAGCGCCTCCAGCCCGACGATGTGCCGAGTCTGCGCATTCACTTGGATCTGATAGAAAGGTTCGATCTGCCGCAGCATAGGTGCCAATCGCAGCTCGTCGGCCAGACGGCGTTCCGCATGCAGATCGGACTGGAGCTGCGGCGTGAAAAACTCCACCCGGTTGCGGCCGAGTTTCTTGGCCTGGAAAAGAGCGACATCGGATTCTGCCAAAAGATTGCCGGTGCCGCTCGTCTTGCCTACCGCCACGCCGATGGATGCACGAATTCGCAGCATCTCATTGCCGAAACGCACTTCTCGGCGTAAGCGCGATAAAATATCGTCAGCGATCACCTGGATCCGTTCGATACTGCTGATATTGACCAGCACGGCGACGAACTCGTCGCCCCCGATGCGGGCAACGACATCGTTGGCGGTGATCGCTCCGGAAATGCGGGCGGCAGCGCTTTGCAGCGTAGCATCACCGGCCGCATGGCCCCATTTGTCGTTGATCTCCTTGAATCCATCGAGATCGATATGGAGTATCGCCAAAGTTTCGATAGAGGCGTCTTTACGCAGCTCGGCCAGACGCCGGTCGAAATAGCGGCGGTTCGGAAGACCCGTAAGATAATCGTGATCGGCGGCATGCTCTATTCGCGCACGGCTGTGCTCCAAGGCGACGGCGCGTGCTTCGGCGATAGCCTTTTGGCCGGACAATTCGCGATTGAGCAGGACGTCGGCAGTGACGTCCCATTCTGCGCCGATGAAGGAAGGTGCCCCCTCGGCGTCCTCATAGTAATGCGCGCGCGAACGCAGATGGCGCACCTCGCCTCCTGGCAGAATGATGCGGAATTGGGAATTATAGAAACCCTTCGTGGCCAGCGCGGCATCGAAGTCTTGGATGGCCCTTTCGACATCCTCCGGATGCAACGCATTCATCCAGACGTCGGAGGAAACCTTGCGCTCTTGGAGCCCGGTTTCGTAGAGCTTATGCATCTGCTGGTCCCAGAGCAGTTGCTGCTCATTGACGTTATGCTGCCACACGCCGATTTGGGACGCCTCCAGCGCCAGCTCCAGCCTCCTCAAAAGGTCCTGGAACTCTTCTTCGCTTCGCCCTGATATCGTCTCTGCCAAAGAGCTCCACCCCCTTCGGAAATAGAAGAGACTAGCTAACCGCAGCCAATGATAGTTGCACTACTCCCTTTCGCGAACTTTAATGGCTGCGCAAGCTACCCAAATTAACAGCAACGCCGCAATCCCTGCCGCCGGCCATGCCCCGTCAATGATTATGCCGCGGCGGATTGGCGGCGATGTCGCGGAAATCGGCGGCCCCATCGAGCACCGCTCCATCGGAAAGCTGCGTGACCGAACGACGATAGATGCGCTGCCACGGCGTCGCATCTGGCGGCACCGGCGGAATTCCATCGCCCTTGCGACGCGCAATCTCCGCCTCTTCCACCAGCATGTCGCAGCGCCCTTGATTGAAATCGATGCGGATGATGTCGCCGGTCCTGAGCCAGGCAAGGCCGCCACCGGCCGCACTTTCCGGCGAGGCGTTGAGGATCGACGGGCTGTCGGCCGTGCCCGATTGACGTCCGTCGCCGATCGTCGGCAGGCTGCGGATGCCGCGCTTCAGAAGCGCATCGGGCGGCTGCATGTTGACGACTTCCGCCGATCCCGGCCAGCCGATCGGCCCGGCGCCACGAATGACGAGAATGGTCTTTTCGTCGATATCGAGATCGGGATCGTTGATGCGCTTGTGATAATCCTCAGAGCCATCGAAGACGACCGCCCTGCCCTCGAACACGCCCTCGTGCCCCGGCTCCTGCAGGTAGCGGCTGCGGAACTCTTCCGAGACGACGCTCATCTTCATGATGGCGAAGTCGAAGAGATTGCCCTTAAGAACCAGGAAACCGGCGCGCTCCTTCAGCGGCTCGGCGAAGGGACGGATGACCTCGCGATCTGTCGCCTCCCGGCCCTTCAGGTTCTCCGCCATCGTCCGACCCGTAACCGTCGGACAACTGCCATCGAGCTTGCCGGCCTGCAACAGCTCCCACATTATAGCCGGAACGCCGCCGGCGCGATGGAAACGCTCGCCGAGATAGGCGCCTGCCGGCTGCACATTGGCAAGCAGCGGAATGTCGAAGCCGTGCACCTGCCAGTCGTCGGGATAAAGCTCGACACCAGCATGCTTCGCCATGGCGGCCAGATGCGGCTGCGCATTGGTCGAGCCGCCGATGGCGGAATTGACCCTGATGGCATTGAGGAAGGCCTCGCGCGTCAGCACGTCCGAGGGTTTGATATCGGCCAGAACCAGCTCGACGGCACGCCGGCCTGTGCGATAGGCCATCTGGCCACGCTCACGATAGGCGCCGGGAATGGCGGCACAGCCGGTGAGCGACATGCCGAGCGCTTCGGCCATCGCGTTCATGGTCGAGGCTGTTCCCATCGTATTGCAATGGCCGATGGAGGGCGCCGAGGCGAGAGACGCCTCCATGAACTCCTCTTCGTCGATCTCGCCCGCCGCCAGCTTGCGGCGTGAACGCCAGATCACCGTGCCGGAGCCGGCAAGCTCGCCCTCATGCCAGCCATCGAGCATCGGGCCGCCGGACAGAACGATCGCCGGAATATTGACGGTCGAAGCCGCCATCAGCGCCGACGGCGTAGTCTTGTCGCAGCCGGTCGTCAGCACGACGCCATCGAGCGGATAGCCATAGAGCACTTCCACCAGGCCGAGATAGGCGAGATTGCGGTCGAGCGCCGCCGTCGGTCGCTTGCAGTTCTCAAAGATCGGATGGGTTGGAAATTCAATCGGAATGCCGCCCGCATCGCGGATGCCGTCGCGCACGCGCTTGGCGAGATCGAGGTGATGGCGGTTACAGGGCGTAAGATCGCTACCGCTCTGGGCAATGCCGATGATCGGCTTGCCCGACCGCAGCTCCTCCGGCGTGATCCCGTAATTCATGAAGCGTTCGAGATAAAGCGCCGTCATATCGATATGATCGGGATTGTCGAACCAGTCCTGCGAACGCAGACGACGCTTGGATGCACCCTTATCGCTCATCTCTTCCTCAAGCCTTTCCTCGGGCATTCTTGTCTTCCAGATGCTGCAGCAAACCGCTGTGATCCTGCTCGCCGCCGCCATTCTCGACGAATTCGGCAAACTCGGCACGGACGGCTTCGGTCAGCGGCAGATGAAGCGACAGGTTCTGCGCCGCCGCCAGGACCGTATCGAGATCTTTCAATTGGTTGCGAGCGGTGCCGCCCGGCTCGAAGTTGCGCTCGATCATGCGCTGGCCATGGAGCTCCAGAATCTGGCTTTCCGCAAAGCCGCCGCGAATGGCATCCCGAAACGCCTCACGCGAACCGCCGCCGGCCTCGACCAGCAGCATCGCTTCCGCAACGGCCCCGATGGTTACTGCAACGATCTGCTGATTGCCGAGCTTTGCGAGCTGGCCTGTTCCGCTCGGACCAACGCGGGTTATACGCCCGAGGGGCGCCATTATATCGCGGACGCTGTCGATGACCGCAGCATCGCCGCCGGCCATGATCGCAAGCGTCCCGGCAGCCGCCCCGACCACACCGCCGGAGACCGGCGCATCGATGTGCCTGACGCCGCGCTCGGCGAGTTTGAAGGCGTGTTCGCGGGCAACGGTCGGCGATATCGAGCTATGGTCGATTACGATCGTCCCGGCCTCCAGCACATCGGCGACACCGCTGCCGAACAGGACTTCACCAACGGCGCCGCCGTTGGTCAGCATGGTGAAAAGAACGGACGCTCCTCGAGCAGCCTCTACGGCAGTATCGGCGACCGTCGCACCATCGGCAGCCAGAGGCTCGGCCTTGCTCCGGTCGCGATTCCAGACCGTCACCGCAAAACCAGCAGCGAGCAGCCGCCGCGCCATCGGTGCGCCCATCAATCCCGTTCCGAGAAAAGCGATCTTCCTGCCGTGCATAAACTATCCTCCGAATGGAACGCATCGGACACCGAAACAGAATAACGGGAGCCTTTTCGCCGTGCGAATGCGGCGACGGTCTTCCGGCTGCGGTGGCCTCAACTCCCAAATTCCACGGGCGCCTCCACGCCCGATGTACGTCAATCAACTCTTCCCAAAGCTTGATAAACCTCTGGTGCCATCATGCAAAGGAAATCAGCGACCACCAGCAAATTCTTCGAAATAAGGGTAAATTAGCTAAAACGAAAATATGAACATAGAAAAGGCGGGACCTTTCGGCCCCGCCCTGGCATGTCGAGTACTGGAGTTAAGTCTCGGCACGGCCCCTATTCGGCGGCGATCGGGAGTACCTCCGCCGAATGTTCGTTGTCGTTGTGGTGATGCTGCTTGAGCGGACGGTTGCCTGTCAGTCTGCGAATCAGCACGTAGAAGACCGGCGTCATGAAGATGCCGAAGAAGGTGACGCCAATCATGCCCGAGAACACCGCAACACCCATGGCGGCACGCATTTCGGAACCGGCACCGGTCGAGGTGACCAGCGGCACGACACCCATGATGAAGGCCATGGAGGTCATCAGGATCGGGCGCAGACGCAGGCGGCTGGCTTCGATCGCAGCCTGAACCGGCGTGCGACCCTCGAATTCCAGCTCGCGGGCGAATTCCACGATCAGGATCGCGTTCTTGGCTGATAGACCGACGAGCACCACCAGGCCGATCTGAGTGAAGATGTTGTTGTCTCCACCCGTGAGCCAGACGCCGGTCAGCGCCGCCAAGACGCCCATCGGCACGATCATGACAATGGCGAGCGGCAAGGTCAGGCTCTCATATTGGGCGGCCAGCACGAGGAAGACCAGGAGCAGCGCCAGCGGGAAGACGACGACGCTGGAATTGCCGGCCAAGATCTGCTGGTAGGTCAAATCAGTCCATTCGAAGTCTATACCGGGGGGCAACGTCTCATGCAGAATCTTCTCGATCGCCGCCTGTGCCTGGCCGGACGAGAAACCGGGCGCCGGGCCGCCATTGATGTCAGCCGCCAGGAAGCCGTTATAGCGGTTCGTGCGTTCCGGACCGGTCGTGGCATCCACCTTCAGCAGGGCTGAAAGCGGGATCATCTGACCCGATGCCGAACGAACCTTCAACTGGCCGATATCTTCCGGCTGAGCGCGGAACTTGGCATCGGCCTGCACGCGGACGCTGTAGGTGCGGCCGAAGGCGTTGAAGTCGTTCACATAGAGCGAACCGAGATAGATCTGCAGCGTCTGGAAGACGTCGGTGACGGAGACTCCGAGCTGCTCGGCCTTGGCGCGGTCGAGATCAGCAAAGAGCTGCGGCACGTTGATCTGGAAGCTCGAGAAGATGCCGGTGAGTTCCGGTGTCTGGTAGGCCTTGCCGATCACCGCCTTGGCCGCCTGGTCGAGCGCATGGTTGCCGAGGCCGGCGCGATCCTCGATCTGCAGCTTGAAGCCGCCTGTCGTACCGAGACCGTTGACCGGCGGCGGCGGGAACATGGCGATGAAGGCATCCTGGATGGCGCCGAACTTCTGGTTCAGTGCCATGGCGATCGCCCCGCCCGAAAGGTCGGGCGTCTTGCGTTCTTCGAAGTCCTTCAGCGTCACGAAAACGATGCCGGCATTCGAGGAATTGGTGAAGCCGTTGATCGATAGGCCCGGAAAGGCGATCGCATTGGCGACGCCTGGCTGCTTCAGCGCAATGTCCGTCATGCGCTTAATCACGTCTTCCGTACGGTCGAGGCTTGCGGCATCCGGCAACTGTGCGAAGCCGATCAGATACTGCTTGTCCTGCGACGGCACGAAACCGCCTGGAACCGTTGTGAACAGGCTATAGGTCGCTCCTACCAGCGCGAGATAGACCACCATGACGATGCTCTTGCGCGACAGCAGGCCGCCGACGCCCTTGCCGTAGTATTTCGAACCGGCTCCGAACGCCCGGTTGAAGCCGCGGAAGAACCAGCCGAAGACCGCGTCCATGATCCGCGTCAACCGATCCTTCGGCGCATGATGACCCTTCAGGAGCAGGGATGCCAGTGCCGGAGACAGGGTGAGCGAGTTGAAGGCCGAGATGACGGTCGAGATGGCGATCGTCAGCGCGAATTGGCGGTAGAACTGGCCGGACAGGCCGGAGATGAAGGCGAGCGGCACAAATACCGCGACGAGGACCAGCGCGATCGCAATGATCGGACCGGAGACTTCCTTCATGGCCTTGTAGGTGGCGTCTCGCGGACTGAGCCCGTTCTCGATATTGCGTTCGACGTTCTCGACCACCACGATCGCGTCGTCCACGACGATGCCGATCGCCAGCACCAGGCCGAACAGACTAAGCGCGTTGATCGAGAAACCGAAGACATACATCACCGCAAACGTGCCGATGATCGAGACCGGAACGGCGATCAGCGGGATGATCGAGGCACGCCATGTCTGCAGGAACAGGATGACGACGAGGACGACGAGCGCGATGGCTTCGAGCAGTGTGTCGATCACCTTCTCGATCGAGGCGCGGACGAATTTCGTCGTGTCGTAGACGATCTCGTACTTAACGCCCGCAGGCATGGCCTGCTGCAGCATGTCCATGGTCGAGCGCACGTTGTTCGCGATCTCGATCGCGTTCGAACCAGGCGCCTGGAGAACGGCGACGGCGACGGCCGGCTTGCCGTCGAGCAGCGAACGCAGCGTATAGTCTTCCGCGCCGAGCTCGACGCGGGCGACGTCGCGAAGGCGGGTGATTTCGCCATTGGCGCCCGTCTTGACGATGATGTTGCCGAACTCCTCAGGTGTGCGCAGGCGGCCCTGGGCATTGACGTTAAGCTGCAGATCCACGCCCGGCCGACTGGGTGAGGCACCGATGATGCCAGCCGCAGCCTGGACGTTCTGGGAGCTGATCGCATTGCTGATGTCACTGGCGGCAAGATTATGCTCGGCGGCCTTCTGCGGATCGATCCACACGCGCATGGAATAGTCGCCGGCGCCGAAGACCTGCACCTGCCCGACGCCTTCGATCCGGGCGAGGCGATCCTTGATGTTCAGGGTCGCATAGTTTCGCAGATAGGTGATGTCGTGGTCGGCTCCGTCCGAGACGAGGTTGACGACCACGATGAAGTTGGGCGAGCTCTTGATGGTCGTAATGCCGAGGGCACGGACTTCCGCGGGCAGGCGCGGCTCGGCCTGCGAAACGCGGTTCTGCACGAGCTGCTGCGCCTTGTCCGGATCGGTGCCGAGCTTGAAGGTGACCGTCACGTTGAGAGCGCCGTCTGATGTCGCCTGGCTGGACATATAGAGCATGCCCTCGACGCCGTTGATCTGCTCTTCGAGCGGCGTCGCCACCGTTTCGGCGATGACGGTCGGGTTGGCGCCGGGATAGGTGGCGTGCACGACAATCGAGGGAGGCACGACCTCTGGATATTCGGAGATAGGCAGCGCTCTGAGGCCGATCAGGCCGGCGACCACGATGAGGACCGAAAGAACACCGGCAAAAACCGGACGGTCGACAAAGAATCTGGAGATGTTCATATCAAAGCCCCCTCTGGGGTGAGAACGGATGCAAAGTTCCTGTCCGACGGTTTGAGAGCCGCCGGCGGATCATGTGATTTCGGAATGTCAGCCTTCTGCCCACGGGCAGAAGGCGAAGCCTTACTGCGCGGTCGCAACCTTCTCGGCCAACTGCGGCGCGACGACTGCACCGGGACGGATGCGCTGCAATCCGTTGACGACGATCTTTTCGCCGGCTTTCAGGCCGTTCTCGATCACCCTCTGGCCGTCGACCAGCGATCCGAGCTGGACCTGCCGGTAATTGACCTTGTTCTCGCCATCCACGACGAAGACGAACTTCTTGTCCTGGTCGGTGCCGACTGCACGATCATCGATGACGATCTTATTCTCGGCCTTCGGCTGCCCCATACGGACCCGCACGAACTGACCGGGGATAAGACGGCCGCCCGGATTATCAAAGACGGCGCGAACGCTGACGGTGCCGCTCGCCGCATCGACCTCGTTGTCGATCAACTGCAATTTGCCCTTGATCGGCGTGCCATTGTCGCTTGCAGTACCGATCTGAACCGGGATCTGCTCGACCGGTGGAAAAGCGCCTCCGGTTGTCGGCAGTTCGGCCAGAGCCTGGGTGACGGTCTGCTCGTTGGCGCTGAAGCTCGCATAGATCGGATCGACCGAAACCAGCGTCGTCAATGCCGGCGAGGTCGAGCCGGCCGCCACGAGATTGCCGACAGTGACGGCGATCTTGCCGACCCGGCCGGCGATCGGGGCACGGACCTGCGTATAGTCGAGGTTCAGCTGCGCAGTCTGAAGGGCCGCTTGCGCTGCCTTCAGATTGGCTTCTGCCTCGGCAGAGTTGCTGGTGCGGGTATCCATGTCGCTCTGCGAAATCGTCTTGTTGTCGAAGAGCTTCCGGCCGCGATCGATTTCCACTTTGGCGAGATCGAGCTTGGCTTTTGCCGCCCCGACCTGCGCCTGAGCTTGGGCAACCACCGCCTCATAGGGCGCCGGATCGATCGTCACAAGCAGATCGCCTTGCTTGACCAGCGCGCCTTCGCGGAAATGCACTGATTGAATCGCCCCGGCGACACGCGGACGGATCTCGACACGGTCGATAGCCTCCAGACGGCCGGAAAATTCCTGCCAGGAGGTTACGTCGCGCTGCTCGACAGCGGCAACCGTAACGGGGATCGCCGGCTTCGCAGCCTGGCTTGCCGCCTCGGTCGCCTGGGCGCCGCGCGGCAAATCCAGATAGAAGGCCGCACCTGCAACAGCCGCAGCAACACCCATGCCAGCACCCCACAGGGCCCAGCGCTTATCGTTGGACTTCATGTCAGTCTCTCCTTTGGCCCCGTCTTGGGATACGGGACCGCAAATTCCTATCGTCTCAATAAAATCAGGGGCCGAAGCACCGCGCATCCGCGTGACCATCGCTCCGGTCTCATGCCTTCGACATAGATCTAGTCCGCGCTCATCCCTCGCGAACGGGATCTCCTAGTCGATCAAGCCTGCACGTCTTCGACAAAACCCTTGAAACAACAGCAGATATCCTGCTGCCACGAAGGCTTGTCCTTCGACTGCCCGCCATAGAGGGTGGGCCAGCCTGTCCCGGCGGGAAGGACTTGCTGGCGAACACGGACGCCAGCCGCTTTCAGCCGACTGCCGTATTCCATGCTCTCGTCGCGGAGCGGGTCGTCCTCGGCCGTGAGCACCAATGCCGGCGCGAGGCCCGAAAGCCGCGAACAGTATCGAGGCGCTGCATAGGGGTGACAGACACCGCCCAGGAAACCCAGGTAACGGTTCCAACCCTCCGTCCAGCGCTCGCGCATGCCGCTTTCCTCCGCCTGGAGGAAAGATTTCGATCCCATGAACGGATCAAGCAAAGGCGAAATCAACACCTGTCCGTCCAACGAACCGGGCATCTGATCGCGCGCCTTTAAAGCGACGCCCGCTGCGACATTGCCACCCGATTCCTCACCGGCGACAAACAGCAGCGATTTTTTCGCCCCGCCCAGCGCAAGCATGTTCCGCTTGTTGCTGAGATAGGCGAGAAGTCCGTAGGCGCATTCCAGCACCTTCGGAAAGGCATTCTGATTGCAGCTCGTATAATCCGCTGCAACCACGATGGCGCCTGCCTCAGCAAGGCTTGCCGCCACCGGTCTGTTGGTCGCGTGGTCGGTATCGAGAAAGGCTCCCCCGTGCAGGTAAAGCACCAGCGGCGCCGCCTTCTTCAAACCATCACCGTTGTAGATCCGAGCTGCCACCGGGCCTGTAGGCACGTTTTCCAGCACAACATCTTTCCACGGCGCACTCATCAACCCAAATCCCTGTCTGCTCGAGCGAATATGTCCCAATCCAAAAAGCGGTTTACCACGCTTTGTGACCATATTCTCGAAATGCGGTCTTTGGCGCCCCCATGCCGCATTGCAACAACTTACGAAACAACATATTGTTATTCCGCTCTGAGAATAAGTAGCCTACATTCGATCAGACTATTCAGAATAACAAACAATCGGCCTCTTCATTTTCGGCCGAGGGGCGTCATGGAATGGACCAGTTGTCAGCAATGCGGGCATTCGCGCGTGTGGTGGAGACGGGTAACTTTACCCGCGCCGCGGCAGCCCTTTCCATGCCGAAAGCGACGGTGACGACGCTCATCCAGTCGCTTGAGGCGCATCTGCACGCCAAGCTTCTCAATCGTACCACACGGCGCGTCATGGTGACGACCGATGGCGCGCTCTATTACGAGCGCGCCATTCAGATCCTCTCGGAGATCGAGGAGCTGGACGGCAGCATCAGCAATTCGCAGAGCCTGCCAAGCGGCCGCCTGCGCGTGGAAATGGCCGGCGCCTTTGCCGAAAAAATCGTCATGCCAGCGCTTTGCGATTTCCATCAGCGCTATCCCGACATCCATATCGATCTCGGTGTCGGCGACCGGCTTGTCGATTATCTCGCCGAAAATGTCGATTGTGCGCTGCGCGCCGGCATGCCGAGCGACCAGTCGCTGATCGCCCGCCGCGTCGGCGAGATCCACCTCATCACCTGCGCAGCCCCTCTTTATATCGAGAAGCATGGGACGCCGGAACGGCCGGAAGATCTTGAGACCAACCACTATGCGGTCGCCTATTTCCGCGCGCAAACCGGCCGTACGATTCCGTTTCTGTTCGAACACGGCAACGAGGCATTGGAAATCAGCCCGCGCTATATTCTTTCGGTAAATGACAGCCGCAGCTATCTCCAGGCGGCCTTGATGGGGCTCGGCATCGCGCAAGTTCCGAGCTTCATGGCTCGCGATGCGCTTGCACGCGGCGAGCTCGTCCCCATTCTTTCCGGCTGGACCCGACCATCGCTGCCCTTGCATATCGTCTATCCGCCCAACCGGCACCTGAGCAACAAGGTGCGTGTCTTCGTGGACTGGATGGCCAAATTGCTGGTGACCTCGCGAGTGGGCGAGGCTTGAGAATGCGGACCACCGTCTTCTGACCATGCAGTGGGAAGACGGTGGCGCTCATTGCGGACGATCAGTTCCAGGATGCGCCTGCCTGCTGCCGGACCGTGGCGTTCAGCCGGTTCCAGACATTGTCGATCGCGATCGAGACGATCAGGGCCGACAGAGCCTTTTCGTCGAAATGCTTTGCTGCTTCGTTCCAGATCTCGTCGCTGACGGCATCGGACCGGTCGGCAAGCCGGGTGGCCGCTTCCCCGAGAGCCAGAGCCGCGCGCTCGGCATCCGAAAAATAGGGCATTTCGCGCCACGCCGAGACGCCGACGATTCGTTCCATCGTCTCGCCGGCCTTCTGGAGCTTGCGAAAGCCCATATCCGTGCAGACGCTGCAGCCGTTGATCTGGCTGATGCGAAGATGCACGAGGTCCATGATATTTTCCGAGAGACCCTGATCCTTGATCGAATTGCTGACGGCCAGAAGCGCTTGCAGCGTTTCAGGCAGAACAAGGACTGGGTTCTTCATACGAGCTTGCATGTTTCTTTCCTCCATTTATCAGAGCCTGTTGCGGCTCATTTCCCGACGATGCACTTTCCTGCCGATCCGATGTCACACCGGCCGGATTTCGTTCGTCATGGGTTTGACGGATGAGGATAAGGAGATGTGACCGATGGACGAAAAAAAGTGGCAGGCAGAGAAATTCGAGGCGAACCGGCCGCATCTGCGCGCCGTCGCCTACCGCATGCTCGGCTCGCGCGCTGAGGCCGAAGATGCGGTGCAGGAGACATGGCTGCGCCTGATAAGGAGCGATACGTCCGGCGTCGAAAATCTAAGCGGCTGGCTGACGACTGTCACGGCGCGCATCTGTCTTGATCTGCTGCGATCACGCAAATCGCGTCGCGAGGAGCCGCTGACCATCCATGTTCCAGAGCCGATCGTGGTGCATGAGGCTGGCAACGGCACCGACCCGGAGCAGGATGCCTTGCTCGCGGACTCCGTCGGCCTCGCCCTTCTGGTCGTGTTGGAAAAGCTGAACCCGGCCGAGCGGCTTGCCTTCGTCCTGCACGATATGTTCGACGTCCCTTTCGATGACATTGCCCCGATTCTAGGGCGCACGGCGGTCGCGACACGCCAGCTTGCGAGCCGCGCCCGCCGCCGCGTGCAGGACACGCCATCAACGACGGAGGCCGATCTTACCCGCCAGCGCCACGTCGTCGACGCCTTCTTCACCGCCTCGCGTGACGGCGATCTGCAGGCGCTGCTCGCCGTCCTCGATCCCGAAGCCGTTTTCCGTCCGGATGCGGTTGCCGCCCGCATGGGGGCGGCAGGCGAAATCCGCGGGCGCATGGATGTCGCCAAGACCTTCCAGGGCCGTGCGCGGGGAGCCCGGCTGGCGGTCATCAACGGCGCGGTCGGTGCCATCGTCGTCATCGACGGACAGCTACGCATCGCCCTTCGTTGCACCCTCAATGCAGATGGCATGATTGCCGTCATCGACGCGATGGCCGATCCGGAAGAACTGCACAAGCTGGAGATCGTTTTGATTGAAACCTGAGATTAGCGCATCTGCGTCGGGCTCGTGCCTGTGAGCCGGCGGAACATAGCAATGAAGGCCGACGCGTTGCTGTAACCCAGCTGCGTTGCAATCCGGTACACGGGCTCTCCGGCCTCGATCATCGACAGTGCAGCAACAAGCTTCAGTCGCAGCCGCCACTCATTGAAGGAAAGGCCGAGATCATCCTGGCACCGGCGCGACAGCGTGCGCTCGGTCGTCCCCATCCGGCGCGCCCATTCCGCAAGGGAGTGCCGGTCGCCGGGATCGGCTTGCAAGGCGCTCAGTAACGGGCCGAGCAACGGATCGTCGGAAAGCGGCAAGTAGCTCTCGCACCGCGGCGCCAGGCGAATCTGATCGACCAGAACCTGTGCGAGCCGCAAATCTTCGGCTGTTTCAGGTATGGTGACATCACGCGCAGCAAAATCCGCCAGGATTGCCTTAAGCAGCGGACTGATGCTGAGCGTCGATGGCTTGTCAGGCAAGTTCGCGCAAAGAGCGCGTTCGACATAGACGGTGGCATAGCGCAGATCGTGCTGGATCGCGGCGCCGTGCATCGTCTGCGGCGGCAGCCAGATGGCATAATGTGGCGGCGAGAGATAGCGCATGCCTTCGATATCGAACTCGCAGATGCCGGTAATCGCATAATTAAGCTCGCCCCACGGCTGGCTCTTTTTGGGGAAAACCGTACCCGCTCTGTAATTCTCGGTTCGGAAGGAAACCGGGTTGGGTGGATCACCCTCGATGCGTGGAGGCCTGCTGGACATGTCCTCATTTCGCTACTGACTGTCTTATTCTCGCTATATACCAGAATTCGGACAGGCAGTACAAAGCCTTTGGGATGGCGAACCCAATCCGTCCTCCTTCGTTTCGCCCCAAGCCACAAGACGACGAGAGACCATTCACATGAGCACCGAGCAGAATGCTTCCGCATCCATCGTCAGCGCGGCGGGCCTTGCGCCCTTGCTGACGGTGCTGATCTGGTCCGGTAACACGGTCGTCACCAAGGCATCCGCGGGCTTGATTTCGCCGGGCTCGATTTCCTTCTATCGCTGGCTGCTGGCCTTTCTCGTGCTCATGCCCTTTGTCGGCCGCGCGGCATGGCGCAATCGTTCCCTGCTACGGCAGCACTGGCTGAAGCTCGCCACCCTCGGTGCCCTCGGCATGGTGATCTATCAGAGCATCGCCTACGAGGCGGCCAAGACGACATCAGCTGTCAATATGGGTGTGACGATCGCTCTAATGCCGCTTCTTTCGACGGTGCTAGCCGGCCTGCTGGCGGGCGAAAAGCTCACCGTGGCGAGCCTAGCAGGCGGCACCATCTCGCTGATAGGGCTTATCTATTTGACATCGCAGGGTGATCCGATGCGCCTTGTGAATGGCGGCTTCCACATTGGCGACGGCCTGATGATCATCGCCGTTCTCTCAAATGCGCTCTATGGGGTTATGCTGAGACGCTGGGCGATGCCGCTTCCCATGTGGCAGCAGCTTTTCTGGCAGATCGGCTTTTCAACCTTGCTGCTGATCCCGATTTTCCTGATGGGCGATATCTCGCCAATCACTACCGCCAACCTACCGCTGATCCTTTATGCTGCAATCCCGACCTCCCTCCTCGCGCCGCTTTGCTGGATGATCGGTATCCAGAGGCTCGGCGCGAGCCGCACCTCGCTGTTGATCAATCTCCTGCCAATCGTCGTTGCAGCGCTGGCCTGGGCGCTGCTTGGAGAACAACTGCATTCCTATCATGCGATCGGCGGTGCGCTTGCCCTCATCGGCGTTGGGCTCGGCTTACACAAGCCTCGGGCGAAGAATGATCCGGCCGATGACGAAAGCTGGGAAACCGAGGAAGCCTGACCGCCACTCCGAGAGGCCCCTTTCCTTTCGCTCGCCCTTCGTTCTACCATGAACGAGTCCCGAGAAGCGGAGAGGAAGCAAGCGTGCGCATAGCCCTGGAACCGGTGTCCTCCAGAACGACGATCCAGGAGAGCGTCTATCAGCAGTTGCGGAACGCGCTCATGGTAGGCAATTTCGATCCCGGTCAGACGCTGACCATCGCCTCGCTTGCTGAAACCTTTGGAACCAGCA
This sequence comes from Rhizobium sp. BK098, assembly GCF_014193155.1. Classification (NCBI taxonomy): domain Bacteria; kingdom Pseudomonadati; phylum Pseudomonadota; class Alphaproteobacteria; order Hyphomicrobiales; family Rhizobiaceae; genus Rhizobium; species Rhizobium sp. BK098. The sequence goes on along the minus strand of NZ_JACHYY010000001.1, from coordinate 60,097 downwards.
ATATGCCGGTGCGTGAGGCTCTGCGCCGTCTGGCGGCTGAAAATGCTTTGGAGGTCGCAGCCAACGGCTCGGCCCGCATCCCGATCGTTACACTTGCCCGGCTGAACGATCTTTGCCGTGCCCGCATTGCCGTCGAAGGTCTGGCCGCAGAGCTCGGTTTTCCGAACCTCACTGTCAGCGACATAGCGACGCTCGATCGCATCGCCGGGGAGCAGCATGTGATCGGCCGAGGCGCTAATGTCTATGATCTCATGGCCAGGAACCAGCAGTTCCACTTCACCATCTATCGCGCCTCGGGCTCCGAGGTGCTGCTCCAATTGATCGAGACCCTGTGGCTGCGCTTCGGCCCCTATATGCGCATGCTCTCCGCCTCGGCAGAACCTTTGATGCGCAGCGGCGAACTCGATCCCGCCGGCGAGCACGTTGCCATCGTCGATGCTTTGAAGGCCGGAGACTTCGCCGCCGCCCGCGACGGTATTGTCGCCGATATCAGCCGCACCCACGAAATCCTGCAGGATTACTGCCCGGCCACGCAGGACGAGCCCCGCAAGGGCTCAAGCTCCGGTCGCCGCCAGGCCTAAACAAGAGACCAAGGAATTTGGTTGAACCTTAAAGTATTTTGTGATCAAATGATCAAAATCAGATTTCAATCCCAATATTCAGAGCGAGATCCCATGAGCTCCGCCCCTTCCGCATCGCAATTCGCCGGCCACAACAGCTTCCCGGTCGACGAGATCCGCGCCATGTTCCCCGCCATCCGGAAGGCTGGCGATTTCGTCTTTCTCGATAATGCGGGCGGTGCACAGGTGCCGCAGGCGGTCGTCGATGCGGTTGCCAATCACCTCATCGATTTCAACGTCCAGCGCATGGCGAAATACCAGCACAGCCAGGGCGTCGACCGCAATCTGGAAGAAGCGCGCGAAAGCGTCGCCATGCTGGTCAACGCCTATCGTCCGGAGGAAATTTCGTTCGGCCAGAACGCCACCTCCTTCATTCGGCTTGTCAGCCTCGGCATTGCCAAGCTGCTGGGCGAGCGCAACGAGATCGTCGTCACAGACATGGATCACGATGCCAACATCGCCACCTGGATGGCGCTGGAAGCCGATGGCGCGAAGATCATCTGGTGGCGCATGCGCGAGGACGGCACGCTGCATGTGGAAGACCTGAAGCCGCTGCTCAGCGACAAGACCCGCCTCGTCGCCTGCACCGTCACAGCGCATTCGATCGGCACGATCGTCGATGTCGCCGCCGTCTGCAAGCTGGCGCAGGCCGCCGGCGCCGAAACCTTTCTCGATTGCGTCCATTACGGCCCGCATGGCCTGATCGACGTGCAGGCCTGGGGCTGCGACTATCTTGTCTGCTCCGGCTACAAGAATTTCTCGCCGCATATGGGCTTCCTCTGGGGCCGCTATGACGCGCTGGTCAAGCTTCCCACCTTCAAGGAAGACTTCATTCCGGACGTGCCGCCCTACAAGATCGAAGTCGGCACCTTCACCTATGAGAACGTCGCCGGAATGAACGCGGCGGTCAAATATCTCGAAGGCCTTGGCCGCCGTTTCCTGCCGACCGGTGACCATAGTCGCCGCGAGGCGCTTGCCGCCGCCATGGGCGCGATCCGTCAGTACGAACTTATGCTCTCGCGTGAGATGATTGCCGTTTTGAAGCACCACGGCGCCACCATATACGGCATCTCCGACGAAAACCGCCTGGAACAGCGTGTGCCCACAATCTGCTTCAACATGCCTGATATCACGCCGCAGGAATTTGCCGATGAGATGGGCAAGCAGCGCATCGGCCTGCGCGACGGCCACATGTTCGCACCGCGCCTGATGAAACGCCTTGGCCTTTCCATGGAAACGGGTGCCATCCGCGTGTCGCTGGTGCATTATAACAAGGTCGAGGAGATCGCCCGGTTTGACGCGGTCCTGACCGAGATCATGGCGCGGCGCAAGTAAACCGTGCCTGTGAGCGGTGGCGGCGCCCGAACAACTCCGCCACCGCAATGCCCCCGTGCCGGTGCCGGATCGGTACGGAAAACTGTTCTGAGTACGGAGCAAATAGCCGTTTCGCAGTTGTATCTTTCGACCTACCCCTCGTTGAGAGACCGCTAAAATGAGGATGACGATGAGCGATTTTCGCCGGAACTGTATCGAGCAGAAGCTGCTCATCGGTACATTTGCGGCCATTCCGCATCCCGTCGCCATCGAAGTCACGGCAGCCTCAGGCGTCGATTTCCTCTGCATCGACTGGGAGCATTCGCAGATCAGCCGCGAGCGCATCGAGGATCTGATCCGCGCCGCCGATGTCCATCGCGTTCCGGCCATGGTCCGCGTGCCCGGACATGCGGCGGAGGATATTGCAGCCGTTCTGGATGCAGGTGCGGCAGGCGTTCTCGTGCCCCGTGTTTCGACGGCGGAGCAGGCGCGCTCAGTCGTCAAGGCCACCCGCTATCCCCCGCTCGGCGCCCGCGGCGTCGGTCCGGGTCGTGCGGCCGCCTATGGCTACCGTATTCCGGATTACCTCGCCAAGGCCAATGCCGAACTCGTGCTTGCCATCCAGGTCGAAACAGCCGAAGGGCTTGCCAATATCGCCGAGATCGCCGCCGTCGATGGCGTCGACCTCATCTTCATCGGTCCTGGCGATCTCTCCGTTTCGATCGACGCCATGGGTCCTGCTGGCAAGGACAGGCTCGATGCGGCGATCAGAACCATCACGCAAGCCGCACTGTCCGCCGGTCGCGCGGTCGGCATCTTTCGACCTTCAGCAGACGATGTCGGCGCATGGTCGGAAGCCGGCATCAGCTTCTTCATACTGGCAAGCGATACGATGTTTCTGGGCGTCAGCCTGGCTGCCGGCGTCGATGCCGCAAAACAAGGTAAGCATGCGCCATGGAACAAGGAAAGCTGATTTCTATCAGTGCGTTACCATTTCGAAGGGCAAGCGAAATTGAGCAGGAAGGTAGACTTTTTAAGCTTAAAATTTGTCCTTGAAATGCCGTTGTTTTTGGATAACCATTCGAAATTGAGGGGTTGCAAAAGCGAAAGTTGCCGCAGCCGTTTGAACCCTCCAATGCAGAATTCCCAGGGGAAATTTCTTGTCTCTTCTACCGCAGCATAACCTGCCGAACGTGATGACGGGCCGCGATGCTCTCGAAGGCATTCGCGCCCAGATCCGCGACATGCGCACCGACAATATCGCCGTGCTTGCCAAGCGCGCCCGCGAACTCGGCGGCGTCATTCCGCTCTGGTTCGGCGAAGGCGATATCGTGACGCCGGAGTTCATCCGCGATGCTGCGAAGAAGGCGCTCGACGATGGGGCAACCTTCTACGTCCCGAATATGCGCGGATTGGCGACGCTGAACGAAGCGCTGTCCGACTATCAGACACACTGGCATGGCCGCCCTATCCCGATCGAGCGCACCACAGTCGCCCCCGGCGGCATGCAGGCGCTCTATATGGCGCTTGAACTGCTCGTCGATGTCGGCACCAATGTTGTCTACGTCGCCCCGCAATGGCCGAATATCCATAACGCCATCCACCTGATCGGCGGCGAGCCGCGCGCCGTGTCACTCGATTTCGATACCGACTGGCGCCTCGACCTCGACAAGCTCTTCGCCCGCTGCGATGCCCGCACCCGAGCCATCTTCCTGTCGACGCCCTCCAATCCCACGGGCTGGACCGCCTCGCGCGATGAGATGCGGGCGCTACTCGATTTCAGCCGTCGCACCGGCATCTGGATCATCTCCGACGAGGTCTATGCCCGCCTCTATTTCGATGGCGACATCGCCCCTTCGATCCTGCAGGTGGCCGAAGACGGCGATCGCGTCATCGCGATCAATAGCTTCTCGAAAGCCTGGGCTATGACCGGCTGGCGGGTCGGCTGGCTGACGCACCCATCGGCCGTCGCCGACCAGCTCGGCGCGATGACGCAATATATCAATAGCGGCACCTCGGCCATGGTTCAGGCGGGTGCCGCTGCCGCTCTGCGCGAAGGCGAGCCGCTGGTTTCAGAAATCCGCGAACGCATCAAGGCCGGCCTCGATCTGGCCTATGAGAAGCTGCCGAAGATACCGGGCATCATCCTGCCCGAAAAGCCGCGCGGCGGCATGTATGCCTTCTTCGCGCTGCAGGGCGAACCCGATGCGACGGCGCTCTGCGAGCGCATTCTCGAAACGGCCCGCGTCGGCCTAGCGCCGGGATATCACTTCGGCGAGGCGTCTCGCGCATTCCTGCGCATGTGCACCTTCCGCGAAACCGAACAGATGCGCATCGCGCTCGATCGCATGGTCAACGCGATGACATGATACGGCCGCCGGTCGGGCGGACGGGAATACCGCGGGTGAGAGGAAAAGCCCGCGGCCATAACCAGAGGGAGACTAAAAAATGTCCATTACTCGTCGCGGTCTGCTAATCCTGGCGACCGCCGTCGGCCTCGCCGGCGGAAGCCATTTTGCCTATGCCGCCGATGTCTTGAACGTCGGCTCTTATCCAAACAACCCGCCCTTCGAATATAAGACCGCGAATGGCGGCTTCGAAGGCTTCGAGGTCGATATCGTCAACGAAGCGGCCAAGCGCGCCGGCATGACCACGAACATCGCCGACTACGGCTTTCAGGCCCTGTTTGCCGCAACCAGTTCCAAGCGCATCGACGTGGCGATCTCGTCCATCACGATTACGCCGGAACGCCTGAAGTCGCAGTCTTTCACCCAGCCCTATTACGACTCCGATATGGGCGTCGCCGCCAAGGACGGCAGCTCGATCAAGGCGCTTGCCGATCTCAAGGGCAAAACCATCGGCGTACTGTCGGGCTCGACGGGTGAAAAATGGGTCAATGACAACAAGGCCGCCCACGGCTTTGCCGACGTCAAGGGCTACAACTCGCAGCAGGATATGTTCCTCGATCTCGGCGCCGGCCGCATCGATGCCGTCGTCAGCGATATTCCCGGCATGCAGTATCTCTTCGTCAAGACCAAGGGCTTCGCCATCAAGGATCGCATCAAGACCGGCGAGCAATATGGCCTGATGATGACCAAGGATTCGCCGCTCGTCGCCAAGATCAACGATGCTATCACCGCGATGAAGAAGGATGGCACGCTGGAAAAGATCCACGAGAAGTGGTTCGGCGGCAAGGCGCCGGCAGGCTCCTCGACCGTCACCGAACTGCCTATCCCCAAAGCGTGATCAAAAGATCATTATCGAAATGAAACTACGCCGGTCGCAACGATCGGCGTGGTTGCAAGAACCTCGTCTTCGTTTCACACGCGGGAGTGCCAATGTCTTTCGTCGACACCTTCCTTAACTCCGACGTCATGATCTCGGCTTTCCCACAGCTGCTGCGCGGGCTTTGGATGACCATTGCGCTCGGCGTCGTCAGCATCCTGATCGGCGTGACCGGCGGCCTCGTCATCAGCCTGATCCGCCTCTATGCTCCCAAACCTTTGCAGCTCCTGACGATTGCCTATATCGACATCATGCGCGCCATGCCCATGCTGGTCGTGCTGATCCTGATCTATTACGCGCTACCCTTTGTCGGCATCAGCTTTTCCGCGTGGTGGTCGGCGATCCTCGGCTTCTCGATCGTGCTTGCCGCCTATTCGGCGGAAGTCTTTCGCTCAGGGATCGAAAGTGTGCCGCGCGGGCAATTCGAGGCGGCCGCAGCCCTCGGCATCCCCTTCCTGATCACCCTCTATAAGGTTGTGCTGCCGCAGGCGGTGCGTATCGTCATCCCGCCGACGACGAGCAACTGCGTGTCGATGTTCAAGGATACGTCGCTCGCTTCGACTGTGGCCCTTCCCGAATTGCTCAAGGAAGGACAGAACGCTCAAGGCTTCTACGCCAACCCCTCCCCGCTCATCATGGCCGCGTTGATCTACATCATCCTGCTCTGGCCAATGGTCCGCCTCGTCAGCGTGCTCGAAAAGAAGTTCAAGGACGAGCGGGCGAGATAGTCCCTCGTTGACGCATGTCGTTACCGCAAAACCGCTACACACTTTTGCGTGACATGCTTTACCATCAATCGAAGTCGGCGCCGGAAAGATGGTTGCTGACCGATGACTTCACCGCGCCGATATCCCGCCATAGCTCACTGACGATCGCGGGCTCCACATCCGCCATCATGTCGCGCAGCCAGCCTTCATGGGCGGCGGCCATGGCGCTGAACTGGGTCTCGCCCTTTTCCGTCAGCTTCGCGACCGTGACGCGCCGGTCGCCATCGGGTGTCACACGCAGCACGAGGCCATCCGCCTCCAGCCTCTCGACAAGACCGGTGACGTTGCCGTTGGTGACCATGGTGCGCTTCGACAACTCTCCAAGACGCAAGCCCTCTCGCTCGCGATAGAGCTGCGCCATCAGGTCGAACTGCGGCAAAGTCGCTCCGAACTCATTGCGCAGCCGGCGGCGGATTTCCTGCGAAATCAGCTTGGTCGTCGACAACATCCGCAGCCAGAGCCGCAGTTCGAGCTTCTTGCCTTCCTGCGCGCCCTGAACGATGATCTCCAGATCAACGCTTGCACTCTCGGACTCTGTCATAACGTCGCCTCGGCCTATCGTTCCGCATCGCTAATCCCAGCGATCTAGGGGACGATATTTGAAATGTCAAAGGTTTGAACGTCAAGTCATATGGCGCTCACTTGGCCAGCATTTTCCCCAGCATGAAACCGGAACCTGCACCCGTTCCTGCGCCAGGCCATGTCGAGGCCCCGCACATGTAGAGCGATGCCACGGGCGTCTTGTATCGCGAATAGCCAGCAACGGGGCGGAACAGGAAATTCTGGTCGAGATGATGACTGCCAGAGAGGTTGTCGCCGCCGATGAGATTCGGGGTCTCGCGCTCCAGGTCGATGGGCGAAAAGACCGAGCGCCCCAATATCTTGCCGCGCAAGCCGGGCGCATAACGTTCGACGATATCGAAAACGCGCTCGGCATAGATATCCTTAATCTCATCCCAACCCGCGCCGCTGATTTGACCGGCGGCATCGCCATGGAATTCCGCCGGCAGGACGCGCACCTGTATCCAAAGCACATGCTGCCCATCGGGCGCGCGCGACGGATCGATGGCAGTCGGCTGGCCTACCACCAGGGCAGGTTCAGCCGGCAGCAGCCCGCCCATGGCCTCGGCATAGACACGCGACATCATTTCGAGATCCGGCGCGATATGCACATAGGCAAAATTCTGGAGCGCCTTGCCCGCCGTCCAATCCGGAAGGCCCGACAGCGCCAGATGGATCATCATCGTGCCCGGTCCGGCGCGGAAGCGCTTGATCTTGCCGTCAAACTCCTGCCGTGACGGATCCTGATCCAGAAGCTTGCCGAACAGGATCTGCGGATGGACATTGGCGATGACCGCACGCTTCGCTTCGTAACGTCGTCCATCGGCCAGCACAACGCCCGTCGCTTTGCCGCCCGAGGTCGTGATCTTGTCCACGCGCGTGCCGAGCATCAGCTCGCCGCCCTTGTTTTTCAGCACGGCCGCCATCGCCTTGATGATCGTATCGGCACCGCCCTTGCCGATCACCATGCCGAATGCCTGATTGGCCATGGATTCGAGATAGGGAAACAGTGCGCCGCCGGCGACGTCGGGCGCGAAGTCGAGATGCAGCCCCCAGGCGGCCATCATCGTCTTGAGCTTGGTATTCTGGAAACGGGCATCGAGAAAATCGCGCGGCGATGCAAAGAGCATGCGCGCGGTCTCATAAATCCAGCCCATTCCCTTTTCGCGCCATGCCTTCCAAACGACCCTGGCGGCGGCCATCGAAGGCATGGGCGAGCCGAGCAGGCCGAAAATATGCGGCGCATCCGCACCGAACTGCGAGAGCATATTGCGCCAGGCAGCAGCATCCTGCGGCGAGATATCGGCGATGGCTCCCGCGGTCTTTTCCAGATCGGTGCTGACGCCGAGATAGGTGTTGTCGCGAAAGACGCTGGCGAAGCAATCCGCGGCGGGCACAAAGCCCAGCCCTTCGGCCAGAAGCTCGTTCTTATACTGCGCAAAGAAGGCCGAGCCGGCGAACATCGAAAGGTTCATGGCGCACAGATCGTGCCGAAAACCGGGCAGCGTCACCTCACGCGTCTTGACTGCACCGCCGGGCTCCGAATTTCCCTCGATGACGGCAACCTTCCAGCCCTTGGAAGCCAGATGCACTGCCGCCGCCAAACCGTTATGGCCGGCCCCCACTATGATCGCATCATAGCTCATCATCAGCCCCTTTCTGATTTGTGATTATTATTATCACATGCATACATTTTGAGTTTTAAGCTTCAAGTATCCGTTGGCGCGAATCACAGGGGACGCAAGCAACCATTGGTAACATTTCATCGAATTACGCCGAGGAATGCCGTTTTACTTCAGTAACTTACAAACTCATGATGGCCGGCGATTTTATGTCAAAATTGGCGCCGCGAACCCCAGCCGAATGCTTGCAATATCATATATTGTGACATAGGCTCCCTTCATTCCGCCGCCACGCGAACCCGGTGCCAGGAGGAAAGGCACCCGCGTCTGGCGATGTCGATTTCATGCCTGATCCTGAACAAAAGACCTGCAAAAAGGCTCTTCGCACGGGATCCTGCAACAACAAGGGGAACGCAAAAAAATGACCGCTACCACACTCGCCAGCCTCGCCTCGGCCCTGCTTTCGGGCTCCGTCAAGGTCGTCGATCTCACCGCGCCGCTCGGACCCGACACACCGGTGCTCTACCTGCCGCCACAGTTCGGCAAGAACACGCCGAACGTCAAGGTCCATACGATCTCGGAATACAATCAGGACGGCCCCTTCTGGGCCTGGAACTGGCTGGAGCTCGGCGAGCACACCGGCACACATTTCGATGCGCCCTGCCACTGGATCACCGGCAAGGATAATCCGAACAACACGACCGACACCATCCCGCCGCAGAACTTCGTGGCGCCGGTCAATGTCATCGACCGCTCCAAGGAAGCCGCCGCCAATCCTGATTATCTGCTGACGGTCGAAAGCATCAAGGAATGGGAAGCTGAGAACGGCGCGATCGAGCCCGGCAGCTGGGTGCTGCTGCGCACAGACTGGTACAAGCGGAACGGTTCGACCGAAACCTTCCTGAACGCTGATGAAAACGGCCCGCATTCTCCCGGCCCGACAGCAGAAGCGATCGAATATCTGCTCACCAAGGGTATCATCGGCTGGGGTTCGGAAACGATCGGCACCGATGCCGGTTCTGCTGGTGGCATGAACCCGCCCTTCCCGGCGCACAACCTTATGCACAAGGCCAATCGCTATGGCCTCGCCAGCCTCTCCAACCTCGACCAGCTTCCGGCCAAGGGCGCAGTGCTGATCGCCGCACCGCTGAAGTTCGTCAAGGGCACGGGCTCGCCGGTTCGCGCACTGGCATTGATCGCATGATAGGCTGGAGCCTGGGGCAGGCTCCTCCTTTCTGTTCATCTTGCCAATGAGGGGCGGCAGCAATGGGCGATCATGACTACATCATCGTCGGCAGCGGCATAAATGCGCTCGTCGCAGCCGCCATGCTCGGCAAAAAGGGCCACAAGGTGCTCGTCCTCGAGCGCAACGACCGCATCGGCGGTTGCCTGCGCACCGAGGAGATCACCCAGCCCGGCTTCATCCACGACGTCATGGCAACGACCATGGTGCTGTTCCTGACCTCGCCGGCCTATGGCGCCATCGGCAAGGATCTCGAGGCGCGAGGCCTGGAATTCGCCCATGCCGAGCTCCCCACGGGCGTGCTCCGTCCCGACGGTTCGCATGTGATCTTTTCCAAGAACAGACAGCGAAATATCGCCGCTTTCGACAAACTGTCGCCCGGCGACGGGCAGACCTTTTCCCGTGAGATGGAAGCACTTGCGGCCGACGCGCCATTCCTGTTTTCCCTGCTTGGCGGTGCGCTATGGTCAGGATCGACCCTGAAGACTGTTGCAAAGCAGGGCTGGAACCGCGGGTTGCGCAAGCTCGCCGCCTGGTTTGGCGATGCTTTGACGCCGGCACGCGGCTATCTCGAAACCAGTTACAGGTCCGAGGATATCCATGCGCTCTGGGCGCCTTGGGTGCTCCATTGCGGCCTCGGGCCCGAAAGCGCCTATTCCGCCGAAATGCTGAAGGTGATCGGCTTTGCATTGGAATTGGGTGGCGCGCCGATCGTCAAGGGCGGCGCCGAGAAGCTGCTGAAGGCCTTCGAACGATTGATTGCCGATCATGGCGGTGAAATTCGTGTGAGTGCCGATGTCGCGGCCATCATTCCGGACCACAATCGCAGCGCCGACGGCGTGCGTCTTGCGAACGGCGAAACGTTGAAGGCGAAAGCCGGCGTGATCTGCTCGGTAACCCCCAACCAGCTCTACGAGCGGCTGATGAAGGATTGGCCGGATCCGCTGCCGCCGGAGATCAAATCAGGCGTTGCCAGCTACCGCTACGGCAAGGGCGATATGCAGATCCACTACGCGCTTTCCGAGCCGCCGCGCTGGAAGGCCAGTGCCGAACTCGGCAAGGTGGCGCTGCTGCACCTGACCCCTGGCCTCGACGGCGTCTCGCGTGCGGCCAACGAATGCGAGCGCGGGCTTCTGCCTGCCGAACCTACGGTCTGCATCGGGCAGCCTGTGGCGCTCGATCCCAGCCGCGCACCGGAAGGAAAGTCGATCCTCTGGCTGCAGCTTCCCGAAGCGCCACGCCATATCAAGGGCGATGCCGCCGGCGAGATCGAAACGCCTGAAGACGGCCGCTGGACGGAAGAGGTGCGCGAGCGCTACGCCGACCGCATCGAAGCTCTGCTTGCGAGCCATATCGAGGATTTTGCAAACATCAAGCTCGCGCGCTGCGCCTATTCTCCGGCGGATCTGGAAGCGATGAACATGAACCTCGTTGGCGGCGATCCCTATGGCGGCTATTGCGGCATCGACCAGCTTTTCATCTGGCGTCCCTTTAAGTCATCTGTTAACCACCGCACCCACATATCAGGCCTTTACCACATCGGCGCTTCGGCGCATCCCGGTGCGGGCCTTGGTGGGGGCTCCGGCTTCCTGCTCGCATCATCGCTGAAGTAACACGTTTCCGAAGGAGGAGTTTCGTCGATGGAGGAACGGTTTTCAGGCACCGTTTTGAGGCGCACGCGAGATGAGAACGCGAAGCGCCCGACCATGGGCGAAATCGGCCTCAATCACTTCGCGCCCTATCTCATGAACCGGCTGATGGCGCGTTGGAACGCCAATCTTTCGGAAGAGCTGCGCGAATACGATATGACGACCGCCAAGATGCGTGCGCTTGCCGTCCTCAGCGTCTCCTCCAGCGTCACCATCAACGAGCTCTCCGTCTTCGCCGTGACCGAGCAATCGACGATGAGCCGCACTTTGGACTCGCTCGAACAACAGGGTTACATCCGCCGCCAGCCCCGCGCCGAAGACATGCGCATCCGCGATGTCTCCATCACCGAGGAAGGCCGCGCCGCCTTCGAGAAGGTGTGGCCGACCATGTACGACCTCTTCCTGCAAATGTTCGACGGCGTCGACGAGGCCGAATATCGCACCTTCATCTCGACCCTGCACAAGGTGCTGCACAATATCAGGAAGCATGAAATCTGAGCGGCTTATGCTCTCAGCAACCTCACAGCGTCTCCACAGTCTTCAAAGCGCCATCGAGTGCCGTCCCCTTCTCGTCCAGCAATGCCGCTTGCCGCAACCGCCGCATCCACGCAGCTCCATCCTCGCGGTCGCGAAGAAGCGGCAGCGCCGACATGACGCGGTCGAACTTGGAAAGCCCGCGCGCATGCGTATCGGAATAGCCCTTCACGAGGCGGCGGTTGCCGAGCACCTCGACGGCGAGATCGTAATTCGCGGCCAGCAGGTTGGAGGCCGCCGCAAGCCAGGCCTCGCGATGCTCCACCTCGCGTGCGTGCCGCAGCGTGCCGCGACGGATACGGCGCAGCGCTGAGACCATGTAAAGGCCGAGGAACCAGAACAGCGTGCCCGTCTGAACGCGCCGCCCCTTGTTGACGAAGCGGTCCAGCCGGGCAAACAGCCGCGGCCTGTTTTCTATCCATAGGCCCATCGCCTTCGGCATCGTGCCGCAGACCTCATCCATGCGCGGATGCATGTATTCGGTCATGTAAACGATCTGGTCGTCCTTGGCGCCGACTTCCTTACGGACGCGCTCGAAACGCGAGCTACGCACCTTCAGATCGGCAACGCGGATGACATCATCGTAAGCCATGGCGACCGCGACATATTTCGCCGCCTGCACGATGAAGGCGAAATCCTTATTCGCGCCGCCAGCCTTTCGATCCAGCGCATGAAGTGCCGCGACACGGCCCAGATATTCATCGGCATAGGCCGGATCCTGATAATCGGTCAGCTTCTTGACACCGGCAAACAGCAGCGGCCAGGCAACTTCGGGAAATTCGGATCGGATGCGATTAACCAGCCGGTCCAGCGCCGGATGACCGGCGGTTTCAGGCAGCGCATCGAAATGCTTCGGCGGCGTCGCGGAAACCGCATCGCGCGGCTTTTCCTTGACCCTGTCGAAGGCGGCATTGAACGCCTTCAGGCTGGGCTCGATACCCTTGCCTCCGGCGCGGATCATCGCCTCGAAAGCCTGCTTGCCGAACGGCAGTGCACCCGAGCCGGCCAAAGCGCCGAACATGGAGGCCGAAATCACGCTGCCATTCTTGACGGCCATCGTTTCCATGTCGAAGGCGATGGTGCGCTTGGCGGCAAAATCCGTGGCATCGACCACCACCTCGGCATTGCCGATGCCGTCGCCCGGCTTTTCCTTTTCCGCAACGGCAAAGGAGCGGTGCGTCGAGGCGATCAGCAGCGTCTTGTCCGGCGTGACGAGGCCGCGCAGCACCGAACGGCCAGCCTCCATCAGCTCCGCTGCCATGACGACATCGACATCACCCGGCGTCGGCATCAGAGAGAAGATCGGCTCGTGACCATCCTTCGCCGGCAGCATTTCGATATAGTAGATCGTCGCGCCCGTGCGCTGGGCAACGCCCGGCACAGACGTCGTCTGCGCCATCCAGCCTTCGGCTTCCGCAAGGCCGACGATCCAGTCGGCCAGCACGCCGCCGCCCTGCCCGCCCATGGCGAGGATGGCAAGCGACAGCGGTTTGTCTGTCGAAAGCCTGTTGGCGCCGAGATCGCTCATGCTCACATGCTCGTTCATATCGCCCTCTCAATCTGCGAAGACGATGCGGCCGGCGCGGCGACGCGCCTGCAGCCAGCCGATGATGCTCGAGCGCATGCGAGCGACGAAGCGATCCCAACCCGTAGGGTTATGGATGATATCGGCACGATAAAAGGAGGGACAAAGCACCGCCGCCTCGGAAACCTCGCCGCAATTGCCGCAGCCGACGCAATTATTATCGATCGCCGCCACCGGATCGTCCTTCAGCGGATCGTCGGTATGCTTGACCGACAGTGAAGGACAGCCGGAAAGGCGGATGCAGGCGTGATCGCCGGTGCAGACATCCTCATCGACGCCAAAGCGCTCCTTGACCATACGCTTGCCGTCCTTCACCGCCTTGGCGAATTGCGGCTTCACGCGACGCTGCTTGTTGAGCATGCACTCCGAGGAAGCGACGATAATCTTCGGCCCCGGCTCCTTCGAGGTCAGGGCCTCGCGCAGCGTATCGCGCATCTTGGCGACATCATAGGTCCGGTCGATCTGGCGCACCCAGGTCGCACCAATGCCCTTGACGGCATTGACGATGGAATTGTTGGTCTTGCGGCGTGGGTTGAGCGCACGCGACGACGGTATGTCCTGCCCGCCCGTCGCTGCCGAATAATAGTTGTCGACGACGAGGATGACACCATCCTGCTTGTTGAAGACGGCATTACCGACAGAGGTCGCCAGGCCGTTGTGCCAGAAGCCGCCATCGCCCATGACGGAGATCACGCGCTTATCCGCCGCGACATTGAAGGCCGAAGCGGCCGCCGGCCCGAGCCCGTAGCCCATGGTCGTGCTGCCGATATTGAAGGGCGGCAGGATCGAGAAGAGGTGGCAACCGATGTCGCCTGATATGTGATGCTGGCCGAGTTCGCTCTCCACCATCTTCATGGCAGCGAAGATCGGCCGCTCGGGACAGCCGATGCAGAAACCCGGTGGCCGCGGCGGCACGACTTCGGCGAGCGCCTTGATCTTGGGATCGTTGAGGATAGGTGTCGGGTCCGGCAGCGGCGGCTGGTTGCCGAGCAGCACGCGCTGATGGACTTCGAGGAAATTCTTAATGCCCTTCATCAGCACCGGCGCGGTATATTCGCCGCCCATCGGCAGCACGTCCTTGCCCGCGACCTTGGTCTGAATATCGCGGCGGCGCAGGATGGTGTTCAGGGACTGCTCGATATATTCGGGCGCCCCCTCCTCGACCATCAGCACCGCCTTCTTGCTGGCGCAGAATTCGGCGATCTGGTCGTCAACAAGCGGATAGGCGACGTTGAGGACGTAAAGCGGCACGGCGGAATTGCCGTAGACATCGGCAAGTCCGAGCTGCTGCAGTGCGCGCAGCACGCCATTATACATGCCGCCGAGCAGGATGATGCCGACATCACCCTCGGAGGGTCCGAAATACTCGTTGAGCTGCCGCTTCCTGATGAAATCGACCGCAGCAGGCCAACGCTTCTCCAGCTTCTCCTTCTCATGCAGGAAGGATGCCGGCGGCAGCACGATGCGGTTGACGTCGCGAACAGGATTTTCCAGCGCCTGCTTCAGCGTATAGGGCGGTCGCTTGTTATCCTTGGCGACGAACTGGCCGTGCACATGACAGCTGCGGATGCCGACCTGCAGCATGACCGGCGTGTTCGAGACTTCCGAAAGCTCAAAGCCCTCTTCCACCGCCTGCACGATCGACGGCAGGTTCGGGCGCGGATTGAGCAGCCACATCTGCGATTTCATCGCATAGGCATGGCTGCGCTCCTGCATGATGGAGGAGCCTTCGCCGTAATCCTCACCGATGATGATCAGTGCGCCGCCCGTGACCCCGCCCGAAGACAGGTTGGAAAGCGCATCGGAGGCGACATTGGTACCGGCCGTCGATTTCCAGGTGACGGCGCCGCGCACCGGATACATGACGGAGGCAGACAGCATGGCGGCCGCAGCCGCTTCCGAGGCTGATGTCTCGAAGTGGACGCCCAGATCCTGCATCACATCCTTGGCGTCGGCCAATACATCCATGAGATGGGAAATCGGCGAGCCCTGATAGCCGCCGACATAGGAAACACCGGATTGCAGAAGTGCCTTGGTGATCGCGAGAATACCCTCGCCGCGGAAGATGTCGCCTTCCCCGAGCTTCAGATCCTCGACCTCGCGCGCAAACGATCGCTCGGCCATGACGTTACCCCTTTGCCCTTGTGGGCTTGTTTTAAATCATTTGCAAAATCATATTTTGAACTTCATTGAACTGTCAACGAACAAATATGAAATCCGGCTCGATGGAGTAAGTTCGAAGCGGCGAGCCATTGCCTTACTTCTTCCACATCGGAATTTTCGCTCCCCGGATTGCAGCGCAGATATATGCGTACGCATTTAATATGGATGCAAAAAAAGCATCGGATTCTTTACAAGCACCAGAGAAAGCGCTTGCCGCTCCAAAATATGTATTTTAAGATTAAAACATTCCGACAATAAATCGCCAGCAGCAGTTGGGCGTCATGCTTTTCTGCCGCTTAACAGGGGAACGGAGTGACCATGACTAAGCTTACTCGGCGCGAGGCACTCAGCCTCGGCGCGGCCGCATTCATGACTGGGATTTTAGCCGGCAGGACGCCTGTCGAAGCAGCGGAAGCCGGCACGCTGACCATCGCCTTCAACGTCAATTTGCCTTCTTTCGATCCGACGACAGGCCCATCCGCCGTCAACCCGACGATCCAGGCAATCTACCGCTCGGTCTTCGACCAGTATATCGGCCAGGGACCGGACCTGAAATTCCAGCCGGGCCTGTTGACGGCCTGGGGCTGGAACGACGACAAGACAAAGGTCTGGATGGATGTCCGCGAAGGGGTGACCTGGCATGACGGCTCCAAGTTTACGCCCGACGACATCGTCTGGTCGCTGGAGCGCGCCGCCAAGCAGGACACCGGCAACCCGATCCAGTTCATCTGGTCGACCGCCAATAATTACAAGGTGGAAGGCAACCGCATCACTGGCGATGTCGTTCGCTTCGAGCCGACCTATTTCAAATGGATGGCCTTCCTCACCGGCTACGTCCTGCCGAAGGACTATTACACCAAGGTAGGCGCGCAGGGCTTCGAAAAGAAGCCGATCGGCACTGGCCCCTATATGGTCGACGCCTATGAGGGCAATTCCTATCTGCGCCTGAAGGCAAACCCGAACTATTTCGGCGGCAAGCCCGCCTTCGACACTGTCATCTTCAAGTTCGTGCCGGATACGACGAGCCGCGTCGCCGAAATCGAATCCGGCTCTTCCGACGTGACGCTGGAAATCCCCTACGAGGATTTTGACAGGCTGAAGAAGAAGTCGGGGCTATCAGGCGTCGCCACCCCCATCTCCGACATCGGCATGATCTTCATCAGCAATGTCGACCCGATGCTCGATAAGAATGTCCGTCTTGCCGCCAATATGGCGATCGACAAGGAAGCGATCATCAAGCGGCTGCTGCGCGGCTACGGCAAGCCGCTATCGACGCTGGAAGCGCCGGAATATGAGGCCTACGACGCCTCCGTCAAAACCCCTTACGATCCGGAACAGGCCAAGAAGCTTCTGGCCGCCAGCGGCTATTCGCCGGAAAAGCCGGTGAAGTTCACCATCAAGACCACCCGCGGCTTCAAGCCGAAGGATTACGAGATGATCCAGGCGATCGTCGGCATGTGGCGCAAGGTCGGCATTGAGGCTGACATCGAAGTCTACGAAATCGCTAAGCACTACGAGCTGCGTGCCGCCCATCAGCTCGGGCCGGCCGCCTTCTACAACTGGGGCAACGCCATCGGTGATCCGACGACCTCGACGGGCTTTGCCATGTTCGGCCCTTCGCCGCACTCTGCCTGGAAGACCAAGGATGTAGACGACATGCTGGGACCGCTCTGGGTGGAAAAGGACGAAACGAAGCGCATTGCCGGCTGGAAGGCGGCGATCAAATATATTGCCGAGCAGGGTTATGTGATCCCGCTGCTGCAATATGCCCAGCCGATCGTCTACAAATCGAGCCTCAAGGTCACGCCGAATGTCTCCGGCGCCCTGCAGCCGACGCTCGTGTCGAAGGCTTGATGCATCAGGCTTTGAGTATGTGGCTGCCCCTCACCCTAGCCCTCTCCCCGTTCTGACGGGGAGAGGGGACGACCTCTGTACCCTCGTCTGGAAAAACGGTCGGAAGGAAGGCTCCGGGTGCTTCTATCCCCTTCTCCCCGTCAAAACGGGGAGAAGGTGGCCGATAGGCCGGATGAGAGGCCTGTACTCTCCATGTTACAGTCAGCACATGCGATCGGAACTCATAACGCATGATAGCAGTCTCCATATTGAACCGCCTCATCATGGCCGCAATCACCCTCTTCGGCGTGGCGGTGATTGTCTTCGTCCTGCTGCGTGTCGTACCCGGAGATCCGATCGCGATGATGATCTCGCCGGGCGCAAGCCCTGCCGATATCGCCGCACTGCGCGCCCATTACGGTCTCGATGCGAGCCTGACCATGCAATTCTGGCTCTGGCTGAAAGCGGTTCTGACGGGCGATTTTGGGACATCGATTTCCTTGAAGCGCGATGTGCTCTCCCTGCTCGGCGAGCGCCTCCCCGCAACGCTGGAGCTTGCCTTTGCCGCGTTGGCGTTGGCTATTCTTCTCGGCGGCGCGGTCGCCATCATCGGCACGCTTGCCCGTCGCACGATTTTCGAGCCTGTGATCGATAGCTTGAACGGTCTTTTCCTGGCGGTTCCGGATTTCGTCTGGGCGCTAGCTCTTGTGTTGGTCCTCGGCGTTCTTTTTCCGCTTTTCCCGCTCTCCGGACGCATCGATCCGAGCATCGACGCACAATTCGCGACCCCCTTCTACCTCATTGAAAGCCTGCTGACGCTTCGCTTCGGTATCTTCGCCGATATCTGCGCCCATATGGTCATGCCGGTCCTGGCGCTCGGCCTGCCGCTGGCCGCCATCATCGCCCGTGTGCTGAAGGCAGCGCTCTCCGAGGCCATGGTGCAGGACTATATCGTGCTCGCCAAATTGAAAGGAATGTCCGAGCTGCGACTGGTATTGCAGGAGGCGCTTCGCAATGCCGTGGGTCCGACGATCGCGCTCACCGGCGTGCAATTCACCTTCCTGATCGGCGGCAGCGTCATCGTCGAGCGCATCTTCGCCTATCCTGGCATTGGCAACATGGCGATCGATGCCGTCATCAACCGCGACCTGCCGCTGATCCAGGGACTGGTACTGGTCTTCGGCGCCCTCTTCATCCTCGTCAATCTGGCGGTCGACCTTCTCGTCGCGGCCTTCAATCCGAGGCTTGCCCATGGCTGACGTCACCTCGCCCGCCATGTCGCGCTCGCCCTCCAGAATCGCGAAACGCTTTCAGGCGCTGCTTTCCGAGCCGAAGGTGATCTTCGGCGGCGGCTTTATTCTCATCCTCCTCATCCTCGCGATCTTCGCGCCCTATATAGCGCCTAAGGATCCGCTGGAGCAGGATCTGATGTCTGGCACTCTGCCACCGGCATGGATCGAGGGAGCCGATCCCGGCTTCCTGCTGGGCACGGACGATCTCGGCCGCGACGTGCTCTCCCGCGCCATCTTCGGCACGCGCATCGCGCTTACGGTCGCCTTCGTCGCCGCCGGGCTCGCAGCGTTCATCGGCACGCTGCTCGGCCTTCTCGCCGGCTGGTACGGCGGCGGCTGGATCGACAAGGTGATCTCCCGCCTCGTCGATATCTGGATGGCGTTTCCGCCCGTATTGCTGTCGATCCTCCTCGTCGCCGTCTTCGGCTCCGGCGTGCATTCGGTCATCGCGGCCATCGTCATCATCGACTGGACACGCTTCTGTCGCGTCGTGCGCTCGGAAACACAGGCGCAGGCGCGGATGGATTATGTGACCGCTGCCCACACGATCGGCTTTTCGCGGGCCAGAATCCTCTTCAGCGAAATCCTGCCCAATGTAACGCCGGTGCTGATCGCCCTCGTCAGCCTGGAAATGGGAATTGCCGTCATCGTCGAAGCCATCCTGTCCTTCGTCGGCCTTTCGGTTGCCTCCGACACGCCGACCTGGGGCGGCATGATCGCCGAGGGGCGTCAGATGATTTATCAAGGCTGGTGGGTCCTGGTCGTGCCGCTGATCGCGCTCTTTGCGACGGTGCTTGCCTTCAATCAACTCGGCGACGGCCTGCGCCGCGCCCTCGATCCGGTAATGCGCCGATGACATCTCCACTCCTCTCCATTACCGGCCTCAACGCCGTATCCGACCGCGACGGCGGCGCACCGATCCTGCGCGATGTTTCCCTGACGTTGGAACGCGGCGAAGTGCGCGGGCTCGTCGGCGAAAGTGGCGCCGGAAAATCGACCATCGCCAAGGCCCTGCTCGGCATCCTGCCGCGCGGCGTCCGCGTCACGAACGGCTCGATCCTGTTCGAAAACCGCGATCTACTCACGCTTTCCGCCAAGGAATTGCGAGACATCATGGGCAGCGAGATCTCGCTGATCCCGCAGGACCCGCAGACGGCACTCAATCCCGGTCGCCGCATCGAGGCTCAGTTGACCGACGGACTACGGTTGAAGCGGGGCCTGTCATCGGGCGATGCGCGGCGGCGCGCGCTGAAGCTGCTGGAAGAAGTGCATATCCGCGATCCCGAGCGCGTGCTGCGCGCCTATCCCCATGAACTGTCTGGCGGCATGCGCCAGCGCATCTTGATTGCCGCCGCCTTCGCGCTGGAGCCGAAATTGGTCGTCGCCGACGAGCCCACTACCGCGCTCGACGTCACCGTGCAGAAGCAGATCCTGCGGCTGATCCGCGGCTTGCAGGAAGCGCATGGCACCGCCGTCATCTTCGTCACGCATGATCTCGGCGTCGTCGCCCAGATCTGCGACAGCGTCACGCTGCTGTACGCCGGCAAGGTTATCGAGGAGGGGCGTACAAGCGACGTGCTTACGCATCCACGGCATGTCTACACGAAATCGCTCCTTTCCGCTGGCCCCCGTTACGATCGGCCGGATGCCGGGCTGATGCCGGTGCCGCAAGCAGTCTTCGAACAACTGCGCCGCGAAATCGGCATTTCGGAGGGCGGCCGATGAGCGTTTCCGATCATCTGCTGTCCGCTAAGGGCATCGAAGTCATTTATGGTGCCAAGCGACATCTTTTCGGACCACCAGGCCTTGGCATCAAAGTGCTGCACGGTGTCGACATCGATATCCGTCGTGGCGAAACGATTGGCATTGTCGGTGAAAGCGGCTCGGGCAAGACGACGCTCGGCCGCGCCCTGCTGCGGCTGATAGATGCGACAGCAGGTAGCATTCATTTCGACGGCCGAGACATCACGCATCTGCCCGATTCCGAGATGCGGCCGCTGCGCCGCCGCATGCAGATGATCTTTCAGGATCCGATGGCCTCGCTTAATCCGCGCCACACGATCCGCCGCATCCTCGTCGAGCCACTGCTGCTGCACAGGCTGGCTTCGGACAGAAAAGAAGCCGAGCACCATGTGGCCGCAATTCTCGAGCGCGTGACGCTGCCGCAGGCCTGCCTCGACCGCAACCCGCATGAACTCTCGGGCGGCCAACGCCAGCGCATCGGCATCGCGCGGGCGGCCCTGCTGAAGCCGGATTTCGTGCTCGCCGACGAGATCGTCTCCGGCCTCGATGTGTCGACGCAGGCACAGGTTCTCAATCTGCTGAAGGAACTTTCGCGCGATCTTGGCCTCTCGATGGCCTTCATCAGCCATGATCTTTCCGTCATTCGCGCCGTCTGCGACCGCGTCTATGTCATGCGCCACGGTCGCGTCGAAGAAGAAGGCGATTGCGAGCGCGTCTTCACCGCACCCGCCTCCACCTATACCCGCATGCTGCTCGACGCCATTCCCCTGCCGGAAGTCGACCCGCACTGGCTTGGTCGCGAAAACCTGATGGAAGAAGCGCCCGTTGCGTAAAGGTTATTAAATGTGCTGCAGGTGTTAGCGAGACTGCAACAACATCGGCATATGGAAAGGAAAGATCCTATGACGGATCCTGTTTCAGCAGCAACAAAAACCACGGGCTTGCCCGGTCTTCGTGGCCACGACCATACAGGACTGACGGTGCCGGATATGAAGCAGGCGGTCGATTTCTTCGAAAACGTGCTCGGCTGCGAGGTCGTTATGTCGTTCGGCCCGTTTGCCGATGATACGGGCACATTCATGACCGATTTGCTTGGTGTCGATCCCAAGGCTGAAATCAAGCAGATAACCCAGGTGCGATGCGGTTTCGGATCGAACATCGAACTGTTCGAATATTCGGCGCCCGATCAGCGGGACCTCAAGCAGAAGAACAGCGATATCGGCGCGTTTCACATCTCGCTTTATGTCGACGATATCGACGCCGCAAAAGCTTATCTAGACAGCAGAAACGTTGCGACGCGCTTCGGGCCATTGCACATTACAGACGGTCCAGCAGCTGGCCACTCGATCCTCTATTTCCAGGCACCCTGGGGCCTGCAGTTCGAGGCTATCAGCTACCCCAAGGGCATGGCTTACGAAAAGGACGCCGAAACCGTGCTGTGGAGCCCGAAAGATCCGGGCAAATAAATCAACGCGTCATGACGTTCGCCTTGCGGCATTCCTAGTTCCGCAGGCGGAAGCGCTGTATCTTGCCGGATTCTGTCTTTGGCAAAGCGTCGACGAAGACGATGGAGCGCGGATATTTATAAGGCGCGATGACGGCCTTGACGTGATCCTGCAGCGCCTTAGCCAGTAGATCCGACCCTGTGACCCCAGGCACCAGCACGACATGCGCCTGCACGATATAACCCCGTTCCTCGTCCGGTTTGCCGATCACAGCGCATTCGAGCACGTCGGCATGCGAAAGAAGGGCTGCCTCGACTTCCGGCCCGGCAATATTGTAACCGGCCGAAAGAATGATGTCGTCGGAACGGGCGGCGAAATGGAAATAGCCGTCCTCATCCTGAATGAAGCTGTCGCCCGTCAGGTTCCAGCCATCTCGCACGTAATCGGCCTGCCTGTGGTCGGCGAGATAGCGGCAGCCGATCGGCCCGCGAACGACGAGTTTGCCGATGGTCCCGCGCGGAACCTCGTTCATCCCGTCATCGACGACACGGGCCTCATAGCCCTTCAGCGGCTTGCCCGTGCAATTCGGCTTGGCGTCGGAGAGATGATTGGAGATGAAGATATGCAGCATCTCGGTCGAGCCGATGCCGTCGAGGATCGGCTTGCCGGTCTTGCGCGTCCATTCCTCGAAAATCGGCCCCGGCAGCGTCTCACCGGCGGAAACGGCAATGCGAAGCGAAGACAGATCCGCCCCCTCCTCCATCGCCGCCAGCATGGCACGATAGGCCGTCGGTGCGGTGAAGCTGACGGTCGCTCCATATTCCTGGATGATCTCGACCATGTTCTTCGGCGAAGCGTTTTCCAGCAGCGCCGTCGATGCGCCGAAGCGCAAGGGGAAGATGACCAGACCTCCGAGTCCGAAGGTGAAGGCAATCGGTGGCGAGCCGATGAAGACGTCATCCGGCGTCACCTGCAGCACTTCCTTGGCATAGGCATCGGCGATAATCAGGATATCGCGATGGAAATGCATGGTCGCCTTGGGCACGCCCGTCGATCCGGAGGTGAAACCGAGCAGCGCCACATCATCCCGCCCGGTCTTCACCGGCTCGAAGCGAACGGGCTTGTTGAGCGCAATGCGGTCGAGTTCCGCATCGTGGTTGGCGGTGCCGTCGAAGCCGACAACCTGTTTCAAAAACTGGCTGTCCTTGGCCGCCGCGACAAGCTCTTCCAGCAGTCTTGTATCGCACAGCGCGAATGAGATTTCCGCCTTGTCGATGATCTTCGAAAGCTCGCCTGCCCGCAGCATCGGCATGGTATTGACGGCAACAGCGCCGACCTTCGTCACCGCCAGCCAGCAGGCGATCATGGCGGGATTGTTGCCGGAGCGGATGAGAACGCGATTGCCGGGCTTGACGCCGAAGTTCTCGACGAGCGCGTGCGCGATGCGGTTGGTCCAGTCCGCCAGCTCCTTGTAGGTGCGGCGGCGGCCGTTGCCGATCAGGGCAACGTGATCGGCGAAACCCTTCTCAACCATCCGGTCACTCAGCTCGAAGCCGGCATTCAGCCATTCCGGATAGTCGAAACCCTCCATCCGTAGCTCGGGCCATTCGTCGAAAGGCGGCAGATTGTCTCGCGTGAATGTATCGGTATGACCGGTTGGTCCCAGCATCGCCTTGCTCCCGCATTCTTCTCGATCAAATCGCCACGACAGCCGTTTCCCCGCGGCGCATGTGGCATTGCTAAAAAAGATCGCACCGAAGCCCGCAATGTTCAAGCAAGAAATTTTAAGCATAAACTATTTTTAAATTCCCATTGATTTAGAAAGAAAATTCTCAATTTTCACGATGTTGTGACCATCAGCCCTCCGCAAATCCGAACAGGAAAAGCCTTGACGAATGGCATCGACAAGATATTTTAAGTTTAAATGATTTTGAGGTCGGCTTCGGTCTGACGAGGAGGGAAAAGCGATGCGCATCGTCTGTATCGGCGGCGGCCCCGCAGGGCTCTACTTCGCGCTTCTGATGAAGAAGCTCCATCCCGAGCACTCCATCCGCGTCGTCGAGCGCAACCGCCCCTATGATACTTTCGGCTGGGGTGTTGTCTTTTCCGATGCGACCATGGTTTCGATGCGGGAATGGGACCCGGAAAGTGCCGCCGAAATCGAGGACGCCTTCAACCATTGGGACGATATCGAGGTCCTGTTCAAGGGGACGCGCCAACGCACCTCGGGCCACGGCTTCGTCGGTATCGGCCGCAAGAAGCTTTTGAACATCCTGCAGCGCCGCTGCGAGGCGCTCGGCGTGGAGCTTATCTTCGAAACGGACGTCAATTCCGATCTCGACTATCCGGATGCCGATCTGGTCGTCGGCTCGGACGGCCTCAATTCGCGCATTCGCAACCATTATCCGGAGGTCTTCCAGCCGGATATGATCACCCGGCCGAACCGCTATATCTGGCTCGGCACCAACAAGCTTTTCGACGCCTTCACCTTCGATTTCCGCCGCACCGATCACGGCTGGTTCCAGGCGCATATCTACAAGTTCGACGACAAGACCTCGACCTTCATCGTCGAGACGACGGAAGAGGCCTATCTCGCCCACGGCCTTGACAAGATGGATCAGGACGGCTCCATCGCCTTCTGCGAAAACCTGTTTTCCGAAGTGCTCGAAGGCGCTTCGCTGATGACCAATGCCCGCCACATCCGCGGCTCGGCCTGGCTGAATTTCAACCGCCTGATCTGCGGCAAATGGAGCCATTTCAACGGCAACTCTCATGTCGTGCTGATGGGTGATGCCGCCCATACCGCGCATTTCGCGATCGGCTCGGGCACCAAGCTTGCCATTGACGATGCCATCGAGCTGACCCGTCAGTTCCAGATCCATGGGCACGAGAAGGACAAGATTCCGGCAGTCCTTGAGACCTATGAAGAAATCCGCCGCGTCGACGTCGCCCGCATCCAGAACGCCGCCCGCAATGCGATGGAATGGTTCGAAGTCGTCGGCCGCCGCTATGCCGATACGCTCGAGCCGCCGCAATTCATGTATTCGATGTTGACGCGCTCCCAGCGCATCAGCCACGAAAATCTTCGATTGCGCGACAAGACCTGGCTTGAAGGCTATGAGCGCTGGTTTGCCGAAAAATCCGGCCTTGAGGTCGGTAACGACCGCTGCCTGCCGCCGATGTTCACGCCCTATCGTCTGCGCGAGGTCCAGCTCGTCAACCGTATCGTGGTCTCGCCGATGGCCATGTACTCGGCTGAAGACGGCGTGATGAACGATTTCCATATCGTCCATCTCGGCTCGCGCGCGCTTGGCGGCGCTGGCCTGATCTTTGCAGAGATGACCTGCGTCACCTCGGATGCGCGCATCACCCCCGGCTGCCTGGGCCTCTGGAACGAAGAGCAGGCCGCGCAATGGAAGCGGCTCGTCGATTTCGTCCATACGAGCAGCGCCGCTAAAGTCGGCATCCAGCTCGGCCATGCCGGCCGCAAGGGCGCGACGAAGCTCGCCTGGGAAGGGATCGACCAGCCGCTACCAGAGGGCGAATGGCCGCTGATTTCGGCGTCCGCAGTTCCCTATCTCAAGAACAGCCAGGTGCCGAAGACCATGGATCGCGCCGATATGGATCGCGTCAAGGCCGACTTCGTCCGCTCGACCGAACTGGCGGTCGAGACCGGCGCCGATTGGCTGGAACTCCATTGCGCCCACGGCTATCTGCTGTCGAGTTTCCTGTCGCCGCTGACCAATCTGCGCGACGACGAGTATGGCGGCAGCCATGAAAACCGCGCCCGCTATCCCCTGGAGATATTCAGTGCAATGCGCGCGATCTGGCCGGCGGGCAAGCCGATCTCGATCCGCCTCTCCTGCCATGACTGGACTGACGGCGGTAACACACCGGAAGATGCGGCCATCTTCGCGCGCATGTTCAAGGAAGCCGGCGCCGACCTGATCGACTGCTCCTCAGGCCAGGTATCGAAACAGGAAAAGCCGGTTTACGGCCGCCTGTTCCAGACGCCCTTCTCCGACAAGATCCGCAATGAGATCGGCATCCCGACGATCGCCGTCGGTGCAATCTCCGAGGCCGATCACGCCAATTCTATCATTGCGGCGGGCCGCGCCGATCTTTGCGCCATTGCCCGCCCGCATCTGGCGGACCCCGCCTGGTCACTGCACGAAGCCGCCAAGATCGGGCTGACTTCCATTCCCTGGCCGAAGCAATATCTTTCCGGCAAGACGCAATATGAAACCAACCTTGCCCGCGCAGCCACGGCAGCACCGGCTAAGTGAGGAAGATATGACGACTTCGGGCAAACTCAGCGGCCGTCACGCCCTCGTCACCGGGGCCGGCAGCGGCATAGGTGCCGCGATCGCCAAGGCGCTTGCCGCCGAGGGTGCGCGCGTCAGTCTCGCCGGTCGCCGCCGCGAGCCGCTGGAAGCGGTTGCCGCCGAGGTTGGCGTGCACGCTTTTGTCGTCGATGGCTTCGATGTCACCAGCCTCGACGCCGTTGCCCAGGGCCTTGCCAAGGTGCGTGAGAAGTTCGGCCCGATCGATATCCTCGTCAACAATGCCGGGGAAGCGCCGAGCGCGCCTTTCGAGAAAACGAGCCTCGAGGCATGGAACCATGTCCTGTCGGTCGACCTCACGGGCTTTTTCGTGGTGACGCAGGCTGCCCTTCCCGACCTAAAGGCTCGTGGCCACGGCGCACGCATCATCAACATCGCCTCGACGGCCGGCCTGAAGGGTTACGCTTACGTCTCGGCTTACGTGGCCGCCAAGCATGGCGTCGTCGGCCTCACCCGCTCGCTGGCGCTGGAACTGGCGAAAACCGGTATCACCGTCAACGCCGTCTGCCCCGGCTTCACCGATACGCCGATCATCCAGCGCTCGATAGAGACGATCGTCGCCAAGACCGGGCGCACGGCCGAACAGGCGCTTGCCGAATTCACGAAATCCAATCCGCAGGGGCGCCTCGTCAAGCCGGAAGAGGTCGCCGATACCGTGCTATGGCTGGCCTCGCCGGCCGCGGCATCGATCAATGGACAGGCAATTGCGGTTGCCGGTGGGGAGATTTGAGGGATGAACGATCGGGACATGACGATGAAGGGGCATTTGAAGCCCTTCAAGGATTACAAGCCTGAGCACTTCCTCTGGGATGTCAGTGAAGATGGCCGCGTCGCCACCATCCGCCTCAACCGCCCGGAACGTAAGAATCCGCTGACCTTCGATAGCTATGCCGAACTGCGCGATCTCTTCCGCGATCTCGTCTATGCGTCCGATATCCGCGCCATCGTGCTGACCGGCGCCGGCGGCAATTTCTCCTCCGGCGGTGATGTCTTCGAGATCATCGAGCCGCTGACCCGCATGGCAATGCCCGAGCTTCTGGCCTTTACGCGCATGACGGGCGATCTCGTCAAGGCAATGCGCAAGTGCCCGCAGCCGATCATCTCGGCAGTCGATGGCATCTGCGCCGGCGCTGGCGCCATCCTCGCCATGGCCTCCGATCTGCGGCTCGCGACGCCCGAGGCAAAGACCGCCTTCCTCTTCACCCGTGTCGGCCTCGCCGGTGCGGATATGGGTGCTTGCGGCATCCTGCCCCGCATTGTCGGCCAGGGCCGTGCCGCCGAGCTTCTCTTTACCGGCCGCTCGATGACGGCAGCGGAAGGACAGGCCTGGGGCTTCTATAACGGACTGCACGCGAGCGCCGACCTCGAGAGCGAAGCGGTTAAGCTCGCCCGTTCGCTTGCCGGCGGGCCCTGGTTCGCTCATGGCATGACCAAGACCATGCTGAACCAGGAATGGGCGATGGGCATCGACGAAATGATCGAATCCGAAGCGCAGGCGCAGGCGATCTGCATGGCGACGCAGGATTTCCGCCGCGCCTTCGAAGCCTTCGCCGCCAAGCGCCGGCCGGAATTCCAGGGGGATTGAGGCCATGTCCACGGCAAGCAGCCTCCCCGGCCCGACCCGCGACCATCTGGATTGGCCCTTCTTCGAAGATCGCCACCACCGGTTTGCCGCCGAGGTCGATGCCTTCGCAAAGTCCAGCGTCATTGCTTCCATCGATCACGCCGATGTCGATGGCGCATGCCGGAAGCTGGTCAAGGCGCTGGGCGAAGCCGGGCTTCTCACCGCCGCCACTGGATCTTCCGACAGCGAACCGCTGATCGATTCCCGCATGGTCTGCCTCGCCCGCGAAACGCTGGCCTGGCATGACGGCCTTGCCGATTTCGCCTTTGCCATGCAGGGGCTCGGCACCGGCGCCATCGGCCTCTCTGGCTCGCCCGAATTGCGGGCCGCCGTGTTGCCCAAGGTGCGCTCGGGTGACTGGCTCGCCGCCTTCGCGCTATCGGAAAAGGACGCCGGCTCCGATGTGGCCGCCATGAGCTGCGCTGCCCGTTCCGATGGTGACCACTATGTTCTCGACGGTGAGAAGACCTGGATTTCCAATGGCGGCATAGCCGACGTCTACACCGTCTTCGCGCGCACCGGCGAAGCGCCGGGAACACGCGGCATCTCGGCCTTCATCGTCTTTGCCGACGATCCCGGCTTCTCGATTGCCGAACGCATCGAGGTGATCGCGCCGCATCCGCTGGCGTCGATCCGTTTCGACAATTGCCGCATTCCTGCTTCGCGCCGCCTCGGCGCACCGGGCGAAGGCTTCAAGATCGCCATGCGCACGCTCGATATTTTCCGCGCCTCGGTGGCGGCTGCCGGCCTCGGCTTTGCCCGCCGCGCGCTCGATGAATCGCTTGCCCACGCGCGGTCGCGCCCGATGTTCGGTGCCACTCTTGCCGACCTTCAGTTGACGCAGGCCGCCCTCGGCGATATGGCGACCGGCATCGACGCGGCGGCACTGCTCACCTATCGGGCGGCTTGGCGCCGCGACGTGCAGCGGTTGCCGACGACGCGCGAGGCGGCCATGGCGAAGATGACGGCGACGGAAACCGCGCAGAGCGTCATCGACCGCGCCGTTCAGCTCTTTGGCGGGCGCGGCGTGAAATCGGGCGAGATAACGGAAAAACTCTATCGGGAGATCCGCGCGCTTCGCATCTATGAAGGTGCGACAGAAGTTCAGAAACTCATCGTCGCGCGCGAACTTTTGAAGGCATAGAGCAATTCCAGGAAAAGTGTGAAACGGTTTTCCGTCCGGAATTGCGTAGAACAAACAAATTGAGCGGTTCAGTCGCTCTGTAAAACTGAACCGCTCCAATGGGAGATATGCACATGAGCCGCGAGATTTTCGACTGGGCCGACCCGTTCCGGCTGACGGAGCAGCTGAGCGACGACGAACGCATGGTGTTGGATACCGCGCATTCCTACGCGCAGGAAAAGCTCGCGCCCCGCGTGCTGGAAGCCTTCCGCCACGAAAAAACCGATCCGGCGATCTTCCGCGAAATGGGTGAGCTCGGCCTGCTCGGCTCGACAATCTCGCCGGAATATGGCGGCGCTGGCCTGAGCTACGTTGCCTATGGTCTCATCGCCCGCGAAGTCGAGCGTGTCGATAGCGGCTATCGCTCGATGATGAGTGTTCAGTCTTCCTTGGTCATGGTGCCGATCGAAACCTTCGGGTCGGAAGCGCAGAAGCAGAAATATCTGCCGAAGCTTGCAACCGGCGAATGGATCGGCTGCTTTGGCCTCACCGAACCGAACCACGGCTCCGATCCCGGCTCGATGGTCACACGTGCAAAGAAGGTCGATGGCGGCTACAGCCTCACCGGCGCCAAGACCTGGATTTCGAACGCGCCGATCGCCGATGTCTTCGTCGTCTGGGCCAAGACCGAGGATGGCCTCATCCGCGGCTTCATCCTCGAAAAGGGCTGGAAGGGCCTGTCGGCGCCGGCCATCCACGGCAAGGTTGGCCTGCGCGCGTCCATAACGGGCGAAGTGGTCATGGAGAATGTTTTCGTGCCGGAAGAAAACCTGCTGCCGAACGTTTCCGGCTTGAAGGGTCCGTTTACCTGCCTCAACTCCGCTCGCTTCGGCATTGCCTGGGGTGCGCTCGGTGCTGCCGAGGATTGCTATGCCAAGGCGCGGCAATATGTGCTCGACCGCAAGCAGTTCGGCCGTCCGCTTGCCGCCAACCAGCTGATCCAGAAGAAGCTTGCCGACATGGTGACCGAGATCACGCTCGGCCTGCAGGGCTGCCTGCGGCTTGGCCGCATGAAGGAAGAAGGCCATCCGCCCGTCGAACTCACCTCCATCCTCAAGCGCAACAGCTGCGGCAAGGCGTTGGACATCGCTCGCGCTGCCCGCGACATGCTGGGTGGTAACGGCATCTCGGACGAATTCGGCATCGCCCGCCATCTCGTCAACCTCGAAGTGGTCAACACCTATGAGGGCACCCACGACATCCACGCCCTCATCCTCGGCCGCGCCATCACCGGCATCGCCGCCTTTTCGAACTGAGGCCGGCCGTGGCATTTAGAACCACCAGACCCCTGCGCTTCGGAGATTGCGATCCCTCCGGGATCGCCTATTTCCCCTCGTACCTGAACATCCTCGTCGGAGTGCTGGAAGACTATTTCGCCTCGATCGGCTTTTCCTGGCGAAAATTGATCGACGACCGCCGCATCGGTGTCCCCACCGTGCGGCTCGATCTGACCTTCATCAAGCCGGGCCTGCAGGGTGACGATCTCGAATTCGTGCTTTCAGTCCATGTTGTCGGCCGCTCCTCGCTCGATCTCGAACATCAGGTCTCGGCGAACGGCCATGTGCTATGGACGGCCAGGCACCGCGTCGTCGCCACCTCGCTCGATACGCATAGATCCATTGAATGGCCGGATGATCTCCGTGCCGCACTCACCTCTCATCTGGAGACGACCAATGCACACCATCCTGCAACCTGAGGGCTGGGCCAAGCCAATCGGCTATGCCAATGGCATGGCGGCGACGGGCCGCATGGTGTTCGTCGGCGGCCAGGTCGGCTGGAATGCCGCCTGCGAATTCGAAAGCGACGATTTCGTCGAGCAGGTGCGCCAGACGCTGAAGAATGTCGTCGCCATCCTTGCCGAGGGTGGCGCCGAGCCGAAGCACATCACATCGATGACCTGGTATTTCACTAACAAGCAGGAATATCTCGGCAATCTGAAAGGGATCGGTCAGGCCTATCGCGAGATCATCGGCCGGCACTTCCCGGCCATGGCCGCCGTGCAGGTCGTCGCCCTCGTCGAGGATCGCGCGAAGATCGAGATCCAGGCGACCGCCGTCATTCCAGAATAATATCGCACGGAGTAGCAGCTCATGTCGGCATTGCGCTTTTCGGACACCATCTCGGCGGCGCTGGCCGACGGGATCCTCGTCGTCACCATCGACAATGCACCGGTCAACGCATTATCAGCCGATGTCCGGGCCGGCCTGATGGCCGCTTTGGATCGTGCCGAGAAAGATGACACAGTCGCCGGCGTCGTGTTGACCGGGGCGGGCGCCAGCTTCATCGGCGGCGCCGATATCAAGGAATTCGGCAAACCGCCGGTCGAGCCGCATCTACCTGATGTCATCTCCCGCATCGAATCCTCTCCGAAACCCGTTGTCGCCGCGATCAACGGTGTTGCGCTGGGCGGCGGGCTGGAAGTGGCGCTCGCCTGCCATCGTCGCCTTGCCGCGCCGACCGCGAAACTCGGCCTCCCAGAAGTCAAGCTCGGCATCGTACCCGGCGCCGGCGGTACGCAGCGCCTGCCGCGCCTGACAGGCATCGCCGCTGCCATCGATATGATCGCCAATGGCCGCATCGTATCCGCCGCCGAAGCGTTGACACTGGGCATCATCGATGGCGTGATCAAGGGCGAACTGATCGCCGAAGCTATCGCCGAAGCCAAGATGACCAACGCCGCATCGTTGCGCCGCACGGGATCGCTGACGGTTCCTCCGGAAGCTACAGATGTGATCGACAAGGCGGCATCGGACGCATTGCGCAAGGCGCGCGGCCAGCGTGCACCGGCCGAAGCCATCCGCCTCGTGCGCCTGGCGGCGACCGTCTCTTTATCAGAAGGACTGGCCGAGGAGCGCCGCACATTTATTGCCCTCCGCGACAGCGAAGAGGCCGCAGCCCTGCGTCATGTCTTCTTCGCCGAGCGCGCCGCGGGCAAGGTCGAGGGACTGGAGGCCGTCGCTCCGCGCAAGATCGAAACCATCGGCATCGTCGGCACCGGCCTGATGGGCTCGGGCATTGCCGTCTCCGCCCTCAATGGCGGCTACCGGGTCATCGGCGTCGAGCAGAGTGCCGAGGTCGCGGAAAAGGGACGCGAGCGCATCACCGGCCTCCTCGACAAGGCCGTGCAATCCGGCCGCCTCGATGCTGCGGGGCGAGAAGATCGACTCGGTCGGCTGATCGTCACCGCCGACATGCAGCTGCTGGTGCAGGCCGATCTCGTCATCGAAGCTGTCTTCGACGATCTCACAGTCAAGACCGAGCTGTTCCAGCACCTCGATACGATCGTTCGCGACGACGCGATTCTTGCCACCAATACGAGCTATCTCGACCCCGACGTGATCGCCGCCGCAACGCAACGGCCAGAGCGGATTGTCGGGCTGCACTTCTTCTCGCCCGCCAATATCATGCGGCTCCTGGAGGTGGTGAATTGCAAGCAGACGGCGCCGGATGTTCTGGTGACAGCCATTGCCCTGGCAAAACGGCTCGGCAAGCTGCCTGTGGTGTCGGGCGTCACCGAAGGCTTCATCGGCAACCGCATCTTTTCCGCCTATCGCCGCGAAGCAGAATACATGGTCGAGGATGGCGCTTCGCCGCAGGAAATCGACGCAGCACTGGAGGTCTACGGCTTTCCGATGGGGCCTTTTGCCGTGTTCGACATGGCGGGTTTGGAAATCGCCTGGGCGCGCCGCAAGCGGCAGGCCGCGACACGCGATCCCTCAGAGCGCTACGTCGTCATCGCCGACCGGCTCTGCGAAGCGGGACGCTTCGGCCAGAAGACGGGCCGCGGCTGGTATGCCTACCGCGATGGCAAACGGACTGTTGATCCTGAGGTAACGGCCATGATCGAAGCCGCGCGCACCGAAAAAGCCATTGTGCCGAAGAGCTTCACCCCAGAAGAGATCGTCAGCCGCCTGCTGAAAGCCATGGTTGACGAAGGCGAGGCGTTGCTTTTGGAAGGCGTTGCCGCGCGCGCCAGCGATATCGATCTCGTCATGATCAATGGCTATGGCTTTCCGGCCAGTAAGGGCGGCCCGATGTTTGCGGCCGGCCGTCGCTGAAAGCAGTCACCGCAGACGGGTCAGGCCGCCGAAGAGAGCAGCGTGAACAATTCCTGCGGCCGGTTGACGCCACGCAGCGCATAGCGGCCGACGGAAACGAGATCGTTGCTCTGCAGGCCTGACAGCGCCTCGACGAAATTCGACGACATCAGGACATTGCGGTCGGCCGATCGGCACATCGAAGCGATGCGACTGACCTCGTTGACGGCCGGCCCGATCACCGTGAAATCCAGCCGGTCCATGCTGCCGATATTCCCGTAGAAGACATCGCCGATATGCAGGCCGAGATAGACGTCCGTCACCGGCCGGCCCTCGATCTGCCGCTGCGAGTTGAGGTCGCGCAGCCGCTGGCGCAGCAGCGATTCCGCCATCAGGGCGGCAGCGCAGGCATCGGCGGAATTACGAGCCTTGAAGATCGCCAGCGTGCCATCGCCGATCAGCTTCAGCACGTTGCCGCCCGCCTCATGGATCGAGGAGATGACCGCGTCAGCATAGGCATTCAGCATCGGGATGATTTCATCCGGTTCGGCCGTATCGGAAATGCGCGTGTAGTTGGCGAGATCGGAAAACCAGAGTGCCGCCGAAATCCGCTCGGTCTTGCCGCGGGTAATCTTGCCCTCAAGCACATGCCGGGCGGCATCCTCGCCGAGATAGACTTCGGCAATGGTGCGGGCGATGCGGCTCATGCCGGTACATTTGATCGCCAAAGCCAGCGCGGGCGTCAGCTTGCGCAGCACGCGCAAATCTTCCTCCGGAAAGCCAACCTCATGCGCGGTGGCAAAGTTGGAATAGAAGCAATCCATCTCGCCTATCGTGCCGCCCTCTTCGAAACGGTGGATCATGGCGATATAGTCGGTGTGACCGTCGGCCAGTAGCGTATCGAGCCCGTAGAAATCGGTCGGGTCGCCGAAGCCGATGCGCCGGCGCACCTCGTCTCCGCCCGTGGTCAGCATATGATAGAAGGCGGAACGCTGCCAGTTTTCAGAGGCGATCCCCTGTTGCGTCGGGCCATATTCGAACTCGCGCTCGATGATCTGATTGCCGTCCCAGCGGAAGGCGCGCCCTTCATAGACCGGATGCAGCGTATCCATCAGCGCCATGGCCCGATCGATGTTGAGACCATGCTGACGGCACTGCTCGCAGAAACCCGAGAGGATATCGACTTCCGTCATTCCCTTGAGGCCGGCCTGCATGAGCCAGCTGGCAATTTCGCCAATGTCCTTCGCGTCCATGGATATCTCCCGACCCTCTGAAGGATTCGCTTTAGTACGAAACTCTAAGGCTTGGAATGCCGTCCTGCACAAAATAGTTTCGATGCACGTCAGTCATCGCCGCTCCTGTGGCACAGAAGCGGCGATTTGACACTGGGAGATGGCAATGCGGTCTCAGCTCTTGACGACAGGCCTCAGCAAATCCTCCAAGCCGATGCGCCGGAAGAGTTCTGCCCTCACCCGATCGGCAACGCCATTGACGATTTCCGCACCATCTTCCGAGGGGTCTATATGGGTGCGGAACGGGCGTGTGCCAAACGGCATGTCGATCAGATCGACGATCGCGGTCGCAACCGAGGCTGCATCTGCGTCGGCCGGCTCCAGCGAGGCGAGCCCCTTCAGTGCCTGATCGGGAACACCTGCATAGGGACCATTGTCGTATTCGGCGGCACGAGCCTTGTCAGCCGGCGAGCCGGAATGGGCAAAATGGTTGGTGCCTTTCGTGAAGGCACCCGGCACGATGATAGCGGTCTCGATGCCCCAGCGTGTCAGCTCCGACGCATAGGAAACGGCAAGCGAATCCATGGCCGCCTTGGCTGCGAAATAAGGCGAGAGATAGGGCGGCGTGCCGCCCCGCGTGCTGGATGAGGAAACCCAAACGACCAGCCCCTTTCCTTGCCTGCGCATGTGAGGCAGCACGGCTCGATTGACGCGCTGGGTGCTAAGCACGTTGATGTCGTAGAGTTCGGCGAACTGTTCGGGCGTGAAGGCTTCTGCCGGGCCGAACGACATGTGGCCCGCATTGTGGATGATGGTATCGATACGGCCTTGCTCGGCGATGACGGCGGCAATACCGGCTTCGACAGAAGCATCCGACGCAACATCGAGTTCGACGGTTCTGAGATCGACGCCGTTCTCCTTGGCGAAAGCCGCCGCTGCCTCGACCTGCGCCGCATTACGCCCCTTGGTTTCGCGGATGCCGGCATAGACCGTATGGCCTGCCTTGGCGAGAGCGCGTGCCGTCAGAGCCCCGAAGCCGCTCGATGCGCCAGTGATTACGATGACTTGCTTGCTCATGATCCTGTTCCTTCAGAGGATTGGCTGTTGTTGACGATGAATTGGAGAGCGGCAGGAATTGCCCTGCCGCCAAGTTGGCTCAGATCATGCCGCCATTGGCGCGTAGCGTCTGGCCGTTGATCCAGCCGCCGTCCGGGCCGACGAGGAAGGAAACGGCGGCGGCGATATCCCGCGGAGTGCCCAAGCGCTCCAGCGGGTTCATCTTGGCCATGCGATCGATGAGCTCGTCGCTCTTGCCGTTCAAAAAGAGATCGGTGGCCGTCGGGCCGGGTGCGACGGCATTGACCGTTATCGAGCGCCCGCGCAGCTCCTTCGCCATGATGCCGGTCAGAAGCTCGACCGCCGCCTTCGTCGCGGCATAGACGCCGTAGGTTTCCAGCTTGAGGCCGACGATGCTGGTCGAGAAATTGACGATACGCCCGCCGTCACGCAGGCGCCTGCCGGCTTCGCGCAGCGAATTGAACGTGCCCTTGAGGTTGATGGCGATATGGCGGTCGAAATGCGCGTCGTCGGCATCGGCGATCTTGGCCAGTTGCATGATGCCAGCATTGTTGACGAGGACATCGACACCGCCGAAGGCAGTTTCCGCCGCATCGAACATGCGGCGCACAGCCTCGGCATCAGAAACATCGGCTTTGGCGGTCAGCGCCTTGCCGCCCTTTTCCTCGATCTTGCGAGCGAGTTCTTCGGCGGCTGCTTCGCTGCCGGAATAGTTGATGACAACAGTGAGGCCGTCTTCGGCCAAACGCTCTGCAATGGCGGCACCGATGCCGCGCGATGCGCCGGTGACGATTGCTACCTTGTTAGAATTGCTGCTCATTTTCCTCATCCTTCGTTGCTTTGCGCCGTAGCGCGTTTCGATGAGGAGAAGATGCCTCTTTTCATGAGGCGGATAATCGACCATTAATCGGCATCACTATCCGAAATCAGCGAACAAATAATATGGACAGATTCGATGCCATGCGGGTGTTTTGCCGGGTCGTGGAACGGCGCAGCTTCACGCTGGCTGCCGAAGACACCGGCCTGCCCCGCTCGACGGTGACGGACGCGATCAAACAGCTCGAGGCGCGTCTCGGCGTGCGCCTGCTGCAGCGCACGACGCGGCATGTAAGCCCGACGCTCGACGGCGAAGCCTATTATCAGCGCTGCCTGCGTATCCTCTCCGATATCGAGGATGCCGAAGGCGCCTTTGCCGGCGCCAAGCCAAAGGGCGTTCTGCGCGTCGACGTGCACGGAACGCTGGCGCGGCACTTCGTCCTGCCGAACTTGCCTTCCTTCCTCGAAACCTATCCCGATATCGAACTGCAGATCACCGAGGGCGACCGGTTCGTCGATCTGATCCGAGAAGGGATCGACTGCGTGCTGCGCGTCGGTGCGCTGCAGGATAGCGACATGATCGGCCGGCGCGTCGCGATGCTGGCGGAGGTGACGCTTGCAGCGCCCGCCTATGTCGAACGGTTCGGCATGCCAGCCCATCCGGACGGGCTCGACGGGCATCGCATGGTCGGTTTCCGTTCGTCCGCAACGGGCGGGCTGCTGCCGCTGGAATTCCAGATCGACAACACCGTACGCGAGATCACCTTGCCGTCGACCATTTCCGTCAATGCGGCCGAAAGCTATTTCTCCGCCGCCAAGCTCGGCCTCGGCCTGATCCAGGTTCCGCGCTATCACGCAGAGGAAGCGCTGCAATCGGGTGAGCTGCTTCACATCCTGCAAGAATATCCGCCAACACGAACGCCTGTTTCCATGCTCTATCCGCGCAGCCGCCAGCTTTCACCGAGAGTTCGTGTCTTCATAGATTGGTTGGCCAAGGTTTTCGCCGGACAAAACAGTGTGGAATCTCAAGCCGGATGAATATTCCGCGAAAGCGATCAAATAAATGAAATCGGCTCTTTGAATGCGCGGCCGGCACGCCTACGTCGTAGTGCATTACTCTACGGGCAATGCCGTCGCTACTTCATGATAGCCCGACGATTTTCGAGAGAGAGCCGATGACCGAACAGAAGCAATTGAAGCTCGGGGCCTTCATGCGTCCCGTCAGCTTGCATACCGGTGCCTGGCGTTATCCCGGCGCCTATCCGGACGCCAACTTCAATTTCCAGCATATCAAGAGCTTCGCGCAGGAACTGGAAAAGGCGAAGTTCGATGCCTTCTTCATGGCCGATCACCTGGCGGTCCTCAACATGCCGATCGAGGCCCTGAAGCGCAGCCAGACTGTCACCTCCTTCGAGCCCTTCACCCTGCTTTCGGCGCTGGCCGCCGTCACCGACCGGATCGGCCTCGTCGCCACGGCGTCGACCACCTTCGACCTGCCCTATCATATCGCCCGTCGCTTCGCCTCGCTCGATCACATCAGCGGCGGCCGTGCGGGCTGGAACATCGTCACCACATCCAATCCCGATGCCGCGCTTAATTTCGGCCTCGAAGAACATATGGAACATGGCGAGCGCTATCATCGCGCCCGCGAATTCTATGATGTCGTAACCGGCCTCTGGGACAGCTTCGCCGACGATGCCTTTCTCCGCGATCCCGAAAGCGGCATCTTCTTCGATCCCGAGCGGATGCATGTCCTCGGGCACAAGGGCGAGGAACTGAGCGTCCGCGGGCCTCTTAACATCGCGCGACCGCCGCAGGGCTGGCCCGTCATCGTCCAAGCCGGGCAATCGGATGCCGGTCGCCAGCTTGCCGCAGAAACGGCCGAGGCGGTCTTCGCCGCGCCGCGCAACCTGGCGGACGGCAAGTCGATCTTCGCCGATATCAAGGGACGGATGAAGGCGATCGGCCGCAATCCGGATCATCTGAAGGTCCTGCCCGCCGCCTTCATCGTTGTGGGCGACACGATCGAGGAAGCAAAGGCCAAGCGGGCTAAGCTCGATAGCCTCGTCCATTACGATAGCGCCATCGCATCCCTGTCGATCGCGTTGGGGCATGACGCTTCCAAGTTTGATCCCGATGGCCCGCTACCGGAGATTCCGGAGACCAATGCCAGCAAGAGCGGCCGCGAGCGCGTCATCGCGCTTGCCGAAACCGAAAAGCTCACCGTGCGCCAGCTTGCCCAGCGCCTCGGCGGCTATGCCGGCCTCGCCTTTGTCGGCACACCTCAGAGCATCGCTGACGAGATGGAGCAGTGGCTGCACGAAGAAGGCTCTGACGGCTTCAACGTCGTCTTCCCCTTCCTGCCGCAAGGCCTGCTTGACGTGACGACCCGCGTCGTTCCAGAGCTGCAGCGCCGCGGCATCTTCCGCTGCGATTACGAAGGCACGACCTTGCGCGAACACCTCGGCCTGCCGCGCCCGGAAAATCGCTTCTTCACGAAACCGGCTGCGGCAGCGCAGTAACAGCCCGCGATAAGAGACTGATATGAGTCATATCACGCCGATCGACTATGAGACCGCTTCCGAGGCCGTGCGCACCGAGCATGATCGCGAAGTGCAACTGCGCGGCCGCATGACGAATATGAAGCGGACATTGCTGCACTCGCCGGTCGCGCATCGCATCTATGCGGAATGGTTTCCTCTACGCGAAGAGCTACGCCCTGAGCTGGACGATCGCGCCGTCTGGCTCCT
The DNA here is from genome assembly GCF_014193155.1 of Rhizobium sp. BK098. NCBI lineage: Bacteria > Pseudomonadati > Pseudomonadota > Alphaproteobacteria > Hyphomicrobiales > Rhizobiaceae > Rhizobium > Rhizobium sp. BK098. The sequence continues at coordinate 21,379 of NZ_JACHYY010000001.1, read as the reverse complement.
TTGCCATGCCATCGCACTCGAATGCCGCTCGATCATCCCGGTCGGTTTCTTCCGGCGTGCGCTGATCAATGCCGGCTTGACGCCGGAAACGATTGTGCCGACAGACGACGAGGCGCTGCTGATCGAATTCGGCAAGGCGATCGTCAGGGATTCCAACGCGATTCCTGAAGACGTCTGGGCGCGGCTAAAAGCCCGCTATGACGAGCCGACGCTCGCCAACCTGGTCGCCTTCGCCGGCATCATGATCGCGACGGCGATCTACAACAATGCCGTGAAGGTGGATATCGACCCGGAGCTTGGGCCTTACCTTGAGGGGTTTGAGTTTCAGGCGAAGCAGTGAAGTACCCCTCACCCTAGCCCTCTCCCCGCTAGCGGGGAGAGGGGACGACCTCTGTATCCTCGCCTAAGCAAATCGCTAGGGATGGGCAGCAGGTGCCGCTTTCCCCTTCTCCCAGTCAAAACGGGGAGAAGGTGCCCGACAGGGCGGATGAGGGGCTTGCATCCTACCCCGAAATCGTTGTCGAAAACTGCGGATTGCCGCGGATAGTGTTGCTCACGGTGCAGATTTCATCTTCGGCCGCATGCGCGATCGCATTACGCACCTCATCACTGAAATCGCCCTTGATGGTGAAGGCGATGTTGAATTTCTCCACGCGAGAAAGGCCCTCCGCCGCCTTTTCCCCTGTCACGACAGCAGTCACTTCCGTGAGCTTGTCGAGCACGCCGAGGCTGCTGGCTGCCATGCGGGCGCTCAAGACCAGGCAGGCCGAGAGCGACGAATAGAGCAGATCAAGCGGATTGAAACCCGGCTGCGATGGTGAAGTGACGATGTCGATTTCACCGCCCGTCACCGACGTCACATGCGGAAAGCCGGTGCGGCCGACCGTAGCGGTTGCGCCCGTCTGCCTCGTCTTCACTTTCAGTTCGGCCATATCGAAAATCCTTGAAATAAAAGCGGGAAACCCTTTCCTTCTACATAGGGATTCATCGCGCAGTACACAATTGCAGTTCCCACCCCTTGCGTCTTCCAGCCAGTTAAGCCACCAAATGGTTACAAGCTCATCGCAAGACAGGCAGTTCGATATGACCGTTACCAATCCCCGCGCCTTCCTGACCTCGCTGTTCGATGCCGCGGTTCGTGCAGCAGATCCGTTAACCGGCATTCGCACGCATATGCCGGCCAAACCGAAGGGCCGCACGATCGTTATCGGCGCCGGCAAAGGATCTGCCCAAATGGCGGCCGCGCTGGAACAATGCTGGGATGGCCCACTGCAAGGCCTTGTCGTGACGCGATACGGTTTTTCCGCCCCCTGCCGCCGGATCGAGATCATCGAAGCCGCCCATCCGGTGCCGGACGAAGCAGGCCTCGTCGCTTCCCGTCGGCTTCTGAAACTTGTCGAGGGCCTGACGGAGGACGATCTGGTGATCGCACTGATATCAGGCGGCGGCTCGGCGCTGCTTCCCTCGCCAGCGGACGGCCTGGGCCTTGCGGACGAAATCGCGGTCAACAAGGCGCTGCTCGCCTCCGGCGCGCCGATCTCGGCGATGAATGTCATTCGCAAGCATCTGTCGACCGTCAAGGGTGGCCGGCTGGCTGCCGCAGCCCATCCCGCCAAGGTCGTCTCGCTCGTCGTCTCGGACATTCCCGGCGACGATCCAGCTCTCGTGGCCTCCGGCCCGACCGTACCCGGCCTCGGCACGCGCGCCGAAGCGCTCGATCTCATCCGCCTCTACCGCATCGAACTGCCGCCGGCCGTTCTCGCCCATATGGAGAAAATTGAAGCGGATGCGCCCCGCCCGGACGATCCTCGTTTTGCCGGCAATGAAGTGCATGTCATCGCCTCTGCCGGTGTCTCGCTGGAAGCTGCTGCTGAGGTGGCGCGTTCCGCCAGCATCGAAGCGGCCATCCTCTCCGACGCCGTCGAGGGCGAGGCCCGCGAAGCTGCGCATGTCCACGCCGCGATTGCCCGCGAGGTGCTTCATCGCAACCGGCCCTTCGTCAAGCCGATCGTGCTACTGTCAGGCGGCGAAACCACGGTGACCTTGAAAGGCAAAGGCAAGGGCGGGCGAAACTCGGAGTTCCTGTTGTCGCTGGCCATCGATATCGACGGCCATACCGGCATTCATGCCATGGCTGCGGACACGGACGGCATTGACGGCAGCGAGGACAATGCCGGCGCCTTTGCAGATGCGAGCACCGTGGCACGGCTGCGCAAGGCTGGAATGGTTCCGGCTGAGATGCTGGCAAACAACGATGCGTGGACGGCCTTCAACGCGATCGGAGATCTCTTCGTCCCCGGCCCTACGGGAACGAACGTCAACGACTTCCGCGCCATGCTGATCGCGTAACCCCCGGAACGGGTAGCTTAAATAATTGCGGTGCAATCGTCACAGCGCCAATAGGCGGCTGCCGTCGATGCCCATCGAAGAAAACGTCGGCTGCAATGGTCGCATTCGATTTCCACGACATGCGTCCTTTCGCCAACGATGAATGGCCTGGTCTTGATCCTGCGCTCGCTCTTCCATTGCTCGAGCTTCGTCACGGCCATGATTACCCTCCACGCAATACTCGCCTCGACAAGCAACAATCTAAAATAGATTCAACTAATAAAAGAAATATTGCAAGTGCGAAGCGATTTTCCGCGCGGCAGGAGGACCGAAATTATCCATAGTAGTGCATGGAAGACATAGTGCGCCGGCTTCCGGCCGCGATGGGATCGCTCCATTAAAAAATTGTGACAGCGGATATCGCCATTTTCGCGCGCGACGCCATGTCATTCGTTGGCGATTTTCCATCAAGATAACAATGGGAGGCATATTCATCATGCGCCACTTCCGCCAGCGGGCGATTTCGTCGGTAACCCTGGTCACATTTGCTCTCTTTTCCGTCAGCGCCAGAGCTGCCGCGCCGCCGCCGGTCGAGGCGGAGCATGGCATGGTGGTCACGGCTCAACATCTCGCCACCGATGTCGGCGTCGAAGTGCTGAAGAATGGCGGCAATGCCGTCGATGCCGCCGTTGCGGTCGGCTATGCGCTGGCCGTCGTTTACCCCACAGCCGGTAATATCGGCGGCGGCGGCTTCATGACCATCCGCATGCGCGACGGCAAGACGACCTTCCTCGACTTCCGCGAGCGCGCGCCCCTAGCGGCGACTAAAGGCATGTATCTCGACGACAAGGGCAATATCGTCAAAGGCGCCAGCACGGACGGCTATCTCGCCGTCGGCGTTCCGGGCTCAGTCATGGGCTTCGAGACGGCCCGCGAGAAATACGGCACCAAGTCCCGCCAGGATCTGATCGCGCCGGCCATTCGTTATGCCAAGGAAGGCTTCACGCTGAACCAGGCCGATGCTGCCGAACTGAACGGGGGCAAGGCATGGCTTTCGCGCGATCCGGCCACCGCGGCGATCTTCACCAAGGCGGATGGAAAACCCTTCGCGACAGGCGACAAGCTGCTGCAACAGGATCTCGCCAATGCCCTATCCGGCATTTCCGATCAGGGACCGGATGGCTTCTACAAGGGGCCGGTCGCCAACGCCATCGTCAAGGCAAGCCAGGATAAGGGCGGCATTCTCGCAAACCAGGATTTCGAACAATACAAAGTCCGCGAGCTCGAGCCCGTGAAGTGCAATTATCGCGGCTACGAGATCATCTCCTCGCCGCCACCCTCCTCCGGCGGCGTCATCATCTGCGAAATCCTCAATGTGCTGGAAGGCTATCCGCTCTCCTATACCGGCTACGCCTCGGCCGACACGGTCCACTACATGGTCGAAGCCATGCGCTACGCCTATGTCGACCGCAATTCGGCGCTCGGCGATCCCGACTTCGTTGACAACCCCGTCAGCAAGCTGCTCGATAAGGCCTATGCCCAGAAGATCCGTGACGGCATCTCGCCCTACAAGGCTGGCATCTCCAAGGATCTGATGCCCAAGGGCCTCGGCGAAAGCCACGAAACAACGCATTATTCGATCATCGACAATGACGGCAATGCCGTCGCCGTCACCTATACGCTGAACGGCTCCTTCGGTGCCGGCGTCGTTGCGCCCGGCACTGGCATCCTCTTGAACAACGAGATGGATGACTTCACCTCCAAGCCCGGCGTGCCCAACCTTTACGGCCTGGTGCAGGGCGAGGCCAATGCCATCCAGCCAAAGAAGACGCCGCTCTCCTCCATGAGCCCGACGATCGTCACCAAGGATGGCAAGCCCTTCATGGTGATCGGCAGTCCCGGCGGCTCGCGCATCATCACCATCACGCTGGAAGCGATCATCAACGTCATCGATTTCGGCATGAACATCCAGGAAGCGATCGACGCGCCGCGCATCCATCACCAATGGCTGCCCGACAAGGTCTACATGGAGCCGCGCGCGCTCTCGCCCGATACGATCAAGCTTCTGACCGGCATGGGCTACACGGTTCAGGTGGACAACAGCTGGCCGATCTGGGGCCAGGCGGCCGGCATCCTTGTCGGCGGCAAGAGCCTCAGCGACATCGCCAAGGGCGGTGGCGCCCGCTATAACGGCGCCGTGGACAGCCGTGCCGGCTCAGGGCTTGCCGAAGGCTACTGATCGCCTCGGTGCCTGCTGAAAACGACGACTCGGACCGGTGCCACCACCAATTGGCACCGGTCTTTTTGCCTATGGCATCCGACCAAACGAGCACATTATCTTACGCGAAAAAACCAAGCGTGAGCATTTCGGCGCGATATCGCGCCTATTCATTCACCTCACGTTCATTTGATGCCGTTTGCCCCTGCATGTGCGTCATTTTTTTCATCCCATGAATGGGATTTGCGATTTCTGATATAGCAATCGCGTGCAAGCAGGAGTATACAAACCGCCGTTCAAACAGGCCTTCGCGCCGTTACCAGACTTGCGGTTCTGTCTTGCGACCCCACCGCACCATCGAGAGCGATCCCCGACAATGTCGGATCAGATATTTCAGGCCGCCCCCATCAGGCGGGCCGCACCGAATTTTCGTGTAGTAGCGCTTATCGTAGCAAGCGCGATGTTCATGGAACAGCTCGACGCGACCGTGCTCGCAACAGCCCTTCCGACCATGGCGAGAGACTTCGGCGTCAGCGCGCCGGCCATGAGTATCTCGCTGACATCCTATCTCCTCAGCCTCGCGATCTTCATTCCCGCCAGCGGCGCCATCGCCGATCGCTTCGGATCGCGCACAGTCTTCCGCTCCGCTATCGCGGTTTTCGTTCTCGGTTCACTTTTGTGTGCCCAAGCGCCGAACCTGTTCTTCCTTGTCCTTGCACGGCTTTTGCAAGGTCTCGGCGGCGCCATGATGCTGCCGATCGGTCGTCTGGTGCTGATGCGCAGCGTCGCCCGCAAGGATATGGTCAATGCCATGTCCTGGCTGCTGATCCCGGCGCTCGTCGGCCCCATTCTCGGCCCGCCGGTCGGCGGCATGTTCGTGACCTACCTCGACTGGCGCTGGATCTTCTACATCAACGTGCCGATCGGCATTATCGGCTTCATCCTGGTGACGATGTTCATCGAGGAGGTGAAAGGCCCGCGCACCGGTCGCTTCGATCTCTCCGGCTTTATCCTCTCGGGCATTTCGCTGGGATCGCTGCTCTTCGGCTTCGAAATGTCGAGCCGCGAGGGCGAAGGCTATCTCGCGGTCTTCCTCATCTCTATCGGCCTGCTCTTCGGCATCGCCTATCTGCGCCATGCCCGCAAGCATCCCTCGCCGATCATGGATTTCTCCTTGATGAAGGTGCCGACATTCCGCACCTCAGTCATCGCCGGTTCGCTGACGCGCATCAGCCAGGGCGCCCATCCCTTCCTGATCCCGCTGATGCTGCAGCTCGGCTTTGGTCTTTCGGCCGCCGCTGCCGGCCAGATCGCCATTGCGACCGCTCTCGGCTCCATGGCGATGAAGCCTTTTCAGGTTCGCATCCTGCGCACGCTCGGCTTCCGCACCGCCCTTATCATCTTCGGCCTCGTCGGCACGCTCGGCTATGGCATGTGCGCCATCTTCAAGCCGGATTGGCCGCTGCCTGTCATCTTCGTGATCCTGTTCTTCTGCGGCTTCTTCATGTCGTTCCAGTTCACGGCCTACAACACGATTGCCTATGACGAGATCGAGCGCGACCGCATGAGCATTGCGACGAGTTTCTACTCGACCTTCCAGCAACTGATGCTGTCTCTCGGCATCTGCGTCGCCGCCTTGGCGCTGCATGGCTCGACACAGTTCCTTGGTCACGCCAAGCCGGAGATGGTCGACTTCTCCGTCGCCTTCATCGTCGTCACGGCCATTGCGCTTCTCGCTGTCATCTGGAACGCCAGCTTCTCGCGCACAGCCGGTTCGGAAATCAGCGGCCACCGCCGCAAATCACCGGAAGACAGCCTCGCCGAGCACTGAGGCTCGCCTCTCGCCAACTGCGGCAATAGCGTCTTTTGTGAACAGTGCCTCCACGGGCGGTGCATTGCATTGAACAGTGGCGGCGACCTAAATAGCGACCAGAACGAATAACAATCTGGAGCATCCCATGGTCGCCGGCATCCATCACATCACGCTGATCACCCGCAAGGTCCAGGCGAATGTCGATTTCTACGTCGGCTTCCTCGGCCTGCGCCTAGTCAAGCGCACCGGCGGCTTTGAAGACGCCACCCAGCTTCATCTCCTCTATGGCGACGCCAAGGGCTCGCCCGGCTCGCTGATTACTTTCCTTGTCTGGGAGGATGGTTCGCCCGGCCGCGCCGGCGTCGGGCAGATCGGCGAAATCTCTCTCGCCATCGATCCCGCCAGCATCGGTTTCTGGCTGACGCGTGCCCTGAGTGCCGGCCTCAAACCGGAAGGCCCATCGGAGGAATTCGGTGAGCCGGTCCTGAGGTTGAAGGACCCGGATGGCGTCATTGTCAAACTAGTGGGAACAAACACGCTACAGGCGGCGGCTCCATGGGCAATCGACACCATTCCGCAGGAGCACGCGATCCGCCGTATCCGCGGCGCGACGCTATTCAGCGAAACGCCCGAGGAGACGCAGGCCATTTTGGTCGACCATTTCGACTACCGGCCGCTTACTACCAGCGGGGCGATCAGCCGACTCGTCTCGGAGCCTGGCGATATCCTCGACATCCGCGATGCCCGCGGCTTCTGGGCGAGCGCCCCGGGTACGGGTACCGTCGATCATGTCGCCTTTCGCGCCGCCGACGATGCGGAATTGCAGTCGGTCCACACCGCCCTGCAGGCGATCGATTCCGGGCCAACGACGATGCATGACCGCAAATATTTCCGCTCGCTCTATGTCCGCGAACCTGGCCAGATCCTGTTCGAACTCGCCACGGATGCGCCTGGCATGTTGATCGACGAGGACGAACCAGCGCTCGGCACGCGCCTCTTCGCTCCCGGCGACAGTCCCAAGCTTTTGGCCGAGCTGAACGTGATCCTGCCGCAGTTCTCCATGCCCGGAGAGCCGCGCGTCATCTATCGCGACCTGCCCTTCATCCATCGTTTCTTCACGCCCGATGAGCCGAACGGCAATGTCTTCATTCTGCTGCACGGTTCCGGCGCCAACGAAACGACAATGCTGCCGCTTGGTCACGAGATCGATCCCAATGCGACCTTGCTCAGCGTGCGTGGCCGTGCGCTGGAGGAAGGAGCGCCGCGCTGGTTCCGCCGCAATGGGCCGATGTCCTTCGATCAGGCGGATATCGCCAGCGAGGCCGAAGCCTTTGCTGCCTTCATCGACGGCGCGATCCATGCCTATGGCCTCGATCCAGATCGCATCGTCTATATCGGCTATTCGAACGGCGCCAACCTGCTGAACGCCATGCTGTCGCTGCACCCGCATCTCATCCGCCGCACCGTGCTGCTGCGCTCTATGGCCGTGCTCAAAAATCCGCCGGCGGCTGATATGTCGGATGCCAATGTGCTGGTGGTCGCCGGCGAGAAGGATCTGTATGGCCCATACGCTCAGCCATTGGCCGAACGCCTGCGCGATGGCGACGCAAAGGTCGAACTTGCAACCGTTCCCGCCGGTCATGAGTTTGACGATGCCGATGTGCCGGTCATTCAAGAGTGGCTCAACAAGTCCGCCTGAAACCGACCTCTTGAGCAGAAAGACAAAAGCCCGCGATCTGGCGGGCTTTTGCGTTGACGAATACAGTTGGGGCTCAACCCCCGAACGTATATTCCGCGATCGATTCCGGCTTCATCTCGATCGAGAAGCCCGGCAAGCCCGGCGGCATGTAGGCGGCGTCGCGGATGATGCAGGGGTCGATGAAATGCTCGTGCAGGTGATCGACATATTCGATGACGCGGCCGTCCTTGGTGCCGGATACGGCGATATAGTCGATCATCGACAGATGCTGCACATATTCGCAAAGGCCGACGCCGCCGGCATGCGGCCAGACCGGCAACCCATACTTGGCGGCGATCAGCAGCACCGCCAGCACTTCGTTGAGACCGCCCATGCGGCAGGAATCGATCTGCACGATGTCGATCGCGCCCTCGGCGATGAACTGCTTGAACATGATGCGGTTCTGGCACATCTCGCCTGTCGCGACCTTTACCGGACCAATGGCTTCACGAATCTTGCGGTGTCCGGCAACGTCATCCGGGCTTGTGGGTTCTTCGATGAAGAAGGGCTTGGCGAAGGCGAGCTTCTTCACCCAGTCGATCGCCTGATTGACTTCCCAGACCTGGTTGGCGTCGATCATCAGGTAACGATCGGGGCCGATCACCTCGCGGGCAATGGTGAGACGGCGAATATCGTCTTCGAGATCACGGCCGACCTTCATCTTCACATGGTTGAAGCCGGCATCGATCGCCTCCTGGCACAGGCGGCGCAGCTTGGCATCGTCGTAACCGAGCCAGCCGGCTGATGTCGTGTAGCAGGCGTAGCCCTCGCGCTCGAGCGTGGCGATGCGGGCGGCCTTGCCGGCTTCCGCCTTCTTCAGGATGGCAACGGCCTCGTCGCGGGTCAGCACATCGGTCAGGTAACGATAGTCGACGATATCGGCGATCTGTTCGGCATTCATCTCCGAAACCAGCCGCCAGACCGGCTTGCCGGCCTCCTTCGCGAGCAGATCCCAGACGGCATTGACGACAGCGCCGGTTGCCAGATGCATCGCCCCCTTCTCCGGGCCGATCCAGCGCAGCTGGCTGTCGCTGGTCAGATGCCGCCAGTATTTGCCGGGGTTTTCCAGAACCGTCGCAAGTTCGGTGCCGACGACCAGATGCCGCATCGCCTCGATTGCCATGCAGCAGATGTCATTGCCGCGGCCGATGGTGAAGGTCAGGCCGTGGCCGGCAAGGCCCGGCTTGTCGGTGTCGAGGATGACATAAGCTGCCGAATAATCCGGATCCGGATTCATCGCGTCCGAACCATCGAGGCTCTGCGATGTCGGGAAGCGCAAATCGAAAACGCGAAGATTGGTGATGCGCGTCATTGGAAAACTCCTTCTAAATCCATCGCGACCTCTCAACCTCTAACCCGAGGTCGAACTCCTCCCAGAGGGCCACATTATGCGAGCTGCATATTCGAATTTCAGCAATCACCTCTCGATGCGGATAGGCGGATGCGTCCTCAAAGCGCCTCTCCTCCTAACCCTGCCGTCGTTTCTGCAGAGAGCCCTTATTTTCTTATGTGAATAGTTTTTTCACATATGCATGATTTTTGCAATCGAAAAGACAGCATGAATTCGGGCTCTATGCTGCCGCCAGCGCCACAAAATGCGCTATTGTCCGACCCAAATGGATTTGCTGAAGGAGATGCAGGGAATGGCAACGGTTAAATTGCTCGATGATGCGGAGGCAGAGGCGATCCCGGCCGTGAAGGCGGTGTTCGACGATATTCGCGCAGTGAGAAAATCCGATTTCGTCAATAATTTCTGGCGCGGCCTGGCGAACGACCCGGCACTGCTGAAGCGCACCTGGGAAGGGCTGAAAGCTGTCATGATGACGGAAGGCGCGCTCGATCCGCTGGTGCGCGAGATGATCTACATTGCCGTCTCCACTGCCAATGGCTGCAGCTATTGCATCCATTCCCATACGGCTGCCGCGAAGGCGAAAGGGATGACCGATGCCCAGCATGCGGAGCTGCTGGCGGTGATCGGCCTTGCCGGACAAACGAACCATCTGGTCACGGCGATGCAGATCCCTGTCGATCCGGAATTCGATGTCCGCAAACGCTGAAAATGCAGAAGGCCCGCGGGCGTGCCGGCGGGCCTTCCTTAAACGGTCTTTCGCTTTTCAGCGATCGGATTTTTCCGTCGTCTGAGCGTCTGCAGCAAGGGCGGCAACGTTGAGTCCGTTATTCACGGCGAGCAGCCTTTTGCGAACGAGAACGCCCATCACGCGGGCAGCCGTCGAAAAGGTCATCGTGTCAAGCGGGCCTTCGCCCTCCCAGGGCTTGGTTAGCCGCTCGGTTACGGCCGAGACAATGTTGTTGGGCACAATGTCTGTGCATTCGCGCATCGCTTCGAACACAACGCTGATGGGATGGATGCGTCCTTCGAACGTCACGATCGGTTCGGTTACTTCGCTGTCCCATTCCTCGAAGGCATAGAGCGCTTCGCGGAAGAGCTGCTGAAGGGTGATGGGTGCATGACCCTCATGAAGGGGCGGCAAGGCATTCGACATGTCTGTCTCCTTTCAATTGGAAGTCCGGCGCATGTATGAAATTGGATGGTCTCTCCTCCGAGACCCAAGCGCTGCTTCGTCAGCTTGGCGCGCCGGAAGAACGGGGCGTGGCGCGGCAAACCATCTCGTGACCGGCGCAACGCGGGACACACACGAAATGTTCCCACCGGTCATTTAACTTGATCAAGTCTATAGATTAATCTCGACTTGAAAAGCCTCTTTAAGAATTTTCTGCAATTCTCTTTATTTTTGAATGACTTCGCGTAGTATGAAATTACCGGGTGCCGAGGAAAGGCGCGCGAATCTCTCTCCCAAGAGCAAAGGGAACGCCATGTGCGGCGATCATGAACATCAGCATCACGACGGGCACGATCACGACCCTCAGCCCATCGATTGGCGCGAACACGGCATCAAGATCATTCCCGGCAATGCGCTGGATCCGAATACCGCACAAACCCCCGGCATGAACCGCGCGACCGCGATCAATCATGCGCGCGCCGGCGCTGAAAAGATCTGGGCGGGAACCGTGACGATCCACGCCAATGCCAAGACCGGCGCTCACCATCACGGCGACCTCGAAAGCATCATCTACGTCGTTAAGGGCAAGGCCCGGATGCGCTGGGGTGACAACCTCGAATTCGTCGCCGAAGCCGGCCCCGGCGATTTCATCTTCGTGCCGCCCTACGTGCCGCATCAGGAAATCAATGCCAGCCGCGATGAAACGCTGGAATGTGTTCTCGTTCGATCCGGGCAGGAACCGGTCGTTGTCAATCTGGATATCGAACCGGTGGAAAAACCGGAAGAAGTCCTCTGGAAGGACCCGATCCATCGTTAATCTGCACATTTTTCAGGCAAAATCTCATTTGCCGCATAAATAATCTACAATATTTATAGAAAATTAGTTTGCGCTTTGCACCGCACTGAAAAGAGTTTTTCAGAAGTGCGGCGCACAACGCATGATCCTGCTTGGCAGCGCGAACACGCGTCTGAGATGATTAAGCCGTCAACGAGATATTGGTCTCGATCATCAGGAACAGGATTTCCCATGACTGAAAAGCTCTCTAGAGGTTTCGACGCGCTGCGCCTTTCCCGCCGCGCCGGCCTTGCTGCCATCCTCGCCTCTGCTGTCGCCGTTTTCGGCTGGACGGCGACTTCTACGCCATCTTTGGCGGCAGACAAGACAATCAAGGTCGGCATCATCAGCGGTGAAGACGAAGATGTCTGGCGTGTCGTGACTGCTGAAGCCGCCAAGAAAGGATTGAAGATCGAGACGGTCGTCTTCAACGACTACACCCAGCCGAACGAAGCCCTCGAGCGCGGCGAAATCGATGCCAACGCTTTCCAGCACAAGCCTTACCTCGACAATCAGATCAAGCAGCACGGCTACCACATCGTCAGCGTCGGCTATACCGGCGTCTGGCCGATCGGCCTCTACACCAAGAAATACAAGACCGTGGCAGAGCTTCCGAAGGGTGCGGTCATCGGCGTACCGAACGATCCGTCCAACGAGGGCCGTGCACTGCGTGTGCTGCAGAACGAAGGCGTGATCAAGCTCAAGGATGGCACCGGCATTCTCGCCACAACCGCCGACATCGTTGAAAACCCCAAGAACGTCGAGATCAAGGAACTGGACGCCGGCATCGTCGGCCGCTCGATCGACGACCTGGACGCAGCCGTCGTCAACACCGACTGGGCGCTGAAGAGCGGCCTGACCCCGAAGGATCGCATTGCGCAGGAGCCGATCGACGGCAACCCCTACCGCAACTTTATCGCCGTTAAGCAGGGCAGCGAGAACGAGGCCTGGGTTAAGACGCTGGTTGCGGCTTACCAGAATGACGCCGTCAAGGCAGAGTTCGACAAGGTTTACAAGGGAACGGGCATCAGCGCCTATTGATGTCAGGACGGCGCGGGGACCGCGCTGAGCGGCGAGGCGGCCGGGGTATCTTGCCCGGGCCGCCTTTGATGTTTAAAGCCACGCTCAACCCGCGCCGAACGCAAAAAGAAGATTGGGAAGCAGACATGAATTCCTTCATCCCGGCCACATCAATCGACGGACAGGCGCCGCCCGAACGAGCGGTGGGCGACGAAATCGTCCGCCTGGTCGATGTCCGCCGCCGGTTCGGCACGACGCCTGCGCTTGATGGAATTTCACTGACCGCGCGCCGTGGCGAGATCGTCGGCATCATCGGCCGCAGCGGCGCCGGCAAATCGACACTGATCCGCTGCCTGAACGGGCTGGAGCGCGCCGATAGCGGCGAGATCCATATCGAGGGCCGCGACATCGCACGCCTCTCGGAAAAGGAACTGCAGCCGCTGCGTCGCCGCATCGGCATGGTCTTCCAGCATTTCAATCTGTTGTCCACAAAGACCGTCGAGGAAAACATCGCCCTACCGCTGAAGATCGAGGGGGTGGCCAAGGCCGAACGGCTGCAACGGGCGCGCGAGCTGCTTGATCTTGTCGGCCTCGCCGATAAGGCAAAAGCCTATCCCGCCGCCCTCTCCGGCGGCCAGAAACAGCGTGTCGGTATTGCCCGCGCACTAGCTGCCCGCCCGGCGCTTCTGCTGTCGGACGAAGCAACGTCGGCGCTCGATCCGGAAACGACGCGGTCGATCCTCGCACTGCTGAAGGATATCAATCGCAAGCTCGGCCTGACGATCCTACTCATCACCCACGAGATGGAAGTGGTGCGCTCGATCGCAGACCGAGTCGCGGTCATCGATGCCGGACGGATCGTCGAGGAAGGCTCCGTATGGACGGTCTTCGCCAACCCCGAAACGGAGATCACGGCAAGCCTGCTCGGCGGCATCCGCCCGCAGCTTCCCGAGCACATCGCCGCCCGCCTGTCGCCGACGTCAGGCGTCGAAGCGATCCTCAGCGTCGATCTTGCCGGTCCGGCCGCGCAAGGGGCACTGTTTGCAGAACTCTCGGCTGCCCTGCCGCGCTCTTTTCGCCTGGTTCACGGTGGCATCGACCACATCCAGAACCAACCCGTTGCCCGTTTCTTCGTCGCCGTCCCGACGCGCGATCCGGATCTGCCGGCGCAGGTCAGCGATTTTCTGAAAGCCCGCTCCGCCCGGGTGGAGGTTTTAGGCTATGACAACTGATGTGATCCTCGGCCTGCTTTGGCGCTCCTTCTGGGAGACGATTTGGATGACGGCTGCGTCCGGCCTCCTTTCCCTGGTCATCGGCCTGCCGCTCGGCCTCGCCCTCGTCGTCACCGGTCGCGGCGGCATTGCCGAGCAGCCTGCGATCAACAGCGTCCTTGCCGCGCTCGTCAACGGCTTCCGCGCCGTGCCTTTCGTCATCCTGCTGATTGCCCTCATCCCGCTGACACGGCTGATCGTCGGCACGGCGCTCGGCACGACGGCGGCGATCGTGCCGCTGACCATCGCCGCGATCCCTTATTATGCCCGTATCGCCGAGGTCTCGCTGCGTGAAGTTGATCGCGGCTTGATCGATGCGGTGCGCGCCATGGGCGGCAATCGCTGGACGATCATCCGCGAAGTACTGGTACCCGAGGCCATGCCCGGCATCGTCGCCGGCTTCACGGTGACGCTGGTGACTCTGATCGGGGCTTCGGCAATGGCGGGTACCATCGGCGGCGGCGGCCTCGGCGACCTTGCGATCCGCTACGGCTATCAGCGCTTCGAAACCGGCGTCATGATCGCCGTCGTCATCGTGCTGATCATTCTGGTCTGCGGCATGCAATGGCTGGGTGATCGCTTAGCCAACCGGCTCGACCGCCGCTAGCTCGGCTCCCTGATCACGCGCAATCGATGCTATTCATGCTCCGCCGACGTGGCGGGGCTCTGGCGCTGATCGAGATTAAGCATCGGCACCGAAGCGTTTGGCAGCATGGTGGTTGGCAATTGACCATTCCACTTTTCCGCCTGGGTGAGGAAAATCAGGTTCGGATTGTCGCGCAATGCATCGCCCCGGGCCTTGATTGCCTTCGCTTCGGCGTCGCCGCGGAGCTGGATCGCTTCGGCCTCGGCTTCCGCCTGCAGCTTCACGGCGTCGGCCTGGGCCTGCGCATCGGCGCGACGGGCGTCCGCTGCGGCCTGGGCCTGTGTTACGGTGATCTGCGCCTGCACCTTCTCGCGCTCCGCATTCTGCCGCAGCTTCTGCACCTCGACTTCCGCCAGCATGCGCTGCTCGATGCTGTTCTCATAGGCATCCGAAAAATCGATATTCTCGACTTGCACGCTGTCGATCTGTACCGGACCCTGAATGCCTGCCTCGATCGCCGCCTGGACGTCGGTGTTGAACTGCGCCCGGTTCTGGATGACGGAGGCGGCGGTGAATTTGCCGAATACGGTCTTTACATCCTGAGGAGCCCGCCGTGCGATCAGCCGTGATTCCAGATTGCCGAGCGAACCGAACTCCGAATAGACATGTTCCACGGCATCCGCCGGCACATGCCAGGAGATGGTGACGCGCATATCCGCCGGCTGCTGATCCTGCGAATAGGCCTGCATCTGTTGATGCTCGTTGGCCTGACAGTTCGAGCCGTTCTGGCAGGTCCAATAGGTGACCTGCTGGGTCACCGGGATTTTGACGACGGTCTCGATCCAGGGCAACTTGAAATGCAAGCCCGGTTCCGCCGTGCCGACCATGGCACCGGTGCGCAGGATGACGCCGCGCTCGCCCTGATCAATCGTGTACCACGAACTGAAGACGAGCATCAGCACGGCTATCACGGCGATGATGCCGATGAATGCCGTAACGCGACCCTTGTTCGCCACGGATGCTATGTCGATTTCCCGGTTTGCCATCGATATCCCCACCTGCACGCTATGGGGGAGAGATAGATGAGTCGACTCGGAAATGCACCTGCCGTTTCATGCCTCGTGCGACCACCGTCAGTTGCGCGTCACCGGCTTTGAACGCATGCGCGACACCGTTTCCCGTTCGGCCCGCTTGCAGCGCATCGGCGGCAGGCCGCGATCCATCAGATCCATATCCTCCAGCACCATGTCGCCCATTTTCTTGAAGGCGCTGTTGAGCGCGCCGGCACGATGGGCCGAGCGCAGAAAGCCCTTGAGCTTGCGCACGGGGTGATCGAGGCCGAGCGGCTCCTCAGGATAGACGTCGCTCGCGGCCACGATATGGCCGGATGCGACCGCCGCCATCAGCGCATCGAAATCGACGACATCGGCCCGGCTGAGCAGGATGAAGGCTGCACCCTTGCGCATCCTCGCGAAAGCCTCAGCGCCGAGAAAACCCTTGTTCTCGCTGGTGACGGAGGCAACAACGAAGACGAAATCGCTGGCGGACAGCACCTCGTCCAGCCTGGCGGGCTGCACGCCATGCTCTCTCAGGATCGATGGCGGCATCCAGGGATCGAACACCCTGATATTGGCACGGAAGCCGGAGAGAACCCGGTTCAGCGCCTTACCGAGATCGCCGAAACCGACGATACCGATATCGCTGCCCGAAAGCAGCCGGGCGCTGGCATTGCCATCGCCGCCCCAAAGCTCCCTGCCCTCGCGGAAATCAAGATCGGCATCGGCGATGCCGCGCGCCAGGCTTAGCGCAAACCCAAGGCCGATTTCGGCAACCGGTTCGGCAAAGACGAGACCTGTGGTGACGACATGGATGCCGCGTTCAAAGAGCACTTCATAGGGCATATTGTTGATGAGGTTGCTCTCGACATTCAGAATGCAGCGCAGCTGCGTCATGCGGTCGAGCGTCTCCTTCGATAAGGGCGGCTGGCCGATGATATAGCGCGCCTCGCCGAGCACATCGTCACCCAACCCGCCGATATCATCCGCATCCACTTCGACGATGCGATATTTCGAATGAAGGAGCGACATCGCATCCTTGGTGAAGATAAGCGCAAGCGAACGCGGCTCCGGCGCGCTGATGGCCAAGGGTCTGCTGTCGGTCGTCATTCTGCTCCTCCTGTATCCCGAGGCGATCCAATATCATTCGATGGATGAGATCAATCAGGCCTCGTCCTCCTCCCCTGGCATTCCGACAGAGAAGGCGCAAATGCGCGAGAGATGGGTGAGCGGCAGGCCCGTCTCCGCGTGCCAGGCATTGAACTGATCCTGGATCAGCCGCAGATCCTTCTTGGTGGGCTTGCTTTCCGAAACGGGCACGCCTGCAAGCCGCAGGCAGACGAGAACGTCATGGCTCATGACGAAGCTGTCGCGACCGATTGCGCGCAGCAGATATTGTCCGGTCATACCGCCGAGCCGGTTGCCCTGCTTGTCCAGAACAGCCAGCAGGCCGATCTGATCGTCCATCGGCCAATCGGCGAAGAAGCGGCCGGCGCTGCCATGCTCGTCGGCAAGCCGGCGGACAAACTGCGCATTGGCCCTGACCGACATGATTTTGGCGCCATTGCGGATGACCCGGACATCGGAGGTCAGATCATGCCAGTAATCGTCCGGTGCGAGATTGAGG
Source organism: Rhizobium sp. BK098 (assembly GCF_014193155.1). NCBI lineage: Bacteria > Pseudomonadati > Pseudomonadota > Alphaproteobacteria > Hyphomicrobiales > Rhizobiaceae > Rhizobium > Rhizobium sp. BK098. The sequence goes on along the minus strand of NZ_JACHYY010000001.1, from coordinate 4,366 downwards.
AAGGCGGGATCGAAGCCGGAGAAAGCGGCTTCGAAGCCCGTCCATTTCGAATCGATGACGTTGCGCACGAAACCCGCATAGAAGATGTAGCGCGTCATTTCCGACAATATCCGATCGTCGGGCAGCGTACGCAGCGCTTCATGGTTCGGCATTCTGGGCATCAGCGCCCTCAGTCCATCGGCGCCGCCCTTGCGCTTCTCGGCGCGCTCCCTGATCTCCGCAAAGCTTCCCATCATCCTCTCCCGCTCATGCCGCGCGACAAGTCTTTTATGACCTCATTGCCCCGCGCATGTAATCTCCGTGCGATGATTTTCTGTGAAAAACACCCTATCGAAAGTTACGGTTCGAAAGTTGATCACGCTGGCACTCGAATTGATTTCCCGGCGATTGAAACAATTCCGGACTGCTCCAGATATGGTCTTGAAATTAACTTGAGATTTCACGCACCGTAGCGTTAATTGCGGCCGCGTCGGATCGGAGCCCCGTGCCATGAATAATAAAGACTGGAATAATCCCATCATGGTCATCTGCAAGCGTACCGGAAAAGTCTATACGGTCGCAAACACGAAAGAAGCACTGAACATGCTGCTGAACGCATGGCCCGTCGCGGAGGGCAGGGCGTTCATGATGGCACTGCAAATCTGTGCCGACGTCGAAAGAGGTCAGGGACAATCACTGGAGGCCCGCAACAGCTTTGTCGCCGCGGCATCCGAGGCTGGCGTCCCTCTGGAAATGCCGGTCGTTCAGTAAAAACGATCGCCCTCTTTCATCCATTCGGGGACGGGACATGCCGCATGTCTCGTTATGGAATGGTTCAGCGAACCAGCCGGCGCGACTGGGCGCACCAATCGCGGCACTGTCGCGGATGACCGTCCTCCCGGTTATTGCCGTATGATCGGACCGCTTTCCCGCGCAGAATGACTAATTTTCCGGATATTGCGAAACTTTTTGCCCCGGCAGGAGTTGGGGGATGCAATTTCGGAGCATCATCGAAATGACCAGTATTTTTAGTGCCGGCGATGGCCGCTGGCACGAGCCAGTCTATTTGCGCATCGGCTATGGAATGCCCGAGGCCGTCCGAAGCCCTAGGGAAGCCCACAATCACCTTCTTTTCCGTTGGCCGGCCATCAGAGGCGAAAAATATGATTCCGCCCGAAGCCTCTGCCTCCAAGCCGATATCGATCCCCTGCTGAGTGATAAAGCCAGGAAGATGTTCATCGCAGCCTGCGTGGAAGCGAACGTATTGGATTAGAGCTCTCGCGACGTTCAATCCATTCTCAAACCGCTGTCAGATCCTCGCGGTTTTCGCGGAGCTTTGATGGCGGCCCAAATGCGAAGGCGTCGGGCAAGACTTACGGTCCGGAACGCTTCTTGCAGTCTTACCGAAGCATGAATGTTTCGGAGGTAATACGTTTTGAAACGAAACACTTTACGCCCATTTCCGGCTATCACGCTTGTCATGGGAGAGAACGGCGGAACCCGCCGTATCAATTCAGTGCATCAGGCGGCGGAGTTGCTGCTGGAATATTGGCCGGTGGAAAATGGCGAGGAATATGTCGCGGCAGTGCGGATCTGCCTCGAAGCGATGCTTGGTGCCGTCCCAGCCGAAGCCGTAAGGGAGGCCTTGATCAAGGCTGCACGGGAGGCTGGCATATCCGTCATGCAATGAAATCATCCCGCCCTTCCCGCGGCATGCGGGATCTCTCTGACATTATTCACTTTTTGTGAACGAGTGCCGGCGATCTTGCCAACAGAGGCAGGCGATTCGCCCTGCCAAAGACGGAGAGAATATGTCGCTTCTACCATTCCCGGCCGACAGGCGTACCAGTGATGTCAGGCGGTGTGCCGCAGCCCTTCAGCAGCTAAATGGCGAAGCGGCAAACCGCTTCTGGCGTTCGGAAATGGCAATCTTTGCCAACGCCTTGCGCGAACAGGGAGTGGAAGACGGCGAAATCTCGCGGCAAGCAGGCCTCTTCATGCATGCGGTGCAGATTGAACTGCAGCTTACCTATGCCGAAGAGGAACTGAACGCCTCGGCCTGACGACGTTAGAGCCCCTCCGCTTTTTCTTGAATCGCGAGAACACTCTATCTCTTTGTTTTTTCGCGGTTCCGGACGGAAAACCTTTAATCAGTTTTCCTGGAGTTGCTCTATTTCGGCAATCTGCAAAATGCGATGGATTTGTCGCCGCTGGTGGGTGACTTGATCTGCACGGTCCATTCTCCTCCAGGGAAATGGAGCCCCTTTGACGAAACCACGCCGGTAATCTGCGCGCAGGCCTTTCTGGCGTCGGCGCTCGGCAGATCTATTGTCACCATGACGGCGTACCTGCGGCTGGACACCTGGCACGGCGCTGTAAACAAGCCGGTATTGTCGATCATCTTGCAGACCCGGAACGCATTGTTCACGGCATCGTCTGCCGCCATCGCGGAACTGGCGCCCACCAGCATGGTGGCCGCCGCCAAAAACAGTTTCATTGAAAATCCCGATCCCCTATGGCAGCACGGTGCCAGAGCAGGTTTCGTCTTGCAAGATATGTCGCGTGGATTTCCATGGGCCATTTGAAAATACAACGCAAATGACGGCGGGTTGTTCGCCGGCGACGTCGTCCATCCGGCTCTGCCGAGATATTTTCAACGGAAAGCGTGCCGAAGGATGGCCTCTCGGGAATGGGGAAGTGCCAATGCATTCCGGCTGCGCCAAGCTCCGACCGACGGGCATTCACCCAACACTTGGACTAGCCTCCCGACCACCCTAGTAAGTGGAAAGTGCTCAATTTGCGGGTTCTCTTTAATCTCTTGGATATTAGAACATGCCATATTAGCAAAAACAAAAGTCAAGGAGCCAATCCCATGACGGCATTCTCACCCGAAGGCCGGGTAGCGACCCGAAAGCGAACGCTTCTCGGCGCAAAAATTATCTTCAACGATGGACATTCGGTCTTCGATTGCCTCGTGCGAAACTTGTCCGATACCGGCGCCCTGATCCAAATCGAAAATCCTCTCGCAGCACCCAACACCTTCGACCTGCAACTTTCGGACGAGAGATTGATGGCATGTGCAGTACGCTGGCGCAAAATCAACAGCATGGGCGTCGAGTTTGCGTGAGGGCACTCTCGCCCACAACTCCTATGGGCGTCCGGATGAATATCCGAAATAGCTCCCCGTCAAAGTTGGGCGGTATACCGGTTACAGTTACCGCGCGTCGATAAGGTTCGCCCGGAACAAATAAGCCGCACCATGCATTGGCATATGCACCCCTGCCGAATTGACCTGTGAAGGAGACGGCTATGAACCAGGAAACCATCGATCGGCTCGATGCAATCGGCCAACAGCTGCATGATTGTTGTCCGCCACCAGTAACCGGAATATTCGGGATTAACCGGGAATATGCGGGATTGATTGATAAAGCTCAGAAAAACAAGGGCTTTCGCCGTATGTGCGGGAAAATCGCGCGAGGTAAGATTTGACAGCGCGCGGCAGCAAAAAGCCGAAAATAGCGCCGGTAGCGCGCCGGAAACGCGAAATTTCAGCACCGCCCTCAAATCCGCTTTAAAATCGTCTTATAGACATTCAAATCATTGAAAACCCTAAGAGTAGCCTCGGCCCGTCCGAGTGGGCGACAATCCGATTTCGAACATCTACGGCGCACCAAAACCAATTTGAGGTTTGCCCTGGAGGGAAAACCACCGGCAGACCTTGCGAAATGCCTATGACGTCGGCGCTTACAGATTTTCCGCTCCTCGCCCGAGGTTTGCCCATGACCTATCGGTGGATTTACCTTCAAGGCCTCAACTTATTATAAGAAGGATAGCGTATCTCGCAGCAAGCTAAGATGACGGATTCCCAATATGTCCTTTTCAACGGCCAATGTGAAACATCAGGTAACCTATTTTTTCGTCGATGCCGGCTCGTTGCGAGCGCACTTAGAGCAGACCGCTCAAAGGCTATTCAGCGGCCAAAAATTCGAGATCGATTACAAGCGTCTCCGAGGTGATTATACGAAGGTCTTTCTATACGACGCGGTACCCGTAAGACTGCATGGTGAGACCGACGAGGACTACGCCGGACGATCTAGCTTTATCAATGAAGAGCTGTCGGCGGCTTCACGCGTCAATGGCTTGCATGTTTACACCGGCGATGCGCGTTATCGAAAGAAGAAAGGGAACGAACAGAAGAAAGTCGACGTTCTTATTGCGGTTGACATGCTTACCCATGCCTTCCGACGCAACATGGACAGCGGCTTTCTTTTGACCGGCGATCTGGACTTCAATGTTGGTTTTCACGCGGAACAGAGCCGGTTTTTCCACCGAGAAGTGAGCCACGTTTAAATATGGTTTTCTGATCAGGCTTTGGTCAAGGGATTGG